>CAYWCN010000050.1:0-22837 GCA_964456775.1 uncultured Anaerolinea sp.
GCGCATCGAGTACAACGACGCGGTGGAGGAAGCCCTGTGCTTCGGCTGGATCGACTCCATCGCCAAGAGATTGGACGATGAGCGCACGGCGCAACGCTTCTCGCCGAGGAAACCCAAGTCAAGTTACTCGCAAGCCAACATCGAACGATTACGGTATTTGGTAGCGAAGAAGAAAGTGATGAAAGAAGTCGTTGATTCGCTGGGAGATATTTTGAACGAGGAATTCGTCGTCCCGCCTGATATTTTGAAAGCGATCAAAGCCAACAAGCAAGCGTGGAAGAATTTTCAGAAATTTTCAGACTCGTACAAGTGGATTCGCATCGCGTTCATCCACGGAGCCCGTCACCGCCCTGAGGAGTTCAAGAAACGACTGCGCTACTTCGTCCAGATGACGGAGAAGAATAAGATGTTTGGGTTCGGCGGGATCAAGAAGCATTATTGAGCAACTCCTAAACTGCACTTAACTATAAAACAGAAAGGTAGGTACAACCAATGTACCCAAATCCAGCGGACTTAAAGGAGATTACAGATCACATGCTTGACTTTGGATGTTCCTCCCTGGGAAGGGCTATCTGCGATTCTATTTTTGCCGAACTGGCAAAGCCATATGCGCATCCAATGGGTGTAATGCTAGCAGCACATGGAGCAGAAATAATTATCAAGGCAAGAATAGCGCAAGAACATCCTTTACTTATATTTGAAACTCTACCACGATCTTCATCAACTCCTTATAGCTTGACACTCAGAGAACTATTCTTGTATGGCAAGACAAAAATGTTTTCAGAGCTACCAGAACTTTTGTGGGCAACAGCAGGATATAGAATCAAGGATATCCAACAATATCTCGACTATGGAAAAATCAGAAACACCATAACTCATTTTGCTGTTCCAAGTAGCGAACTTGACGAAAAGACCATTAAATTTGCGTTTGAAATTATTGACCCAATGCTACATGAATTTTGGGGTTATTCAATAGTTCCATATGCTAACGACTGGGATGATGTAATGGTAGCCGACGGATATTTGCAGAAGCAATTAAGGCGATTAAACATTACAAATCTCACGGAAACAAGTCAAAGATTTATTAAGGAGATGGAAGATGGGGATTACTAAACATTTTGGTTACAACAAACCATCCTCCAATTTTACTTATTCTTTACCCTTTACCTCCGCGCGGACAGCTTCCACGCGCTGGTTGAATCCATCGGGGTTAAACGAATCGCTGAAAAGGGCTTTCTGCAACAGATCCATCATCTCTGGCGGGTGTTTCATCGGTCTGCCAGTAGTTAGACTGACGTAGGCAAAATCCACCCACAGCATGGACTTGAGCCGCGTCCCTTCGCTATCGAGCATCAATCCCTCAACGACAATAGAATTTTCCGAGTAGAACAGCACTCGCGTGCGGATGCGGACTTTTTCCATGACCAGCACAGGTCGCAGGTAGGCGATCTGTGTTTTTGAGATCACCCAAGCCGCCTTTTCCTTGTCCGCGTGTTCGTAGATGTTGAGGTTGTAAAACTGGATCAGGTGGTCTTCGCGGGCATTGATGAAATAATCCATGTAGCGGGCGTTGTTGAGATGCCCGAACGGGTCGCAATCTTGAAATCGCGCAACGACTTCGCTTTCGAGTTCTTTGGGGAACGTTTGGTTTAATGTCATATACAAAGTCGCCTTTCCACACTCACACTATCCGAAATATCCAAAATGGATCATACGACTGTCGGCATTACCTCGCGCCAAACGCTTCCTGATGCCAATACTTCCTACGCCCTGACCGCGCCCCATCGTTCCGCCATTTTCTTTAGCTCGTCAATATGATCGGGCCAATCATGCAGGGTTGCAGGATCAAAGTCGGCCCCATTAGGCCAAACAAGCGTATGGACTTCAGGATCAATTTCCACTTGGGCAAACAGTTTTTCATCCTGCAAGGGTCCATAGATTTCGCCTGCCAGAATTGGGCGAAAGTCAATTGTTTGTTCCGTCCCATCATCAAAAACCATCCGCAATGTAAAGGCATCAATCGGCTCGAACGAAACTATGCGATAAATCTTATGTTCCATCGTCTATCCTTCTTTCTACTTGAGCGGCGCAACCTTGAACGGCAACTCGCCAGATTGCAACCTGTCCCAGTTTTCCAATAATTCGTTCTGGTGCAAAACGATCCACGCTTCAACAAGGCGCTGTTCTTTTCGGGAAAGTCTTCCCTCGATCATTTCGATTTGGTCAATACGATAAATACCAACAGCATTTTGATAATAGGCATGCAGATGGGGATGGTGGTGAGGTGCGCCCACCTCCACGTACATGCGGATGATAATGCCGAAGAAACGGGAAATTTCAGGCATAGTATCTCACTTTATTTTACTACGCTCACACTATCCACAATCCCCACAATGACCGAAATCACGCACCCGTCAGGGATTCCCAGCACTTGGCGCGCGCCATTCCCTTCGCGGTTGACCAGCACCGTATCGCCGATTCCCGCCTGTGAGTTATCCAGCGCGATGAAATCATCGTCGGGCTTTTCGCCGTCCACCAACAAAGGCTGGACGACGAGCAGTCTACGATTCTTGTAGTGTGCGTGGCTGATGGTGGTGACGATAGTGCCGACAACTTTACCGATAACCATTTCCTTGCTTTTTCCTTTGTGTTCTTCGTGTCCTTTGTGGTGAAAATCTTACGTGAACTTGCTTTGACCAACCTTCAACGTATATTCAAACTCACCATCGGGCTTTACTTCCAACTCATCCACGATGCCAACCAACGCAAGGTCAATCGGCACGAACTTTTCATCTCGCATGGCAAGCGCGGCTTCGCGCGAACGGACCATCACACACAGATCGCCAACTCCCGCGTGGACAACGTCCGCGGCGACTTGCAGAACGCCGATGGGTTCGAGTCGCTTATTCAACGGTTGGACGACGAGCAACTTCACGCCTTCGATGTTGGGATATTTGATCGTGCAAACCGCGTTGCCTTTGACGCGTCCGAATAACATGATTATTTCTCCCCGATTCGTACTGCGACATTTATGTCGCATTTTGCTGGCGTGCGACATTCATGTCGCGGTACGAGACACATCATTATTTCATCCCCGTCGCTTTGAGCGTGCGTTTGATGATCGCGTCGAGCAAAGACGCATCCACTTGATTCCCAAGTTTCGCGGCAACTTTTTCGCGGATACGTTTTTCAAGTTCGACTCCCTTTTCCCGTGAGGGAGAGGCGTCGGGGGTGAGGGTCGGCTGAGGCTGAGATAATGCCGAAGAAACTGAATCAACTATCCCCGTCGTATGACGCGGCTTCACATCCGATAAATAAGGTCGCACAGGCGCGGCGGGCGGAGAATCATCCGCAAGCAATCCCAACGTCCGCGCTTTTTCGAAGGCGAGATCGGTGAGCACAACATCGTCATTGATTTGCAAAGACTTGATGCCGTTGTGAAAAAGTTCTTCGATATCTTTGTCGGTATAAAATTTTTTGCTCATTATTTTCGAAACGTAATTTTTCCATCGGCTTCGAGCGTATCGATGATCGCCATGATGACCGCATCCACTGGCGTGTCTTTTGTGATGTTCGTTTGCCGCGCCGACGAGCCCGACGCGGTCAGCACCAGATCGCCGACGCCCGCGTCCACCGTGTCGACAGCCACATACGGCTTGCCCGACACCGCACCCGTTTCATCGGTCTGCCGCAGGATGAGCAATTTGCGCCCGTGCAATTTTTCGTCTTTGATGGTGGATACCGTTGTGCCGATCACTTTTGCGATGAACATTTTTGACTCCAAATCCTTGCGAAGGTTTTAAACCTTCGCAAGGATGATTAATACTTGGATGAAGAACCCGCTTCTTTCTTCCCTTCAACTTGGTCGCTCGGACCCTGAATGATCTTCACCCCCGCCGACGCGCCGATGCGTGTTGCGCCTGCTTGGATCATGCTCTGCGCATCTTCAAACGTGCGGACTCCGCCCGACGCCTTGACTCCCATCTGCGGACCGACCGCTTTGCGCATCAACTCCACATCATGGACAGTCGCGCCGCCGCCCGCGAATCCCGTAGACGTTTTAACAAAGTCCGCGCCTGCTTCTTTCGACGTGATGCTTGCGATTGTTTTTTCTTCATCGGTCAACAACACGGTTTCGATAATGACCTTGACGATCACGCCATGCGAATGCGCCGCTTTGACCACGCCGCGAATATCTCGCGCGACTGTTTCAATGTCGCGCGCCTTCAACGCGCCGACGTTGATCACCATGTCAATCTCAGTTGCGCCTTGCTTGATAGCTGTCTCGGTTTCAAACGCTTTCGATTCGGAGGATGTCGCGCCGAGCGGAAAACCGATCACCGTGCAGACTTTGACCTCCGAACCCTTAAGCAATTCCGCGCACAGACTCACCCACGTCGGGTTCACGCACACGGACGCGAATCCGTACTTCCGCGCTTCGTAACAGAGTTGGGCGATCTCTTGTTGCGTGGCATCGGGCTTGAGCAGTGTGTGATCGATCATCTTTGCCACTGCCAACTCTTGCGGAATCGCTCCCAGCGTGGACGAAATTCTCTCCGCCCCCGCGCTGACCACATTGCCAACGTCATCGAAGCAAGTGCGAACGCACAACCCATCCACGCAATCGAGTTTGCAGTGGTAGGCAACAGGGTTGCCAGCGCGCGTTTCATCCTCCATCATCGCGGCAAGCACTTCATGGGTAATGATTTCTACGAGTTGTTCAACAAGTTTTGGGTCGGGTTTCATTGATTCTCTTTAGCCGCAGAGAGCGCTGAGCCTTTCGATTCTTTCTCAAAAACTCTGTGGTCTCTGTGGCGATGTTTATTTCAGATATTGCTTCTCGACCGATTTTATCTTATCCACGCGCTTTGTGTGGCGGTCGCCGCCGAAGTCGGTGGTGAGCCAGACTTTGACGATCTGCTTCGCCAGGTTGACTCCGATCAAGCCCGCGCCGAGGGTCAGCACGTTCGTGTCGTTGTGCTCGCGGCTGTTGCTCGCGGACGAAACATCATACGCCATCCCCGCGCGGACGTTTGGCACCTTATTCGCAACGATGCAACTGCCGATTCCCGCGCCGTCAATCATGATGCCGCGCCACGCGCGGCCTGCCCCTACCATCTGCGCGACGGAATGGGCGAAGTCGGGATAGTCAACTGGCTCTTTGCTGTTCGTGCCAACGTCCATGACGGTGAAACCAAGCGACTCGATCTCGGTCTTGAGGATTCCTTTCAACTCGAATCCGCCGTGATCTGCGCCGAGGGCGACGATCCGCTTGCCTACGGGCGAGGCAGGCTGAGGGTCGGTTTGAGGCGTGCCCGTCATCTTCCTAACCACGTTTTGCACGATCTGTCGGATTTCATTGTCGTCCATGCGGTTGATTATCTTCGTGATGAGGAGATACGTCAAGCGGGAGGCTTGAATAAATGAACCTTCTCGTTCTTTTCAAGCATTTCAACAAACTTTCGAATGAGTTTCGCGCGCGTCTCTGCCTTCTTTGCCGTATGTATTCTGAACAAGAAGGAGTATCTTTCAGAGCTTTTCAACGTATCAAAGAAAGCCTTGGCTTTTTTATTCTTATCTAACGCGGACTGAAAATCCTGAGGGACTGAAATATTTTTCTGCGATTCGTATGCTTGCGCCCAACGACCATCTTTTTTAGCGACTTCAATTGCTGTGAGTCCCGCGGGTTTCATTTCACCGCTTTTGATCAGACGTTCCGCCTTCTGGGTATTGATCTTCGACCAGATACTTTTCGGTCCACGTGGCGTGAACTTCTGAAGCCAATACTTGTCGTCAAAACCTTTCTTTTGTCCGTCAATCCAGCCATAGCACAACGCGGACTCCACCGCTTCGTCATACGTCACAGAGGCTATACCCGAATCCTTTTTCGCCAGCTTCAGCCACACGCCCACAGACTTGTCGTGCTGTTTGGCGAGCCAGTCTGCCCATTTCTTTTTGTTTGCGAAAGGTAAAGTTGGATAATCGACTTTCATTCAAGCTCCTCGATTTCTTTCATACTAAGATTATAAAACCAATGGACTATAATCCAGCAAAGGACTTCACATGAACAAACTCTCACCTCCAAACTCAGGCGAATACGCCGAATTCTACGCGGGTTATGTGCAGCGCGCGGCGTCAAAAGGCGACGTGCTTGCCGCGCTCTCGAATCAAATTGACGAGATTCAATCCGCGCTTGGGAAACTTTCGGATAAGCAAGCCCTCTTCCGCGACGCTCCAAACGAGTGGTCAATCAAAGAAGTGATGGGACATCTCAACGACGTGGAGCGCGTCTTTTCGTACCGACTCGTGCGTATCTCACGAAATGATGCGACTCCGCTCCCAGGCTTCGAGCAAAATGATTTTGTACGCGAGGCGGGGTTTGATTCACATCCGATCAAAGATTTGATTCAAGAATTCGAACATCTGCGCCGCGCAAACATTCTCGCAATTCATAATATGAGCGACAAATCCGCGCTTCGCGTCGGCGCCGCCAGCGGATACCCCGTCAGCGCGCGGGCGTTGATCTACATGCTCGTCGGTCACGTGGATCATCACATGGATAGTTTGAACGAGAAATATTTGCCGTTTGCAAAATGATGTACCAACCGCCTCCGCCACCACCTGACGCCCCTTCCTGGCTTGCGCTAGGACCGATCACCTTGATGATCGGCATCACGTTCCTGATGCAGGCGATCATCATCCTTACGGGCTCTTTTGTCATTCGGGAATATCGAGGCGTGAGGGCATTTTTTCTTTCCACGCTTTTCCTGTCTGCGGGGTTCTTCCTGATTTTGTTTCATCCTCAGTTCGGGTTTGCGATCGGTATTACGTCTAACATTGCCATCTACACGGGTAACATGCTGATGTATCTGGCGATCTGCCAGTTCACAGAGAGACCGCCGCATCGCTGGATCCTCTATGGCGTGATCCCGCTTGGCTACCTTGCTTTACTGCTTACATTTTTTCGTCCCATCCCGATCATTATTATCACCGAACTTGCAAATATCCCCATAAGCGCGGCAAGCGCGTACACTCTCATACGTTCTAACAATAAAACTTTTCGGTTGAGCGCCAACCTCACCGCCTTTCCTCTTCTTCTTTATGCGCTTGTTTCCCTCATAAAAATAATCGCGGCGATGGTGTCTCCAGCCGAGATAGCGCCCGGGGAAACAGCGACCAAATCGTTTTCCATCCTGATCGTTTATATCCTCAGCTTTTTATGGGTGGGAGGCTTCATCTTCATGATCAGCCAGCGCTTGCAATATCATTTGAACGAACTGGCGATGAACGACATGCTCACCCGCGTCCGCAACCGCCGCGCCATGCACGAACTGCTCGATTATGAGTTGCGACGCGCCGAACGCCGCGTGAAGGATTTCTCGGTCATTCTGCTGGACGTGGATCACTTCAAACGCGTCAACGACACGCACGGTCACGACACGGGCGATGAAGTGTTGAAATGGATGGCGGCAAACCTGCAACTTTCCGCGCGCATCGAAGACACGGTCTCGCGTTGGGGCGGCGAAGAATTTTTGATCCTGCTCCCCGCTACCGCGCTGGAGGAAGCCGTCGAAGTCGCGGAACGGATGCGCGCGCACATCGAATCGTCAACCTTCGCTTTCAAAGACGTTACCTTGAAGATCACATTCAGCGCGGGCGTCTCGTGTTCAAAAGATCATCCCGATGTGGACGAATTGTGCAAGATCGCTGATCAAGCCCTCTACCTCGCCAAGCGCACTCGCAACCGCGTTGTCTCGCAAACTCAAATCCAACAAGGGGCGTAATTTGTCAATGGTTTTCGATGAAGTTCATAACTAAATTGAAATCTTCTTCCCTTGACGAACAAACAAGCGCGGGAGTATAACCCACCAAGTTCTTATGGACCTAATTCACAGCACGCCAAGAAAGGAAGAGACCGCCTTGGACGCAGATGTTCCTTTATCGCGCCCAACTCAACCGCGTCTACAAGTCTCCGAATCGCGAATTTCACCGATTCCATCGGGCTGTATCAACGCGTCGCGGCTTTTCTTTTTGAGCGGCGCGTGATCTGCCTGCCTGTCATCGCGTGAACCTTCGCCACCTTCGGAGAATTCCCAAGGTGGTTTTTTGTTAATGCACCGCTTTACATCTTTAAACCCACAGCCATTTCACCCTGAGTGCTCGCTAGGGGTCTCTACGACTTTCCCAGAGATTCTTCGCTATGCTCACATCGTCCCGATGTCCTTCGGGAGAATGACACCCGTAAATGGAAATTTTTATCATGGAGGCGCATGAATGAATGCAAAAATGAAAAACTTGAATCTGGAAGCGTTGATCGAGGCGCGCGACTTCGCGTCGCTCCGCACGCAGACGGCAAACTGGAAACCGAGAGACATCGCCAGCCTGATGGAACCGCTGTCGGCTGAGAAAGAAGCGGTTCTCTTCCGCCTTCTGCCGCGCGCGCAAGCCTCGAAAGTTTTTGCGTATCTGCCCGGCGAGCGTCAGGAAGAATTGCTCAAGGCGATGACGCGCAACGACGTTGCCAACATTTTGAACGAGATGTCGGATGACGACCGCACATCCCTGCTCGAAGAACTTCCCGCTCCCGCCACCCAGCAACTGCTCAGCTTGCTTGCCCCCGAAGAACGGGCGCGGGCATCTCATTTACTCGGCTACAAAGAAAACACGGTGGGACGCCTGATGTCGCCCCACTTCGTTCGCGTCCGCCCGCAATGGACGGTCACGTACGCGCTCGACCATATCCGCCGCTACGGAATGGACAGCGAAACAATGAGCGTGGTGTACGTGATAGACCAGAAAGGCAAACTGATCGACGATCTGCGTATCCGACAGATCCTGCTCGCCAAGCCGAAGACACGTATCACAGATCTCATGGACTCGCGCTTCGTTTCGCTGAAAGCGACAGATGACCGCGAGGTCGCGGTGGAAGTGTTCAAAGATGCCGACCTGAACGGTCTGCCCGTTACAGACCAGGATGGGATTCTGATCGGAGTGGTCACAGTAGACGACATCCTTGATGTAGCCGAAGCAGAGGCAACGGAAGACATTCACAAGATCGGCGGTTCCGAAGCCTTCGACGAACCTTACATGGAGATCGCCATCCCAACGATGGTGCGCAAACGCGCGACCTGGCTCGTGATCCTATTCCTCAGCGAAATGCTCACGGCAACCGCCATGGGCAGGTTTGAAGATGAGATCGCCAGGGCGGTCGTCCTTTCGATCTTTGTTCCACTTGTCATTTCAAGCGGCGGGAATTCAGGCTCGCAAGCCTCCACGTTGATCATCCGTGCCATGGCGCTTGGCGAAGTCAAACTAAAAGATTGGTGGCGCGTGATGCGCCGCGAGATCCTTTCGGGTCTTTCGCTGGGAGCGATCTTGGGCACGATCGGTTTCATCCGCATCACACTTTGGGCAAAATTATTTGGCTCATACGGTGAGCATTGGTTCCTGATCGCGCTGACGGTCGGCATCGCGCTCATTGGGATCGTCCTCTGGGGAAGCCTCGCTGGCTCCATGCTGCCATTCGTCCTGCGCCGCATCGGTCTCGACCCCGCCGCATCGTCCGCGCCTTTCGTTGCCACACTCGTAGACGTGTCCGGGCTGATCATCTATTTTTCCGTCGCCGCAGTGATTCTGCGCGGCACATTGTTGTAAAGGGACAGTATAATTTCCGCGTGGCTGATTATTTTATCGAACCGTTCGTGGATGCCGGACTGGGCAACTCCGCCTATTTGATCGGATCGCACGACACCAAAAAAGGGATACTGATAGACCCGCTTCGCGACGCGGACCGCTACCTGTCTACCGCTCGTCAGCTTGGTCTAACCTTGACGCATGTTCTCGACACCCACCTCCACGCGGACTTCATCTCGGGCAACCGCGAGATCGCGCATCAAACAAACGCAGTCATCGGCGCAAGCGCAGAGGCGAAACTCGGCTTCGACCATCATCCGCTCGATGAAAATTCGATCATTGATCTCGGCGCGTTCCAGATCCGTGTGATGACGACGCCAGGTCATTCACCTGAACACATTTCATTTCTCGTCACCGATGCGGATGGCAAGACACCCTCGGCTTTATTCAGCGGCGGCGCGCTCATCGTCGGCGGCGCGGCGCGAACAGACTTACTCGGGCATGAACATACGCACGCGCTCGCGCACGACCTGTATCACACGATCCACGACAAGTTATTGAAACTGCCCGACGAAGTGGATGTCTTCCCAACTCACGGCGCGGGTTCGTTTTGTGTCGCGCCTGCCTCTGGCGAGCGAGTCTCAACGATTGGACGCGAACGAAAGACAAATCATCTTGCACAACCGATGAGCGAGGAAGAATTTATCAAACGCTCGCTATTGAATCTTCCCGCCTACCCCACCTACTACAACTACATGCGTGGACTCAACCAGCACGGCGCGAAAATTTTAGGCGGCGTGCCAGTGTTGAAACCGTTATCCGCTAGTGAAGTCAAATCGCTGATAGATGAAGGCATTGTTGTATTGGACGTGCGCCATCAGAAAGCATTCGGCGCGGGACACATTCCCAATTCATTTGGCATCCGCGTGGACGCTCCGCTCAACGTGTGGGCGGGCTGGGTGATTCCATTCGGGAGTCGAATCATCCTCCTAGGGGCGAACCAGAATGAAGTGTCCGAAGCGACACGGCAACTCATCCGCATTGCATTCGATGACCTCGTCGGCTATCTCGATGGCGGAATCGAATCGTGGGCGCGGGAATATCCTGTTGAGACGGTTCGCAGTTTGAGTCCCAAAGAATTGAAAGAACAATTGAATTCCGTAAGGGCGGACGGCCGTCCGCCCTTACAATTAATTGATGTGCGGCGACTCTCGGAATGGGAAAGCGGGCACATCGCGGGCGCGATCCATTTTGAGGGCGGGCGCATCGCGTGGGACGAGTTGCCGTTCGCGAAAGAGAAACCGCTGGCGATCCAATGCGCGAGCGGAAATCGCTCGATGATCGCGATCTCCGTGCTGAAGCGGCGCGGGCTTCACAATGTGTTTCAAGCGGACGGCGGGATCAACAAATGGAAGATGAATGGGTTTGAGGTAGTGCAAGATAAAATGCCGTTGATAAAACTTTAAACTCTGCCACAGAGATCACAGAGTCGCTGAGAATTCATTTTTCTCCGTGTCTCCGTGACTCTGTGGTTAAAAAATTATGCCCTCCATCGAAGTCGCCAATCTCCAAAAAACATTCCAGACCAAACGCAAAGCCGCAGGGATGCGCGGTTCTCTGTGCGCGCTCGTCAAACCCGAATACAACACCGTCGAAGCCGTGCGCGGACTTTCCTTTCAAATGGAAGCGGGTGAACTGCTCGGCTTCATTGGCCCGAACGGCGCGGGAAAATCCACCACGATAAAAATTCTCACGGGCATTTTGCATCCCACTAGCGGCGATGCGAAAGTTCTCGGCTTCGTCCCGTGGAAGGAGCGGCAGAAACTGGCGTATCACATCGGCACGGTCTTCGGTCAACGCCCGCAGTTGTGGTACCACCTCCCCGCGATTGACACGTTCATGTTGTTCGGAAAAATTTACGAACTTGACGACCGCGAAACGAAAAAACGGATCGCCTTTCTTTCGGAGGCATTCGAGATTCAGGATCTGCTGGAGACTCCCGTCCGCAAACTTTCGCTGGGACAACGGATGCGCTGTGAAGTCGCCGCGTCGCTTCTTCACCGCCCCAAACTGCTTCTGCTCGATGAGCCTTCCATCGGCTTGGACGTGGTCGCCAAACAACACATCCGCGACGCGATCCGCACCATGTCACAGGAGGAGAAGGTCGGCGTGTTGCTCACATCCCACGATGCGGGTGATCTCGAAGCGCTCTGTCGCCGCGTGATCATCATCAACCACGGACAGATCGTCTACGAAGACAAGGTCTCGAATCTCAAACGAAAATTCCTCACGCGCAAAATGGTCGAAGTCCGTTATGCTGAAGAAGTCTCGCCGAATTTCACGATTGACGGAGTTGAAATCCTGAAAGTCGGCAGTTACGGCGTGAAACTGCGCTTCGACACCACCAAAACTCCCGTAGACGCGGTCATGGCGCATCTCTCTCAGGCGGGCGAATTGGTAGACATCACCGTTTCGGATCCGCCGCTGGAGGAAGTGATTGCGAAGATTTATCAAGATGCGCCATCGTCATTGCGAGCCCGTTAGGGCGAAGCAATCTCCAACATTGTGACGGGGATTGCTTCGTCGGGCTGCGCCCTCCTCGCAATGACGGAATATGAAAATGAAAAAATACTTCTCCATCCTCACCATGCAGATCATCAACAACCTCGCCTATCCGGGAGATTTCCTCGGCAGGTCGGTGAGCGTTGTCACATTTTTGTTCATCTTCGCCGGGCTGTGGGGAACGACGTTCGCCATCGCAAATACAGATACGATCAACGGGCTGACGTTCAATAACATGATCTGGTATTTGATGATGGCAGAGACTCTGGAACTCGGCAGACCGCGCATCAACCGGACGATCTCTGAGCAGGTAAAAAATGGCGAGGTCGCATATATCCTCAACAAGCCCTACAACTTTTTGGTCTATCACTTCTTTGTTGGCTTGGGCGACGGAACAGTGCGGATGAGTCTAAATCTCATCATCGGCTCCCTCACCGCGTGGATTCTGGCTGGTTCGCCGCCCGGAGTCACCGGCTGGGCAATGGCGCTCACCACATTGATCGGCGCGTGGATTCTCCACTTCTGCTTCATGGCGTTGATCGGTCTGGCGGCATTCGTCGTGGAGGAAACAAACTCGTTCGAGTTGATCTACCAAAAATTGGTGTTCATCCTCGGCGGCTTCATGCTCCCGCTCGACATGTTCCCCGATTGGCTCCAGAAGATCGCGTACGCGCTCCCCTTCCCTTACATGATGTACGCGCCTGCGCGTCTGTTCGTCAAACCCGATCTCGATCTCTTCGTTCGAATGTTATACGGTCAGGCGATTTGGGTCGTTGTGTTCGTTTCAGTTCTTGCGTTTGTGTATAAACGCAGTGAACGAGTCCTCACCGTGAACGGCGGATGAGATGAGGCAAATTAATTTCCTCTTCGCTTTATGGAAAGCCAACCTTCAAGCCGCAATGGAATTCCGCGCGGCATTCTTCACGCAGGTTGTGTTCATGATCATCAACAACGGCGTGTACTTCATTTTCTGGTACTTGTATTTCGACAAGTTCAAAGAGGTGCGCGGCTGGGACATCAGAGACATGGTGCTCCTCTTCGCCATCACCGCCAGCGCGTGGGGCATCGGCGCTTTCTTCTTCGGAAACTTCATCACGCTCGCCGAAGTGATCGTGCAAGGGCGGCTGGATTATTACCTTTCGCTTCCACGCCCGGTGCTACTGCATGTACTCGCCTCCAAAAGCATCGGCAGCGGGATGGGCGATCTGATCTACGGGGTGGGCAGTTTCATCCTCGCCGGCTATCTCACCCCCGACGGCATTCTCCGCTATCTCATCGGCGTGTTCGCGGGCGTGTGCATCTTCATCGGCTTCCTCGTCATCGTTCAAAGTCTGTCGTTCTGGCTCGGCAACACCATCGCGTTGAGTCAGTTCGCGTTGAGCGCGATTTTGACATTTTCGCTTTACCCCAGCGCCCTCTTCGACGCGACAACCAAATTCATTCTGCTTACCCTCGTCCCCGCCGCGTTGATCGGAACCGTCCCCACCGAATTTGTCCGCGACTTCACGTGGGCGCGCCTGCTTCAGATCACCTCCGGCGCGGCGATATTCTTACTCCTGGCGCTTTTCGTCTTTTATCGCGGATTGAAACGCTACGAATCAGGCAGCGCGATCCAAGTGGAAGTCTGACCATCCTTTTCTGGTATAATCTCCGCCCGTGACTGGTCCTGCAAGCGGTTTGCCTCGGTAGACTGCGAGCATGGAGACCTGCATAAACTAGAGAAAGGAAACAGCATACGTCATGCCACTCGCAAAAGAAGTTAAGACCAAACTCATCGGCGATTATCATCGCCACGGCACGGATACCGGCTCGCCCGAAGTGCAAATCGCAATTCTGACGGGACGCATCCAGCAACTGACCGATCATCTCCGTATCAACAAAAAAGATGAGTCGTGTCGCCGTGGATTGCTCAAAATGGTTGGGCAACGCCGTCGGTTACTCACCTACCTGCGTAAAGCGGATTACCAGCGTTATCTGGGCGTCACCGAGAGTTTGAGCCTGCGTCACAAGTAGTTCGATAAGACCTCACAGGTCTCACAGACCTGTGAGGTCTTATTAATAATCCGCCGTCAGGAATTGAATAGCGCGAATAACATTCGTAGTAACGACTTTAGTCGTTCTTGACGATTGAAATCGTCACTACAGTTGTTCACACTCTTCAGTCCCTGACTTGAGGCGGAAATTAGTAGCGCAAATTGTCATCCTTCGATGAACTCAGGACAAGATTTGCGCAACAGGAGACATTTCAATGAAACCCGAATCAAAAAAATATTCAACCACGCTTGGGAAGCATACCATCACCTTCGAGACTGGCAAACTCGCCGGGCAGGCTGGCGGCGCGGTGACGTTCGGCACGCCCGAATCCATCGTGTTCGCGGCGGCGACCATGGGCGATATCCGCGAAGGCATAGACTTCTTCCCGCTTTCTGTGGAATATGAGGAACGACTCTACGCCGGCGGACGGATCCCCGGTTCGTTCTTCCGACGGGAGGGCAGACCCGGCACGGAGGCGATTCTCGTCGCCCGTCTAACTGATCGTCCTCTCCGCCCGCTGTTTCAAGATGGGATGAGGAACGAAGTGCAAGTCGCCATGTTCTCGCTATCGTCCGATGGCGTGAACCCGCTTGACGTGTTGGCGATCAACGCCGCGTCTGCCGCCATCATGATCTCAGACATCCCCTGGGGCGGACCCGTCGGCGCGGTGCGCGTGGGACGCGTCAACGGCGAATTCGTCATCAACCCGACGTACGCCGAAATGGAGACATCCGATCTCGATTTGCGAATCGCCGGCACAAAAGACGCCATCCTCATGGTGGAATGCGGCGCGATCGAAATTCCCGAAGATGTGATGGTCGCCGCGCTTGAACTCGGTCACAAGTCCATCCAGCCGCTGATCGAACTGCAATTGAAAATGCAAGCGGAGTTGGGCAAACCGAAACGCGAAGTTGAATTGTTCGTGCCGAGCGCGGAGGTCAAGAAGAAAGTGTTCGACCGTGTGAGCGGAGCGATGAACGCCCTGCTCGACAAGCCGTTGAGCAAGAACGAATTTTATTCCGGCATGAAAGCCATCAAGACCGAAGCCGAAACCGAATTGTGCGTCGTGCCTGAGGGCGGCGACCCGGCGAATTACATCCCCGTCAACATGTTCCGCGAGTCGTTTGAACAGGCGGAAATGGACGTGGTGCGCGAACGCATCCTCAGCATGGGCAAACGTCCCGATGGGCGAACGCCGACCGACATCCGCCCCATTTGGTGCGAGGTGGCAATTTCTCCGCGCGCGCACGGCTCAGGCTTGTTCACCCGCGGCGAGACGCAAATTTTATCTGTTGCGACTCTTGCCACGTTGGGCGAGGCGCAAGAACTCGATGGACTCAGCCCGATCAGAAACAAACGCTACATCCATCATTACAACTTCCCGCCGTACTCCACCGGCGAAGTGAAACGCATGGGCGGACAAAGCCGCCGCGAAGTCGGTCACGGGGCATTGGCAGAACGCGCGCTTGAACCAGTTCTCCCTGCGGAGGAATCGTTCCCTTACACTTTGCGCGTCGTATCCGAAGCGTTGTCATCCAACGGCTCGACCTCGATGGGCTCCGTCTGCGGCTCGACTCTCGCGTTGATGGATGCCGGCGTGCCGATCAAAGCCCCGGTCTCCGGCGTGGCGATGGGATTGATCACAGATTTGAACGGTTCGGGCCGCTATAAAATTTTGACAGACATTCAAGGCACCGAAGATCATCTCGGCGATATGGATTTCAAAGTGGCGGGAACACTGGCGGGAATTACCGCGTTGCAAATGGACATCAAGATCAGCGGCTTGAGCGCGCAGATGATGAAAGAAGCGCTCGAACAGGCGAAGGTGGCGCGCGCGTCCATTTTGGAAAAGATGCTGGCAGTGTTACCCGAATCGCGACCCGACATCAAAGAACACGCGCCGCGTATCATCACCGTGAAGATTCCCGTGGACAAGATCGGCGCGTTGATCGGACCGGGCGGCAAGAACATCCGCGCATTGCAAGAAGAGACTGGCGCGAAGATCGACATCGAAGAAGACGGCACAGTCTACATCGCATCCACCGATGCGGTTGGCGCGAAGATCGCGCAGGAACGCATTGCCGGACTCGGCGAAGAGGCTGTCGTTGGGAACATCTATACCGGCAAGGTCGTTCGCATCGCAGACTTTGGCGCATTCGTCGAAATCCTGCCCGGCATGGACGGGCTCGTCCACATCTCGCAACTCGCTTCCGAGCGCGTGAACAAAGTGGAAGATGTGGTCAGCATGGGAGAGGAGATCACCGTGATGGTGACCGACATTGACGGGCAAGGTAAAATCCGACTCTCGCGTCAGGCTGTGTTGGAAGGCTGGACTGCCCAAGAAGCGCGCGAGAAAGACGGTCCGCGCCGAAGCAGTGGAGGCGGAAGACCCGGTGGAGATCGCGGTCGCGGAGGCGATCGTGATCGTCGCGGCGGTGATCGTGGTGGAAGAAGGTAGGCAAGCAGAGAATTAGAGGATTAGAGAACACGGATGGAGCGCGAGATGCTTCATCCGTGTTTTTGTTCTGACCTTTGAATCGGTTACGATTCACATCATTTTGTTGTTACTTGCGTGGTAGAGGTTTATAATTTGCACAATAATCTCATGAAAAAACAGTTCTTAATTTCAGTGGTGGTTTGCATAATTCTTGCGGCTTGCAGTGGGCAAAATAATTTTCCTCTCACCGCTATACCATCCTTTACGCCGAACCCAACTCTTACAGTAACATCAACGCCAACGAGGACGCCACAACCAACTTTAACTCCGACTTCAACAATTACTCCTCTTCCACCATACCCCAACAAACAGGTTCTTTTTGACTATTACGTTATTGGTGACCATTCAGTTTTTGATGGCTTCTTTGACCTGAACTCTTTCCGTTCTTATTCTAGGCTTGTCTTATACGATGATGGGCAAATGATTATTACTTCGAGCGAAGGGGTTGGAGATGGAACGTACAAGCAAAAGTTTTTATCGCCTGATGAGATAAAACGATTTCTAGCAAAGCTAGAAACATTAGGCTTTTATTCGCTCGAATCCAACCAAAAGCATGATCCGACAGACACACTCTATAATTATGGAAATGATTATCAAGAGAGTTTTGACGGACGGGATTATTGCATTTCAGTAAATGCTGACAAATCAAGAGACCTGTGTGTTTACGAACCTGATATACAGTATCTAATTCCACAAATGAAATCTATTCTTCAGTATTTGGACAACTATGAGCCGGCAGGTACGACACCTTACTATCCAGACCGAATATTGTTGTGGGTGCAAGCAGGCAGGGATCCATATAACGATAATCTACCCGAAACCGCAATCCTGTGGGATGAACATTTTCCTTCATTAGAAGCTTCTAGCCCAATAATGTTCATTGAAGGAGATATGGCAAAAGAAATTTATCTGCAATTTGGTGGCACAAATAAAGGCATGGTCTTTTCTCAAAATGCTAAAGAATATACAGTGTATATCGATGTTGTATTACCTCATGAAAAAATGACCAATGCTTATCAATGAAAACCAGCCAACAGAGAGTGCACCTGACTCTGGGGATTCTGCGGCAATCTCAAGCAGTTTTCTACGCCTTATCATTTTTCTTGTTGGACGGCTTTGCCGGCCTCGCTCCTTATCTATCGCTAATCCCAGCCATTACTAAACAAACAGATTTCCAATCGTGATACCTCAAGATACAACGACTGTTCTTCGCCAAGTGGCTTCTGCCTATGCGGACACGATCATTCGCGCGGTAATGCAGGAATATCCCAATTCCATGCAACACGTGATAACGGGGCCAAGTGACCGTCCGACTCCGCGCGAACTGCATCCCGCGTTTTATGGTTGCTTTGATTGGCATTCGAGCGTTCATATGCACTGGGCGCTCATTCGTCTCTTGCGCCTTGTGCCTGAAGTTCTTGACCAGAGCGCGGCAATCGCGGTTTTCGAGAATCACTTAACCGAACCTGCTTTATTGCAGGAAACAAAATATTTGCTTGCCCGCCGAAGTTTTGAACGTCCGTACGGTTGGGGCTGGGCGTTGACGCTCGCTCACGAATTAACGATCTGGAACCATGAACGGGCTGAAAAATATTTAACCGCGTTGCGTCCGCTTGCAGATGCGATCACCGAATTGTTTTTGGAATGGCTTCCGAAAGCCACCTATCCCGTCCGCGTGGGAATGCACAGCAACAGTGCGTTCGGTCTGGCGCGTTCCGTTCCGTGGGCAAAATATTTGGCGAACCACGGAGATGATCGGCTGTTGACCACCATCACGCAGATAGCGGTCAAATGGTATGGAGAAGATCGGGATTATCCCGCTCGATACGAACCCGGCGGAAGCGATTTTCTATCACCCGCTCTCACCGAAGTGGAACTGATGAGCGCCATCTTAGATGAAAAGACATTCCTCCAATGGCTGGACGCCTTCCTGCCCGACCTTTCGACTGGGAAGCCCGCGTCGCTGTTTGAACCAGCCCGCGTATCCGATGCGAGCGACGGGCAGACGGCGCATCTCCACGGGTTGAATTTGTATCGCGCCTTTGTGTGGAAACTCGCCCTAACCCATTTGCCGACAGACGACGCGCGAAAGACTTTCTTGCAGGCTGGAGTCAACGCGCACGCAGGCGCAAGCATGGGCGCGGTGACAGGTTCCGACTACATGGTGGAACATTGGCTGGCGTCATTTGCGATCCTGTATTTGAGCGGCGGCTGACCTGTCGGCGCAGGCGTACACCGGAGGGACTTCGACCAGAAAACGGAACCTAACAGTTCCGTTTTTGATTTCGGAGAATTGTTATCAAATTTGAATGGTATTTCTCTGGCGGGCAGATTTATAATGCTTCCAATACAGGCGTCAATACTTACCTGAAAGGAAACAGGGTTATGAAACTCACAGGCATTCTCTCACTTCTTGTTGCGCTTCTATTCGCTGGCGGCGCCGTCCGGGCGGCAGACGCCAGCCTCAGTGATCCTTCACTTCGCTATCGCTCCGTTCAGCAGGACGATCTCGTCCAGCACGGAAAATACATCGCCACCGTCGCGGGATGCACCTCCTGCCATACTCCGCTCAAGGCGGAATACGGGAACCCGCAAACCCTCACCCTCGAACAGATTCAAACCCTCGCATTCAACGACCTCGAAGCCTCGGATGAAAATAAATTCATGGGCGGCGGCCGCGTCTTCGATCTGGGACCCGCGGGGATGGTCTTTACCAAAAACATCACACCCGACGAAGCGACAGGGCTCGGCGCGTGGACTGACGATCAGGTCAAGATCGCCATCAAGACAGGCATTGATAACGAAGGCAATTTGCTTTTCCCGGTCATGCCGTATCACGTCTACAACAACATGGCGGATGCCGACCTCGAAGCGGTCGTCGCCTATTTGCGTTCGGTGGACGCCGTGAGCAACGAAGTCCCTGCGCGCACCGTTTCCACCGAGGGGATGCCCTCGCCTCCATTTCAGACGGGGATCACTGCCCCGCCCGCGTCAGACCCTGCCGCGCGTGGAGCCTATCTCGTCAACAGCGTGATGGGATGCACCGATTGTCACACGCCAGTTGACCCAACCACCGGCGCTCCTCAATTGGATAAATATCTCGCCGGCAGACAGCCTTACGAGGGACCGTGGGGAATCGTCTATGGCGGGAACATCACACCCGATAAAGAAACGGGAATCGGCGCATGGACAGACGAAGAAGTGAAACGCGCCATCCTTTCGGGCGTGGCAAAAGACGGACGCCGACTCATCCTCATGCCGTGGTACGCGTACACCAACCTGACGGCGGAAGATGCCGACGCGGTTGTGTACTATTTGAAGAACGAACTGCCGGCGGTGAAGAATCAGATCCCCGCGGCGGCGTTGAACGAAGGCTTCATGGTGATGGCGCCCGAAGCGCAGAATCAATCGTCGGGCGGGAATGAACCGCTGTCCCCCATCCTGATCGTGATCGTGGGCGTGGGAATCATCATCCTCGTTTCACTGATCTCGTATTACTCGAAACAACGCCAAGCCTGATCTATGCTCAACGCGTGGCGCGGACTGATCCGCGAAAAATATCTCAACATTCAAGCGAAGCTGGTGTTTCCGCTTGCCATCACCATTCTGGTGTTGGTGGCTGTGCTATCCCCGTTGACGAACCGCATCATCAACAGCCGCATCGAACAAGAAGCCGACCGCAGGCTGGCGGAGGTTGCCACTTCTGTCGGCGGACTGATCGAAAATTCGGAAGTGCTGGCGCGCAATAACGCCGCCCTGCTCGCCGAACAACAGGATGTGATCGCGGCATTTTCCGACCTGGATGCGGCGAGCGCGGCGCTGGCTGAAAATAAATCGTCGCTTGGTTTGCAGGAACTTTCGCTGTATGCCGCAGATTACAAGAACGGCGACACGGCGTACTTTTATGGCGGACCGACCGTGACGCGCAGGCTTCAAGTCAGTGAAGACGCGGAGCGCATCCGCGCGGAGTTGATCTTACAAGCGATGTCAACGGGCAAGCCGGTCAGCAGTGTCGCCATCTCGCCGCAGAGTTCGCTGATCATCGGCGTTGCGCCGGTGTTCAACGGGGGACGATTGGTCGGCACAGCGCTTGCCGCGTTCTACATGGATCAAGCATACATTGACAATATCAGCCAGATCATCAACACCGATGTCGCCATCGTAAAAGATAACGCGGTCATCGTTTCGACTCTCGACCCGGCGGCGGGCTACGAGACATTGATCAACGAGGGCTGGTTGACCTCAACCGACTCGCCGGCGGTCAACGTGACGTACAGCACGAACGAAGAATTCCGCATGTTGGCGCATTCGCTCACCATCATGGATGCGGACCAGGGCTACGTGCTGGTGGCGCAGCCCATCGAGAACTTGTTCGCCGTGAGTCGGAACATCCAAGTGGTGCTGATCACCGTGACCGGCGTCTTCGGGCTGACCGCGCTTTGGTTCTGGCTGGCGGCATTCCTCACGTTCACGCGCCCGCTGTCACAATTGACCGACGCGACCACGAAAATGAGCAAGGGCGATCTGAATCAAAAAGTGAAGCCGTCATTCTGGTTTTTCAGGGACGAGATCACCGTGTTGACTGAAAACTTCAACAAGATGGCGGAGACTCTGAGCGAATCGTATGCCAGCCTCGAAGAGAAAGTGAAACAACGCACGCAGGAACTGGCGGTGGCGCGCGATGACGCGGTGGAGGCGAACAAATCGAAATCGGAATTCGTTTCGGTGGTGTCGCATGAATTGAAACTGCCGATGACCTCGATCAAAGGCTACAGCGACTTGATGCTCTCCGGCGCGACCGGTCAACTGAGCGAGGGACAGATCAGTTTCCTGACCACGATCCGCAACAACGTCAACCGCATGGCGACGCTGGTATCCGATCTCACTGAAATTTCCCGCATCGAAAGCGGGAATTTGCGAATCGAGCCGCGCGCCGTGCCGGTCTGGGATGCGATTGACGAGGTCGTGGCGTTGACCAAAACACAGGTGGCGGAAAAGAACCAGACCCTTACAGTGGATATTCCGCACGAACTCCCAAAATCGTGGTGCGACCGCAACCGCTTCGTTCAGATCATCACCAACCTCGTGAGTAACGCGAACAAATACTCGCCCGAAGGCGCGCGCATCCTTGTGCAAGCCGTCCGCGTGGGCGATATGATCCAGATCAAGGTGCAGGACAACGGCTACGGAATGACTCTGGAAGACCAGCAGTCCATGTTCAATAAATTTTTCCGTTCGGGCGATGAAAAAGTGCGCGAAGCCCCCGGCACCGGCTTGGGATTGAGCATCACTAAGAATCTAATTGAATTACAAGGCGGGAAGATTTGGTTCGAATCCGAGTTCCGCAAGGGGACGACGTTTTATTTCACGGTTCCAGTGGTGAGGGAGGGATAGAGATTGGTTGTGAGGCGTAAGTAGTAATTGGTAATTGGGGGGGATTAGAGAATTAGAGATTGGAGACTAGAGACTAGAGACTGGGGATTATGTATCAGAGGGGATTTGACGGTGAGTCCGCGGCGTTGGACGCTAAGCGCGTGGGTGTAGATTTGCCCTGAGCCTGTTCGAGCAGTTTATTTTCTTTGGAGAGAGGATCAGGTTGGGTCATTTTATTGGCACTTTTGGAACAGCGGTTTATAATCTGTGCGTAGGATATTAAACAAAGAATTTGCCGTATAACCACCCCTGCGGCGTCTTATACGGCAAAAAGTAGGATTAAGGACGTAGTTGGGCGGTTCCCTGCAAAGGATAAATAGTATCAATATGCAAAAAAAGATTCTTGGATTGAGTTTATCGCTGGCCGTCCCCGTAATTTTCACATTGTTCATCAATCCAGTGTTCATTAAACTTAATATCAATGAACCAGTTTCTACCTTGATAGGGTTTGGTGTATTTTGGGGCTTGGCTTTTGTGATGCTATTTTTTACACAAACCGTCGAGAATCAACCACTGGCAACTATTGGCTGGAAACCCCTATCTTGGAAATCAGGGCTAATAGCAGTTGGATTAGGTGTTTTGTTATCACTATTAGTCCCTGTTCTCACGTTATTAGTTAGCAAAGTTTTTCCGCCGTCAAATTCAGGAACAGTAACACAAGTCGCATCTAATTATTCT
>CAYWCN010000051.1:0-22681 GCA_964456775.1 uncultured Anaerolinea sp.
AATCCCAGCGAGCGACCGCCGCCGATGCCGATGAGTTGACGTACGATCTCGCGCATTCGGTCTGTTGGCTTCACGGTTGAAGCCATGCGCAAGATATATGAAATGAGTCTGCCGATGGCTTCAGACACTGCGGCAGTTTCAGAGCCAGCCTTGGCGGTGTTGATGAACGCCTCGAACGGTTGTTCGCCTCCGTTTTCGTTGATGGTGATGAACGCCTTGCCAACGGGAGTCTCGACGTTGTACGTTTTCCCCGTCAACGCGCGGGGGCGCGGTTTCTTCGGGTCGTGGAAGAATGTCGCGCTGAGCGGAGGAGTAGCCGCAGACGAAGCGTCAGGCTTCGCAGCCGAATCAGTTGTCGGCTGGGATTGAGGCGTCTTTTTATCCGCAGTGGCATTCGTCTCCAACACCACTTTATCGCGCGAGCCAGTCACATACACCGTGATGCCTTTGCATCCGAGATCCCACGCGAGCATGTACGCGGTGGCAACATCCGCTTCGGTTGCGCCCTCGGGGAAGTTCACCGTTTTCGACAGCGAGTTATCCACGAACGCTTGCAGTGCGCCTTGCATACGCACATGTTCATCGGCAGTGATGTCCGCCGACACAACGAACGTATCGCGCACGCTTTGCGGAATTTCTTTGATGTGCTGGCACGTGCCTTCGCGCATCACCTGCTCGACGATCTCCTGCCGCTTCTCTTCGCCCAGCCCCAATTTTTTCAACGCCTCATCGAAGCGCGGGCTGGCATACGCAAGTTTCAGATCTTTGCCGTTATCGTTGACGTGACGAATATACGCGAGCGCGAAGACGGGTTCACAGCCATAACCTTCACAGCCCGCGACTGTTGCGATCGTACCTGTTGGAGCGACAGTGGTCTGCGCGGCATTGCGGATTCCATGCTTGCGGATTCCATCCACCACCGCGTCCCATTCGACGGGCGGCTTGTTCCAGTTATTCTGATAGTTGACCAGCGTCTGCGGCGGAGCCCACTTCATATCTTTTTTGTCGTAGATGCTTCCTTCGATGGCGGGGAACGCGCCGCGTTCCTTCGCCAACTCGACGCTCGTGACCATCGCGTGATAACGGACGAACTCCATCACCTGTGCGCCGAACTCCTGCCCCTCCTTCGATCCGTATCGCACACCGACGTGATACATCAAGTCCGCAAGCCCCATGATGCCAAGTCCGATGCGACGCGCCTTGTGCGCGGCTTCAGTGAGTTGCGGCACAGCAGGCACATACGCATTCGCTTCAACAACATCATCGAGGAAGCGCGTGGACAGCACAACACTCTCGCGCAACAATTCCCAATCAACAGTCCCGTCGGGTCCGCAATGCTCATTGAGGTTCACCGAACCGAGACAGCAGTTTTCGTACGGTCCAAGCCATTGCTCACCGCAGGGGTTCGTCGCCTCGAGCGGATACAAATGCGGAACGGGATTGCTCCGATTCGCCGCGTCGAGGAATAACACGCCAGGCTCGCCGTTGTGATGCGCCTGCTTGACGATCTTATCGAACAACTCGCGCGCCTTCACTTTCTTGTACGTGTGGATCGTGATCCCCGCGGCTTCGGCTTGTTCGAGCGTGCCGCTGAATCCTTTTTGCTTCATCTCTTTCAAATCAGGGAATCGCAACTCCCATTCTTCATCGTTCTTCACCGCGCACATGAACGCGTCCGTGATACCGACAGAAATGTTGAAGTTCGTGATTTGATTCTCGTTGATCTTGCACACGATGAAATCTTCCACATCGGGATGATCCACGCGCAGGACCGCCATATTCGCGCCGCGCCGCGTGTTATGAGTCACCATGCCGTAAGCGAGGTATGTGTGATTGTCATTCACTTCAAGATCAAGCGTCAGCGACTTGCCCGCCGATTCGACTCCGCCAACCTCCACAAACCAGAAATTATCCGCGGAAGGCGCATTCTCAAACACATCGAAATATTCGGTTTTCAGCAAGTCATAGCCCGAGCGCGTCAAGTTTCTGTCATCGCGCATGTATCGCAATAACTGGCGGCGCAAGCGCGGCTCGGTGCTTCGGAAGTTAATATTCCTGCCGCGTCCTTTGGCGTCAATCTGTTCGAGTGTGATCGTATCTAAAACGGGTTGCAACCAATATTTCGGGTTAGGCAAGACATACGAACTTTCACGGCGTTGGTCGCTCTCCCATGCGTAGGCAGGGACGAACCGTGAGCGCTGGTCGCATCCGATCTTTTCGCGCCACGCCTGCAAACCAACCGTCGATGTGATCTTTACCTGATGTGTTTCAGAATCTCCCCAGCGATCCAAGCCAGCCGAAACTGTGCGGATACCAACAGGGCAACCGAGACCGATCAATAACGTGGAAATTTCTCGCGCCAGCCGTGCTGAGGATGTGGTCAGCGTGGGATAGCCGTACACCAAGGTGCCGTCCGCTTCGAACAGTCCGCGCAAGTACGCGCCGACGATATTCGCAGGAGACTGTCGAATCAAACGCGGGACAGACACGTTGCGGCTTGTTTGCTTGCCAAGTCCATTCATCAGCAAGAAATCTTTGATGGCGCGATTGTCCATCACAAAAGTCACTGATTTGTCATTAGGCTTCTGCATTCGGTGGACATTTACATTGAAGAGCCGCTCCAGCATCATCGGCATTTCTTCCATCAAATAGGAAGAGTGAGCCACACTCACGCCCACACGATGATCCTGTTCGCCTTGCGCCATAAACCCATCGCCTGCCAAATAACCCAAGAAGAAAGCAAATTCTTCCTCAAGCATGGACGGCAACTCGGGCATCACCTGATTTCCATGTTTCTGTGTCGGCTTCTTCAAAGATTGCAACGCGCCTGTATGTTCGCCCGTGCGAACGACGATCCAATCACCTTTTGCTAAATCTTGAATCTCTTTCCATTGGGGACCGTCATCTGTCATCACTTTTACTTTGTGATTAGGGGTGCCAGTGATGCTCAAGCCTTCGCGAGTGTGAACACGCATTACATCGGCTACTCCGTTGTTGTATCCGCGCGGAGAGTTTTTATTCCCTTCATCTGTCGGAACAGAAAGTTGATGTTCCTGCCAGCCATTTTTATTTTCATCAACGATCTCATCCAGCCGTAACAAGCCTTTGTTCGTGAACACCAACGTTTCAGGCAATAAACAACCGCCCTGCGCAATCTCACCAAAGGCATGATCGTATACGCGCAGGAATCCTACAGGTCCCGTTGCCTGACCTGCCGAGGTCTGCACCATCGCGCCATGCGGACGTAGACGCGAGAACGAGAATCCATTCCCGCCGCCTGTTTGTTGGATCAATGCCGCGTCGCGCAGAGTTTGGAAGATGCCCGCCGAGTGACGTCCCATATCATCGGTGATGGGCAACACGAAACATGCCGCCAGTTGACCGAGCGGAGTCCCTGCGCCTGTAAACGTAGGAGAGTTCGGAAAAAATTTCTTGCTGGATAATAAATGGTAGTACTGGATCGTCCGTTCTTGAATGTCGGCATCCCACAGCGCTTCGACCTTTGCCACGTGATACGCCACACGCCAAAACATCTCCTCGACCGTTTCGGCGGGCTTGCCATCGTCCCCGCGGCGAACGTAGCGTTTCATCAACACTTGCCGCGCGTTGTCGGTGAGGTTTGCCTTGGGTAAATCCTTCGGCATGGGCGGTGTGGGAAGCAACCCATTTTTTACTTGCTCGGTTTTCGTGACTGCTTTGGTAGCCATGACGCACTCTCCTCAAAGTGATTTGTGAACTTCCGTTATGTCACCCTGAGCGCCAGCGAAGGGTCTCTGATGTCGTCGTAGAGATGCTTCGCTCCGCTCAGCATGACACAAATCGGGCGGTTATTAATTTCGACAAAAAATCCGACAACCATTTACACTCCGCCCTTTGCGGAATGTGGTTGTCGGTGAATTAGCCTTCGAGTAAATGATTAATTTCGTTGCGAATGGACTGGAGATCATCCAGCCCGAGATACACGATCGCATAACGGATGTACGCGATCTGATCCAGCTCCTTCAGACCTTTCATCACAAGGTCGCCAACAATGCGGGAGGAAACTTCCGATTTGCCCATTTTCTGTAATTGCGATTCGACTTGTCCGATCATGCGCTCGATGTCTGCGGCGGAGACGGGGCGTTTCGCGCACGAGATGCGGACGCCGCGCGCCAGCTTTTCACGGTCAAATTCTTCGCGCGTGCCATCCTGTTTCACCAGAAGCGGCGTCGCAAGGATGGGACGCTCGTAGGTGCTGAAACGCTGTCCGCATTTGAAACATTCGCGGCGGCGGCGGATTCCTCCGTGGTTATCATGGGAGGTATCGAGCACTTTAGAGTCGTGATGCTGGCAGTATGGGCACCGCATGAATGAAAAACACTCCGTTATTTAGAACATTTGTTGCCGCCATCTGTGGGCGTACAGGCTCTGCATCCCCATACATTTGGCTATTTTCAAGCCACATTCTAGCACAACCGATTTTTCAATTCAAGAGGCATGACCTTAAAATATCGTATCAAATCACGACTTGCTTACTGATACAATACCCTCTCTCGGATAATCAAAACGCGGAAGGGACAACCCAATGAACATCATTGCAACATTCGTCCTTGGCTTGCTGATCGGCTGGCTTGTGGAATGGGTCATTGATTGGTTCTATTGGCGCGGGCGCATACAATCGCTGGCGGAAGAAAATGCGCGATTACAAAAAGAACGATCGGACGTGAGCAGCGAAGAAAAAACAGCTCTCATACAAGCGCATAAAAAATTAGAGGAGGAAAATTCAGGTCTTCAATTACGGATCGCAGAACTGGAAGACGAGATCAACCGCATCAAAGCCGCCGCGCTGATCGGACATCTCCTGAACAAGGACGGCACGCACAACCTCCAAGCGATCAAGGGGATTGGTCCTACTTTTGCAAAACGCCTGAACGACTCGGGTATTAAAACCTTTGAACAGCTCGCTCAACAAACGCCTAAAGAAATGGAACAGGTATTAGGAACACTCTACAAACGCTTCTTCACGAAAAGGGGAAACGCGATTCTCGATCAAGCCAAGGGCTTTGCGGAAAATATCGCCGCCGCGCAGGGAAAAAGAAAAGCGCCATGAGCAGATCCTCCTACGCACCATTTTACGACCTGTTCAAATTGGTCGTTGCTATTATCTTATTATTGATCTTCTTATTCTTCTATTTAAACTGGAGAGGTTCCAGAGAGACGCAAGAGTCCGTTTCATTCGTTTCGACATCCACCCCACGCCCTTCTGCCCAAACACCCTCCCCCGCGCCAACAGGTATCCCCGCCACCTTATCATCAACTGAAATTTCAACGCCTATCGTCGCTGCAAATACACCGGCGCCTGCCGATACGGCAACACAAGCGCCAACAACCGAGCCATCTAGCGGGTCTCCTACTCCTGAAACATCACCCACACCTATTGTCGAAAACCCATCCGATGCAGAGGCGTGCTCTCTGCTCCCGCCGCAACTACAAGTGGGCATGAAAGCGACCATTAAACGCCGTTTGAACTTCCGCTCATCTCCCGGCATTTCGAACAACTGGATATTGACCAACATCCCCAACACACAAGTGGATGTGATCGGCGGTCCTGTTTGCACTCGTTATGAAAACGGCGTGGCATATCTGTGGTGGCAGATCAAACTTCCCGATGGATCTGTCGGCTGGTCAGCGGAAGCATCCGCGTTAGGCGCGGTATATTTCATGGAACCAGTCAGGTAAGCGATTTCAAGAACTCCAACACCATTGGGTTGAACTCTTCCGCGTTCGATTGATGCGGCACATGCCCGGCGTGGATTGACTTTCCAACGGCGCGCGGCATGGCTTCGACCAACTTCGGAAAAGATTCAGGCGCGAGCGTTTTATCGAGGTCGCCCCACACAACCAAAGTTGGGACCGTGATGCGCGACAACGTTTCAGCGCTATCCAGAATTTCGTTAGGGATGTGATACACGCCGGGCGCAGTGCGCGCATAATCAAGCGCGGTCTGAGCGCGGATGTGTTCCGGCAGGGAATGTAACGCGCCCGAACTGTGTCCCATCGCCACGCTGGTCATATCCACGATGAGGCGGAAGAGCCACGCGGGCGTCCGCTGGATGATGATTTTCCGCAAGCCGATACTGCTATACGAGCGGCGCAGGAGGAGAGGAAGTTGGAGGCGTGTATAAAACGGACTAACGAGGACCAAACTGCGCGTCCAGGAAGAGACGCGGCGCGCGTACTCCAGCGCGATGAATCCGCCGAGCGAATGTCCGATGAGGATCGCGGGTTCGGTCAAATGAAGCGACGTCATCCATTTTGAGAAATGTTCGAAGAGCCACTCCACATGATACGAGCGCGAATCGGGTTTGGGGCTGTCGCCGTGACCGAGCAGATCGAGCGCGTACGAGGCGTATCCATTCTTCGTGAGTTCGGGAGTCAGTTCGTCCCAATCGTGAAGCGACGCGGCGACGCCGTGGATCAAAATGACCGGCGAGCCGCTCCCCTGTTGGACATAATTTGCAGTTGTGGGGATTTCGATGTCAGGCGTGCTTTTCATATCTCCGAGCCAATTCACGCCGCAACACTTTGCCGATATAGGATTTTGGGAATTCATCCATAAAGATCACAAAACGCGGAACGAGATGCGCGGGCAGTCTGCGTTTGCAATATGCCATCACCGCCGCCGGCGTGGGGCGTTCCTGCCCGGCGATCACGAACGCAAACGGATTGCCCGCCACAGCCGTGACCGCCACCTCTTTGATTTGCGGGATTTCATAGATCACTTCTTCCACGTCGCGCGGAAACGCTGGCTGTTTCTTGTGTTGATGGGGGTACCACATATCCGCTTTGCGAGCGATGATGCGGGTGTATCCGTCTTCGTCTACTTGCGCAATGTCGCCGGTGAGGAGCCAATCATTATCGAATAAAACTTCTTTTGTCGCGTTTGGGTCTTTCCAATATCCCATCATCACTTGCGGACCGCGCACGGCGAGTTCGCCGATGTGACCTTGTTTCACTTCTTTATTTTTTTGCGAGAGGTCTAACACTTTTGCTTCCGTGGAAGGGAGCGGAATGCCGATCGTGCCGACCCTGCGTTTATCACCCAGCGGATTCGCGTGCGTCACCGGCGACGTTTCGGTCAAGCCATATCCTTCCACCAGGCGACTCTTCGTCAATTTCTCGAACGCTTCCTGCACTTCCACGTGCAACGGCTCCGAGCCGCTGATACAGTAATTAATGGATTGAATTCCAAATTTGCGCACGCCGCGGAAACTGTTGATGGCGCGATACATGTTCGGCACGCCGGGAAAGATGGTCGGCTTGTAGCGTTTGATAGTTTTCAACACATCCAGCACTTGGAATTGCGCTTTGAGGATCATCGCCGCGCCAACACTGATCGGCACGTTCATCGCGGTGGTCATGCCGTAACTGTGAAAGATCGGAACGACACATAAGAATCGTTCCTTCCCCTCCCGCGCTTCGGGAAGCCAGTGACGTGTCTGCAAGGCGTTCGCCACGAGATTACGATGCGACAACATCACGCCCTTCGATTGCGCGGTCGTTCCGCCGGTGTACTGGATCACAGCCAGATCATCCGGTGAGACTTCAACCGTCGGCGACTTGTTGCTGTTTCCACCAAGCCAATCTTTCCATCTGAGCGAGTTGCGCAAACCGTAGCCGCGATTGCGCCACGAAGAGACAAAATACTTCGGCAGGGACAAATAGTCGGCGGGGTCGGTCAATACCACATGCGGAACGCCGCTCCCCTCTTGAATTTGTTTCGCAAGCCCCGCCCACATCGAAAGCGTGACGAGAACGCTGGCATCCGAATCCTTCACCTGCCGCACGATTTCCTCAGGCTCGATCACCGGCGGCAACAACACCGCCGTCGCGCCGGCTTTCATCGCGCCGTAAAACCCGATCACCATTTGCGGCACGTTCGGCAGTAACAGCACCACGCGCGCACCCTTGCCAACTCCGAGCGAAAGCAACGCGTTAGCGAATCGATTCGCCTCGTGATTCAATTGCCGATACGATAAACGACTCCCCTCAAAATAAATCGCGGGGCGATTCGGAAAACGCCGCACAGCCGAGCGCAATAAATGATGTAACGGAATATTCGGCACGCCGACCGTGTACGGCACGCCCTGCTCGTAATTTTCCAGCCACGGACGTTCTTTCAACAATAACTCGCGTCCACTTTTCTTTTGCGGACGGCTATTGGATACTCGCCACGAACGTTGACCCTCGCCTGCGAGGAATCGCTCCATCGCGCGGTTCACCGCCTCGCGCCGCTCCAACATGACCATGTGACCTGACACGCCGATGTCGGCATCTTCCGCCCCCGGAATGGACCCGGGCACCCTCTCGAAAAATGGACGCTCGAACACCCGGTCGCGGTGACCGCGAATCACCAGCGTCGGCACTTCGAGCGCGGCGAAGCGATCCCAGCCCATCCACTTCGACATGTTATCCCCGTAGAATCGTTTGAGCGCGTACGGCGCGGCATGGAGCCATGAACGCGTAAGCGGCGCAAGCCACCGCAGAACAGACACTGGCAGACTCAATACAGAGCGATACAAAGTCCGCAGTTTGTATTGACCCGCTGTGGCGATCAGAATCAACCTCTCGACCCGGTTCGGATTTTTCAACGCATACTCTGTGACGATTGCCCCGCCAAAGGAATGACCCACTAGAACGAATCTGCCTTTTACATTGAGAAGTGTCAGCGCCGTTTCCACATCTTCGATGATCTGCGGCATATCGTAACCGCTGGTTGGCTTATCGGAGAGTCCATGCCCGCGCAGGTCGAGGGCAACGACGCGGTTATCCACTGCGAATTTTTGCAGTTGGTTGCGCCACTGACTCGCCTGTCCCCCAAACCCGTGGATGAAAACAAACGTCCGCTGGGGGTGATCGGGCGAAATATCAATCGCCGACAACCTCACGAGCGGATTCGTCGAAACGCGGACTTCGTGACGATAGAGGTCGAGGTCTATGTCCATGCAGGGAGTTTACATGACGCAGGCAGGGATGTCAATTTATGAATGGACGACACGGAGTCCCCTTGAGGGGGCTTCGTATGAATAGCGCGGGGGTTCGTCCCCGCGCGAGGCTGAGGCGTGAAAAAAGCCGAAGGAAACTGAATCAAGCCTCCCCTGCGAAAGAGGCGTCCTTCGACTACGTGGCGCGAACCTCACGCGCCACTCCACTCAGGACGAATCCCCGCTTTACAAATCTCCTCCGCCCTGCTATACTTCCAGCCACTGAAGTTGACTAGTGTGGCGCAATTGGGGCCATTTGTTTGAAACAATCGCATGTGACCACAATCCCTCGCGAGCAAGTCAGCGAGGGTCATTTTTTTATGACCTTTACCGCCAATGGCGGATAAAAAATTTAACAAACAAGGATAAACATATTGTATGAGTAAGCAAGGAAAATTGAAGATCATTCCCCTGGGGGGTCTCGGGGAAGTAGGCAAGAACATGACCGCCTACGAGTTTCAGAATAAGATTCTGGTCGTAGACGCGGGCATCATGTTCCCCTCCAACGACATGATCGGGATCGATTACATCGTCCCCGATTACGAATATTTGCGCGGCAAAGCGGGCAACGTGGTCGGCATCGTCATCACGCACGGACACGAAGACCACATCGGCGCGATCCATCATTTGCTCAATGATATCAACGCGCCCGTTTATGCGACGCCGCTTACCCTCGGTTTGATCGAGGGCAAACTCGCGCGCAACAACGCCTCCGCCAAAGCGGATCTGAACAAAGTGGAAGCGGGCGGCTCAATCGAGATCGGACCGTTCAAAGTGGAGTTCTTCCACGTCTGCCATTCGATTCCCGACGCGGTGGCGCTGGGCATCACCACGCCCGCCGGGCTTGTGGTGCACATGAGCGATTTCAAATTCGATCAAACGCCTGTGGACGGCTGGCCCACCGACTACGCCAAACTGGCGGAATTCTCACAACGCGGCGTGGACGTACTGCTTTCGGATTCGACCAACGCCGAACGCCCCGGCTGGACTCCCTCCGAAAAAGTGATCGGGCCCGCATTCGACAAAGTGTTCGCCGAAGCGCAAGGACGAGTCATCGTCGCCACGTTCGCGTCGCTGATCTCGCGCGTGCAACAAGTGGCAGACGCCGCCGCCAAACACGGGCGCAAGATGACGTTCGCCGGTCCGAGCATGGTGGACAACGTGAAGATCGCCCGCAAGTTGGGTTATTTGGAAATTCCCGATGAGATCATCGTGCCGATTGACCAGGCATTGAAAATGCAGGATCATAAAGTGGCGATCATGTGCACCGGCTCACAGGGCGAACCGTCGTCCATTGTGGGACGGCTCGCCGCCGGAACGAACCGTCAGTTCGACCTGAAACAAGGCGACACGGTTGTGCTGTCGTCGCATCCCATCCCCGGCAACGAAGAGACCATCAGCCGCACGATCAACCGCCTGATGCATCGCGGCGCGGAAGTCATCTACGACGCCATCGCGCCGGTTCACGTGTCGGGTCACGCCTCACAGGAGGAGCAAAAACTCCTCATCAGCCTCGTTCGACCGAAGCACTTCATCCCCATTCACGGCGAACTGCGTCACCTCAGACGACACGGAAAACTTGCGGTCGAAGTCGGTGTGGAAGAAGAAAATGTGATGGTCGTCGAGAACGGTCAGATCGTTGTGCTGGCAGGCGGAAAACTCACGCTCGGCGAACGCATCCCCGGCGGCTACGTGTTCGTAGACGGCGACTCGGTCGGCGAAATTGATTTCGGCGTGATGCGCGAACGCGAAAAACTCGCGCGCGCCGGCATCTTCCTCATTGACATCAGCGTGGACAAACTCAACGGGCGGCTGTTGCACGACCCCGAGATCATCACGCGCGGCTTCGTCTCGCCCGAGGATGCCGAAGAACTTTTGCCCCAAGTCCGCCAGCACATCATGGATGTCGTCAACAACGGCGGCTGGGAAAGCGAAAAAGACATCGCCAACGCCGTGCGCTCGTATCTGTATGAAGAGACCAAGCGCAGACCAATGGTGTTGGTTACGTTGAGTAGAGCGAATTAAAACAAAGTGACAGTCACTTCAAAAGTGACTGTCACTTTTTATTTTCCTCGCAATCGCCCGATCAACTTTCCCCATCGGATATTTCCCCAAATCTTTCAATCGAATCCATTTCAAATGATCGCCCATCGCCTTTGATGAGACATCACATCGAAACGCATGAACGGTGACCTTGAAATGCGAATACGTATGCTCCACAACTGCAAGCGGATGCAAACCACGCTTCTTTCTGACCTTCAACCTGTATGCCGCCCTCAGAGCGGACTCGACCTCCCCAGCCGGGTCGCCTTCGACTCGCGCGTTGGGGAACTCCCACATCCCAGCGAGCAATCCCTTCGACGGGCGTTGCGCTAGCAACACGTAGAGCGAATTGGCAATTCGCTCTACAATAACCGCCGCCGCGTGGACGTAATGGGGCACAATTTTCTTCGCCACCTTCACCGGTCGCAAATGCTGAACACCTCGCGCCTTCGCCTTGCAATCCCTCGCCAGCGGACAAACCTCACAGCACGGATTCTTCGGGGTGCAGATCATCGCGCCCAGATCCATCAACGCTTGATTGAAATCCGCCGCTTTGCCTTTGGGTAAATTCTCGTAAGCAATTTTCAAAAGCAGTTTCTCCCCCTCCGTTGAACTGACCGGCTTCTTCACATCGAACAGCCGCGCATAGACTCGCTTCAAGTTGCCGTCGAGGGCGGGCTCGTCCATGCCGAAGATAATCGAAGCCAACGCGCCCGCCGTGTAGCGACCAATGCCTGGCAGTTTTCGCAATTCATCCACATCGCGCGGAAGTTTCCCGTCGTATTCATCAACAACGATTTTCGCGGCTTTGTGGAAGTTCCGCGCGCGGCTGTAGTAGCCGAGTCCCTCCCACGCGTTCAACACCTCCCGCTCGGAGGCATTCGCCAACGCGCGGACATTCGGAAACAACTTCATCCATTTTTTGAAATAGGGAATCACCGTCTCCACCCGCGTCTGCTGGAGCATGATCTCGGAAACCCACACGGCGTATGGATCGCGATGTCCGCGCCATGGGAGAGTTCGTTTGTTTTTGTTGTACCAATTGAGGAGGCGAGTTGAGAAATGGGGCATTTGGAAACAAATGGTGGTTGAGTAGCCCGAAGCGCTAGCGAAGGGCGTATCGAAACCACAGATTCAGGCGCATTATGGATTACACGATTCGTTTAATGCTTCCACCTGATACGTCTCATCCAATTCAGGGAAGAAAATCCAACGCGCTTCGATATAATTTGCGCGTTGACAGCCGACCACGATCGCATCCGCGCCGTGAGTTAGTTTGATCGGCGAATCTGCGGGGAAAATCACGCTGGCGGCACCTTCATTCAACACAATAAACCCAAGCCGCGAAAAATCACGGACGGCGTAGATCGCCCACGGGGTTGTGGAAAAAATCCCATCGTTGCGGCGGAAGAAGCGCGGATAAAGCAGTCTACCTTCGAGAATTAGAGAATTGGGTTGAGATAAAAATTTTTCCACAGACGGGTCTTGAAAAGTTACCTGCGTTTTCAATTCATCAGTCGTTGACGTGTAACGTGGTTGGGCTATCCCTTCCGCAAGCCAGGGAAGCGAACCGACTATGATGAACGCGGCGATGAGAATGGCGTGTTTCGATTTGCTTGGTATATCGCGCTGCTCACTCTGACGCAGTGCAAGTGCGTCAAAATCCTTTAGCTTCGAAACATTCACGCCGAAGAGTGAAGCAACCCAAACCAAAATTTCAATCGCGCCGATGCCAAAGAAGAAGTAGACGATCCAATCAACGGGCAGGTTATATCGCCACGAGGAAAAGCGCGAGATACCGTTCGCCAATGCGTAGCCGACGCTGAACGCCAGCGGAGTCAACCCGACCCATTTGAAGCGACTCCACGATGCGCCGATGCCGATGGCGATGACCGCGAGATAAAAAATGACCAGCGCGAGGTTATACCATTCAAGAGTCCCATTCCATTCGATCCAATATAAATTGACCGGGGCGCGGAGTCCGTTGAAGGGTTCGATGAGTGGCAATGAGAGCAATCCGCCGATCTCGGTGTTGAGGAAGTGATTCGTCACAAAGCCAGCCACAAAGCCGGGGTTTTCCAGCGTGAACGTGAGCAGGCGATCCCCGAGACTTTCCTTTTCAAAATCGAACTGGCTGATGTCCAAATTCCCTTCAAAGGAATACTGCGAAAAAATAACCGCCATCTGCGACGGATCGTCGAAGGCGAATTGACCGACGATTCGATAATTGTGGATCAACCACGGCGTGATCGCTGCGGTCATCATCAAGCCAAAGGTGACGCAGGCAATGAGCCAGTCTTTCAGTTTCCTTTGATAGGCAAAAAATGCAAGGATGAAAACAAAAGGCAAAATGATGAGCGATTGCGTTCTCAACAACAGCAACAACCCAAACGAGCCGCCCGCGATGATCGCCGATTTTATGTCGCGGCGTTCAAGCCAGCGGATGACGACGAACATCACGAACGCGATTCCCATCGAGGTGGCGAAATCGGTGATGAACATTTTCGTGCTAGCAGTGCGCGTGTTGGAGGAGATCCACAGCGTGGTGAGTTCGCGGAAGATGGCGAAAAAGGCAACCGTCACACCGGCGGCGCGGGAGTGGAGTTTTGTGCCGAGAAAATACAACGCAACGGGAAACAACGCGAAGACCAACGTCTGCGCGGCGATGACTTTGACATAGTCCTGTCCGAACAGAAAATGGAGCGCGGCGAGGAACGTCACATACAAGGGACGCGGCGCGATGTTGCCGAGATAGTCCGTGCCGATGAGCAGGGATTGAGAGAGGTAGTTGTAAAATCCTGCGTCGGAATATGGGAAGGGAGTTGTGTATGGAGGCGTGATGGGAGCGTAGAAACTGTTTTTTAGCGTGTCAATTGGGACGGAGAGCCAGAGGGTGGAGGCGGTTAACCAAACAGCAAATGGCAAGAGAAAATTGAGAATTGGACGCTTCGACAAGCTCAGCGCGGCGGAATTGGAGAATTTTGTAATTGGTAATTGGTGATTAGTAATTGCGTCACGGCGGAATTGGTAAATGAGGATGGTGGCGCCGAGGATGAGTGAGAGGATGAATTGCCAGCCGAGGATGGGGACGCCGGGTTCGCCCCAGTAGGCGGTGTCTTTGGTGATGCCGAGTTTGGTGAGGGAGACAAAAATGAGCAAAAGAGCAAATAAAGCAAATACGGCAAGTGAGGCGAGGAAGATTGGTTTGTTTTGTTTGAGGGAGTCGAGGTGGAATCCGTTTTGGAGGTGGAGGAGGTAGATGGCGAATTGGATCGAGAGCGCGAGCAGATACCACAACAGCGGACTGAGTCGCGTGTAGAGCGGGAGAAAAGATTCGGGGTTGAGATAACGCAGAAGAAACAGGGTCAGGCTGAACGTCAGAGAGAGAAGCGTGACGAGGAGGATGAGAGATGTCCGCGCGAGGCGATCAAGTTGAGGCGGGCGAAATGCGAACCATGCCGACATCAGAATCAAAGAAAAAATAATAGTAATGAGGGCGAGTCGCGCGGGCGAGAGGGTGGCGCTTTCGGAGGGAATCAAAAGGAGCGCGACCAGTGCGACCGCGCCCTCGATTGAGCACAAAAGATAGAACCAACGCGATTTCATTTAATTGTTCGGCGAATAGAATTGGAATCCACTGCGCGCTTGCACAACTTTGTATGAAAAATTTTTGACGTAGCCAAAGAGTTTGTCTTGCAAGATCGCCCAGTCGGGCGAATCGATGACGCGCCGCGCTTCGACCATGTCTGCCGCGAGCAAGCCGACTTGAATTTGCGGGTATGAGCCGTAGATGGTCGCCCACGCTTCGGCGGGTTGCAAGCCGAGGCGTTGAACGCCGGGAATAAATTCACCGATGATGAATTCGAAATATTCCTGATCGCGGTCGCCGGCGATGTCCCATGTCATCAAAACTTTAACTGCCATAGTTCCTTTTGTCCGCTAATCTGCGCTAATCTCCGCGAATGGTTTTAAAGATTAGCGCAAATTCGCGAAGATTAGTGGATGGATTTATTGACTCGCCTGATAGTCCAGCACCACGACGTGGGTTTCGCTGGGGAGAGCGGAGCGCGTCACCTTCAGGGACGGCTGGGTCTCCGGCTTCGACAGTCCCATCTCTTTGACGAACTTGCTGAGCGAGTCGAGCGAGAGTTTGACCGCCGGCGTGGAGTAGTGCATCGGCACGACGATGTTCGGCTCGATGAGGCTGATGACCTCCGCCGCTTTCGCCGCGTTGAGTCCGCCTCCCCCGCCGACCGGCACCAGCGCGACGTTGATCGTGCCAAGCGATTCGATTTCCGATTGAGTCGGCGTTTGCTTGAGGTCGCCGAGATGCGCGACAGTGATGCCGTCGTAATCGAAGACATAGATGGTGTTGTTCGCCGAGCCTGTGCCCTTCTTCTTCCTAGCCCCGCCGCCGTCGGTTGAAACGCCGGTGACGAAGACGCCGCCGATCTCGAACTCGCCCGCCCCGTCAATGACATGCGACGCGCCTTTGACCGCGTCCACGTTGTTGTGACCGGGCGCGTCGTGGCTGACCGTGACGATATCCGATTTGAGTTTGAGCGCCGAATAGCCGATGGATTTGTTGTCGAATGGATCCGTCACCACCGTCGCATAGTTGCGCTCGGTGAGGCGGAAACAAGAATGTCCGTACCAGGTGATTTCCATGTATGAGAGGTCTCCGAGGGGGAATTATACCCGACGAGGAAAGTTGTCGACATCAGGCTTATTAACAAACTACACGCTGAACAACATTCAATCAAACAGCCAAAAATCAAAACGTCTTAAAACCCATAGTAATTTACGCCAAAATTCTCGGGCCGACTCTGATTCGATACGTTTTCAGTTTCTACTTCGTCCCCCAATTCTTTAAAGCCCGGTGTTGATCTTAGCTGTCCAATCACTTCGTTCCATACATCACGACCAGCCTGTACGTTACCACGCATGAAATCAAGGCTGACATTCAAATCAGCATCTGTCAACGATTTAGCACCAATCACGAGCCGCATAAGAAACGGTGTTACTCCACTCGAAATAGAACCCGTACCTAATGTCGTAAATATCTTCGGAGATGGATCATATGGATTAATAGCAACTGCCGTTGCCTTTGTTCCAATTGAGATAATTAGCTCTACCCAAGGCTCCCATTTGGCTTGCTCAATTTCTGCACGCGTGCCTGTAATTTTCTTGTTTAAGGCGACATATTTAGAATAAAAACCAACACTTAGATCAGAAAAGTCTAATGGATGATTAAGTAATTCCAACAGCGATGTTCGATATTCAATCCACTCATCCATTTCACGAATTTTTGCTACATCTGCTAAAGTAAGTTTATCCAAACTTTTTAAATACATCCCCTTCGAAATTTGGTCAAAAGCAAGTCTTCGTAAACTTCGTAAAATTTCCCTTATATTTTCAGAGCTTATGGTAGTAGTTTGAACCGACTCTTGCAGGTCACCAAGTGCCGAACGGGGTAAAGAGCCTTCCGGTGTAAGAGATGAGCGACCAAGGGCATCGGCTATATTGACATTGTATTTCAGATCAACGATTTGTTTAATCTCTGCCGAATAGGGCTTGTCGCTATATCGTCCATCCGCAGTATTTGAACCCTCGACGACTATGAATTCTCTGTAAAGATCGCTCCGTGTAACGGGTCGCTTATCAGCTAGCTCTAATGCAAACAGCGCAACATCCTTTAAACGATTTCGAAATTGGGAAAACTCCTTTTCAGGAATACCTAGATTGTGCGCCAAGTGTTCAGCACGTTGTTGGGTATTTAAAGTTTGCACATAGGTATGAAAAATTCCTGCCATGCGCCTGAAGTCTTCACTACGCCCTCCCCAATCCAACCTCACACAAGCTATACGGGTGCTATGAAGCACATCTAACCAAGAACGCCAATGACTTTCTCGCATATCGAAAGTTGGTTTTTGATCCGGAGAATCTTCAAATACCAAAAAGGGTACAATAACTTTGTTGCGAAGAAGCGTTTTCATACCTTCTTGATTAGCTTTATCGTTATAGTCATTAACGATAATCTCATTATTAAACATATAGGCACGATTAACAATTACCTGATCGCTATATACCAATGCCCGTCTCCACTCCTTCAACACATTGTCTGATAGAACAGACTTTACATCATGCAACGAAAGCCTTTTAGCAATCATCCGCTTTAATAAGGACCTAGGAACCCACTGACTGTCCAAAACTTGAGGAACTACAGCGGCATTAGCCAAATCGCGCGGGGTAAGTTTCTCGAAATCAACAGACATAACATCCTCTGAAGAACAATTTTGACTCACACCTTATTGCTAATTCGTCGAAGTACACTTTCTAGATTCTCGTCTTCCATCTTTGATATTTCATACGCCTTAATGTAAAACCTTGCTTTGTCGGTATTTAATTCTTCGAGAGAGGGAATAATATAAGAATTCTTTGTTTCCTCTGCCACATCATTGTGATTTAATAGTTTAACAAGTGTATCAAGGTAATTGGGCGGATTCATTTTCTTGATCGCAATTATCGAATGGCTAACAACATCCTTGTGCCAATTTCCAGGGTTTCTGATTATTTTTTGCAAAACCTTAGAGCCGTGCTTCGTCCGAAATTCTCCTAAAGCTTTTACGCATGCAATTTGAAGATTAGGGTTAGGCCTAGTTAACAAATCAATAATCTTCGGTTCTGCATCAACTATCTTCAATTCATCAAGAATGTTTACTATCTCTTGGCACAACGAATCTTTCGTTCCATCGCCCAGCATATCTATCAAATATGGCGATATTCCTTCAAGTAACAATTTCTCTTTTTGTAGTTCATAGTTCTCTAGAAGCACGGTGTCTTGTGTTAGTGAGAGATCATTGTCGTTTCCAACTAAGCTAATTTGAATCCTTTTTTCGAGATAACTTTCTATATTATGTAAATTAATTATGCCATTATCATTGTAAGGCCGGCTGATGCTAATCGATGATAATTTTCTATAGTAAAAGACTATTACCATCGCAGTAATAAAAAAGCTAACAAGCGATAGTGCTATCGCCAATCCAAACGATGATGTTGCTCCAGAGTTTGGAGAAATCGAGATTGGGGTTACTTGCAAAGTGGAGGAAATTGCTGGTGTGCCGGTCAAGGACGCAGGAGTGCTCAATGTTGCTGTTACAAATACGATCTCTCCTTCAGGTCGACCAATATAGGCTGATATTACCCCTCCAATGGTAGCAATTATTATGCCAATCACACCAATAATGGCAGGCATAATATATTGTCTGAACTCCGAAGTAGTATCCTTTTTAGGCATAAATTTTTGACTACTTACCGAATTATCAGTTTCATTTATTGGTGAATTCTACCATTCCATTCACTTCATCCTCATTAAACCACCGTCGCATCGTATCCTCACCCAACATAAGTCGCAATTGGTTCCAATGCCCTGAACAAAGAAACCAACAAATTTCTCCAAGCGCAAGACGAAATTCAGGATAAAACTATTTCCTTCACCAACCCCTCCACAAACCTCCACCGCTTCGTCTTCGAGTAATCCCCGCCCTCGGGATAAAAATATTTCTTGTAACCCGCCCAATTATCCTTCATCCGAAAGTACGGATCAATCTCGCCGTCCGCGAGTTCGTAGCGGGAGATCCTTGCGTGTGCCTGTTCGCGCAAGGGATTGTCATTTCCCCAGCCGACATACATCGCTACCGACTCGGCGAAATCTTCCACGCGGTTGAATGCCCAGTTCGAGCCGCTGGGCTTGTCGCCGTAGAAGTAGCCGCGCGCGTTACAGCCGGGTTTGCGTCCGCGCTTGCCGGGTTCCTCCGCTTTAACGAAGCCGTTCAAGTCAGCAAGCCCCAAAAACTTTTTCGCCCACGAGAAAAATCGAGAGGTGTACCCGCCGGTGTATCGTTCGAGTTGACGGGATAACTCCCAGCCGCTCTTTTCGTCCCAGATGTGAGCGAATTCGTGGACAACTGTCCACGAGGTGAATGAACTTGTGTTTGAAAACGTGACTTGTCCATGCAACGCCTCCCCTCCATGCGAGCCGATGCTTCCTTTTTTCACAGTGACGTTTCCCACATTGTTGAGAAGGTTTTCGCTTCCGCCAAACACATTCGCCAGCAACGAAATCGAGTCGTGCAGTTTATCTAATTCGGCGAGCGACCACAGCCCATCTTTCCATGCGCCATCCGGGGATTCACCCTCAGTCCCCCAATCGTGGTGGACGGTTACATGAAAGTCCGCGCTGAGGCGGGCAACTTTTTCGGAAGCAATTCGAGATTCGGATTGGTTCATTTTGAATTCAACAAGCCAAAACCCATTTGGACGCTGATGAACGCAGAAAAACGCAGATTTTTCTCTGTGGATCAGCGTAAACCAGCGTTTATGTTTGGTGCAAGTATCTGCATTCCTATTTTGTCTCTGAGAGAGTCCGGTGAATTTAGTGTACAACATCCGAGGGGCATTGTCAAAGCAAAATCGGATTTGCGATTTATAATCGGCGTCCTATGTCAACCTCTAAAGTCCTCCCCTACCTCGAAGCGACCTTCGCCGCGGTCGTTTGGGGCGCGTCGTTCATTGCGACCAAAGTTGCGCTGGACGATGTCTCGCCGATCACCATCGTATGGCTCCGCTTTGGGATGGGCTTGCTCGTGCTTGGCGCGGCAGTTGCCCTGCGAAAAGAATTCTCCCTGCCGAAGAAAAACGAATGGGCTTATTTCGCGCTGCTCGGCTTTTTGGGCATCACGTTTCATCAATGGCTTCAATCGAACGGCTTGCAAACTTCCGAGGCTGGCACCACCGCGTGGATCGTGGCGACGTCCCCGGTCTTCATGGCGATCCTCGGTTGGCTGATCCTCAAAGAGGGATTATCGCTCATCAAGATTTTCGGCATTGCGTTGGCTTTTTTCGGCGTTCTGCTTGTTGTTTCGGATGGAAACCTCGCTTCGATCTCGATTGGGAAGTTTGGCGCGCCGGGCGACATGCTCATCCTCGTCAGCGCGATCAACTGGGCGGTCGTGTCGGTCCTTTCGCGGCGCGGACTGAAAACGACATCCGCAAGTCTGTTCGTTTTTTATATGATGCTGTTCGGCTGGCTGTTCGCATCTGTGCCATTTGTTGGCAACGGCTTATATACAGAAGTACATGCGCTAACTTTCAACGGCTGGCTCGGAGTCGCTTTTCTTGGAATCTTCTGTTCGGGACTGGCGTACATCGCGTGGTATGACGCGCTTCAGGCATTGACCACCGCAAGCGCTGGTGTATTTTTGTATATCGAACCGTTGATCGCAATGGTCGTCGCGTTATTCATTCTGAATGAAGCGATCACGCTTGCATCGTTGGTTGGCGGTGGAGTTATTTTGTTTGGAGTGTGGCTGGTAAACAAGTAGGTAGAGCGAGATAGTATCTCGCTCTACCTAGAGTATGTCACCCTGAGTGATAGCGAAGGGTCTCTTACATCATGGCGGGGATTCTTCGCTCTTCTTTAAATGACATTGCATGAGGTGAGTGAAGCACTGCGGGATGACATCCCGCACCACGCGCGCAAGGGCGGATAAGCTCAAAAAGCAGAATCAGGCCGATCCGTCGGGGCGAAGCGGGTTCTTCATCCAAATAAAAATTGTGGGTGTATAATCCGATTACTAGATTCCCACGAAACGGAGGAAAGACCCATGGCAAGCGTAACGTTCGATCACGTGTTCAAAAAGTATGGCGATGTGACCGCTGTGAATGATCTGAATATTCACATCGAAGACAAGGAATTCCTTGTGTTGGTTGGTCCCTCAGGATGCGGCAAGACCACCGCCCTGCGCTCGCTGGCTGGCTTGGAGGAAATCTCCAGCGGCGAGATCCGCATCGGCGACCGCGTGGTGAACGATGTGGCGCCGAAAGACCGCGATATTGCCATGGTCTTTCAGTCGTATGCGTTGTATCCGCATCTTTCGGTGTACGACAATATGGCGTTCGGTTTGAAACTTCGCAAGACGCCGAAGGAGGAGATCAAGTCTCGCGTGACCCAAGCCGCCGAAATTTTGGGCATCACGGATTATCTTGACCGTAAGCCGCGTCAGCTTTCAGGCGGACAACGTCAGCGCGTGGCGGTTGGGCGTGCCATCGTGCGCGAACCGAAAGTTTTTCTGTTCGATGAGCCGCTCTCGAACCTCGACGCGAAACTGCGCGTGCAGATGCGTTCTGAGATCAGCAAACTTCATCAGCGCCTGCAGACCACCTTCATCTATGTGACTCACGATCAAACCGAAGCGATGACGATGGCAACGCGTATCGCGGTGATCAACAAGGGCGTGTTGCAGCAACTGGATACGCCGCAGAATTTGTACGACCATCCGAACAATCTTTTCGTGGCTGGTTTCATCGGTTCGCCCGCCATGAACTTCTTCCGCGGCAAACTGCGCAAGGATGGAAATAATTTGCACGTGGACACCGGCGATTTCTCGGTGGCGATCCCCTCTTCAAAGTCGAAAGCCTACGAAAACCAGGCGGGCAAGGAAGTGGTCTTCGGCATCCGTCCTGAGAACATCCACGATGCAGACTTTGTCCCCGCGAACACCGACTCGGAGAAGGTCACAGCCAAAGTGGATGTGACCGAGTTGATGGGCAACGAGATCTTCCTCTATCTGATGAGCGGCAACAATAACTTCGTGGCTCGCGTCGATCCGCGCTCGAAACTGCGAGTGGGTCAGCAAGCGACAGTCGCGTTCGATATGGACAACTTCCACATTTTCGATGCGGCAAGCGAGCAGGCAATACGATAATTGAAAGGAGGCGATGCCTCTAAGACCGATGCGTTGATTGCACCTTTCCGAAGAAAAACAATCTAATCATTTCAAGGAGAAGAAAATGAAATCCAAACTGATGCTTCTGATCAGCATCTTTGTCATCGCCACCATGGTTCTTACCGCGTGCGGCGGCGGCAAATCGAACGAACCCGTGACCATCACCTTCTGGGAACAGGAAGGCGATGACGTGGATGTGTTCATTGACGGGTTGATCGCGGACTTCCAAGCCGCCAATCCCACCATCACCGTTGAGCGCACCCACTACGAGAACGAAGCCCTGCGCGACCAGTTCCAGACCGCTTCGCTCGCCAATGCCGCGCCTGATGTTGTCCGCGTGCCGAACGATTTCGCCGGTCCTTTCAGCGCCCTCGACATCGTCGCCCCCACCAAAGACATCTTCGATGACGCGTTCCTCGGTCAATTCTTCCAAGGCGCGCTCGACCCGGCTGTCGTCGCTGGAACCCTGTACGGCGTTCCCGATAACTACGGCAACCACTTGATGTTGATCTACAACAAAGACTTGATCGCCGAACCCCCCGCCACCTTTGAAGACCTCATTGCCAAAGCCAAGGAACTTACTACGGGCGATATTCAGGGCTTTGCGTACAACTTGAACGAGCCGTTCTGGGGCGCGGGCTTTTACGGCGCTTTCGGCGGCTGGCCCCTCGACGCCAGTGACAAGCCTCAGTTCAACAACGATGCCTTCAAGAATTATCTGGCTTTCGTTGAAAGCCTGAAGACCGATGGCGTTGTCCCCGCGGAATGCGATTACAACTGCGCCGACACCTTGATGAAAGACGGCAAAGCCGCCATGATCATCAACGG
>CAYWCN010000052.1:0-22301 GCA_964456775.1 uncultured Anaerolinea sp.
TGCGCGATCCGCAAGGCATCCGCGAACACGCCGAAGCCATGCTCGAAATTGCCCGAAGCGAACAACTCCCATCTTTCCTCGCATGGGGAACGATGTATCAAGGCATTGCGCACGCTTTACTTTCGGAGTACGAGACCGGCATCGCCGAGATCAAACGCGGACTCACCGAGTATCTTGCCTCAGGCACGCACAGTTCGCTGGGTCAATATCTATCTCAACTCGCGGAAGCGCACGCGCGCGCCGGTCAATACGACGAAGCGCTTGCCACCATCGAAGATGCATTCGGAGCCGCGCCCGAAGAAGAGATGCACTTCCCCGAACTCCATCGCGTCCGCGCTGACATTCTCCTCCAAAAACCCAACGCGGATTTGCAGGCCGTGGAACAGGGATACCGCGACGCCATCGCCGCGTCGCAAAAATATCAATCGCTCGCGCAGGAACTACGCGCGGTCACCCGCCTCGGACGCCTGCTTCAGTCATGCGGACGAGGCTCCGAAGCCCGAGCATTGCTCGCTCCGCTCTACGCAAAATTCACCGAAGGATTAGACACCCTCGACCTCGTCGAAGCGAAAACATTGTTGGACGAGTTGACTTCCTATTGATGTCCATCAAAATCAATTGAGACATGTCACCCTCCCGAAGAACATCGGGACGATGTGAGGGAGCGGTTTCCCTTGCACCGCCCGCAAGGGCAGGTGTCAGCGACCGAAGGGTCTCTTATGAGCCTGTCAGAGATGCTTCGCTTCGCTCAGCATGACATGATTCGAAACTAAAGAGGAGAATCATCATGGCAAAGAAAAATGTCTGCATCGTCGGCGGAGGGGCAACGGGCGTAGCGTTGCTTTGGGCACTTTCGCAGGACCCGGTTGCCCGTCAGGAGTGGAACGTCACCCTCATCCACGACCAGCCAGCCCCGGGCGCGAACGGGATCGGCGGCGTTGGCGGACACTCGCTCACGTATTACGTCCCCGTGCCGGGCAAGAATAAAACGCTTCCGATTGACATCGGCGTGCAATTCATCTCACCGATGATGTATCCCAACGTCCACGTGATGTTGCAGAGACCGGAGTTCCAATCCCGCGTGCCGATGAACGATTACGATTCGCTGAAGGTCGCCGCCGCGTTCCCACGCTTGAACGGCCAGCCGATGAACTGGGGCAACTTTCCCGAATACCAGCAGGGACCGAACTTCGCGTTGTACAGCAACGAAATGAAAGCCGACGCGAATCTGTTTCAGGACTTCATCGAAACCGAACTGTTCGATCACTGGTCAATGAAAACGCTGTACGATTTTTTCTACCCCAACCCACCCATCCCCTTCCTCAACAAAACGGATTTCATCAACTACATCCTTTCGCCGTACATGAGCATCATCAACGGCTATGGGAACGCACTGCTCAACGACACGCTCTTCGTTGACTTGCTTCCGATCTTTGCCACCTTGCCATTGCCTCAATCGTGGGGCTTCCCCACCCCGCTCGGCAGTTTCACCAAACCCGGTACAGGCTGGCAGAGATTCGCAAACGGCGCGCAGTCATGGGTCAAAGCCATGCTCGCCGTCGCGCAGACATATACCCCGTCGCAGGTGATCTACGACTCGAAAGTCAGCGCGGCATGGACGGATCAATCCACGGGTCAAGTCACGGTACAGTGGAGCTCAAACGGAAGCAAGCCGATCCTCTCGCGGACTTTCGATAAAGTGGTGCTGACCACCGACATGTGGACGAACTCGAAAGTCCTCAACAACGCGAACAACAAATACTTCTGGAACAACGTCTACTACAACTCCCAATTCGATTATCCCATCGGCGACTATCGCAACACCAACATGCAGCCGTCCGGTCCGCACGTGACGTGGGATCTGCTGTGGGGCATGTGCTACATCCACACCGATTCGACGATGCTCTCGCCCGACCTCATGCAGCAAGAGGAAACGCTCCAATTCAACGCCTACTACGCGCCGGGGGACCAAAACGGGAACTACAATTTGATAGACACGTTCACCACGTACATTCAAAAGAACGTGCTGAACGACCCCGACGCCGACGGATACTACCTCACCATGTACGGCTACATCCCCGATCCGTCGAAGGGACAAAAAGTCCCCGACCCGAAGAAAGTCTTGTTCAGCGAACCATGGACTCACGGACGCTGGACTCCCTCCGCTATGGACGGTCCCAAAACCAAACTCTACATGGCGCAGGGACTGGGCAACCTCTCGTACCCGGGTCAACTGAACACCAACGTATATTTTGCAGGCAACAATACCACCGTCGACTCGGAAGACGGCGCGTTGATGTCTGCCCTCGCAATTGCAAACTACGCCTTCGGCGTGAACTATCCACTGTACGACAATTCACTCCCTGAAACCCTGTTCGCCTTCACGATGTACAACATGTATCACAACATCATGTTCCCCAAATTGAACGGGAGCCAGGCGTTGACGTCCCTGTTCAAAACAATGCCTGAGTTGGCCCGCACTGCAACCTCATCGTTCGTCACAGCACGAACAGGGACAAAACGCAAAACAACCGCGAAGAAGAAATCCCCTGCGCGGAAGGCGAAGAGTGCCAAGAAATCAAAAACGGTAAAGAGGAAGTCCGCCAAGAGGAAGGTGAAGAAGGAGGTGCGTAAGTCAACGACGAAGAAAAAGGTCTCAGCGAAGAAGAAAAGGAAGTGATTTAGCCTCTCTTCTTTGAAGTTTTAGGAGAGGGCTGTAGTTCCGGGAGTGTCTGTACCCAACATATAACAACGCATTTTACTCTTCGGGATACACGCAGAGATTCTTCACTTCGCTCAGAATGACATGGATCAGGTTTTGTCTCAATGTTAGAGATCCCCATAATCTTTGTCGCATAATAGTCTGGATGTAAAATATGTACGAAGCATGGAACAAAGAGAAAATCCAATCGCATCTAGTTAGACATAGCAATACATAAGCGAAATAAGAAGGGAAATAAAAAAGTGAAAAAAATAACCACAGCAATTTTTAACTTAGCTATTCTAATGATTTGCTCTGTTATTTATGGGTGTTCCCCTGCTCTAGTTACGCCAATATCAACCGCAACGCCAACAGTTACGCTGTCTCCAACGAATACTTCTTTACCTACAAGTACATCAGCACCGACTGGAACACCGATCATTCCGTCTGCTACAGTTCCCGCGCCGGATAAATCTTTGGAATTCCTGAATGGTGTCAAAGTTATGCATATTGATACCTTTGACAAAGATCTGTCGAAGACTGAGTGGCATTTTGATGCCGGGCTCCAGGTCAACGATGGAGCTTTACAGATATTCGGAAAGGATTGGAACGGGATTTCTCCGAGACAGCGATACAGCGAGGGTGACGGCGTTGTTTTGGATTTTTCTTACACAAAAGGTGCTTTTTTTGAGGTATATATAAGTCATGGGTTCTGGAATATGACTACCTATAAAACATTTGGAATCTATTTCGAAAAGAATCTGACCCGAACTAATGTTTGGTCGGGGAAAAACCCACTTGGAGGAGAACTTCTCCCCGGGAATCTAATACTTAAACCAGATACAGCTTATTCGTTAATGATGGCCGTCATCCCCAATGGGGAATTCTTGGTGATAATTTGGAAATCATCTGAGTCATCTAGCACAATTTACTATCATGAGAAGCTCGGAGAAAACTGGTCAAATTTAGACTGGGACTTTGGCATTGCAATTGACAGTGGCACGATTACGATAGATAATTTTAGAGAGATACAGTTTGATTCCGCGAAGTAGATAGCTACTCAACCATCAACGCTAGACTATTATAGCCGCCGATTATCACTCCCTCCCCTTCGCCTCCTGCCAAAGGGACTCCATCTCCTCCAAACTCAACTCGGATAAATTCCGTCCCTGTTGTTTCGCGCCTTGCTCCACATACGCGAAACGCTTCTTGAACTTCGCGTTCGTCCCTCGCAACACAGACTCGGCGTCTACTTTCTTCCAACGCGCGAAGTTGACCAGCACGAAGAACAAGTCGCCGATCTCGGAGGCTAACTCAAAATCGGTTTCAGCGCGTTTGATCTCTTCGATCTCCTCTTTCACTTTGTCGAGCACATCGTCAATCTCGTTCCAGTCAAAGCCCACACGCGCGGCGCGGTCTTGATATTCCTGCGCCTGACTCAACGCGGGCAATGCGAGCGGCACGCCATCCAGCAACCCCTTATCTTCTTTCTTCTTTCCTCTTTCTATCTCCTTTAGTTTCTCCCAATTCGCCAGCACATCGTCCACGCCCTCAAGTTTCAGATCCCCAAACACATGCGGATGCCGCCGCACGATCTTCGAATGGATTCCCTGAATCACCTGCGAAGCATTGAACTGCGCTTCCTCATTCGCGATCTGCGCCTGCAAGACGATCTGCAACAACAAGTCACCGAACTCCTCGCGCATGTGGGCGAAGTCGCCCGAGTCAATGGCGGAGATGGCTTCGTAGGATTCCTCGAGCAAGTGCTTCCGCAGCGACTCATGCGTCTGCTCGCGGTCCCACGGACATCCATTCGGCGCGCGCAGGTGTGCCACAAGTTCGGCAAATGACTCGAACGATGTCCCTTCGCCAAGCGAGGGAACATACCAACAAGTTGATTCAAAGAAATCAAAATTCTCCAACCCTCCCAATTCCCTTTCCTCTTTCATCTTTCCTTCCACCACCACCACACCATGCTCCCTCGGATACACTGCCAATAACACATCCTTCACATGCAATGCCAGCTCTTTTGAATTCACTCCGACGATCAACGCTGGCATATCCGGCGGAAACGGCGGCACATGGGCTGAGGCGAGAGTCGACGCGTCGAGCAGGGTCAACCTCGCGGGCGGAGGGATGCGGAGCGAGTCGAAGGCGGAAGAGACGAGAGTGAAGTCCATGAAAATCTCCTGTAAAAATGGTGGTTGAGTAGGGCTGAGCGTTCGTTGCGAAGCCCGTATCGAAACCACATGTACGAATACAAAATTTTGTAACAATAATTGCTTTACGGACTGGTGGTTTCGATACGCCCTCGGCTATCGCCTCGGGCTACTCAACCACCGGATATTCTTTAAAACATAATCCGTAATTCGCAGATTGTATCCCACGAATTACGGATCACTGGCCACTGATAACTGTTTACTGACTTAGCGCTTCGTATACGTCGGCGCCTTGCGGGCTTTCTTGAGACCTGGCTTCTTGCGTTCCTTGATGCGGGCATCGCGGGTGAGCAGACCGTGCTTGCGCAGCGCAGAGACCCAATCGCCGTTGAGCGAAACGAGCGCGCGGGAGAGACCCAGCCGCACTGCTTCGGTCTGACCGGTGGTGCCGCCGCCGTTGACCTTCACAGTGATGTCATATTTTTTCGCGTCCTGCCCAACGGCAGAGAACGCGCGCAGAATATCCTGCAGGTCGCCGAGGCGCGGGAAGTACACAGCCGCTTGCTTTTCGTTCACCACAAAATTTCCCGAGCCGTCCATCAAACGGACGCGGGCGGTGCTTTCTTTGCGGCGGCCAACTGCTTCATAATATTGAACAGACATTTCTTCTTCCTCTTTCGTTATGCCAGCGGCACGGGGTTATTCGTGCCGTGCGGATGATTCGGTCCGGCGTAAATTTTCAAACGCTTGAGCAGTGAGCGTCCCATGCGGTTCTTCGGCAGCATACCCCACACCGCTTCGCGCAACACGCGGTCGGGATGTTGCTGCAACTGGTCGCGCAGGCTGATCGCCTTGTAGCCGCCGGGATAATTCGAGTGGCGGTGATAGACCTTCGTGGTCATCTTCGATTTGGTCTTCGTGCCGGTCACGGTCACGCGCTCGGCGTTGATCACCACCACGAAGTCGCCCATCTCCACGCCGGGCGTAAAGGTCGGTTTGTTTTTACCAAGCAAAGCGTGAGCGATGCGCGTGGCGATACGCCCCAGGGTTTGCCCATCGGCGTCCACGATCACCCAATTGCGCTCGATCTCGCTTGCTTTCGGATAGTACGATTTGTACACGTTCGGTTTCTCCGTTTCTTTCTTTCGATAATCTTCGATAATTTCTATTTCATTGACTCTTGATACTTCACGTGGATGAGCGTCAGCCCATGCGCGGGAGCGAGACCAGACGGAAGCGCGCTTCGCTTCCGGTTCCCGGCCTGCCTCGCCAACCTTTCAGCGACTGCGTCCGCCGGGATTTTTCCCTGCCCCACCGCCACTTGCACAAAGACCATCCGCCGCACCATGCGGTACAAAAAGGCATCCGCTTCCACTTCGAACCGCCATTGATCCTTTGCGATCCGATGCCATTGGGCTTTCTTCACCGTCCGCACCGTTGTCCCTTTGGGGGTTGTCGGCGAGCCGAAGGATGAAAAGTCGTGCGTGCCGATCAGCGCGCGCGAGGCTTTCTTCAACAGTTCGTCGTCGAGAGCATGGTTCACTCTCCACGCAAACCGCTCGCGGATCGGGTTTCTGAGCGCATCGCAGAACAATTGGTAACTGTACGTCCGCGATGCCGCGTCGAAACGCGGATGAAAATCATCGCGGGCGATCTTCGCATCCCACACCGAGATGTCGCCGGGCAGTTTCGCGTTCAACGCGCGGACGAGTTCGTCGTCGGTGTGAGTCCAGTCGAGGTCGCACGCGGCAACCTGCCCCGTCGCATGAACGCCGGTGTCCGTCCTCCCCGAGAGGAGCGCCGAACGATCCGTCCATCCAAGTCCGCGCAACGCTTTTTCAAACTCGCCTTGCACCGTTCTGCGTTTTGCCTGCCGCTGGCTTCCGAAGAAGTCGGTGCCGTCGTAGGCAAGAGTCAATTGGTAACGTGCCATCTTAGATCGTCCAGCAGTTGAACTGCTGGACGAACGAAATTTATTCTTCCACCAATTCCAGAATCACCATCTCAGCCGAGTCGCCCATGCGCGGACCGAGTTTCAACATGCGGGTGTAACCGCCGTTGCGGGTGGCGAAGCGCGGGGCGATGTCATCGAACAACTGCTTGATGACCTGATTGTCGCCGAGCTTCGAGATGGCGAGGCGGCGCGCATGAACTTTTTGTTCGGGCGTCGCGTCGGCGCTGTTGCGCGCAAGCGTGATCAAGCGTTCGGCGTCGCCGCGAATGGCGGCGGCTTTCGCGCGCGTGGTCTGAATGCGCCCATGCGTAAAAAATTGTTTGATGAGGTTGCGTCGCAGCGCCACTCGCGCTCCAGACGACCTCCCTAATCGATAACCAGAAATTTGATGTCGCATTACAAATTACTCCGCAGAATTCTTCTCGTCTTTGAGGTAGCCTTTTTCCTGCATCTTTACACGCAGTTCGTCGAGGCTCTTCTCGCCGAAGTTTCGGATGGACATGACCGCGTTCTCGCCTTTTTCGAGCAGGTCCAGCACGTCGCCTACTGTGGCGATGCCTGTGCGTTTGAGCGAGTTGAACACGCGCACTGAAAGGTCGAGTGACTCAACCGGCGTGTCCATGAGTTCGCTGCTCACGCGGCTTCCGCTCACTTCTTTTTCGACCGCGACCGTCAACGATTCTTCGCTGACGCCCGCAATGTAACGCAAATGATCAATGATCAAGCGCGCGGCAGTGCTAAGGGCGCGTTCCGGCGAGATGGTGCCGTCCGTCCAGATCTCGAGGTTCAATTTATCGTAGGCAGTGCTCTGACCCACGCGGGCGGAGGTCACTTCCCAGTTCACGCGTTTGACCGGGCTGTAGATCGCGTCAATCGGCAGTTCGCCGATGGGCATGTGCCCGCTTCGTTCGTTCGCCGGCGAATAACCGCGTCCGCGCTCGACGGTGAATTCAAGGTCGAGTTTGGTCTTGGGGTTATCCACCGTGAAGAGGAAGAGTTCGGGGTTGACGATCTCCACTTCGGCGGGAGTAATGATATCCGCCGCGGTGACCGTCCCTTCGCCGCGCACTTCCAAGTGCATGCGGGTGCTGTCCACCCCGTCCAGTTTGAGGCGCAGTTGTTTGACCTGCAGCATCACCTGGATGACATCCTCGCGCACGCCGGGGATCTCGCTAAACTCGTGCAGCACGTCCGCGATTCGAATCGCAGTGACGGCGGCTCCCTCCAGGGAGGAAAGCAACACACGTCGGAGCGCGTTCCCCAATGTGACGCCATAACCGCGTTCCAGTGGGCTGATAACAAACTTGCCATAGTTCCGAGCCTCAGCCTCGCGCTCGATCTTCGGCATAACCATATTCATGATACCCGTCACGGTTCACCTCTGTATTTTATACTAGTCTCTGAGGCGGAAATTTCCGCCGCCGTCCGTAATAAACTACTACCGTGAGTAGTATTCAACGATCAACTGTTCGTTCAAGATCCCGTCAATTTCGGGGCGTTCGGGCAGGCGTTGCACCGAACCATTCAATTGTTTCGTGTCGCGGCTCAACCAAACGGGCGACGTGCGGGCATCCGCAAGATCGCCGAGCGTTTTGAAATAGGACAATTCGCGCGAACCGCCGCGCACCGCCACAATGTCGCCTTGTTTCAGCAACGTCGAAGGGACGTCTGTCCGTCGTTCATTCACGGTAAAGTGACCGTGAGACACCAGCAAACGCGCCTGCGAACGACTTGAGGCATACCCGAGGCGGAAGACAACATTGTCCAGCCGGGATTCGAGAATTTGCAGCAGGTTCAAACCGGTCAGACCGCGGCGCTGGTTGGCGATCTCATAATAGCGGCGGAACTGTCGTTCTAAAATGCCATACACGCGGCGGGCGCGTTGTTTGGCGCGGAGCTGGCGCAAATAATCGGACTCGCGCCCGCTACGATTGCCTCCGCCACTGCGACTCCCCGTCCGCCCGTGCTGACCAGGGGCAAAACTGCGCTTCTCGAAAGAGCATTTCGGGGTGAAGCACCGCTCCCCTTTCAAATATAACTTTTCGCCTTCGCGCCGGCAAAGTTTACAAACCGGACTAAGATTCTTTGACATAGATTACTTTCCTCTACACTAATTACACGCGCCGCTTCTTGGGCGGTCGGCATCCGTTATGCGGGATCGGGGTGATATCCGAGATCAAGCGCACTTTCAAACCCATCGCCTGCACCGCGCGGATAGCGTTCTCGCGGCCGGGACCGGGTCCTTTGACGTATAGTTCAACTTCCTGAATTCCCAATTGCTGCGCGGCTTTGATCGCCTGCTCAGCCGCAAGACGTGCCGCGAAAGGCGTGCTCTTGCGCGAGCCTTTGAAACCAGCGGAACCGGCGCTTCCCCACGCCAGCGTATTACCTTCCATATCGGTCACGGTGACGATGGTATTGTTGAACGATGCAAAGATATGCACTTGCCCAGCCGATAATGCGCGCTTGGCTTTCTTGGCGCCGGCAGTGCGACGCGTGGAACGAACACTTTGAGCCATAATTCTCCTGCCTCTTTATTTCTTCGCGCCGCGGCGTCTTCCGCGACCGGCAACGGTTTTCTTGGTGCCCTTGCGGGTGCGCGCGTTGGTTTTCGAGCGCTGTCCGCGGACGGGCAGATTGCGGCGGTGGCGCAAGCCGCGATACGACCCGATCTCGATCAGCCGTTTGATGCTCATTTGCACATCGCGGCGCAGGTCGCCTTCCACCTTGTAATTTTTACTGATGAACTCGCGGATCGCCGAAACGTCCGCTTCGGATAAATCCTTCACTCGGATATCCGGGCTCACGCGCGTCTGCGCCAAAATTTTGCGCGCGCGTGTCGGACCGATCCCATATAAATAGGTCAGCCCAATTTCAACCCGCTTGTTGCGCGGGAGATCAACGCCTTCAATTCTCGCCATGTGTCTATCCCTGCCGTTGCTTGTGTTTTGGATTTTCGCAGATCACGTAGATTCTGCCTTTGCGCCGAATGATTCTGCATTTGGCGCAGCGTTTCCGTATGGACGGTGATACTTTCATTACAAATTACTCCTAACGTTTTCCTTCAAAAGCCGAAGTTTTGATTATACACGCTCAATTTTTATTCGTCTAGCCGATTCACGCTGTCGGATCACGGGACAGTCAGGATGAGAGGTTCACCTTCGGTGACGGCAACCGAGTGTTCGTAATGCGCCGTCAATGATCCATCAGCAGAGACCACCGTCCACTGGTCGGAAAGCACGCGGGTTTCCGCAGTGCCAACCAACACCATCGGCTCGATGGCAATCGTCATGCCGGGCTTCAAGGGCATCCCGGTCCCAGCCTTGCCATAGTTCGGCAATTGCGGACCTTCGTGCATCTGCCTCCCCACCCCGTGCCCGGTATATTCACGGGTGACGTGGTAGCCATGACTTTCGACATATTTTTGTATCGCCGCAGACACGTCGCCGGTGCGTTTGCCGACGCGCATATTTTCGATGGCGACGCCCAACGCTTCTTGCGTGACGTTCAGCAGGTTCCGCGCTTCGGGAGAGATTTCTCCCACCCCGGCAGAAAGAGCCGAGTCCGCTACCAACCCGTCAAGCACGGTGCCACAATCGATCGAAACGATGTCGCCCTCTTTGAGGATCCGCTTCTTGCTCGGGATCCCGTGGACGAGTTCCTGATTGATACTGGTCGTGATCGAGGTCGGGAACGGCGGATGCCCGTAACCCTTGAACGGCGATACACATTTGTGTTTCTTCAGCACAGCCTCAGCAGCCGCGTTGAGGTCGGCAGTGGAAACACCCGGTTTTAAAAGTGCTTTTACAGTCGCCAATACTTCCGCGTTGATGCGCCCCGCCTCGCGCATGGTCTGCAATTCGGCGGCGCTTTTGATATGGATTTGGCGGGCCCAACTCATCATTTGCTTTTCAATGCGTCTATCAAAGTTTGTGTTACATCCTCGATAGATTGCAATCCATTAATTTCTACCAATTTGCCGAGAGACCGGTAATGCTCGATCAGCGGCGCGGTCTGTTCCATGTACACGACGATGCGGCGTTTTACGGTCTCTGGCTTGTCGTCGTCGCGTTGATATAACTCGGAGCCGTCGTAATCGCATATACCGGCTTCCTTCGGCGGGTTGAACTTTTCATTGAAGATGTGACCGCTCTCGCGGCACGTCCAACGCATGCCCAATCGTTCCACCAGCGCATTTTCTGGAACTTTGATCAGCGGCACGGCATCGACTTGTCCATTGATGCCGCGTAGCATGGCTTCGAGCGCGTCCGCTTGCACCGGGGTGCGGGGAAAACCGTCCAAGATGGCGCCAGTTTCACAGTCTGGGTTGCGGAGGCGGTCCTTGATCATGGCGATGGTCACATCATCCGGCACAAGATCGCCCTTGCTCATGTACGTCTGCGCCAGTTTTCCAAGTTCGGTTTGATTTTTAATGTTCTCGCGGAACAGGTCACCCGAAGAAATATGGGCGAGCCCGGTCCGTTCAGCCAAGATTTTCGCCTGCGTGCCTTTGCCAACACCTGGCGGACCAAGGAGGACGATGTACGTCGCCATGAACGCTCCTAACTGATGAGGAGTTTTTCTTGATAACCGTGTAATTTCAATTCCGCTTCGATATTCATGAAGGTATCACGGACTACGCCAACCACGATCAACAAACCTGAAGATGAAACTAGGAACAATCCCGCGCTGCTGGAGGCGGCGGGGATGATCAACTGCAGGAGGAACGGCATGATCGCCACAACGCCGAGCAAGAGCGCGCCCGGGAGCGTGATGCGGCTTTGGATGCGGCTCAAATATCGTTGAGTCGCCGCGCCTTCTGGCACACCGGGAATCTGCGCGCGCTGGCGCTTGAGGTTCTCGCCATAATTCTGCTGATCGAACAACACCGTCGTATAGAAATACGTGAAGGTGACGACCATGAAGAAGTACAACGTCCAGTAACCCCATGAGCCGGTGCCGGTGCTATTGAAGAAACTGGTAACGCTCGTGGCAAAATCGCTCACCCATTTTGTTGGGGATGTAAGGAAATAACTTGCAACGATCGCGGGGAATTGCAAGAGCGCGCTGGCAAAGATCAGGGGAATCATGCCCGCAAGGTTGACCATGAGAGGCAGGAACGGCTGGGGAGTCCGCACCGATCTGCCGCGCTGAATGGCATAGAATACCTGGCTCTTTTGCGCGAACATGATGGGAACATTGCGTCGTCCCTGTTGGACATAGACGATGGCAACGACTGTGATCAAAATGATGACCAGCATCGCGGTCAACAACACCCAGCGATTTTGCTCATCGAGCAGCAACGCCTGAATGTTCTGGGGAATCTGCGAAACAATACCGGCAAAGATCACCAGCGAAAGTCCCTGCCCGCGGATGCCGTATTCAGAGATCAATTCGCCGAGCCAAATGGCGAACATCGTGCCGGCGGTCATTACCAGCAGAGTGGTAATGGACGGTAACAACAAATCTCCGGTAAACCCAAACGGGAGAATGGGCTGTGAAGCGAGCGAGTTGAAGATGTTGATCTGTCCGATCGCCGAAAGCATCGCCATCGGGACGGCAAGGTAATACGTCCACTTTTCCATCCACTGGCGGCCCTCACGCGGATTTTCCTCCATGCGTTTTTGCAGGGAAGGAATGATCGGGATGAGCAGTTGCAAAATGATCTGCGCCGTGATGTACGGATACACACCCATCGAGAGCAGTGAGAAGTTGGAGATCGTTCCGCCGGAGAGCAAGTTCAAGAATCCGATGAACCCGCCTTGCGCGCTTTGCGATTGGAAGAACGCCGCAAGCGCTTCGCGGTTCACACCGGGCGCCGGCACGTTCGCGGCAATGCGGAATATCAACAGAATGCCCAGGGTGATGAGCAGTTTCCGTCGAATGTCTTCCGACTTCCACAGGTAACGCCATGCGGTCGGTTTCTTATCAGCCATGTTTCTTCATCCTCTTCGATTACGCGCCGATCAACTCGACGCTTCCGCCGGCTTTTTCAATCTTGGTTTTTGCGCCCGCAGTGACGCGGTGCGCGCGGACTTTGAGCCCGACGCTTACATCGCCGCGTCCGAGGATCACCACTGGATTCCTCGGGTCGCGCAACAGGTGCGCCTGCCCCAACGATTCGGGCGTCACTTCCGCGTCGGCTTTGAACGCCGCGGCGAGTTGGTCCAAATTCACTTCGTTATAGGTGGCGCGGTTGAGCGGCGTGAAGCCTTGTCCGCGCATGAACGGCAAGCGGCGATAGAACGGCAGGTTACCGCCCTGGCGATACACCTTGCCGCCTTGACCTGAGCGCGAGCCTTCGCCTTTGGTTCCGCGCCCGGCGGTCTTGCCTTGTCCGGCAGAGATACCGCGTCCGACGCGTTTCCGATTCTTTTTGGAGCCCGGGTTGGGCGTTAGATCATGAAGTTTCATCTGTCTATCCTGCTTCTTCCACTTGAACGAGATGCACGATCTTGTTGATCATGCCGCGGATCGCCGGGGTGTCGCGATGCTCGATGGTCTGGTGCAGTTTGCGAAGTCCGAGCGCGAGCGCCGTGGCTTTTTGATCCTTGGTATAACCGATGGGACTGCGCACCAGCGTCACAAAGATGGTTTTGTCCTGAGAATCCTTCTTAGGCATGTTGCTTCCTCCGCTCCCAGAACGGCTTGAGCTCGTTCACATTCTTTCCGCGGCGCGCGGCTTCTTCCTGAGGCGATTTCAACTGACCCAGCGCGTCGAAGGTGGCTTGCACAACGTTCAACACGTTGGCGCTGCCCTGCGACTTGGTGAGGATATCGCGCACGCCTGCCACTTCCAGCACGGCGCGCACGCCGCCTGCCGCGATCACGCCTGTTCCGGGTGAAGCGGGCTTGAGCATGATCTTCGCTCCACCAACCTTACCCAGGACTTCGTGCGCGATGGTGGTGCCGGCAAGGTTAACCACTTTCATATCCTTGCGGGCGCGGGTGGAAGCCTTGCGCATCGCATCCGGCACGGCGTTCGCTTTGCCGACGCCCATCGAAATGGTTCCCTTCTTATCGCCGACCACAACGGTCACGCGGAATTGGAAGCGGCGGCCGCCTTTGACCACTTTCGACACGCGCGCGATCTCGATCACGCGTTCTTCGAATTGGTCTTGCTCTTCAAAATTCTGTTGGTTTTTATTGTATTCTGCCATTCACTGCTCCGCAACGAACTAAAACTTTAAGCCGCCTTCGCGGGCGCCGTCTGCCAGCGCCTTCACGCGACCCACATATCGAAAACCACCGCGGTCGAACACGACCGACGAAATGCCTTTGCTCTTGGCGCGTTGGGCAATCGCTTCTCCGACCAGTTTTGCCTGTTCGGATTTCTTCATGCCTTTCGCCTTTTCACGCAACTCCTGATCCACAGTGGACGCGGAGACGAGCGTGCGCCCGGCGCCGTCATCGATCACCTGGGCATAGATCGCAGTGAGACTCTTGTACACGTTCAAGCGCGGACGCGCGGCTGTGCCAGCCAAATTGCTGCGCACGCGCGCGTGACGGCGCGAACGAGCCACTGCGCGGGTATTTTTTGCCATGGCTTACTTCGCTCCTTTCGCGGCTTTACCAGCCTTGCGGCGGATCCGTTCACCGGCATAGCGGATGCCTTTGCCGTGATACGGCTCCGGCGGACGCGTGCCGCGAATCTCCGAGGCGGTCTGACCAACCAGTTCGCGGTCAAATCCCAACACTTTGATCTGACGCGTCTTCTGATCCACTTCGAAAGAAATACCGGCGGGCGGTTCCACTTTGACGGGATGAGAAAAGCCGACATATAACGCCAGCACTTTGCCTTCCATCTCGGCGCGGTAGCCCACGCCTTCCACTTCGAGGATCACTTCAAACCCGGAACTCACGCCGCGCACCATGTTCGCGATCAACGCGCGGGTAGTGCCGTGCAAAGCGCGCTCGGCGGGGTGATCCGATTGGCGCGTCACAACCACCTGCCCATCCTCCATCGCGATTGCGATATGCGGAGAGAACGCGCGTTTGAGTTCGCCTTTCGGTCCTTTCACGTGGACGTTCGAGCCTTGCACATTGACTTGCACGCCGCTCGGGATCGCCACGGGTAATCGTCCAATACGAGACACTGAAACCTCCTGCCTTTACCAAACCTTACAAAGGATCTCGCCGCCCACGCCCAACTGTCTGGCGCGCGCGCCGGTCATCACACCCTTGGGCGTCGAAAGGATGGCAACGCCGATCCCGGAAAGCACCCAGGGGATATCCTGCTTCTTCGTATATATGCGGCGGCCGGGCTTGCTCACGCGCTCCAGTCCGGAAATGACCGGGCGCTTCTCTCTCCGCTCACCCACATACTTGATCTTCAAGCGCAGGGTCTTTTGTTCCGGCTGTTCGCCGTCGACAACTTCGAAATTATCGAGAAAGCCTTCATCTTTGAGGATCTTGGCGATCTCAAGTTTGAGTTTGCTGCTGGGCATTGCCGCGAGCGCGTGACCGGACATCACGGCATTGCGAACGCGGGTCAACATATCAGCGATTGGATCATTGATACTCATGCTCTCACCTCACCAAGACGCCTTGGTCACGCCGGGGATCTTACCCTGCAACGCCAGTTCGCGGAAACAAATTCTGCACAAGCCAAATCGGCGGATGTACCCGCGCGGGCGGCCGCAACGGACACAGCGGTTCCGCACCTGGCTGGGGAAAGCCCGTCGAGCTTCACGATACTGCATATTCTTCTTCGCCATAATTACGCATCCTTCTTGCTGAACGGCATGCCGAGCAATTGCAACATTGCGCGCGCCTGATTATCGTTACTCGCGGTGGTCACAATGGTAACTTCCATCCCGCGCAGTTTGTCAATCTTGTCGTACTCGATCTCCGGGAAGATCAGCTGGTCTTTCAGACCGAGCGTGTAATTGCCCCTGCCGTCGAAGGCATTGGCAGACACGCCGCGGAAGTCGCGCACACGCGGGAGCGCGGTCGTCATCAAGCGGTCGAGGAACGCCCACATGCGGTCGCCGCGCAGGGTCACTTTGGTCCCGATCAGGCGGCCCTCGCGCAGTTTGAAGTTCGCGATGCTTTTGCGCGCCTTGGTCATGATCGGCTTTTGCCCGGTAATAATGGTCAGGTCGTTGACGGCGGCTTCAAGCGCTTTGGGATTATCCATCGCTTCGCCCAAACCGATGTTGACCACGACCTTTTCGACGCGCGGCACCTGCATGACGTTCTTGTATTCGAACGCCTTGCGCAGAGCCGGGATCACTTCGCTGGTATATTTTTCCTGCAATCTATTCATCGTTCAATCACTCCGCGGCTAATCGATCAAAGCCTGGCAATTTTTACACACGCGGCGCGCGCCGTCATCGTCGCGCTGGACACCCACGCGGGTGGCTTGTTTGCAAGACGGGCAGACCAGCATCACGTTCGAAATGTCTAACGTGCCCTCGAACTGAATGCGGCCCGGGTTGATGTTGCGCCCGGCCTGGGTCTGCACTTGCTTCTGGTGCTTGGTGCGGATGTTGACACCCTGCACCACCACGCGGCGCGTCTTCAACAAGACGTTGATCACTTCACCGCGTTTTCCTTTATCTTCGAGGCGGCCGCTGATCACTTCCACGGTGTCGCCTTTGCGAATCTTAATTCTCATTCCTGATTACTCCTGCGCCTACAGCGTTTCCGGCGCCAGCGAAACGATCTTCATGAAGCCTTTTTCACGAAGTTCTCTCGCGACCGGTCCAAAAATGCGCGTGCCTCGGGGGTTCACGCCGTCCGCGTCCAAGATCACGGCGGCATTATCGTCGAAGCGAATGTATGAGCCGTCCTCGCGCCGCCATTCTTTCGAGCAGCGGACAATGACTGCGCGCACTTTTTCGCTCTTCTTGATGCCGCCCTGCGGAGAGGCTGACTTGACAGAGGCAACTACCACGTCGCCGATGGAACCGTAGCGGCGAGTCGAGCCGCCGAGCACGTGGATCACCAACAGTTCGCGCGCGCCGGAATTATCGGCAACTTTCAGTCGAGACTCGTGTTGGATCATGGCTTATTCCTCCACTTTCAAGTCTGCGACGCCCGTATCGGCCGTGCGCGTTTCGCGCTTCACGATGGATTCGACCACCCAGCGCTTATCGCGCGATAACGGTTTTGATTCGACGAGTTGCACTTCGTCCCCCACCTGGCACCCGATCGTATCGTGCGCCTTGAAGCGTTTGCTCGAGTGGACGACCTTGCGGTACAGCGGATGACGGAAGACGCGCTTCACCTCAACCACGACAGTTTTGGTCATCTTGTTGCTGGTGACGACGCCAGTAATGCGACGACGATTGTTCATGCTTCACCTTCCGGTTCTTCGGTCATCTTCTGTTCGCGCAAAATAGTCAACATGCGCGCAATATCTCGCTTGAGGATTCGCAGACGGCTGGTATCGGTCAATTGACCGGTCACCTGTTGGAATCGCAGTTTCATCATTTCATCCCGCGCGTCGGCGATCTTGGTTTCGATCTCGCCGGCCGTCAAGTTTCTTAGATCTGCTGTCTTCGTTGCTTTCATGCTTGTTCTCCTGCTTCATGGCGGGCAACGACCTTGGTCTTGATCGAGAACTTGTATTGCGCATTCTTCAACGCTTGCACAGCGGTCGCGGAATCCAAGCCGCCCACCTCGAACATGATGCGGCCCGGCTTGACCACTGCCACGTAATATTCCACGTTTCCTTTACCGGAACCCATGCGGGTTTCGGGCGGTTTGTGCGTGAACGGTTTGGCGGGAAAGATTCGGATCCAGACTTTACCGCGCCGCTTCATTTCGCGGACGATGGTTCTGCGCGCCGCTTCGATCTGCCGCGCTGTCACCCAGCCGGGTTCCAACGCCTGCAAGCCGAATTCGCCGAAACTGACCTCTGCGCCTCGCAGGGCTTTGCCTCTCATTCGTCCGCGCATTTGCTTGCGCCACTTGACACGTTTTGGCATCAACATAATTCACTACCTCTTTAATCACATCGTTTCAGGCATGTCACTTTGCTGTGCGAAGGTTCTCTACGACACGCGCAAGATCCTTCGCCCGCGCACAATGACATACTCAAGCGACTTATTGGCTTACGTACACGCCTTCGGTCGACTCAACTTTTTCTTCCACTTCAGGGACGGCTTCACCCTTGTAGATCCACACTTTCACGCCGATCTTTCCGTAGGTGGTGCTTGCTTCAGCGCGGGCAAAATCCACGTTGGAGCGAAGCGTTTGCAAAGGCACGCGGCCTTCGCGCAGCCACACATCGCGCGACATTTCCGCGCCGCCCAGGCGTCCGCTCGTCATGATCTTGATGCCGCCCGCGCCCTGCTTCATCGCTTGCTGGATCGCGCGTTTCATCGCGCGGCGATACGCAATGCGCCGTTCGAGTTGGTCGGCAACATTCAATGCGACCAACATCGCGTCGGTATCCGGAGAGCCGATCTCTTTGATATCCAGATCAACTTTCCTGCCGACCAATATTTCGAGCGCCGCGCGGATCTTCTTCACGCCCTCGCCTTTGCGTCCGATCAGAATGCCGGGCTTGGCGGTGTGAATGGAGATCTTGATCTTGCCGGGATAGCGTTCGATATCGATGCGGGAAATCCCAGCCTTGCGGTTTAAGATCGTGTCTGGCAAGGTCTTGCGTAATTTTCGAACCTCGGCGCTCTTTGCCGCGCCGCCTTTCGAATCAATTCCCAGTAACAGACTGCGAATAGCAAGGTCCTGATGCAGGTGCTGGCGATACTCGGAACCCTCGGCGAACCAGCGTCCCTGCCAGCCCTGATTGATCCCAAGCCTCATTCCAATCGGATGAACTTTACGACCCATAATTTCTCCTTGATCTCCTACGATCCGCGTTCGCGCAGAACAACGGTAACATGCGAATTGCGTCGCAGTAACGGCTTGAAGCGACCGCGCGCGCCAAAGCGTCTCCACTTGCGAGTCGGCGCTTCATCGGCAAAGATCTTTGCAACCACGAGATCGTCGCGGCTCACGCCGTAATTTTCCTCGGCGTTGGCAACTGCGGATGCGACCAGTTTCCGCACCGGCAATGCCGCGGCTTTGTTTACGAAGCGCAGCATTTCGAGCGCGTCGTTGGCTCCCTTGCCGCGGACGAGGTCGACTACCAGCCGCACCTTCTGCGCCGACATCGGAAGATTTTTCAAATGTGCCTGAATATCATGCATGACTCAAATTCCTTACGATGCCGCAGGCGCTGCGGGAGCAGAGGCAGGCGCGGCTTTTTCGCCGATGGTGTGACCGCGGAATGTGCGCGTCGGCGCGAATTCGCCAAGGCGGTGACCGACCATGTTCTCGGTGATGTAGATCGGCACATGGCGGCGCCCATCATGGACGGCGATCGTGTGCCCAACCATTTGCGGGAAGATCACGCTGGCGCGACTCCATGTGCGCAGCACTTTCTTCTCGCCTTTCTGGTTCATGGCTTCAATTCTTTTCAAGAGTTTGGGTTCTACGAAAGGACCCTTTTTCAATGATCGTGACATGCTTACCTCAAATCCAATTAGCGATTCGTCTTGCTTCGACGACGGACAATATATTGATTGGTCTTCTTATTGCGGCGGGTCTTGTACCCAAGCGTGGGTTTGCCCCACGGACTTTTCGGGCCGGGCAAGCCGATAGACTGGCGTCCCTCGCCGCCGCCGTGCGGGTGATCGCGCGGGGTCATCGCGGAGCCGCGGACGCCCGGGCGGATGCCTCTGTGGCGGTTGCGCCCGGCTTTGCCGAGCTTGATATTGCTGTGGTCGAGGTTACCCACTTGACCAATGGTCGCGTAACACGTTTGGCGGATGAGTCTCACTTCGCCGGAAGGCATACGCACTTGCGCGAAATCGCCTTCTTTCGCGAGCAATTGCGCCGCGCCGCCCGCCGAGCGAACCAACTGACCGCCGCGTCCATCCATCACTTCAATGTTGTGGATGAGCGTACCGACCGGGATGTTCGCGATCGGGAGTGCGTTGCCGGAACGGATCTCGGCTCCCGAGCCAGCCATCACCGTGTCGCCGACTTTGAGATCGGTCGGAGCAATGATGTAGCGTTTTTCGCCGTCAACGTAGAACAACAACGCCAGGCGAGCCGTGCGGTTCGGGTCGTATTCGATCGCCGCCACTTTGGCGGGAATATCGCGCTTGTCGCGTTTAAAATCCACGATGCGGATGAAGCGCCGGTGTCCGCCGCCGCGATGGCGAACGGTCACGCGTCCGTAGCCGTTGCGTCCGCCACTCTTGCGCAAAGGCACAAGGAGCGAACGTTCCGGCGTGGATTTGGTGATCTCGTCGAATGTATAGCCGGTCATCCCACGGGTGCCCGGCGTAACGGGTTTATATTTTTTTACGGGCATTATTGCACCCCTTCAAAGATCTGAAGAGTCTGACCCTCAACCAGCGTGACGATCGCCTTCTTGATCCCGGTCTTGCGGATGAGCAAGCGGCGGCTTCGCATGCGGCGGCCGCGCTTGGCGGCAGTGTTGAGGATATTCACGCGCGCAACTTTCACATCGTACAAAGTTTCAACAGCATCTTTCACAGATGTGCGCGTGGCGAAGTCGGCAACTTCAAAGGAATATTGGTTGAGTTTACCGGACTGATAGTTGGTCTTTTCGGTCACTAGCGGACGGCGAAGTACTTCATAAATAGTGGTCATCAGTATCTCCTATCCAAGACTCGCCGCCAGAGCATCAAGCGTTTTCACGGGAAGCACTAGCTTGTCATAATTGAACAGGTCGCGGATATTGAGATAGCCCGCAAGCAAAACTTTCGCTTCCTGAAGGTTGCCGAGCGTTCGCACAGCAACATCGTACGATTGATCCTTCTGAGGAAGGACAACTAAAGCCGTTTGGTCGCCGACGAGTTTGTTCAACGCCTGCGACATGACCTTCGTCTTCGGCTCGGAAATCGCGAGATCGTCCACGATCACCACGCCAGCATCTTTCGCCTTGGCGGATAACGCGGAACGAAGCGCGGCTTGTCTCATTTTCTTGGGCATGCGCTGTTCATAACTGCGCGGATGCGGCGTGTGGATGCGACCGCCTCCTACCCACTGGGCGGCCCGGCGCGACCCTTGGCGGGCTCGACCGGTCCCTTTTTGCTTCCACGGCTTGGCGCCTCCACCGGAGACTTCGCCGCGCACCTGGGTATCATGCGTACCGAGGCGCGCGTTCGCCATCTGACGGACATAAGCCTGGTGCATCAAGTCAACATTGATCGGGGCTTCGAAGATCGCGGCGGGGAGTTCCACGTCGCGCACCTTTTCGCCTTCGAGGTTCAAAACATCTACTTTCATCTCATTATTCCTTGTGCGCCTATTGCTTGCGCGCCTCTTTGATCACCACGAGGCCGCCCTTGCCGCCTGGCACCGCGCCGTTCACGCCGAGCAGGTTGCGTTCGGCGTCCACCAGCACAATTTTCAAAGCTTGCACGGTGACGCGGTCGCTACCCATGTGGCCCGCGCCGCGCGCGTTCTTGAAAACGCGGCCGGGGGTTGTACCAGACGAACGTGAACCGGGAGCACGATGCCTGTCGGATTGACCGTGGGTTTTCTTCCCGCCGCCGAAATGGTGACGTTTCACCGCACCGGCGAATCCTTTTCCTTTGCTGGTGCCGACCACATCCACGCGCTCGCCGACGGCGAACACATCCACAGTGACTTTGTCGCCGATATTGGCGGCTTCTTTTGTGCGGAATTCACGGATGAAACGAAGCGGTGGAAGCTCGCTGGTTTTCAAGTGCCCCAACTCACCGGCAGACAGTTTCTTCGGGTGGACTTCGCTGAACCCCATCTGAATGGCGGCATAGCCATCGCGGTCCTGATTGCGGACCTGTGTAACGTAACATGGCCCAGCTTCGATGATCGTCACAGGATACGCGACGCCTTTCTCATCGAAGATCTGGGTCATGCCGATCTTCTTTCCAATAAGCCCTTTTAACATACTCAATTTTCTCCTTCAAGAAATTTTGCGAGACTGTCAGTCCGGGCTTGGACTGCATCATCTCCGGACAGCGCAGTAAACGACCTGACGAGACACTCGGGGTTTGTGTTGTCCCGGGCAGGTTCGTTCTTGCGCTGGCGAAAATCGAGAGCAGAGATTCCAACGTGCGGTCTCTACTCTCGAGTACGACCAACTTATATTTTTATTTCTATATCCACGCCCGCTGGGAGGGATAATCTCATCAACATGTCAATCGTCTTTGAATCGGGATCAAGAACATCGATGAGACGATTGTGCGTGCGGATCTCGTAATGCTCGTGCGAGTCCTTGTCTATGAATGTTGAGCGCCGTATTGTAAACCGTTCAGTCTTGGTTGGCAAGGGTACTGGACCCACAACATGCGCGCCGCTGCGTTCGGCAGTTTCGACGATTCGTTTGGCGGTCGAGTCGAGCACTCGATGATCGTAAGCTTTGAGGCGGATGCGGATCTTCTGTTTCGTCATGACATCGCCTATTCAATGATCTTAGTCACGACACCAGCGCCGACGGTGAGACCGCCTTCGCGGA
>CAYWCN010000053.1:0-21804 GCA_964456775.1 uncultured Anaerolinea sp.
CCCAACCAAAATTCCGTTCCCTGCGCGTGGATGCGGTGGTGCTTCGTCACAGCGATTACGGCGAAGCCGACCGACTGCTCACGCTATATACGCGTCAACGCGGCAAGATGCGCGTCATCGCCAAAGGCGCGCGCAAGATCGCCTCGCGCAAAGCGGGTCACATCGAACCGTTCACGCACGTCAAACTGCAACTCGCCGCCGGGCGCGAGATGTTCATCCTCACCCAAGCCGACACAATAGACGCCTATCTCCCATTACGCGACGATCTGATTCTGACGAGCCACGCATCGTACGTGATCGAATTGTTGGATCGCTTCACGTACGAGGATGAAACCGAAAACGCGACGATCTTCCGCTTGGTGACGGATACCCTCTCGCGCCTCGCCTCAAACGCCGACGTGTGGCTGGTCCTCCGCTTCTACGAGATGCGCCTCCTCGACCAACTCGGCTTTCGTCCGCAACTCTTCGAGTGTGTCAACTGCGGACGCGCGATTCAACCCGAAGACCAATTCTTCTCGTTCAGCGCGGGCGGCGTCATCTGTCCGCGCTGTGGGCAGGGATTGAAACATCTTCATTCCATTTCAGTGGAAGCGTTGAAATACCTCCGCCATTTTCAACGAAGCAGTTATGCTGAAGCCTCGCGCGCCCGTCCCGATGACGATGTCCAGCGCGAAACCGAATCCCTCATGCAGGGATATTTCACCTATCTGCTCGAACGCGAATTGAATACGCCGGGGTTTTTGAAAAAGATAAAAGCGTAGAGCGAGATGGCATCTCGCTCTACTTCTCCCTACAAGAACGCGAATTAAATACGCCGATGTTTTATGCGTACGCGCCTGTCCAGGTTTCGAAGCGGCGCTCGTCGTGTTCGTGTTCTTTGTAAAATGTGATGTAAGTGATCGCCTTGTACGGCACGAACCGTTTTTGGCGCGGATTGTTACGCGCGAGATCGAAATACGTGTGCCACGTGCCGGAGTTGAAGTAGACCTGATCGCCAATGGATGTGGCGTGTTCGAGCGCGACAGTTTCCTGATGATGCGTGTGACCATAAACGAAATAACGCGCGGACTTGTCGAGGAATGCCGGTTCGAGCAGGGCGTGTTGCGCGAACGAAAGGTCGCCGCGCTTTTTCCCGCCTTGCAATCGAAGCGTGAGTTTGTCAATCGTCTCGAAGGAAACGAGTTTGGAGAGTTTGATACCGGCTTGCAAGGCGTCCACCACGTCGAACTCAAAGGATTTGTCCGCCTGCTTCACAAAATCGAGTTCGAGAAATTCATTGGCAAGACGATCCCACACTTTTTTCAGTTCGTTCTCGCCGCCGCGCCCCAGCATGTTTTGCCGTGAGAGCGCGGTCAATTGCGCATTCACCCACAACGGCGTCGCCAACGCCGGGCGCACGTTGGTGATTTCGCTTAATTTTTCCACGAGGACGGGGTCGAATCCTTCGCCGTGTTTCAAGGCTTCGGGGAATTTGTTGATCACTTCCATGGCGAGCGCGTCGCCAAGTGTGGCGTGGGCGCGTCCCGTTTCACGATTGAAGTTGAACGAGTCGAACAAGTCGCCGTGACGCGCGAAGACTTTATATTCCTCGAACAGTTTGCGGATCTGCGGCGCGTCGTCCTCATCCCATGAATATTCAGGTTTGTATTTTCGCAAGTCGGTCGGAAACGGGTCGGGAGTATTTCTCAAACCCAGCGCTTGAATGATCTCGCGGCGGATCGCGTCGAAGGCTTCGCCTTTCAGGCAGTAATACCAATCGTGGTTGCCGACCATATAATGAAAGCGGACTTTGAGCGGAATCCTCGCGGCGTCCCGGTCGCGTTCCCCGCTTTGGCTGGATGCGTCGAACTCGATGAACTCGCCGCTTGCAAGTTTTCGCAGAACCTCGAACGACTTCTCGTTCTCTTTCAAGATGGCGCGCGTGACCTCCATAAGTTTTGCCGCGTATTTCGGATCGTGCGGGTCGCTCCACGGGCGGACGTATTCCGCCTCGCCGGGCTGGGTCATCCGGGCAGACGTGTTGTCGCCGACGGGATAAAACCATTTCGTAGAGTGGATTGGGTCGAGGATGTCGCCTAACAACAGCACATCGAGTTCTTCGATAGGATGGTACTTTCCGTAGCGCACGGAGGCGAAATGCGCGTCTTGCCGCAGGCGTTTTGCAAAGAGATAGAACGCGCTCGCGGGAATGGAAGAGGCTGTGGTGCCGTCGCCCAAGTGCAAGTCGCTGATGATGATGAACATGGATTCCTCCTTTTTGGTAGACCTCACAGGTCTCAAAGACCTGTGAGGATTTTTTGATTATAGTCCGAAGCGAAACGGGCGTGTATAATTTTGCCAACGAGATCGGAGAAAACCATGCCTCGAAAAATTTTTTCATGGATATTGATCGTCCTCAGTGTAGTGTCCTTGTTGGCGAGCGCGGTGGGAATCGTCGCGGCGTTGGCGTTGAACGAGCCGCTCACGCGCCGGGGAGTGGATCAACTCGACGCGATTGATTCAGAACTCCGCTTGGGGGAAGAAGCGTTGGACAAGTCGCATGAAGAGATCGAACGCGCGTTGAGCATCCTCGATTCCACCGAGGCGGCGTTGAATCAATTCACGAAGAACGATCCGCAGGCGTTTTTCGCGGACGTGCAAACCACGTTGAACGATGAACTGCTCCCCGAGTTGGCGACCGCGCAAGAGCGGCTGGTCTCGGCGCGCGACACGTTGCAGAATGTGCGCGTGGTGGTGTTCGGTCTCAACATCGTGCCGTTCGTCAAAGTGAACATTCCCGACCAGATGCTCACCGACCTGATCGATTCTGCTGACGCGCTCGAATCGCAGATCACAGACGTGGGCGATCTTGCCGCGCAGGCGTCGGTGTTGTTGAATGACGCGTCGCAACTCTTCGGCGGCAACCTCGAGGAATCGCGCGCGAGTTTGCAAGGATTTCTTGCCGACGTGGAGTCGTATCAAGAAAAAGTGAAAGGCTGGCGCGAGCAGGTGGCATACGTGAAAGAGTCCCTGCCTTTGTGGATGGACCTCGCTTCGACCTTCTTGACGATCTTCCTCCTCTGGTTCGGTCTTTCGCAGGTCAGCCTGTTCCTGCATGGACGCGGAATCCTGCGCGGGGAGAATCCCTGGGAGGGGTTGCGGTTCAAAAGGTCTATGGCATTATCACATCAAGCTGATAAATAACACAAATTTATCCTTCTCAAAAGAAAAGTAATCTGAAACACACTTAAGACCGAGCAGGGTCTGCGAGATGGCAAAGCACGAACACAACACGCGAGAAATGGGTATGAACGAAAGCCATAAGAAAAGGTTACAGGCTTCTTGCTTTTTAACGTGACTTAATTTATTATTAATGCCGCACCGTAAAGGCAAACCCGTCGTGAGGCGGGGACGCAAAGTCATGGGTCTTTGAACCTCATGCGTAGAGGTTGAAAGATCGCCAGACCGCCGAAACTTATTTGTTTGGCGGTTTTTTGTTCGTTGAGTAAGGAGGTGTCTTAATCCAGCCTGATACACATTCGAAAAACCATGAAGATTTCCACGTAAGTAAACTATTTCAATGAGGAGAATAGTTATGAAAGCAAAGTGGTTTAGTATGTTGTCTGTGGTTGCAATTCTGGCGCTTGTGATCATACCTGTGGGGGCACAGGGCGGCGTGACAGAAGTGCAGCCTCTCAATCCAACTTCCCTTGATGAGTCAGGCGGAATGGTTGATGAGACCTCTCACACATGGTTCATAGAGTTTTCCAGCCCGCCGACCGCAGACGGCGGAACGGCAACAAAGGCTAAGGCAGAGCAATCTGCTTTCCTCGCCGCGGCGCAAAAAGCCGGAATCCCGTTATCGCAACGGTTTGCCTTCAGCGGGTTATGGAATGGGGTATCGATCAATGTAAACCCCGAGTATGTCAATAAATTAAGAACACTTCCCGGTGTGAAGGCGGTTTACCCTGTTGTGAAGGTTTCAGCGCCAGACCCTATAAACGGCAGTATTAACCCCGATCTGTTCACTGCCCTTTCTATGACGGGTGCAGATATTGTTCAAAGTGAGTTGGGATATACCGGGAAAGGGATCAAGGTGGCTATCTTAGACACCGGCGTTGATTACGATCACCCCGATCTCGGCGGTTGTTTTGGTGCAGGATGCCGCGTAGCCATGGGCTGGGATTTTGTTGGCGATGATTACAACGCGGACGATACATCCCCTTCTTATAACCCGATTCCTTCCCCCGACGCCGACCCTGATGATTGTAACGGTCATGGTACACACGTGGCTGGTATTGTCGGCGCGAACGGAGCAGTAGTTGGTGTTGCGCCCGGCGTGACCTTTGGCGCATATCGCGTCTTTGGATGCGAAGGCTCCACCGATGCCGATATCATGATCGCGGCAATGGAACGCGTTTTGGCTGATAAGATGAACGTTCTCAACATGAGTATCGGCTCCGCCTTCACTTGGCCTCAATACCCAACTGCGTTGGCGGCTAACCGCCTCGTGAAAAAAGGTGTGGTCGTTGTTGCTTCCATAGGCAATAGCGGCGCAAACGGTTTGTATTCTGCCGGCGCTCCGGGCTTAGGTGAGGATGTGATCGGGGTTGCATCGTACGATAATATTGGCAACCTGGCTCCCCTGTTCAAAGTGAATGACAAGTCGATCGGTTATTTCCCTATGTCATTCTCAGGGCCCGTCCCCACTTCTGGCTCGGCGGAGATCGTTTTTGTTGGGCGCGCATGTAATGGCGATACTCTATCAGCAGACCCAACTGGCAAAACCGCGTTGGCAGTTCGCGGCACTTGTGCATTTGGCGAAAAAGCCACGAATGCGATCAATGCTGGCGCGGCGGCAGTTGTTATCTATAACAATGTGCCCGGACTCTTCAGTGGTACGTTGGGGGCTGTCATCGGTGATGGAAGCGTGCCTGTTGTTTCCATAGCGCAAGCGGACGGTTTGTTCATTCAGGCTCAGACCGCCCCAGTGACCATGACTTGGACGGATCTGCAAGATAGCTTCCCCAGCCCCACTGGCGGGTTAATCTCATCCTTCAGTTCCTACGGTTTGTCGCCTGATTTGGCGTTGAAGCCAGATATAGGCGCACCGGGCGGAAACATCTACTCTACCTACCCGCTAGAACTTGGCGGATATGCTACTTTGAGCGGCACATCCATGTCGTCACCACATGTTGCAGGCGCAGCGGCTTTGTTGCTTGAGGCTAAGCCGAAGACGAAGGCGAAGGATGTTCGCACAATTCTCCAAAACAGCGCGGATCCGGCACCTTGGTGGGGTAATCCTGGGCTTGGGTACCTTGACAACGTTCATCGTCAGGGCGCTGGTATGCTGGATATTGACGATGCCATCAAGGCAACTACTGTCATTACTCCTTCGAAAATCGCTGTTGGTGAGTATTGGGAGATTGCCGATCCAGCCTGGGTCCAGCCCATAGACATTAGGAATAACACCGGCGGACCTGTAACGTATGATATTACCTATGTCAATGCCCTTTCCACCGGCGGCGTGATCACACCGAGTTTCTATGGCTCGGATGCGTATGTGACCTTCAGCGAATCCACCATCACGATTCCGCTGTACAATAAATATACGATCGAGGCGTTCATTCACGCTGCTACGGGTCCCGTCAATGGCATGTATGGCGGTTACATCGTATTCACACCGCGCGATGGTGGACAAGTCTATCGTATTCCGTATGCGGGTTTTGTGGGCGATTATCAAGGTATTCAGGCTCTAGCCCCCACCTCGTATGGTTTCCCATGGCTGGCGATTAGTTATGGCGGCGAGTTCTATGGACCGGTAACAGGTCCCGATGACTGGACCTACACTATGGTTGGCGAAGATGTGCCGTGGCTTTTAGTCCACTTTGAACATCAGGTTCGCACCTTCGAGATCCATATCTTCAAGGCAGACGGGACACCTGTGCATCGTGTTCAGAATTACGCCTACTTCGAAGAATTCCTGCCGCGCAACTCTACCAGCACCGGCTTCTTTGCTTTTGCCTGGGATGGCACACGTATGAGTCGGAATGGCAAGGTGGTGAAGACTGTGCCAGATGGGCAGTATTATCTGGTTATCAGTGCTCTCAAAGCCGGCGGTGATCCGGGTAATCATGATCACTGGGAGACATGGACTTCTCCCATAATGACGATAGATCGCCCGTAATAGACAGATTGCTCGTCACAATCAAGTAAAAAAGGACTGGCAGGAGTTACCTGCCAGTCCTTTTTATGTTTTATTTTTCGGGAAGTGTGCCTGGAGGGGCAACTGACGGATTCTCGCAATACAACACGATATTGGTCTTATCTGTGTGGTATTCGAAGACTCTGTCCATCGCTAGAAAGCGTAAAAGGTAGCCTGGAGTGATAACCTGAAGATATTGTGATGTCTGGTTCACGCACCCTAGGCTGGAATCTGCCCAGCTAACTTCAATAACTTCCTGAAGTTTGATCTGGTCAGCGGGAATCGATAGTCTTTGAGCCAGATCATCCACAGATTTTGCAACAAGTGTTTTGAGGGTGGAGTCGGATAAAGCGAGAGCCGACTGGGAACCTGGAGCGGGAGTAAATGTTGGAAGAGGCGACACTTCCACCACGCCGGATGTAGGCTTGGGTGCTTGAGATTCCATTGGTTCGAGCTCCTGTTCTGCTTCAAGGGGTTGGGCAGCACCGCAACCCATAAGAGCAATTGCCAACAATAGTATCACTGAAATAAAGCGCTGTTTCATCACGTATCTCCTTTTTATAAGCCGAAGATTTTGTACACAAAGACAATTTTATCCGGGACGCCGTGAGAGGTGATAAGGTTCCCGCCTCACCGTGTATAATTCGCCCATTCCAAAACTTGGAGAAAACCTGTGCGTCAACGTTTTTCATACTTCATCCTGGTCATCGTAATCCTGTTGAGCGCGTGCGGAAATAATGAGCCGTCCGTCACATCCACGCCGTTGCCCACAGAGACGCCGATCATCCCGCCCACGCTCACTTCCACGCCGACGGTTCCGCTGGCGATCCTCATCCTGCCTACCGATCTTGATCCCGAAGACTCGAATCTCTACCAAAAGACTGTCTATGATCTGGCGCAGGCTTCGGGCATGCGCTTTCAAGTGAGAAACTCACTGACCCCCGAAGAGATGACAGAACCCGGTCTGCAGATCGTGATCGCGTTCCCGCCGGACCCGGGGATCGCCGCGCTTGCCGCCGCCGCTCCAAATGTTCAATTCCTCGCCATCAACATCCCCGGCGTTGCCGCCGGGGGGAACGTCAGCGCGTTGGGCGATAATTCGCAGGCGGATATCACTGCGTTCCTCGCGGGCTACACTGCCGCGCTCATCACCGATGAGTATCACATCGGCATGATGATTCCCAAGGACGACCCCGATGCGCAGCGCGCCGCCGCCGCCTTTCGGAATGGGATGATCTATTACTGCGGGTTATGCAGGTTGATCTACTTCCCGGCATTTTGTCTCGCGGAAAATCTCCAAACTTGTTACCCTCAGTATATCGACATCCCCTCCGATGAAGACCCCACGCGCTACGGTCCCTATGCCGATTATTTGATCCTGCAACGAGACGTGGATACGATCTTTGTCTATCCCAATGTTGCCAAACCAGACCTGCTGACTTACATCGGCACAACCGGCGTATCGCTCATCGGCACATTCACCCCGGAGGAACGCCCCGGCGGATGGGTGATGACGATCCAGCCGGATGAGATCAAGGCGATCCAAAATGCGTGGCCCCAACTCGCAGTGGGGCAGGGCGGACTCACGGTTCAATCGCCCTTGGGGCTGAGCGACATTGACCCCAGCCTTCTCCCCCCCGGACAGCAACGTTTGGTGCAAGAGACCCTCGATAAGTTGCAAAGCGGGTTGATCAACACCGGAAACCCGTAAGTGAATCCAAAACCCCCGCGCAAGCGGGGGTTTTGGATTCAAAGGGGACGAACCACAAAGGAGGAGGGAGATGAAACGTTATAAAGACTTGTTCATTACCGCATGAGCGGTTGTTGCGCGCGTTCCACGCGCCGGCCCTGTCCCAGCCATGCCATTGCCTTGACCACCAACACGGCAGGGTTGACGGGTTTCATCAAATATTCATCGGCGCTAGCGGCATTGGCTTCCAACGCCAGTTGAGCGGTGCTGGCTGAAACGAGCAGGAGGATGGGCCCGTTGCTGGCTTGGCGCAGACCCTTCAGCAGGTTTGATCGTTCGCTTTTCGAGGTCTGTATATCCACCAGCATCAAGGATGGGGCGATCAGACGCGCGGTTTGCAAAGCGTCGCGCGCGTTCGTTTCAGAGAGGACGATGCAATTCCTCTGGCTGAAAAGCGTCTCCCACATCGCCACCGTGTTGACTTGATCGGTGATGATCAGAATGGTATGAAGGGGGACGGTATCACTTTCTCTATTCCAGGCAACCATGAGAACCAGCCTTTCTACTATCTTGACGGGGAATCCACCGGCGTGTTACACTCGCGCCCGTACAAAATTCCAAAGGAAGGAGGCGCGACCCATGTTCTTCAGCAAGTTTACTGTTGGTCAATCGAAATTCACCCAACCTGGGATCGCGCCTGCTCAACGTTAGGATACTTTTGCGTATTCAACAGCCACGGCGCCCCCGTGGCTGTTTTTATTTTACCTTGCTTCGCCTCTCCCGCCGGGAGCAGGCAGGGGTAAGGGAGGAGTAGATTATGTCTGGTATTGCGACACAACTATTTGAAGGAAAAGATATTCGCTTCGGTCCCATTGATTTTGAGAAGGATCCTGAAGTCGAATCCAAGTGGACACACGACGCTTCGTTCCTGCGCTTGTACGATTCCGAGCCGGCGCGTCCCATGTCGGCGGCGATCGTGAAGAAGCGTTACGAAAAACTCGAGAAGGACATGGAGGACGATAAGGATTTCTATCACTTCATGATCCGCGCGCGGGAGGATGACCGCTTGATGGGTAAGGCGATGATCCACCGCATCGAATGGACGAATGGGAACTGCGCCATCCGCCTCGGCATTGGCTCGCCCGATGACCGCCGCAAAGGATTTGGCACACAGGCGGCGCAAATGCTCCTCCGCTTTGCGTTTTCGGAGTTGAACATGTACCGCGTGTCGGCGTACATCCCAGAGTACAACGAAGGCGGGCTGGCGCTGGCGAAAAAGTTCGGCTTCGTGGAAGAAGTGCGCCGAAGAAAATCCATGGAACGCGATGCGCGCCGCTGGGACTTAATCGTTTTCGGCTTGTTGAAGGATGAATGGGTGAATCAGGCATCCCCGTAGAAAGACGCGAGAGCGTCCCATAGTGAATCGAGGAAAAGATGAACGATCTATTTCGCGGGCAACTTGTCCGCTTAACGTCTGAAGACCCCGAGTCGCGCTCGAAGGTCCAATCGAATTGGCAGCGCGATTCGGAATTTCATCGCCTGGCAGATGCCGCCCCGGCGGAAATGTTTTCGGCGCATAAAGTGAAAGAGTGGATCGAGAAAGCCACCGATGGCGGTTTCAAACCCGAACGGTATTTCTTTTCGATCCGCGCGCTGGAGGACGATAAGCTGATCGGGTTTCTCAGTTTATGGTACGACCTGATCCACCGCGAGGTGTGGGTGGGCATCGGCATCGGCGAGCGCGAGTATTGGGGCAGGGGTTTTGGCACAGAGGCGATGAAGTTGGGTGTGCGTTATGCGTTCATGGAATTGGGCGCGCAACGCATCTCGCTCGGCTTGCATGAATATAATTCGCGCGCGTTGAAGGCTTATGAGAAAGCAGGCTTTCGCTTGGAGGGCCGCACACGCGGGGATACCCTGCGTGAAGGAAAACATACCGACGGCTTGTGGATGGGCATCCTGCGCGACGAGTGGCTGGCGATGCAGAAGGCGGACGAATGAACGATCTTCTCGTTGGAAAACTTGTGCGCCTCGCGGCGTACGATCCCGAAGAGATGGGCAAAGCCTTTTCACGTTGGTCGCGCGATTCGGAATATTGGCGTTTGATGGATACCAGCCCTGCTCGAATTCCGTCGGTACGAGGTGCGACGAAGCATTTTGAAAAAGAAATAGATGAACTCGATGCGGGTCTCTATTTCTTTGGCGTGCGCCGTTTGGAAGATGATGCGCTGATCGGTGAGATGATTCTGAATGTTGTCAACTGGGCGGGCGGCGACGCGTTCGTCGGTTTGACTATCGGCGAGCGCGGGAATTGGGGCAAAGGCTATGGCACAGAGATGATGCGTCTGTTGTTGCAATACGCTTTTCTCGAGGTCAACCTGCGCCGAGTCACACTGACGGTGTTCGAGTATAACCCACGCGCGATCCGTTCTTATGAAAAAGCTGGCTTCCGCCACGAAGGGCGGATGCGAAAATTTCTGAACAAGGAAGGCAAACGCTGGGATATGCTCTTCATGGGCATCTTGCGCGATGAGTGGATCGGTCTCGATACGGCGGCGGTAGTCGAGTGATCTCGTAGAGATGTGTCGCCGCCCGCCGCTTACTCGACCACCTTATTGGAATGAATTTTGGAGGCAATATGGCAACAAAACTACAAACGAATGAAACGTTTCTTGATCCAACGATCAGCCTGCGTTTTGCAAACTGGGACGATCTCTCCGCTGTTACCCAACTCGTCTATGATGTGTGCGAAGCGGACGGCGATACAACCGTCGCTGTGACCGAGGAAGAGATGGCGCTCGAATGGAAAACGCCCGGCTTCAACGTTGAAACCGACAGCATCGTCGCCGTCACGCAGGATGGACGCATCGTGGGTTTTGAAGAGTTTGCGAATGAACATGAACATTCCAAACTCCGCACGGATGGATACGTCCACCCGCAGTTCAAGGGATTGGGGATCGCCACATCCATGATGCAAGCCGTCGAAGAACGCGCCCGCAGAGAGATCGCGCTGGCTAAAGCGGATGTCCGCGTGTATTTGCAAAGTACATTGGACAACCACGATGAAAGCGGAAAAAGCGTGCATGAAAGCGAAGGGTACAAGATCATCCGTTATCAATGGCGGATGCAGGCAGAGCTCGATGCGCCTCCGCCTGCTATCACCTTTCCCAGCGGCATAGAATTACGTCCCTTTATCAAGGGCGAGCATGACCGCGCGGTTTGGGAAGCGCAGAACGAAGTCTTCCGCGACCATTGGGGAAGTCACAACGTCCCATTTGACCGCTGGGTTCTCCGTAAGTTCAGCCGCTCAGACTTTGACCCGTCGTTGTGGATGATCGCGTGGGACGGCGAAGAGGTCGCGGGCTTCTCGCAGAACCGTTATCGCATGGGCATCGGCTGGATCGGCACACTGGGAGTCCGCCGACCGTGGCGGAAGAAGGGATTGGGGTACTCGTTGTTGATCCATTCCTTTGGCGAGTTCTATAAACGCGATACCAAGATCATCGGTCTCGGCGTGGATGCGCAAAGTCCCACGGGCGCCACTCGCTTGTATCAAAAAGCGGGCATGCGCGCCGCCAGCGAATTTGTCACCTATGAAAAAGAGTTGCGTCCCGGACGCGAACTCGAAGAACATGATGAGTAGGAGAACACAATGAACACAATTCTTGAAAAACAAAACATTCTGCCGCTCCCCGCGGGCTACACCGCGCGCGGCGGACATATTGACGATCACAAGATCGCTTTTGATCTGTTGAACCTTCATTCCATGCGCCTGAATGGGAGCGTGGATCTGAACGATCCCGAATTGCTCCGCCTTGACTGGCTGAACGAAGGCTTCAACCCCGAGACCGATATGCGTATGGTCTTTGCCGCGGATGGGACGCTGGCTGGGTTCATCGAATGTTGGATGACTCAACAACCGCCCGTTCATCCGTGGATCTTTGGATGTGTGCACCCCGATCACTGGGGAAAGGGAATCGGGAGTCATCTAAACTCGTGGGCTGAGGATCATGCGCACATCGCATTAGAAAAATGCGCGCCCGATCTGCGCGTCGCGCCGCGCACAGGCACAGAGGCGCACAACGAAACCGGCGTTGCGCTCATGGAGGGACTCGGATGGAAACATATCCGCTCGTTCTATCGCATGGTCACAGATTTGGATTCACCGCCTGTTGTGCCGCCATTGCCGGATGGGATCATCATCCGCCCGTTCGACCCTGAAACCGAAATGGAGGAAGTCTATCGAACGTTCGTAGATACCTTCAACGACCACTTTGGGTTTATCGAACAGCCGTTTGAAAAAGGCTTTGCCGAATACAAACATAACATGGTCGAAGAGCCCGGCTACAGCCCGGCGATGTGGTTCGTCGCTATGGACGGAGATCGAATGGCTGGCATCTGCATTTGCCGGCGCGAAGACGCGGAGGATTCCGAATCGGGTTGGGTGGGCGAACTCGGCGTGCGCCGCGAATGGCGCAAACATGGACTTGGCTATGCCTTGCTTAAACATGCCTTCGCCGCGTTCCATGCCGACGGCAAAAAACGCGCAGGTCTCGGCGTGGATGCGAGCAGTCTCACCGGCGCGTTGAAACTGTACGAACGCGCGGGCATGCGAGTCCAGCGTCAGTTCAATCAGTATGAAAAAGAATTCCGCCCGGGCAAAGAATTGGCTGTAGAATCGTTATAGGCTATACTCAACACAATACAAAACCTGACAGGTTTCCGCGATACTACGATCGATCAGATATTTCTGATTCGCAGACAACATTCCCGACTCGATTCTTCAGAAAACCTGTCAGGTTTATTTTCCTAAACAGGAGACACCATGAACATCAAATGTTCGTTTTGCCAAACACCCTACACCCTCAGCCGCGTGCAAATGCTCGACGCGTTGCAGGAAATGGACGCGCACAAATTGACTCACTACGACGCGCACTGTCCGCGCTGCCGACGCGCCACACGCGTCGAGCGCAAACGCATGGAGATGTTCTTCCCGAATTGGCGCGAGGCGTTGAAACAGTTCGAGGCGGAGATGAAGGCTCACCCGCAGCATGAAGCGCCTCTTCCTCAACATGAGGCTGCTTCAGTTGCCCCGGCAGAATCCAAACCTGCGGCAGAACCCGTCAAAGAGAAATCTGCGGTGAAGGCAAAGGTTCCCGCAAAGTCCAAAGCCAAACCAGCCGCGAAAAAGAAGAAATGACCCTCCGCGCTCTATTTTTCGACTTCGGCGGAGTCCTCGTCCGCACCGAATATCAGGCTCCGCGGCAAAGGCTCGCGGAGCAATTCGGCATGGACTATGAAGACATCGAGAAGGTCGTCTTCGGCAGTCCCTCTGCGTCGCGCGCCTCGGTGGGGGAGGTCACTGAAGAAGAACATTGGCAGAATGTGATGAAGTTACTCAAACTGCCCGCTGACGAAACCGAACGTGTGAAGAGCGAGTTCTTCGGCGGCGACGTGGTTGACCGCGCGTTTCTGGAGTTTATTCGTTCGCTCAAACCGAAATACAAAATTGGATTGATCTCGAACGCCTGGGACGGCTTGCGCGCTTACATCGAACGCGAGAAATTTGCCGACGTGTTCGACGCGATGATCATCTCGGCGGAGGTGCGCGCGGCAAAGCCCGACCCGAAGATCTATCAGATCGCTTTGGAGCAATTACAAGTCAAGCCAAAAGAAGCGGTGTTCGTGGATGATCTGCCCGCAAACATCGAAGGGTGCGAACGACTCGGCATGAAGGGAATCCGATTCACGGATGCCGAATCTGTATTGAAACAACTCAAAGCCATTCTCTAGTCTCCAGTCTCTAATCTCTGATCTCTAATCTCTAATCTCCAATCTCCAATCTCTCTTCCCCCCACTCATTTGAATCGCATCTCCCCATCTCGCGTCTACCTCTTCATCGAGTTTGCCGCCTCCGCGTGCTTCTCGATGATGTTCGTCGTCACCTCATTGTACGAAGCGACAGTGGCGGGACTCACGCCTGTTCAACTCATTCTCGTTGGAACCGTGCTTGAAATTTCCGTGTTCGTGTTTGAAGTGCCAACGGGTATCGTCGCGGATGTGTATTCGCGCAGGCTTTCGATCATCATCGGATATGTGTTGATTGGCGTCGGCTTTCTCGTGGAGGGACTCTTCCCCGCGTTCATCCCGATCCTGATCGCGCAGGTCCTTTGGGCGTTTGGCTACACTTTCACCAGCGGCGCAAAGCAAGCATGGATCACCGATGAGATCGGCGAAGACCCAGCCAATAAATTGTTTTTACGAGCAACACAAGTGGGATTATTCGCATCGCTGATCGGCATGGGCGCGGCGACGCTGGTGGGCGCGAACAATGTCGCCTTGCCGATCCAGGTCGGCGCGGTGGGTGTGATTCTCATCGGCATCACGTTGATCTTCATCATGCCCGAAACGGGATTTCACCCAACGCCGCGCGAAGACCGCAACACGTGGCAACACATGTGGCACACATTCAAAGAGGGCGCGAATGCCGTGCGCGGGAAACCGCGTTTGATGAATATCATTGGCGTCGGTTTGTTCTATGGAATTTACAGCGAAGGCTTCGACCGTTTGTGGGTGAAGCATTTGCTCGATACGTTCGATCTCCCCATCCTCTTCGGAAACAATCAGGTGGCGTTCTTTGCGGTGTTGCGCATCGTTGGAACCGTCATCACTATTTTTGCGTTTCGCTTTGTCGAAAAACGCGTGGACACGGGCAGTCCGCTGGCGATCGGGCGCGCGATGTTGATCGTCACTGGACTCATTTCCGTTTCGTTGATCGGATTCGCTTTCTCTTCGGTTCTCCTCCTCAGCCTCTGCCTGTATCTATCCATTGACTTGTTGCGCGACATCGCCAACCCTCTGCAGACCGCGTGGGTGAACCAGAAACTGGATTCAAAAGTCCGCGCGACGGTTCACTCGATGTTCGGGCAGGTGGATGCGATCGGTCAAGTGCTTGGCGGACCCATCGTCGCTGTGATCGCCGCGGCGAGTTCGGCTGTCGCGTCGCTTGCCGCGTCGGGATTGCTGTTGACGCCTGCGCTGTTCTTCGTAAGCCGCGCCAACTCGAAGTCTGAGGATGAAGTGGAGGCGGTGTCCCCTCTCCTTGAAGAAGAGGGGTAGGGAAAAGCGACCGCTCTTGTCTACAGGTCGGAGCCGTTCAATTTGTGATTCGTTCTCGCGTAGGAAATCCACATGATGACGGCGACCACAATGCTTGCAATGGGGATCAGAGGCGTGCCCGCCCACATCCAATACATGCCTTGTTCGTCTCCTCTGATGGACAAGGGCAATAAGGTGAAGAAGATCGCGAAGCCCATATACCATGATCGTTTGGTCAGAAGTTTTTTCGTTCTTTCAAGTGTTTTCATTTCGTTTTCCTTTGTTAGATCGGTCGGCGGCTGTTCGAGCGGATGCTCCCGCTTGAGCGCCAGTTTCGCAAATTCAGGCTCTTGCCTAAAAAATTCCTCAACGAGGGCGCGTGTGTCTGCGCTTGCTTCGTCCGCAAGATAGACGGGTAACAGGTCGGTGATGATGTCGCGTGTGATTTTCATGGTTGCGGCTCCTCTTGTTCTTGCACATATTCAGCCAATTTGATTCTTGCGCGGTGTACCTTGACCTTTGCCGCGGCAAGCGAAATATTCAACATGGCGGCGATCTCTTCGTAGGGCAGGTTGTGTTCAATCCTTAATATCAATGCCATACGATCCGCTTCTGGAAGGGTTTGGATAAAACGTATGGCGGTTCGCACGCTTGCCGAATCTTCCGCCTGTTGGGCTAGGCGCGAATCAGATTCGATGGTCTCTTCGTCTAATGAAATCAACCTTTTCTCGCGCCGCGATTTTTTGTATGCCAGATTTTTTGCGATGGTCAGCAGGTAGCCTTTGACGGTCTCGGATCGGATTTCTTCGGAGGATGTCAGCGCGCGGATGAAGGTTTCAGAAGTAATATCCTCGGCATCCTGCGAGTTGCCGCATACCCAATAGGCAAAGCGGTACACATCTTGTGAGTACTTCTGGTACAGTTCATGAAAATTAGTGACCATGCCGTTCCATAGATATTATCCCCCGAACGCGAAAAAGTTACAAAAAGACTGGCGCTTTTTAAGCTAGCAGACGATTATTTAGGTGAAAGTTAGAGAATGGAACTTGAGAATCCCGATCAGCGCGTAAACAATTTCCAGTGTCCCTCAGAAATAACTTTGGCAGTTCCGTCCACCACTTTGATGGCGGTTTCATCATCAATCGCGTAGCACGGCACAGACATGCTTGCCGCCCATTTTTCTGCGTCTGCCATGGTGTTTTCAGGCAGGTCTGGGTGATCCAGATGCGGAAAGATCGAGAAATCCACAACTCCCAACGTTTCATCGCCGCCAGTGGGCGCTTTCCAATTGACGAAATCCGTTCCGATGCGCGGGGTCATCACCATGCTCCCTCCGCTCAACCCAACCCAAACGGTCTCGTGCAGTGACGGAAGAAGTTCCGCCAGCCCAGACTGTTTCATCCAGTGGCACAGATATAAAGGATCGCCTCCATTCACCAGCAGGACATCTGTCTCTTGCACCCACGAGACCCAGCGTGCTTTATCAATGCTAGGCAACGCGGTGAGTTCGAGGACTCCCAGAGACTTCCAGCCCAATTCGCACATGGGGGTTCTGGGTTCTTGTCCGCTGATGAAGCGCCATGCCATGCTAGGGTTGACTTGAGGGTGACCATATCCCGCAGTGGGGATGCAGAGAGCATTGGAGTCGGCAATTGGTTTGCCCAGTAATTCAACTAGTGTGTTTTGAATACTGGTGTTCTTGATGCCAGCAGAAGTGAGCAGTAATTTCATGGCTCTTGTACGATTATTTATCCCGCGCCCTCATAAGCAGATTTGATCCACGCGACCAATTCGGCGTCCACTTCGTTCGCGTCGGTCAGCGCGACGATGTAATTGCACATGCTCCCCGACGGTTGCTCTTGCAGTCGTTTGTTCTTTTTGAAATCCTTCGCGTTGATGCCCACTTCAAAACGCGTGTTGGTCTTCGGTCCGATCATCGCGAATTGTTTCTTGCGCCGCAAACTTACATAGCCCTTCTTCGGCGCGACTTCGAATTCTCCAAATTCTCCGATCGCCTTCATCAACTTTTCATGAATAGGGCGGAAGCCCGCTTTCGCGCCCGTGTAAATTTCATCGAGCACCGCGTCGGCGCTTTTACCCTCCGCCATGTGCGCGCCGTCCGACTTCAGAATTTCATGCACAAGCGTGTTCGCGTCGCCGTGACCGAGTCCAAGTTTCTCCTTGAACATGTCGCGCAGTTCGCCGTGTTTGGTCAGTCCGCTTTTTTTGGCGAGCGCCGACAACTCTTTGAGAGTCATTCCCGTTTTCTTTTGGATGTTGGCTACTTGAGTTTGGACTGCTTTTTCGAGAGAGGTCATCATCGTGTCAACTCCTTGAGTGAAACTTTGCGTTGCGCCGATTATAGAACATAAATTCTATTTTGACAACTCTGGATTTTCCGCCAGCATTTTTTCGAGTTGACGTTCCAACACTGTCCGCGCGCGGATGGCAAGCGGGCTTCGCAGGAATCGTCGAAGCGCGGACTCGTCTTTGTCTTTCTCGTACCAATCGCGGAAGATCTCGATGACGCCCACCGCTTCACCTTCGGACCTTTGAACTGTCACGCCAACCCCAGCCTCGATCGTCCCTTCGGCGATGACGCGGCAATACAAGCCTGGTCGCTCGGCAAAACGATATCGCTTCACGAATTGCGAGTCGCCCATGCGCGTCGCCAGCGTCGAACACGGGATGCGCGGCGCAGTCACTTCGAGGATCACCTCGCCGATGTGCAAACGATCCCCGATGTTGAAGTCCGCGCTTTGCAGGTCGCTGATGGTTAAGTTTTCGCCAAACGTCCCTGCTGAAATTTCTTTTCCCAACTCGTTCGACCACCACGCATAATCCGCCGCGCCATAGACGTAGATTGCCTGATCGGGTCCGCCGTGATGTTTTGGGCTTCCGATGAAATCCTCCGCGATGCCAAGCGATGTGACTTTCACTTTTTGAGCAACAGGCGTTTTGTAGATCCCAGTCGTTTCCAGTCTGTCGCCGTTTTGCTGTGCGCGCGCTTGCCCAATGTTAATGCTGATGAGTTTCATTCGTTTTTCCAATCTTGCATTTGTTTGATCGTAACAAACTCGAACCCCTGCGATTTTATTTTCGGCACAATGGTCTCGACGATCTGCGCCGCTTTCGAGCCGTGACCATGTCCGTCGTGCAGGACGATGATCGAGCCTGAGATGGAGGCGTTTAGGATTTGCTGAATTGTCCACGATAGCGGTTGGGTGAAATGGGGCGGGATGCAATTCCACATCACGAGGCGGTAGCCCCACTCTGCCAGCAGGGATTTTGTTTTAGAGGTGAACGCTCCATACGGCGGGCGAACGTCGCGTATTTCGGTTGGCGAAATTCCACACGCTTGCGAGATCAGTGTTTTTGTTTTCTCCAATTGCTTGTGCAACACATCGGGTCTTTCAAACGGAAACGGAATATGACGATAACAATGGATTCCGATTTCGTGTCCGCCCGCGTGGATTTGCTTCACGAGACGTTGATTCTTTTCCACATCTTTCCCGATCAAAAAGAATGTCGCGCGGATTTCGTGCTTTGCCAGCACATCCAACACCTCAGGCGTGTCGCGCGGATGCGGACCGTCGTCGAAGGTGAGGGCGATCTCGCGGCGGGAGGTGTCTCCGCGCCATAAAATGTCGGGGTGGCGGGATTGCATCCATGCGTAGGCGCGGAGGAGATGAGGGGTGACCATGAAAATTTGTGTAAATTTCGGAGCGCAGACTTCGGTCTGCTTTTCTGGCGAACTGAAATGTTATGTTAGCGGACTGAAGTCCGCATTCCGTATCTCGTCCATGAATTGATTCAAGAATTGCACCATCACTTCGTGACGTTGTTCAGCGATCTTTTTCGCGGTGGCGGTATTCATTTTATCTTTTAGCAACAATAATTTTTCGTGGAAGTGATTGATCGTGTCGCTGTTGCTGTTTTTGTATTGCTCGAAGGTTTGGTGAAGTTGTGGGGAGGAGGCGGGATCATACAACGGACGATTTTTGAATCCGCCGTAGGCGAAGGCGCGGGCGATGCCGATCGCGCCGATGGCGTCGAGTCGGTCGGCGTCTTGGACGATGAAGCCTTCGAGCGAGTCCATTTTGTTTTCGACGTTTGCCCCCTTGTAGGAGATGTGCTTGATGATGCGGCACACCGCGTCAGTGGTGGAGGGGTCGAGGGAAAGCGAATCCAGCCAACCCTGCGCGCGAAGCGGGGTTTCATCATCCGAAGCGTTGAACTTCCAATCATCCAGATCGTGAAGCAACGCCGCGAGTTGGACGATGAAGGCATCCGCTTTTTCAATTTCGCAAATGCGAAGGGCGGTCTGCCAGACGCGATAGATATGCCACCAATCGTGACCCGACGAGTCGTCAGAAAATTCCTGCTTGATGTAGTCGGCGGTCTTTTGGATGATCTCGCGCTGGTTCATCGGATTTGCTCGGCGAGGAAGATCGAGACGATGATCGCGATGAAGGCTAGACCTGCGCCTGTGAGTGTGCCAGCCAGCGCGGAGACGAGTGTTGCGGCGATGTTGCTCCAATTTGATTTTGTGATGAAGCGGATCGTCAGCCGCCACGCGACGATGACCGCGAGGATGTTGCCGATGCCCTGACAGATCAACGAGGTGGCGAGTGAGATCGTGCCGACGCGTTCGCTGAACCCGTTGAGCGCGATGAGTTGACCGAAGGAGAGCATCGCGCTGATGATGATCAGCAGAATGAAAGTTATTACAGCAGAGATGATGGCGGGCGTTTTGTTGGGCATGGAGTCTCCGATGATTTGAGGTTGCCCGATTATATCTTTTAAAAGTTGACTGTCATGTCCATAAAAAGGTGACTGTCACGTCGGACGTGACAGTCACCTGGATTTCAACATGCCCGCCCGACGATGAACCGTCGGGCTATTCATACAAAGTCCGCTCAAGCGGACTAGCCGACCTCGGTCGGCTTCGTATGTGTAGCACGGGATTTGAATCCCGTGCGGGTGATCGGGATGGAGATGTTCCGCATGACCAATATCCCCGATGCTTACCCAACTAAAATGCTGTTGAGGAAATATCCAATAATTGCAATGGATACTCCTGCAAGTATTATTGACCAGATAATTCGCTCAAAAGGCTTTTCTTGTGCTCTAGCTTTTTTGAAGTAATTGTCATCGCTTATGTATTTGCTCTGGTCAAAACCGCTACCTTTATGGGTGCCCTTGTTTACGAAAAGAAACGCAATGATGGCAACGATTGAACCACCGAAAAGATAGTAAGTTCCTATCGAGTCCATTAAAGGCACTCTGCTTAGTAATGCTAGTAGAGTCAGGATTATTACCAATATCAGGAATGCAATCAAGAATACAATGAACGGTCTACCCAAAATTTTTTTCTTATTTTCATCTCCCATTGCATCCTCCGAATAATTCTGGAAAATTGTAGTTACTAATTTGAATGATTATACATCTGCTTTCATCAGACAGCCGTTGATCCACTTTGGGTGTAACATCCTAACGTTGCTTACTCACCATTTCTGATTTAAAATCATCCAACCTATGCAAGCCCTCAACTGCCCCAACTGCGGAGCGGCGCTCCCTCAAAAAGCCATCCAAGCCTCAGACTTGGTCTCGTGCGAATTTTGCGGCACCAGTTTCCGCGTGCCGAAGACCTTCACGCCCGAACCCGATATGGGAGATTTGATCCTCGGCGCGGACTTCAGCAGTAAGACCATGCCAGGCTGGGAAGTGATCAACGAAGACTTGTTGACCTTCCACAAAGGCAGTCCCTCCGAGTTGCGCGGAAGTTATAAACCCAGCCCCAATTCCTATTATGTGTTGAAAAGTTCGGGGTTCTTGGACGACTTCGACGCCAGCATCAACATGAAATTCACTGGCGGCGACGAGAACATTATCCGCGCGGGATTTTATGCGCGTTTCTCTGATAACGGCGGGTATGCGGTGTTGGTCTCCGTGTTGGGATCGTACACTATCGGCTACTATAAAAAAGATGAGAAGAACGAACTGAAATGGGAAGACTTACTCCCGTGGGCGAATCACACCGCCCTGCGAACAGGGATGAACGAGACGAACCGTCTGCGCGTCCTCTGCGACGGTCAGCAGTTCCGCGTCTACTTGAACGGGGTACTGGCAACCTCCTTCAAAGACGATCAATTCAAGCGCGGCAAACTGTATCTGGCTGTCGTCCCGACCGAGAAATCAACTTTGGATATTACTTTCTCTGAATTGCAGTTGCGGGAAGTTATCAAGTAGCAAATTCAAGAAATGGGGGAATGGCTTTTTCAAGGTCAGGAAGTTCTCAACGCGAATTACGCTAATTGGCGAATATCGCAAATAAAGCCTGAATAATTCGCGGAATTCGTTCTTTCGCGATATTCGCGTTCCAAGGTTTTGTTTTGCCGAGAGGCAATGAGAAAACCTTCGAACTAGGGAACAAAATTTTATCGCATCAGACTTTCATTAACCTCCCCCTTCGTCCAGTTGCGTATTTAGTCGGATAGTCTTATAGTCGAACAATTCTCTAATTCTCCAATTCTCAAAGGTTGGAAAGTCTCCAGTCTCTAGTCTCGATACGCCCCTCTAAAACCACCCGGGGCTACTCGACCACCAATTACCAATTACTCAGGAGCCAAAATGCACGGCTACGGCTGGTTTTCCTACATGCGTTCGGGCGACGAAAAGCCTAAAGTAACCAAACAACTTTTACTGCGCGTCCTTTCTTACGCGCGCGGATACTGGTGGCACATCGCAGGGATGCTCGTGACGATCCTCCTCACCACGGGCTTGTCCCTGCTCACGCCGCTCATCTTCCGCAACATGATTGACGTGGTGA
>CAYWCN010000054.1:0-21726 GCA_964456775.1 uncultured Anaerolinea sp.
TGATCCGCTGTTTGGATCGCCATCATCGCTTGCGGATCGCGCTTTTGCAAAACCGCCGCCGCCAATGCTACCACAGACGCCGTCCCGCGCGGCGCAGGTTCAATTAAATAGTTCTCTTTGGGGATGTCAGGGACTTGTTCCTGCATCACACGCGCCTGCTCGGCGACAGTGACGATCAATATTCTTTCTGGTGGAAACAACGTCTCAAGGCGCGCAACGGTGCTTTGAAAGAGAGTCTCTTTGCCAAGCAAAGGCAATAATTGTTTCGGCGTTTCTTTGCGTGAGAGAGGCCACAGACGAGTCCCTCCGCCTCCAGCCATGATGACAGCGTATGTGTGTGGATTCATTGGTTACCGTATGTCGTTGCGAGCCACGAAGTGGCGAAGCAATCTCCTGTTTTGTAAACACATCATGCTAATTTTTAACTTATTGTTGCGAGGAGATTGCTTCGTCGTGGCGCGATGCGCCACTCCTCGCAACGACATCATTCTATTTTATATTCCGATTGTACCTCACGCACTGCGACGTAATTCATACCACCGACTTGCCTTACCATTCCTTTCAACTCCATGAGCGCCAGCGACGCGGATACTTTCTCGATGGGTAAATCGGATTGATTGCGGATTTCGTCAATCTGCATCGGCTCATTCGTCAATACGGTCAACAGCTTCGCTTCGATCGCGTCAGTCGGCATGATCTTACGCGCGGCTTTGTGTTCGCCGACGCGAGTGATGTCTAATGCCTGCATCAAATCATTGACGTTCAACAGCGGAAGCGCGCCGTTTTGGATCAACTTATTCGTGCCTTTGCTTTGCGGCGCAAGGATACTCCCAGGGACGGCAAAGACTTCGCGTCCCTGCTCGGCGGCGAACTCGGCAGTGATCAACGCGCCGCTCGTCTCGCCCGCTTCCACGACAACGACCGCCAACGACAACCCCGAAATGATTCGATTACGCGGCGGGAAGTTGGACGCGTCGGGAGGCGTGCCTGGCGCATAATCGCTGATGATCGCGCCGCGCTCCATCATTTGCTCTGCCAACGCGCGATGCTCAGGCGGATAAATTTTATCCACGCCCGAACCCAACACGGCAATCGTTCGTCCGCCCGCCTTCAACGTGGATTGATGCGCGACCGCGTCCACGCCGCGCGCCAGCCCGCTGATGACGGTCATGCCGTTCGCCGCGAGGAAAGCGGACAACTCCTCCGTGATCTGTCGTCCATACGGAGTCACTCGCCGCGTGCCGACGATGGCAACCGCAAACAGATCATCAGGCAGATATTCGCCGCGAATATACAACACGGGCGGAGGCTGGTCAATCTCTTTCAGCCTTTGCGGATACGCCTCGTCCTGCCACGTGAGGATTTTGATTCCCTGCTTCTCGATTTTCTCCCAAACTTTATCAAGGTCAACATTTTCACGCGCCTGCACCACGCGCTCGATCACCTTCAATCCCAAGCCTGCTTCCGCCAATTCATTCGGCGCGGCTTTCCACGCGGACTCCAAGTCGCCGAAGTACGCGACCAGTCCCTGCATCCGCACCGCGCCGATGCCTTTGATTAGATTGAAGCCGACCCAGAATTTTTTGTCGTTCATAAATTTGATTCTAACTCGGTTATCGTATCAAGACCACCTGTTCGATAAGCAACTCGGTGGTTGAGTAGTCCCGCGTGCTTTTCGCGGGACGTATCGAAACCACAAATACGCATACAAACTTTTGTAACAAGAATTACTCTACGGCGTGGTGGTCTCGGTACGTCCTTCGACTTCGCTACGCTTCGCTCAGGACTACTCGACCACCGTTATAACCCGTCCAACAGATGAACCCTCACGAAACGGCGAGCAGGCTGAAGGTCCAGAATGACCGAGGGAATCGCGGGGAGGAGAATCTCCTTGCCTGAGTCGTCCCGCACTACATAGACATCGTTCGCACCTGTTTCCAATATCTCGACCAACTCGCCAAGCAGATTGTCGTTCTCGTCCACGACTTTGAATCCGATCATTTCGTGCTGATAGATCGTGCCCGCTGGCAACGGAGGCGCATCCGCTTTTTTGACGAAGACCCATTGATTGCGAAACAGCCCCGCATCTTCGGGCGTTTCGACGTTCTTGAATTTTACAAGCAGACCCGATTGATGCGGGCGCGCGCTGGCGAGAGTGACGGGCTTGTGTTCGTCGCCGACAAAAAGTTTTCGTCCGCTTTTCATGCGCTCAGGGAAGTCGGTATGCACGTCCATGATGATCTCGCCATGCAGACCATGCGGACGTCGCAAAAAACCCACGCTCAAATAAAGCGGCTCGCCTTTCGGCGAGCCTGTGACTTTTTCTTTTGCCATTATTCTGGCTCGACCACATCGAGCGTGGCTTGCTTGCCTTCGCGCTCCGCCGCCACTCGCAACAACGCGCGGATGGAGTTGGCGACCTTGCCGCCTTTGCCGATGACGCGCCCCATGTCGTCTTTCGACACGCTCAACTCGATGCGCACACGCGAACCGCCTCCCGATTGAGTCACGTGCACTTCCTCAGGATGATCCACTAACGACTTTGCGATGTACTCGATTAATTCTTTCATCGTGGTTGCTCATACGAAGTACGCAATACGCAGTATCTTGCTTCGTACTGCGTATTGCGTAATCAATAACTTTACTTCTTCACTTCTTTGCGTTTGGCTTCCGCCTCGTCCGCTTCTTTGACGAGCGTTTCAACTGCCTCGCCCTTCTTGAAGCGTTCCCAGCGGTCGAGCGTGCCAGAGAATTTGAACACCTGCGCCACCGACTCGGTCGGCAACGCGCCATTCTTCATCCAGTGATACACGCGGTCTTCTTTTAAATGGACTGTTGCAGGTTGTGTGCGGGGGTTGTAAAAGCCCAGAATTTCCAAAAATTTGCCATCACGAGGGGACTCTTTGTCCGCGGCGACGACGCGATACGTGGGCTGACCCTTCAAACCAATACGACGTAAACGTAAACGAACCATCTTGCTTTTTCTCCTGTTGTTATTGTGTAGTTGGCGTTCACTAACGCCAACGGTTGCATTAGAGAATGCAACCTACACGTTATTGATTTGCGTTTCAGGCAGGCATAGAGAGGTGTGTGAAAGGAACACATGCGGGCTGAAATCGCAGGCGCAATTTTACCAGACTTTTCTATTTGAACCGCGAAGCCGCGAAGAACGCCAAGCCTTTAAAGGCTTCGCGCCTATTTAAAGAAACTTCGCGACCTTCGCGCCTTCGCGGTTAGAGAATCGGCAACGAAAACGAAATCTTCGTCCCCTGCCCCGCTTCAGACTCCGCCCAAATTTTTCCTCCGTGCGCCTCGACCAGATATTTCGCAATCGACAAGCCCAGCCCCATCCCGCCCGAATCGCTGGATTTGTAGAATCGGTCGAAGATGCGACTCAGATCCTCGGCTTGGATTCCCTGCCCGCTATCTTGGACGAAGACCGTCACGCTTCTCTTCTCAGGGACGGCTGATTCAGTCACCTCAACCTTTATCTCCCCTCCATTCGGCGTGTACCTCACCGCGTTCGCAACGACATTTGACAACACCTCGCGGATGCGCAACGGGTCAATTTCGATTGCTTCCACATCATCCACTCGAAACTCAAACCTGATTTTCTTTTCATTCGCTCGCGATTCAAAACCCGAAACGACTTCACGGACCAACAAACCTAAATCCGTTGGCTCGCGTTTCAATTGCAATGACCCGCTTTCGGCGAGCGCGAGAGTCCGCAAGTCGTCTACCAGCCGCGAAAGGATTTGAGTCTCATCATACAGCGACTTCAACCGCTCAGCATCCACTGAATAGACACCATCAATCATTCCTTCGAGATTCCCCTGCATGATCGTGATCGGCGAACGGAGTTCGTGAGAAATGTCCGCCAGCATGTTGCGGCGCTGCTTGTCGTTCAACTCCAGTTTCTCCGCCATCGAATTGAACTCGCGCAACAACGCGCGGACTTCAAACGGTCCCCGCTCCTCCACGCGGACGGTGAAGTCGCCATCTGCTACGCGATTCGACGCTTCGAGCAACTCGTCCAATGGCATGGACATCCGTCGCAAATTGCGCACGCCAAAAAACACAACCGAGAGCAAAATGAAAAAGCCGATAATTCCAAACGGAAAAATGAAATCAGGGCGACCGATCATCGGCGGCATGTTTGGCGGCAAGTTGTGAAATTCCACGAACGGGTCGAGAAAGAATCGCATCAACGCCATCACGCCGATACACGCGAAGAAACTGAACAGGATGAAAAAACATCCCATTCGGCGGAAGAAGGGTTTGCCGCGCATATGACGCCAGCGTTTAGGGGGCCATTCTTCGTTCTCGGGCCACCATGGGGGTTTGGGGCGGTGGGAGTGGTGGTGATGTTTCATTTCATTCATATTCGGTGGTCGAGTAGTCCTGAGCGAAGCGGAGCGGAGACGAAGGACGTATCGAGACCACCATGCTGTAAAAAACTTTTGTAACAAAATTACTTTTGAGCGCGCTGGTTTCGATACGTCCCGCGACGCTTCGACTTCGGTCTTCGCCTACGCTATCGCTTCGCTCAGACCTCCGCTCAGCGCGGAGAATTTTATTTATCCGCAAATTTATAGCCGACGCCATACACGGTCAACACATACTTCGGCTCGCTCGCTTTGACTTCCACTTTGCGGCGGATGTTCTTGATGTGGGCATCTATCGCGCGTTCGTAGGATTCAAATGCGACGCCGTGAATCGCATCCAGCAATTGCGCGCGGGTGAAGACGCGCCCAGGTTGGCGGGCGAGGGTGGCGAGTAATTCAAACTCGGTCGGAGTCAACTCTTCGATCTCGCGCTTCTCGGCAGTGACGCGCAGACGCGGCACATCGAGAGTGAGGTCTGCCACGCGGATCATTTCCGAACTCATGCTGGTCGCGTTTTCGATGCGTCGAAAAACCACGCGGACACGCGCCACCAACTCTTTGGGGCTGAACGGCTTGGTCATGTAATCGTCCGCGCCGAGTTCGAGCCCGATGAGTTTGTCCGATTCTTCGGCGCGGGCGGTGAGCATGATGATCGGCGCGTTGGATGTTTTACGAAACTCGCGGGTGAAATCCAGCCCATCGAGCTGAGGCAGGCCGAGGTCCAGAATGACCGCGTCGGGTTTATCCGTTTTTGCGTGCGACAAGGCTTTCTTCCCGTCATGCGCGATCAAAACGCCAAATCCCGCGCGTTCAAGATAGTCACGCACGAGTTGAGTGATCTTGGGTTCGTCGTCTACAACGAGGATGGTTTTCATTTTTTATTGTAGGGGCGGACGGCCGTCCGCCCCTACGCAATCCATTATATTATTCTTTCTTCTCTTCGGTCGATTCGCCGTGCGCTTTCTTGTGCCATTCATCGAACATCGGCGGGACGTTGTGTTCGCCCCAACCATGGCGACCTCTCCAACCCCAGCGCGGACCCCACATCATCACGCGGAAGGATTTGAGCGCGAGGACGAGCAGTAGCACACCGAAGACTGGAATCAAGCATCCGAAGCCAAAGCCGAATGGATGATGACCGCGCATTCCATATCCATACCCGTAGTGCGGATACGGCATGGGCATCGTTTCGCCCGAAGGCGCTTCGATGGTGATTGGCGAGCCTTTGGCAACGCCCGCCTGAAAGGCGAAGAAGCCGATGGCGGCGATGACCGCCAGCAAGACCAACCCCGAGACGATACGTAGTGCAATTTTTCCGTTCATGTTTACTCCTTTGGTTTGAACTGATGCTCGGAGTGTAGATTTCGCTTGTGAATTGATTGTGAAGAGAGGAGGGAGAGAATTATGAAAAATGAGGTCGCTCGTGATTCTCCGCTTTCCAATTTCGTGTAAAATACCTACATGGGCGAACGCGAATTCCTGATCTATCTCGACCCCGCGACCCGTACTTGCAGGTATCGTCACTACCATGTTTCGCAGGGACAGAAAATCGTGGAGTTCCGCATTCAACTTGAAATTATCGTTGCAGGGATTTGGTACGCTGTTGTCCGTTATGACACCGCCCACGCCAGACCTCACCGCGACATCCTGCATCCCAATGGCAGTCAAACGAAAGAATGGCTGGAAGGATATTCAACCTCTGGCGCACTGACGTTTGGTCAAAGGGACATCATGAAAAACTGGCAAATGTACCGAACTCGCTTTTTGAAGGAGATGAACTATGAGTGATCTATATACCCTAAAGCACGGAGACCTCTTCGTTGAGTTCACGCGCTTTATCGCCATGCATCCCAAATTCAGCGAACAGATTCCCGATGGCGCGGAAGTCATTTTGCTCGATTCCCGCGACAAGGGTTATACGCGCTTCATGCTCAAGCACGCGCCAAAGAAAGATGTGAATGTTGTTTTCGTTGACGTGGGCGAACTTGCTCCTATTCGTTCTCGCGTAAAAAATCCAAAAGTTATCTCACGTGAGACGGCGAGGAAAGTTAGCACAAAGAACGGAAATTCCTCACGAACTCGCAAGACAAACTGATTTTAAAAAAATGTTGTAGGTCACGCTTGAAGCGTGACCTACAACATTAATCAGCTGCGCGACTATCAAACCACCCAACTAACAAACTATCCAACTACCCCCCAAACAACCTCCCCAAACCCTTGCCTCCCGTTTTCGTCAGCATCTTCATCATCTTCTGTGCTTCGCGGAATTGCTTGATGAGTCGGTTCACATCCTGCACTTCCATGCCTGAGCCAGCGGCAATGCGGCGGCGGCGTGAGGCGTTCAGAATATCGGGGTCGCGGCGTTCTTTCAATGTCATTGAGTTGATGATCGCTTCGCTGGATTTAAAATTCTTTTCAATATCCTTCGGGTCAATCTGACGCGCGGCTTGCCCCATTTGCCCTGGGAGCATGTCCATGATTTGCGCGAGCGGTCCCATTTTTTTCATCTGCTTCATTTGGTCGAGCCAATCTTCGAGTGAGAACTGTCCCTTCATCATGCGCTCGGCAGATTTTTGCGCCACTTCCTGGTCGAACGCGGCTTCGGCTTTTTCGATCAAGCCGATCATGTCGCCCATGCCCAAAATCCGCGACGACAGCCGCGCGGGGTCATACGTTTCGAGCGCGTCGAGTTTTTCACCCGTGCCGATAAACTTGATCGGCACACCCGTCACCGAACGGATCGAGATCGCCGCGCCGCCGCGCGAATCGCCGTCCATTTTCGTCATCACCAAACCCGTGATCGAAACGTTATCGCGGAATCCCTGCGCGATGTTCAACGCCTCCTGACCGATCATGGAATCGACAACGAGCAGAGTTTCCACTGGCGGGACTTTCGCCACAATGGACTTTAACTCGCTCATCAACTCCGCGTCCAACTGCGACCGTCCAGCGGTATCCACGATCACAACGCCGTATCCGCCCTTTTGGGCTTTTTCGAACGCACGTTGGACGAGTTCTGGCGGCTTGACATTCAAGTCCGACTCAACGGGGACATCAATCCGTTCGCCGAGTTGTTGCAGTTGAGTCACAGCCGCAGGACGATATGGGTCGCCTGCGACGAGCATCACCCGCTCTCCTTTCGAGCGGAGCATCTTTGCGATCTTGCCCGCGTGCGTCGTTTTACCCGATCCCTGCAAGCCGACCATCATAATCACATGCGGCTTGGGACCAAAGAATTTCAACGGCGCAGGTTCGCCAAGAGTCGCGATCAATTCTTCGTTGACTATTTTTATAACTTGTTGCCCAGGCACAAGCGCCTTCGACACTTCCGCGCCGACAGCGCGTTCACGCACGCGCGCGATGAATGTTTTGACAACGCTGAAATGCACGTCCGCCTCGAGCAGGGCGAGACGCACTTCGCGCATCGCCGCGTCCACATCCACTTCGGAGAGTTTGCCGCGTCGGCGCAATTGGTCGAATACTTGGTTGAGTCGTGAGGTGAGGTTTTCAAACATAAATAATTTTCCCGTCATTGCGAGGAGTGAGCGATAGCGAGCGACGAAGCAATTTCTGTCACAGTGTTGGAGATTGCTTCGTCGGCTATCACCTCCTCGCAATGACGAATTGTTGAGGGTAGATCAAAGATTGTAGTGGCGAAGCAGGTTGAGGTCAAGAGAGAGGCGATACATCAGACCTCACAGGTCTGCGAGACCTGTGAGGTCTCTATCCAGATGCCTTGCTTGACAATCCCTCTTTCACAAAGTAAAATTCCGCACGCTTAATAACTGAATATCGCCGAGATAGCTCAGTTGGTAGAGCACGCGACTGAAAATCGCGGTGTCCACAGTTCGATTCTGTGTCTCGGCACTCTCGGTTGAACGTTAACCAAGAAATTGCGGGCGTAGTACAGTGGTAGTACGTCTCCTTGCCAAGGAGAAGGTCGTGGGTTCGAATCCCATCGCCCGCTCAGAAGTTTAACAACGGCGTCGTGGCCAAGTGGTAAGGCAAGGGTCTGCAAAACCCTCACCACGGGTTCAAATCCCGTCGACGCCTCTAACATTCAAGTACTGCTTGACGCCGCAAGGCGTCTTTTCTTTCCATCACGAGTTTCCCCGCAGGGGGGACGATGCAAATCCCGTCGACGCCTCTAACATTCAAGTACTGCTTGACGCCGCGAGGCGTCTTTTGTTTTCCGCGCCCTGAAATGCGTTTGTCAGCCATTGAGTCAAACTTCGTTATATAATGCCTTTACGAGGCATCAGAGGATTGACGATTCTCCGCAATTGATAAGCTCCTATGAAATTTTTATACGTTGAAGACGACCCCGCGCACGTTGCGCTCACCCGCCGAGTCCTTGAAGACGATTCGAGTCACAACTTCGAGTTGCTTCACGCGGAGACGATCGCTTCCGCCCTCGAAGCGCTCGAAGCGAATCCGGACCTCGACCTGATCCTCTCCGACCTGCGCCTGCCCGATGGAAGCGGGCTGGACCTGCTCGCAAACGTGAACAGCCGTAAATCTCCCCCGGCAGTTGTGCTCGTCACCGGGCAGGGAGATGAACAAGCGGCGGTGACCGCGCTCAAGGCTGGCGCGGCAGATTATCTCGTCAAACAGAGCGACTACCTCCTTCGGCTTCCCATTGCGCTGACCAATGCGGTGGCGCAGAACCGGCTGGCGCGCGGAGAGGCGGCGTTACGCGAGGCGGAGGTCAAGTATCAATCCTTGATCGAGCAGACGCCCGCGGTGGTCTTCCTCGATTCGGCAGATGAAAACGAAACGGGCATCTATATCAGTCCTCGCGTTGAGGAACTCTCCGGTTATTCCCCCGCCGAATGGATCGCCGATTCGAATCTATGGGACACCATGATCTACGCCGACGATCAGGAGAGGGTCGCGCAGGCATTTCGCGTCTCGCATGAGAACATGCTGCCATTCAACGAAGAATATCGGATCGTTCGGCGCGACGGGACCGTCATCTGGGTTAAGGAAGATACGAACCTCATTCGGAGTGAACGCGGCGATCCGTTGTACTGGCAGGGCGTGCTGTTCGACATCACCAAGGACAAGCAGAACGAAGCCGCGCTTCAAAGACAGCTGGAGCAACTTACCGTATTGCACGCGATCGCGGTGGCAGGGACGGAAAGCAGCTCGGAAAACGAGATCATCGAGCGCGTCGTGCAGATCGTTTCACAGGTATACGACGAGGTCTGCGGCATCCTTCTACTCAACAAAGATCGCGATACGCTCACGCCTCACCCTTCCTACTTTGGCGCCGACATCTCAGGTTGGGCGCAAGGTGTTTCAATCACAGAGGGCGTTACAGGAAAATCGATCCGATCAGGAAAAGCAATTCGGCTGGGAGATGTTACTCAGGAAAAGTCGTTTATCGAAATCGCATCGGGAATGCGCTCCGAACTTTGTGTTCCGATCCGCGTCAACACCCGCATCATCGGCGTGTTCAATGTGGAAAGCGCAAGCCTTAACGCGTTCGACGATGAAGATGAGCAATTCCTCAACACCATTGCGGGCAGTTTGGGCACCGCGCTGGAGAGATTGCGCCTTGTCAAAGAGGAAACCCGACGGGCGCAAGAGTCCTACGAATCCGAGTTGGCGCGCCGCGAATATGCCGAAACCTTGCAGGAAGTCATCGCTTCCTTATCCACCACCCTGGATATTCGCTCGCTCTATGAAACGATCTTAGACTCATTGGCAAAACTGGCGGATTACGATAGCGCGTCGATCATCCTTCAACACATGAACGACGAGATGGTCTTCGTTGCGGCAAGAGGGTTTGCCCATCCAGAGACCATTGTAGGGAGAAAGCTACAAAAAAATCCCAAGTGGAGCGAATTGGCGACCAAAGGCAAGTCGCTCATCATGGCAAATGCGCAAGAGGATTCGCGCTTCGAGAAATGGGAGGGTTCAGAACTCATTCGCGGTTGGTTGGGCATCCCGTTGATCGCCCGGGGGCAGATCGTTGGATTCTTCAACCTGGATAGCCACCAGGTGGGCGCGTTCACCGAGCAGGATGCGACCGTAGTTCAAACCTTTGCCAATTCCGCCGCCATTGCGATCGAGAACGCGCGTCTGTTTGAGGAAGCGCAAAACCGCATCAAAGAGATGGAAGCCATCAACCGGTTGTCTTCCTCCCTGCGCAAATCAAGCTCGCAAAACGAACTCATCGAAATCTTTTTGGATGAAACGCTCGCGCTTCTGGACGAAAAGCACGGCTCAGTCTGGTTGTATGAATATTCCAGCAACAAACTCGTCCAACATGCGGCGCGCGGCGCTACGATGAACGCTTCGCAAAAACAGTTGAACACCAACGAGGGCATCGTCGCCCACGTCTTCCAAACAGGGGAAACTTACATCTCGACCGATCTTGTGAACGATCCGCTCATTTACAAGCCGCATATCAACGCGGTGATACCCGGCTATGGCGGGATCTGCATCCCTATCAAATCAACTGCGGGGACATTAGGAGCGCTTCTGATTCAAATGGCTCCAAGCCGTCAGATCTCTCAATACACCAATCTACTGGTCACTTTGGCAGAGATCACAGGGAACGCGATTCACCGCGTCGAGTTATACGATCACAGTCAGGAACAGATCCGAAGATTGACCGCCTTGCGCGACATCGACTCCGCCATCTCGTCCTCCACCGATCTTCGGGTAACGCTCAACATCCTGACCGAGCACGCGCTCAAACACCTGAAAGCGGACGCGATGGACATCCTCGTCTATCGGCCCGAGCTTCAGAGTTTGAGTTTGCTGTGCAGCGCTGGCTTCACAACACCGTCGCCTTCCCGCCCGCTGATGCGAATCGGCGAAGGGTTGGCGGGACAGGTTCTTATGAAGGGAAGAACCGATCACGTCATCAATCTGAGCAATTCCCCGGAAGCAAAACGCGACCCCTTGCTGGCGCGCGAAGGATTCGTCACGTATGTGGGCGTTCCGCTGATCGTGAAAGGACAGATCAAAGGAGTCTTCGAGGTCTTTCATCGCTCAACGATCTCTCCCAGCGCCGATTGGATGCAATTCTTGCAGACCCTCGCCGGGCAAGCCGCCATCGCCATTGATAACGCGCAACTCTTTGATAATCTGCAAAAGTCGAATCAGGAACTCACACAAGCGTATGACATTACGCTGGAAGGCTGGGCGCGCGCTTTGGAATTGCGCGACCGCGAAACCGAAGGGCACACGCGGCGCGTCACTGAGTTGACCATGAAGCTTGCCAAATCCATGGGCATTAGCGACGATGAACTTGTGAACATCTATCGCGGTGTGCTCCTGCACGATATCGGCAAGATGGGCGTGCCGGATCAGATCCTCAAGAAGACCGGGCCGCTCAATGAAACGGAGTGGGCTGAAATGCGCCGACATCCCCAATACGCGCACGACCTGCTGTCGCCCATCAGTTATCTGCGGCACTCGCTCGACATCCCCTATTCCCATCATGAACATTGGGATGGGAGCGGTTACCCGCGCGGCTTGAAAGGCGATCAGATACCTCTCGCCGCAAGAATATTTTCCGTTGTGGATGTTTGGGACGCGCTGCGTTCCGACCGCCCTTACCGGCAGGCGTGGCCTACCGATAAAGTGGTCGAATACCTCAAAGATGTTGCAGGCACCATTCTAGACCCCAACATCGTCGCAGTGTTCTTGAAATTGATGCAAGAGAGCGCAAGCAAAGCAGAATAACAAGCCTCTCTCTTTACTTTTTATTTTACGCGCAGAAATTTCCTCTTCCCCACCTGCAACACACCCGGATGCGGGAACGCTTCGTTCCCATTTTCAATTGTCTCTCCGTCCAGCCGCACCCCTCGTTGGTCGAACAATCGTCGCGCCTCCGATTTGCTGGCGACAAGCTTTGCCGCGAGCAGAACATCCAGGACCGATTGACCAGACTGCAACTGGAATTCCGGCATGTCGTCTGGCATTTCTTTTTGCTGGAAGAGTTTGACGAACGCTTCTTGCGCGGACTGGGCAGCTGCCTCGCCGTAGAAAATGGATACAATCTCCCGCGCCAGCCTCATCTTCACATCGCGCGGATGAGCCTTGCCATCGGCAAGTTCTTTCTCCAGCGCGTCGATCTCATGCGGATTCCAACGCGTGACGAGGCGCATATATTTCCCCATCGCAAAATCGGGGATGGACATCAGCTTGCCGTACATATCTTCCGCGCCAGTGTTGATGGGCACAATGTTGCCGGTGGACTTGGACATCCTCTGCACGCCGTCGGTGCCGGGCAAAATCCCGGTGATGATTCCCACCAGCGGCTTCTGTCCCAACGCCTCCTGCAATTTTCTTCCCGCAACGATGATGTTGAACAACTGATCTGTCCCGCCGACCTGAATATCGGTCTGCATGGCGACCGCGTCGTAGCCCTGCATCAGCGCGTAAAAAGTTTCGTGCAGGAAGATCGGCTCGCCTTTCTCAAGGCGGTTCGCAAAATTCTCGCGCGCCAGAAATTGTTGCACAGTGAAGTTTTGTCCGAGACGGATCAAATCCACCAGCGACAGTTCACTCAGCCACTCGCCGTTATAGCGGACTTTTGTCTTCGTTTTATCCAACACGCGGAACGCCTGCTCGGCATATGTTTTTGCGTTTTCCTGCACTTGTTCTTCGGTGAGAATCGGGCGTGCTTTATTTTTATCCGAAGGATCGCCGACCAGCGCGGTGTAACTCCCGATCAAGAAAGTGACCTCGTGACCCAGATCTTGAAACTGACGTAACTTCCACATGGTGATCGTGTGCCCCAAGTGCAGATCAGTGGAAGTGGGGTCGTAGCCGCAGTAAACACGTAAAGGTCTGCCTTCCGCAAGACGCGCGCGCAGTTCGGCAGTCATTGCCTTTTTTAGTTCCTCGTCACCGTAATCGGTGCCTTGCATCAAGAGCTCAACTTGTTCTTCGATATTCATACTGTCTCCCAAGGGATAAAATAATTTCGCCTTATAAATAAAAACGCGCGGCACGCCGGCGCCACGCGTTCAAGTCGCCATTGTGGTTTTCACGAAGGGCGATAATAATAATTTCCGAAAGCTTTGAAAGCGAACATGCGCCGATTATACCAGCGAAGTGACGCCATGCGCATCGTCACTGACCCAGATTGAACGTGAACGACCACGGACCGCGGATCGTATAAAACTCGTCGCTGAAGACGATCTGCTCCGCTTCTTCCTGCGACATGGTGTCTGGTTTGGCTAGGATCTGCATCACCTGCGCCCCGTTGACATCCACACAACCCAAAATGATTCCCGCGCCGCGCGCATCGAGTGCCTGCTGGATCTTCGGCATGTAGATGGTGCAGTAATCCTCCGGGCGCGGAGGCGCGGCAATGGCGTCTATGGTGATCGTTACGCTGGAGAGGTCGGCATCCGGCGGGATGTTGAAAAACGAGAGTGTATCGCACCGCAAGCCGGGCTGTCCCTCCACCGGCTCCTGCAGGCTGAGCATGGATGTGGCGAAATCGAGGACGATTGTTTCGCCATACTGGAGACTCGCGCCCCAAATAGACCAATCGGCGGGACCGATCAACGTGAAGCACACTTCCGCATTGACGTCCTTGCCATCGCGCCAGGCGCGCGTCACGCTCACGTTCAATCCGCTGGAGGATTGGACCGGCGCGGCTGGCGCGGATTCCACCGTCGGGTACGAGGAGTCGATAAACGCTGTGGGAAGAGGCTGAGTGAATCCCTGCGGCTCGCCAAGCGACGAACACCCCGAAATAAAAATACTCAACAACAATATCAACCGTTTCATGAATGCTCCTTTACGCAAACAGGTCCTTCAACGCTTCGCCGAGATTTCCATAATTGAATTTGAACCCTGCTTCCAACAAGCGTTTGGGTAGGACGAACCGTCCGTCCACGAGTGTAACGCTCATCTCGCCGAGAGTCATCCTCAGCAGGAACTCCGGGAGATGGAACCAATACGGCCGCGCGAGCGCTTTGCAAGTTTCGCGCATAAACTCCGCATTGGATGTGGGCTGCGGCGCGATCAAGTTGAAGGCGCCGCGCGCGTTTTCATCTTCTAACAAAAAGCGGATGGCGCGGAGGTAATCTTCGATGTGGATCCACGGGAAGGCTTGCGAGCCGCTCCCGAACCTGCCGCCAAAAAATAATCGCGCCGATAACGTCATCAGCGGGAATAAGCCGCGTTTGCCGTCCAGCACAACCGCGGAGCGTGTGACGACTCGTCTCACACCGAGTCCTTCAACCAGCCGCGTGGACTCTTCCCATTGAACGGTGAGTTGGGCAAGGAAGTCGTCGGCGGGCGGGGTGGATTCATCCGCAGTGGAGTCGCCGCGCAAGCCGTAGTGGTTGACGCCCGAGGCTTGCAGGAAAATGCCGGGGCGGCGGACCGCGCCCTCCACAGCCGAGGCAAGCGCCTGTCCGGGGATGACGCGTGAATCCACGAATTCCTTTTTCCGCGCGCGCGTCCACGGGAAATGCGAGAGGCTGTATCCGCTCAAGTTTACGATCGCGTCCATCTCGTTGACGAGATAGCCCCATCCATTGGCAGTGACGCCATCCCATTGATATTGATGCGGCGTTCGAGGTTTGCGGCGCGTGAGGATGAAAACTTTATGGCCGTCTGCAGAAAGGTCTTCTGCGAGGGCTGAGCCGAGAAATCCCGCGCCCCCGGCGATCAATACGTTCACATGCGCTCCTTTAACGAAACAAAAATTCGGCAGTATAATCGTGCCTGTTCTACGGAGACCGAATGTACGATCCTGTGCTGGTGCTGAACGCCAATTTCGAACCGATCAACGTCTGCGCAATGAGGCGGGCGGTAGGTTTGATTCTGACCGGTAAAGCCGACATGGTGATGAACGGCCGCGGGTATATCCGAACGGTCAGAGAGTTGATCCCGCGCCCTTCGATCATCCGGCTTGAAAGCCAGGTCCATCGTCCGCGCCCGCACGTCAAACTCACGCGGCGCGAGGTCTTCCGCCGGGATAATTATACCTGCCAGTATTGCGGCAAGCGCGAAGGCGGTCTCACCGTTGACCATGTGATCCCCCGTCACCTCGGCGGCGCGCATATTTGGACGAATGTGGTTGCCGCGTGCCCATCCTGCAATCACCGCAAGGGCGGCAGAAAAGTGGAAGAATCGCACATGCGATTAGCCATCCCGCCGCGTGAACCGCCTGCGAATGCGGCCTATATTTTCGGCAAACACTTGAGCGAGTATCACGAGTGGGAGCCTTATATCACAGGCTGGTAAGCAAAACATGATGGACCACAAACTAAAAGATCCAGCCACGGATTCTCGCGGATTTTAATTTCTTCTGTCCTGAATCGGAAAAGACGAAAGCCGACCAGATTCAACTTGGTCGGCTTTTTTTGCGCGAATTCGGGACGGGTCACGTTTAGATATTGATCGTCATGAAGTCTTTCGCAACAACGATCTCGCCCTCGAAAGTTTTACTCGCTTCAGCGGCAATATCGCCTTTGGCAAATTGCCCCGTCGGATAATGGATCAGATACAATTTCTGGACTTCCGCTTTTGTGGCGATTTCGCCCGCTTGTTCAGCGGAGGAATGACCGAAGGTGGCGCCTGCCGCCTCGTGGATGAGGACTTCCGCCCCCTCCGCGAGTCGGACCGTTTGTTCGCACGGCTCGGTATCGCAGGAATACGCCAACACCTTGCCGTTCGTAAGACATTCCACTCGCAACCCAATGGTGGGAATCATGTGATGCACCGGCGATGACTTAACGCTAAACTCATCGCAGTTCAGCACGGTCGCCATTTCCGCTTCGGGCAGGCGATAAAAACCGACGGGGAAAAAGTTGGGCCATTCATCCCATCCATAAAAGCCCATCAGGTCTTCGAGGCGATCCATCGTGTAATGCAGTCCATAGATGTTGACCGGCGTGGTGCGCCCCATCAACCACATGTCCATGAGCAGAAGCGGGACGCCCGCCACATGATCCGGGTGAAAATGCGTGATGACGATGTCGGTCAGCGAGTGGAAGTCTACGCCTGCCTGCTCCAAGCGGACGACCGGCGTGGACACACAATCCACGAGGATCGTGCGCTTCTTTCCCACGATTACCAGATGGGTATTCTCATGGTCTTTGCTTGGAACTGCATTGGACGAACCAAGGATGATCACTTTTGGCATTGTCGCCTCGTTGTCTTCAGATCTTGAATGCCATTCTTATCAGGTACGGGGTTACATAAATTTCGATCACCGCCGCGACCGCAAGCAAAGGCAGGGAAATTCCAATGAACACGCGGAACCAATCTGCCATCGAGACCAGCAGGATCTCTCCCAAACTTTTTTCAGGCTGGGGCGTCACCAATTGCGCTCCCGCTTTCAACATGGCGGCAGTGGCAAGGATGAACGCGGTCAACTCAAAGATGCCGTGAGGCAAGACGCCCGCAACGAAGGTCAACACCGGAGAAAAACCGATGATCTGCGCGCCGCCCAACACGCCGCCGATGAGTCCCATGTTGAGGAGGAAAAACGACAAACCGAGCGTGCCGAAGGAGACCATCCCCAGTAAAAAGGTGGCAACCGTCGCGCGCGCGTTATGATAGAACAAGACCGGCGCCGGCAGCGTGCTGCTGACATCTTCAAGGAGGGAGAGATTACCCGCCATATACGCGCGGATGCGGTCCGCTCTCTCCGGCGAAAGAGTGATGAATTCAGGGACTTCAACGACCACCCACCAATAGCTCCCAATAATGGCGACGATCCCAAGCAGAGCCACGATCACTAGCGGTCTCCGCAATTGACCCAGCGTTTTCGGCAGTTCAACAGCATACCAATCTGCGATACTGCTCGCTCCGCCGGTGAACCGGTCTTTGAACAGGCGGAACATGTATTTGAAGTTGAGCGTATCGATCTCGCGCCCCAGCAGGTACTCGCGGCGGAAGTGTGAAAGTCCCAGCCGCACGATCAAAGCCGAAAGCAATGTCACTGCCACGATGGCAAACCACAACACTTCTTCATCTCCCCAAAAGATCAGAACGGTCTCCCCTTGCAGGATGAACGCGACCGGCACAACCACGAACGAGGCGAGCAGGTTCGCCGCGCGGATGGTCGTTGCTTGCACCGAAATAATGATCGCCGAACTGACCATCAACACCGCGTGAGCAAAAGTCAACAACATCACCAGCGAGAGAATGTATTCATCGGGAAGCGCGACATCTCTGCGCGAAATAAGCAAAAGATAAATTAGAATGGACGCGTAACTGAAAACAAGCGGGGTTGTGATGCCCACCAGCAATTTACCCAGATACAAATGCGCGTCTTCAAGCGGCGAACTTAACAACGGCTCGATGGTGCCGCGTTCTTTTTCACCGACGAACGATTCAAGCGCGACGACCAGCGTGAACGACAGCGGGAAGAAACCGATGACCAGCACCATGAACGGCACCAGCCGGTCCAGGATCAGGTCGCCCCCGTTACGATTCATGAATTCGATTGCCTGGCGCGTCGTATCGTCCGCGACGAATGGAAAGATCGTGATCAACAACAGCATCGGCACAACGATGCGCCAGTCGCGGAACTGGTCAATGAACTCGCGCCGCGCCACCATCCAGATCGCGTCCCAATTACGCCGCATATGCCAACCCCTGCGCGTCTGCCATGGTCTTCAAATACACCTGCTCCAATTTTCTTGGGACTTCATGGAACGAGACTAACGGCGCGTTGCGAGACGTAAGCGCATGCACCAGTTTTGGATTCGCGGACTGAGGCGATTCAACCCGGAACTTGAGGCTGGTCGCGCTGCGGGAGGTGACCTCCACCCCGGCCGGCAGTTCAAAATCGCCAGCCTCGTACGGCTCGGCGAATTCGGCTTCGAATTCTATCGAACCCAACACCTTTTGTTTCAACTCATCCAACGTGCCGTTCAACAGAATTTTTCCGCGATAGATGATCGCGATATGATCCGCCAACGCCTCGGCTTCAGCGAGATTGTGCGTGCAAATAATGATCGTCCGCTGTGACGACTTCAACCGCGCGATCTCATCCCTCACCAGCCGCGACGACTCGGGATCCATCGCGGAGGTCGGCTCATCCAACAACAGCACGGACGGGTCGTGCATCAACGCGCGCGCCAGCGCAAGTTTTTGCTTCATCCCTTTTGAGTATTCTCCAGAGCGGCGCTTCGAGGCTTCAGCCAGACCAAAATACTCCAGCAGATAATCGGCGCGTGATTTTCTTTTCTCCGCGTTCAGTCCGTAGATCCTGCCGAAATAATCCAGATATTCATCGCCGGTCATGCGCATGTACAAACCATGTTGCTCGGTCAACACGCCCACATTCGAGCGGACTTCTTGCGGATTCTTGACCACGTCGTAGCCAGCCACACGCGCCGAACCGCGCGTCGGTATTAACAGCGAGGTCAACATGCGCACGGTGGTCGTCTTCCCCGCGCCGTTTTGCCCGAGCAGCGCAAGGATCTGCCCCGGCTGTACATTCAGCGAGACGCCCTCCACTGCCCAGAAGTAATTATTGAATTCTTTGCTCAAATCATGCGTTTCGATCATTCCAGACCTTTTTCCTTTAACCGATGTCCAGCATAGCCAGCGTCAATTTTACAGTCAATAAGACAACAGTCCCCCTCCAATAATGAAAACTCAATTTAAGCAAATGGAAATCCCGAAGGGATGGCAGGATTATAGGAGATTTCGATGGCGCAGGAACAACGCCGCGCCCGCGCACAGGGCGATTACCGCCATAAAGGTCTGGTTGATATTAATACCCGCCACCAGCGAAGCGTCGAGCCGCAAAAAGTCCAGAGAGAAGCGAATGAGGGGATAGGTCACGAGGTAAGCGAGGAAGATGTCGCCGTTCTTCAACCGGTCAGCATATCGGCGCGAAAGCCAAAGGAGGAAGAACATGTTAGCGAGATTCAAAACTGATTCGTAGAAGAACAACGGATGATACGTTTCGAATTGCTCGTAGCCCGGCACGCGATGCTCCGCGTCAATATGAATCGCCCACGGAAGATTCGTCGGCGCGCCGTACAGTTCCTGATTGAAAAAATTTCCCCAGCGACCAATCGCCTGCCCCAGCGGAAGACTCGGCGCGGCAATGTCTGCCCACTCCGCAAAGTTAAGTCCGCGTTTGCGCGTGTAGAAAAATAGAACGATCACGCCGCCGATGACCGCGCCGGGAATCCCCAAGCCGCCCTTCCAAATGGACAAGATGTCCAACAATTGAATCGTGCCGCCGGCAAAATACGGGTTGACCAGCTCGCCCGTCGAAGGATCGACCGTCATCAACGACGGCGACGGCGTAAAGATGTGCCACAGCCGCGCGCCGATGATTCCGCCGATCAGCAAATAGGTCAGCAGGTCCCAAACGATCTCAGGGTCGTGTCCGCGTTGTTTCGCTCTGCGGGTCGCAAGCCACGAGCCTGCCACCGCGCCGAGCATGAGGATGATCCCATACCAGTGAACGGTGCGTTCATCGCCGAATAAAAAGAAGTGCATTCCGTCGAATTGAAAAAATTGCATTAGCCTGCGCCTTTCTTTTTCGCATTTTGCATCTTTTCATGCGCCTGCGCGCGGACGTGCCAGATGCGTTGAAACGCTGTGATATTCGCAAACACGGCAATGATGCCCAAGCCGATATACAATTTTCCAAAAACAAGCGAAGGGGCGAGGACTATATATCTTTCCACGCGCGTTAGCAAGCCGACTTTCGCGCCGTAACCCAACCCCTCCGCGCGGGCTTTCACGTACGAGACGAGTACAGAGCCAGCCGCCGCAATAAAGGTCAACATACCTCCCAACGGTTCGCCGATGGAGAGGAAGTGATATAACAGCCCGCCGTAGATGATCAACTCAGAATAGCGGTCACTGACCGAATCGACAAACGCGCCGAAATCGCCCGGCTCGCCGCGTAGACGCGCCATCGTGCCATCCAACGCATCGATGGGAGTCATGATCAGCACGAACAAACCGCCGGTCAGGAATTCGCCCCGCGCGAGATAGTACGCGCCGACGCAGTTGCCGATCATGCCGATGACGGTCATCATGTTCGGCGTAAGGCCGATGCGGTTGAAAAAATTCCCCAGCGGATCCAGCACCCACTTGAACCAGAGGCGCAGATAATCTGTGAATGTTTTTCGAGCCGGTAACTCGGCGGCGGGTTTTTCCATGTCAATCCTTTTGCGGGCGATTCGTTTTTGCAATCATATCAGGCTTTACGCGCCGTTCTCGCCCAATCCATCTTCATCCAGCGGCTCGACCAGCACATCGCGCTCTTTGCCTCCGCCTTGCGAAGGACCGACCACGCCCATCTCCTCCAGTTGATCAAGCAGACGCGCCGCGCGCGGATACCCGATCCGCAGCCGACGCTGGAGCAACGAAGCGGAGGCGCGCTGGCTTTGCCGCACGATCACGACCGCCTTTTCGATCAGACTCTCGTCCTCGTTCTCTTCCGGCTCGGAGAGCAGTTTCTCCCACGGCGGAGCGTCTTTCGATTCATCTGCCGTCTTCTTCCAGTGAGCGATGAGACGCTCGATCTCCATATCGGTGATCATCACGCCTTGCGCGCGGATCGGCGAGCCGACCTCGGGATTCAAGAACAGCATATCGCCGCGGCCCAACAGAGTCTCCGCGCCGGTCGTATCGAGGACGACGCGGCTGTCCACACCCGAAGCGACTGAAAACGCCAGCCGCGAGGGGAAGTTCGCTTTGATCAAGCCGGTCACCACATCAGTGGATGGGCGTTGCGTGGCGACGATCAAATGGATGCCTGTCGCGCGCGCCATCTGAGCGAGGCGGACTAAATTGTGTTCCGTCTGGTCGGGCGCGGACATCATCAAGTCCGCGAGTTCATCGATCAACACGACAATGCGCGGAAGCGGCGTCCCTTCTTTTTTGCGCGAGAGTTTGCGGTTGTACGCTTCAAGATCGCGGACGTTCGCGCCTTCGAGTAGGCGATAGCGATGTTCCATTTCAACCACCACCCAACGAAGCACGCCGAGAATCCGCTCGACGTTGGTTTCGACTTTGCCATACAAATGCGGCAGTCCATTGAAGCGCAATAATTCGACCATCTTCGAGTCGATCATCACCATCCGCAAATCTTCGGGCGGATTGTTCATGGCGAGACACGCCGCGATGGACGTGATACAAACCGACTTGCCAGAACCCGTCGCTCCGGCGATCAACAAGTGCGGCATGCGAGAAAGGTCGGCAACCACCGGCTGACCGGAGACATCGCGTCCCAGCGCCATCGCCAGCGGCGCGCCAATTTTATGAAATGCCTCGGTTTCCAAAATGGATCGCATCCGCACCACCGAGGAATGAATATTCGGCACTTCGATGCCCACATACGGTTTGCCCGGCACCGGCGCTTCGATTCGCA
>CAYWCN010000055.1:0-21652 GCA_964456775.1 uncultured Anaerolinea sp.
CGATCGCGGCGATGGCGCTCCGCAACGAATTTGACAGCCGCTACGGACTCTTCAACATCCTCCTCAGCGATTTGAACTCATGGCTGGTTGGCATCAGCCAAGGGACGGTTAACGTTCCGCTGATCGGCAACGCGTTCAACTGGCTGGCAATGCACATCGGGCCCGTAAGTTGGAAGCAGGATCCGTTCTGGGCATTCGTCTCCGTCCTCATTTCCAATATCTGGCTTGGCATCCCGTTCATGGCGGTCATCATCCTCGGCGGCTTGCAAAGCATTTCACAGGAATACTACGAAGCGGCGGAAATTGACGGCGCGACAAAGTTCCAACAATTCCGCAACATCACCCTGCCGCTTCTGCGTCCGATACTCACGCCTGCCATCATCCTCGGCGTGGTTTGGACGTTCAACAAATTCGACATCATCTACCTCATCACGCAGGGGGGACCACAGGAGAAGACGGACATTCTGGTCTCTTCCATGTATAAAGCCGCGTTTAGTTTTTATCGTTACGGCTTTACAGCCATGTTCGCGCTGGTCATCTTTATCATCCTGCTGATATTCACTCTCATATATCTGCGCGCGTCCGGCGGACTCAAGTCTGCGACCGAATAGAAACGAGGAGTCCACATGCCTGCCCAAAATAAAACCGCATCACCCATCACAAAGGCTCTGCGCTGGTTCTTCATTCGCGGACGCGGTGACAGCCCGTTCAAAACCATCCTCATCCACGCAACCCTGATCGTCGCTTCGATCATCGCGATCTATCCTGTTTTGCGCGTGGTGACGATCTCCCTGCGCCCCAACGACACCCTCCTCACCACCGACTTGCGCATCATCCCCGAAAATGCAACGCTTGATAACTACAAAGAAGTTCTCTTTGGCGCGCCTGAAAAGAATCGCAAATCCGATTTCTTCTTGTGGCTTTGGAATTCTCTCTCGATCGTCACCGTCACTTCGGTGATCAGCATGATCCTCGCCGCGGTCAGCGCCTACGCGTTTTCGCGATTCAAATTCCCGGGGCGGGCGGCGGGGCTGGTCTTCCTGCTCACCACCCAAATGATCCCAGCGGGCATGTTATTGCTACCTCTCTTCATCATGCTGGCGCAACTCAAGATGATCAACACCGCCCTCGGACTCATCATCGCCTACTCGGTCAGTTCCGTGCCGCTCACCATCTGGACGCTCAAAGGGTACTACGACACGATCCCCGTCGACCTCGAAGAAGCCGCGCTGATTGACGGCGCAAGCCGCTTCACCGTCTTCACCAAGATCATCCTGCCGCTCTCCACGCCCGCGCTTGCCATCGCCTTCCTCTTCTCCTTCATGGGCGGCTGGAGTGAATACCTCGTCGCGCGCGTCGTCCTCCAGAAAAATGAAATATTCACCTGGCCCCTCGGCATCTTCACGTATGCCCAGCAATTCACCGTTTCGTGGGGACAATTTTCCGCCGCGTCTGTGCTGATCGCTATTCCGGTGATGGCGCTCTTCCTTTACTCGTCCAAGTACCTCATCTCGGGACTCACGCTCGGGAGTGTAAAAGGCTAAAGGAAACAGAACCAACCAGACGGTCCGCGAACGACCGGCATTTTTTCCATCAGACATCCGACATGCGAAAATCCATCACCGCATTCTTGCTCCTCGCCTCTTTCCTGACGTCATGCCTGCCCGCCGCTTCGACAGAGTCCGCCCCCGAACCTCGCTGGTGGAGCGACTCGGTCTTCTATGAGATCTTCGTCCGCAGTTTTTACGACAGCAACGGAGACGGCATCGGCGACTTCAACGGCATCACGGAAAAATTAGATTATCTCAACGATGGCGATCCCGCCACCACCACCGATCTCGGCGTGACGGGCATCTGGCTCATGCCCATCTTCCCATCCCCTTCATATCACGGCTACGATGTGACCGATTACTACGCCGTCAATCCGCAATACGGAACGATGGATGATTTCAAGCGCCTGCTCGATGAGGCTCACAAGCGCGGCATTCAAGTCATCATTGACCTTGTCATTAATCACACTTCCGATCAACACCCGTGGTTCAAAGACGCCAAGCGCGATAAGAATTCCAAATACCGCGATTGGTATATCTGGAGCGAAGACGACCCTGGCTACAAAGGACCGTGGAACGAGCGCGTCTGGCATTCCTCGACAACGGGTTTTTATTACGGCATTTTCACCGCCAACATGCCGGACTTGAATTACAACAACCGCAAGGTGACAAAAGAGATCGAAAACGTGATGAAGTTCTGGCTGACCGATGTGGGCGTGGACGGTTTTCGCATGGACGCCATCAAGCATTTGGTGGAGGAGGGAACAGTTCAAGAAAACACACAGTCGACTCACGAGTGGCTGCAGAAGTATTTCTATCCGACGTACAAGAGTCTCGATCCCGAAGCGATGGTCGTGGGTGAACTCTTCGGCAACGATATGAACTCCATCGGCAGTTATGTCAACAATAAACAGTTCGACATGGCGTTCAATTTTCAGTTGGCAAGTTCCATCATCAGTTCAGCCAACTCGCGAAGCGCGTCGTATACCACCCGCGCGTTGGAGTTGAGCACGAAAGTTTTAGACGACAGCAAATTCGCTCCGTTCCTCACCAATCACGATCAAGACCGCGTTATGTCTGAACTGCGCGGAGATGTGAACAAAGCCAAAGTAGCCGCGTCGCTTCTTTTGACTTCTCCTGGCACGCCGTTCATCTATTACGGCGAAGAGATCGGCATGCAAGGGCGAAAACCCGATGAGAATATCCGCCGCCCCATGCAATGGTCGGATGCGGAAAACGCGGGTTTCACAACAGGCAAACCGTGGCGCGATCTCGACGCAGACTATACACAGGTCAATGTTGCCGCGCAGACGAACGACCCCGATTCCCTCCTTGCGCATTATCGCGCCTTGATCCAACTCCGCAACGCTCATCCCGCTTTGCGCTCGGGAAACTATTTCACCGTCCAAACAGGTGCGGACAGACTCTTCGCCAGTCTGCGTGTCAGCGACGAGGAGGCGGTGCTGGTACTCATCAACACCGGCGAGGAATCTATCAGCAACTTCACGCTCAAAGCGAACGAGACCGGTCTCGCGGGAGGAAATTATTTGCTAACCAGCCTTTTCGGACCGTCGCTCAATGTAGAATTGTCCATCAACGCCACAGGCGGCTTCGATCTCAAAACGGGCGCGGAGATCCCCGCAAACCAAACTTTTATCCTTGAACTGAAGTTGAAGTAAGCGATGTTACACACCGTCCCGCAGGTTTTCGCGCAAAACACAACTCACTCACCCAAACCTGCGGGACGTTCTGCGTAAGGTGAGTGAAGTAAACGAATTTTACCTACACATAGTTGAAATCATCATTTCGGAGAATCTCGAATGACCACACCAGAATGGGTGCAAGACGCAATTTTTTACCAGATTTTTCCCGACCGATTCGCGCGCGGCAGGCGCATGCCCGACATCGGATTTGAAGAGTGGGATTCCGCCCCCACCCCGCATGGCTTCAAAGGCGGCGACCTGTATGGCGTCGCGGAACGACTCGATTATCTCGTGGACTTGGGAATCAACGCGCTCTACCTCAACCCGATATTTTCATCCGCTTCGAATCATCGCTATCATACATTCGACTATTACAACGTGGATCCGCTCCTCGGCGGCAATGACGCCCTGCGCACATTGCTCGACGCCGCGCACAAGAAAAACATCCGCGTCATTCTCGACGGGGTGTTTAATCACGCTTCCCGAGGCTTCTGGCAATTTCATCATGTACTCGAGAACGGAGCAGGCTCGCCTTACAAGGATTGGTTCTTCTTCGATGAAGAAAGATTGACAGGCAAGAAACATTGGGGCGCATACCCAAGCCCGCATGAGCAGAAACTTCTGCATCACGAAGACAGTCTCACCGCCATCGGCTATCGCGCATGGTGGAATTTACCCGCGCTTCCAAAGCTCAACACGAACAACCCCGATGTGCGCGAATTCATCTTTGATGTTGCCGAACACTGGATTCGATTCGGCGGGGACGGTTGGCGGCTGGATGTGCCAGCCGAAATTGACGATGACTCGTTCTGGCAGGAATTCCGCCGCCGCGTTCGGAGCGCAAACCCCGAGGCGTACATTGTCGGCGAGATCTGGCATGAGTCGCAACGTTGGCTGCAAGGCGATCAGTTCGACGCGGTGATGAATTACGTCGCAACGAATGCGTGCGCGGCATTTTTCCCTGCCAAGCATTTAGATCTGCGTGTGGCGCATCAGCAGTCGAATTTTAAAAATATTCAAGGCGCCATCGACGCGCACGAGTTCGCAGACCGCATTGACCACATGATGGGCTTGTACAAACCCGAAATTACGCGCTCACAATTGAACCTGCTCGACAGCCATGACATGCCGCGCTTTCTCTCGTTTGCAAGCGGAGACAAAGCCTCCCTTAAACTCGCGTGGCTGTTCATCATGACGATCGTCGGCGCGCCGTGCGTCTATTACGGCGACGAGATCGGTCTGGACGGCGAGCACGATCCCTTTTGCCGAAAGTCGTTCTTATGGGATGAACACAAATGGGACAAGGACTTGTTGGGCTACTTCAAGGAGATCATCGCGCTGCGGACGAAGAATCCAGCCTTCAGGCGCGGTGACATGAAGCGGCTCTGGTCGGCAAACGGCGTGTATGCTTACTCGCGTTCGTTCGAGGGGAAAACTTTCATCGTGGCATTAAATGTATCCGACGAGGACCAGCAGATCCACGTCACGCATGAAGTGCCTGCGTCCAGCCGCGCGGAAACGAAGAAGGGTCCCCGGGCGGTGCTCGGAAGCGCGCACGATATTTCTGTGGACGAACGGCTGAAATTCACCATCCCGGCAAGGAGCGGTGTGGTGTTGAAGTAATTGATCGGTTCAAAAGCGAGGCAATCATGAACGAGCCGTCGTACACAAACCCGATGGATGAAGATGCCGGGAGCGGGCGCGCTTTCGTTTGGCTGATCCTGGGCGTTGCCGCAATGGGATGTGGTTTGCTCATTGCGGGCGCGCTGTTCTTCTTTCGCGCCGATGCGCAGGGGTTATACGATCAATATTTCCCGTCACCGACGGCAACATCCACAAATACGCCGAGACCTACTGCGACCAGCACACCAACTCCCACACCCAATATGACCGCGCAAGCGTATGAAGGCACAGCCGTCCATGCGGCGGACGAGTGGACGAGCATCGTCGCGGAAACTTTCGACTCCAATAGCAATCAGTGGTATGTTGACGAGGAAGACGACGAATACGCGCTGAAAAATTACGAGGTAAGGGATGGAAAATATATCTGGGAAGCCACAGCGCATCAAGGCTTTATTCAACGAATCCGAGCGAACAAGTTGGAGGTCGAGGATTTTTACTTATCCGTGGAGATCGCGCAACCAGAGTCGCTTGCCGATGTTGATTATGGTTTCTACTTCCGTGAAGACGATGACAACAATTATTACTATTTCGGCATCAATAATGACGGCGAATTCAGCCTGTGGCTTTATATGGACGCAGAGTGGACACAATTGATCGAAAACACCACGTCAACCGCTTTTGCGCGCGGAGAGGCTAACAAGGTTTCGATAATCGCAGAGGGCGATCATTTCATATTTTTTGTGAACGACGTATATGCCGCCGAGTTCTTTGACAGCACCCTCACGAGCGGCATTACAGGCATGGCAATTGAGATCAGCGAACCCGGACTCCATGCCACATTTGAGTTCGACAACCTGATCCTCAACGTGAAGAATTAGAATCTCCCCTAATCGTCAAAGACCGCTTTCACCAGCGCGGGCAATATCTCGCCTGATTTACCTTGAAGGAAAAAATCCACCTTGGGGGTAAGAGGCGTCGGCTCGGCGTTGATCTCGACCACCACTACCCCATGATTTCGCGCGGAATATGCCAGCGACGCGGCGGGCTGGACGACGCCCGAGGTGCCAATGGAGAAGAAGACCTCGCACGCGCGAGCCGCTTCAACCGACCTTTCGAGCTGGTCGCGCGGAACCGACTCGCCGAACCAGACGACATCCGGACGGAGCAAGCCGTCACAGTGAACACAGCAGGGAACGGATTCTGAATCTTCATCCCATGTTTCGGCAAATCTTCCACATTTGGAACAACGCACGCGCTGGATGTTGCCATGCAGTTCGAACAGGTTGCGAGTCCCTGCAAAGTGATGCAAGCCGTCTACATTTTGCGTGATGAGTGTGAATTGCGGGATTCTGGCTTCGAGTTCAACGAGAGCGTAATGACCGGGGTTGGGTCTCACCCCTTTGATGGCTTCACGCCGCCACGCGTACCAATCCCAGACGAGTTTGGGATCGCGGCGAAAGGCTTCGGGTGAGGCAAGGTCTTCGGGCTTGTATTGCGCCCAGAGTCCTGTTTGCGCGTCGCGGAAGGTGCGGAGTCCGCTTTCTTGGGAGACGCCGGCTCCCGTCAGCGCGACCAAATTCCCAGTCCGCGAGAGAAGCGAGATGAGTTCGGGAGGGAACGTCACGGAGTTAGTACGGCCGACACATGATCAGCGACATGTTCTTGTCGAAGAGTTGACTGCGCGCGAGTTCCTTCATATTTTTATCGTAGGCGACAAGTTGATATTCGATCCAGGCTTCCCTGAACCAGTAATATTTTCGGATGTTCTCCGCGCTGACGTTGTAATAAAAAGAGCCATTCTCGTTCTGGAGCATTTCGCCCGAGCTCCAGTCGCCTAATAACATCGTGTCCGATTTTTCGCGCGGACGCATGAAAAGGTACACATAACGAGTTCGGATAATATCTTGAACAAAAGCCGTGACCGTTAATTCGCGCGGCGAGCAGGGTCCGCTGTTGTAGTAGATCGCGTAATAAGAGAGCAGGATGGTGACGAACCCCGTCGGCTGAGAGGTCAGAAATGATGAGCCTTGCGCGGTGGAGGGAATTTTAAATGTGGGCGGTATGGTCTGCGTTTCGGTGGGCTGACCGGGGACGAAGGGAGTTCCCGTCGGTGTGAAGGTGACGGGAGTAGGCGTCAGCGTTGCGAAAAGGTCGCGCGTGGGAATCAGCGTCACCGTGGGTTGAGGCGTGGGAGTATCCACAGGCGGAAGAGGCGTGGGAGTGGCGATCAAGTCGAGAAGCGGAGTCAGTCCCGAACATCCGCTTAAGAAGAGCACAAGAGTTAGAGCGAGTTGAATGAATTTTTTCATGTGGTGTCCTATGCTCAATTCTGCATGTTCATCACGCGGCAACTGGTGAGCGATACTTCATTGCGCGACACGACCGAACGCCCCAGCACGGTGAGCCCAACCGTGGAACCGACAAACTGATATTGAAGCCAGGCATCTTCGTATTTGTCGTAATCGTTGATCTGGTCTAAATGGATCGTATAGAAATAGGTGCCGCGGTCGTTGTCGTTGAGGATGGCGCCTCCGCCCCAGTCGGTTCGGCGCGCGCTGTATTTATCCTGCAGGCGGATGTATAAGAGGACGTATTTGAGTCTCTTTGGCTTGACGATGGTGGTGATGAATTTGATCGAGCGCGCGCCGTCGCAGTTGTAGCCCCACACCAATTGGCTTGTGGAACGCTGTACGGAGACGAACAGTTGCGCGGAGGGCGTAAATAGACTCACGTCGAGCGGTTCGAGCGTGATGGTTGGGCGAGGCGAGGGCGTGGATGTTGGGATCTTTGTGTTGGGAATCAACGGCGTGGAGGTGCCGCCTGCTTGAGGCGGTCCTTCGGTGTTGATGGTGAATAGATCGGGCGTGAAGGTGGCAGGCAGGGCAAAAGGTGTGGCGCTGGATACGGGCTGGATCACCGGCTGGGTGGGCGTGGAAAGAAACGAAAGCGCATCTGGCAATGCGCCGCACCCGGCGAGCAAGGCTACGATGATGTTGACAATAACAAACCTTTTCATGAATCACCTATCAAAATGATATGACAAAATTGCTTCATCGTCTGCGCTTCGACTTCGTTCGTCGCAACGAGCGCTCCTCGCTCCGCTCAGCGCGGAAATTATGGTTCCCATTGCGGCTGCCAGTCCGGTTCGGGGTTCGAGGTCACTTGGCGGATGCCCGTTCCGTCCGGGCGCATGATAAATATATCAGCCTGTTCATTATTTCGCAACGAATTGAACGCGATCCACTGACCATCGGGCGAATAGGACGCGGAGGCGTTGTTGCCTCCGTCGGTGAGCTGCGCGGCGGTCTGCGCGGCGACGTCAATTTGGAAGATGTTCTTGTCGCCTTCGGGTCCCGCGTAGATGAGCAGGGAGCTTCCATCGGGCGACCAGTCGAGGCTACCACCGATCCCCGCCAGACCGCGTGTTAACTGCCGGACATTGGACGCGTCGGCGCCCATGAGGAAGATCTCGTACGAGCCGGGTTGATCCACCGCCATGGCAAAGGCGATCGTTTTGCCGTCCGGCGACCAATCGGCGGCGACGATGGTGTTCGGACCGGCATACAGCAAGTCCGCGTTTTCGCCGGTGTTGTCCACCGTCCACAGCGAGGTGGGTCCCTCGCCGGCGCGGTTGGCGAACAGGATGCGCGTCCCGTCCGGTGAAAAGCTGGGCGAGACCACATTTCCGATGAACTTCGTAAGGCGGATCAGGCGCGAACCGTCGAAGATGAACAGGAAGAGGTCGAACACTCCCCCATTCTGATTCGAAGCGTAGACGATCGAGCCGCCCTTCGGCGAATAGACGGGATAATAATTATGCGCCTCGACGTTCGTGATCTGCTGATAACCCGATCCGTCGGCGTTGACCCAGCACAGTTGATTGAAGTCGCCTCGCGTGCAGGTGAAGATGATCCGCCCGATGTTTGGCTTGGTCGGCGGCGGAAGCGGTGACGTTGTCGGCAAGGCTGTGGGCAACTCGCGGTCCGAAATCCGAATCGACGACACGTCGAGCGGGCTCGATGGGAGCATGAGACACACGCCGACGATAAGGATGAAGAGGATCAACCCGATCGGCAATCGGAACCGAGCCGCTTCACTCCGACGGGAAAAGATGCGCCGCCTAGGCATGGGAGAATTTTACAACGAAATGAAATCGGATAAAATTGACGAAATCGAGAAAATGACGCGCGCGTTGTCAATTTCATCACCCACCCAATTCAACCGAAACCCCGAGAGAGAATAATGTCATCCTATCCCACCGCACCGAAACGACCTCACACCATCACGCAACACGGCGAAACGCGCGTAGACGATTACTTCTGGCTTCGTTATCGCGAAGACCCTGAAGTGTTGAAATATCTCCACTCTGAAATGGACTATCTCGACGAGGTGATGGGTCACACGAAACCCTTGCAGGACGCGCTCTTCTCCGAGATGAAAGAAAGGATTCAGGAAACTGATTCAACGGTCCCTGAGAAGAGAGGCGCGTATTGGTATTACAGTCGCACCGAGGCGGGCAGGCAATATCCCATCTATTGCCGCAAAAAAGAATCGCTGGAAAATCCAGAAGAAATTCTGATCGATCAGAACGCGCTTGGCGAGGGCAAAACGTTTTGCAGTGTCGGCGCGGTGAACGTGAGCCCCGATGGAAATAAACTTGCGTACACGTTTGATTTCGAGGGCAATGAAATATTCACGATCCGCATCCGTGATCTGATCACAGGAAAAGAATTTGACGAGTCGATCCCGAACACGTCGGGCAGTGTGTACGAACTCGGCGGCGTGGAATGGGCGAACGACAACGAACATATTTTTTATGTGACGCTCGACGCGGCATTGCGCCCCAATAAATTATATCGTCACAGAATCGGGACCGATCCCGCAACAGACGCGTTACTCTTTCACGAAACAGACGAATCGTTTTTCTTGTGGATGCACAAAACGCGCGACGAAAAATATATCATGTCGTATCACTACAGCACGACGACGCGCGAGATGCGTTTTCTTGATGCAGACAAACCCGAGAGTGAATTGCGCGTTGTGCAACCGCGCATCGAGGGCTTGGAATATTACGCCGCGCATCACAAAGGGATGTTTTATATTCCCAACAATGAAAACGCGCGCAACTTCAAAGTGAGTATCGCGCCTGTGGAAAATTCAGGCAAGGAAAATTGGAAAGAACTTATCCCTCATCGCGAAGATGTTTTGGTGGAAGGCATCTCGTCGTTCGATAAACACATCATCGTGCGCGAACGCAAAGGCGGACTGCAACAACTCCGCATCTGCGCGCCCGACGATCTGAACAACGCGCGTTACGTGCAATTCCCCGAGCCTGCGTATTACATCGAATTCGACGAAAATTCGGTATTCGAAACAAACATCGTGCGCTTCAAATATTCGTCGCTCATCACGCCGCTCTCCATCATTGCGTATCACATGGACACGGGCGAATGGGAAACATTGAGAGAGGACAAGATTTCGGGCGGGTACGACAAAAATAATTTCATCACCGAACGCATCTTCGCCGCTGCGTCAGACGGGACGCAAGTTCCCATCTCGATCGCGTACAAAAAATCTCTCAAGCGGGATGGAAGCAACCCGACGCTTTTATACGGATACGGGGCATACGGCGCGAACCTTGATGCGGAATTCAGCGCGAACCGCCTCAGCCTTCTGGAGCGTGGGTTTGTGTTCGCCGTCGGACACGTTCGCGGCGGCTCCGACATGGGACGCGAGTGGTACGAAAAAGGGAAAATTTTCAACAAGAAAAATTCGTTCACCGATTTCATCGCCTGCGCCGAGCATTTGATCCAACTCGGATTCACCTCCAAAGAAAAGATCGCCATCTACGGCGTTTCGGCGGGCGGACTCCTCGTCACTGCCAGCACCGTGATGCGACCCGACTTGTTCAAGGCGGTCATCGCCAAAGTCCCATTCGTGGATGTGATCAACTCCATCAGCGACCCGACCATTCCGCTGACCACGCTTGAATACAACGAGTGGGGGAATACGACGAACAAAGAACAATTCGATTACATGATGTCCTATTCGCCTTACGACAATCTGCAAAAGCGCGCGTACCCTCATCTCTTGCTGATGGGCGGATTCAACGATCCGCGTGTGGCATATTGGGAACCCGCCAAATTCGCGGCGAAATTGCGCGAACTAAAAACGGACGACAACCTGCTGTTGCTCAAGACCAACTTCCACGCGGGACATGCAGGTTCGTCGGGACGGTACGACTTTATGAAGGATGTGGCGTTCGAATACGCGTTTTTGATCGAGGCGCTGGGAGTAACGGCTCTTGAAAGTAAATGAATGAAGGGTATATAATTTCGTAACCAACAAAACCGTCCCGCAGGTTGAGAGGCATCAACCATGGTTATCCAGAAAACCTGCGGGACGCTCTTCATATCAAAGAACTCCAAGGAGAGTCATCATGGATCGTTATCTCGTTGAATCACCGCACGATGCTGGCGAATGTGACGCAGTCATCAAAGAGATCCACGCGGCGGGATACTTGCATCACTTCGAATGGGGCTGTCACGACGGCACGCATTGCGGCTGGGCGATCATCGAAACGGACAATAAGGATCACGCGAAGCAAATTGTCCCCTGGCAGATTCGAGACAAGGCGCGTGTTGTGAAGTTGGAGAAATTCGGTGAAGCCAATAAGCACGGAAAGAAATAGTTATACGAATCAAAAAAGCGACGCACAGATGGCGTCGCTTTTTTGATTCTCGTCATTGCGAGGAGGGCGTAGCCCGACGAAGCAATCTCCCTCAACGTGTCGGGGATTGCTTCGCGGCGCTTTCAGCGCCACTCGCAATGACGGGCTTTATGCAGGCTGTGCGGACTTCACCGCTTCTTCCAGCATCTTCGTCGTGAGGGACTTCGGTCGCTCGATGGGTTGACCCAGCGCGCGCGCCCACACGTAGTTGGCTGTCACGCCTAATGCGCGACCAACGCCGAACAACACGGTGTAGAAATCGAATTCGCGGACGCCGTAGTAATACTGTAACGTGCCGCTGATCGCATCCACGTTGGGCGCGGGGCTTTTGGCTTTGCCTTGTTCTTTGAGAACGGCTGGCACAACATCCAACGCCATTTCGGCGAGCTTGAGCAACTCAAAGTCGGGGAAGCGCGCATTGGCAAACTCCAACTGAGCGGTGAAGCGCGGATCGATCACGCGCAGTACGCCATGTCCATAGCCCGGGACGACGCGGCCCGAGTTCAGGTGATCCCAGGTAAATTTGTACAAGTCATCGCGTGAAGGAACGCCATTAAATTTCTTGCGGAGTTCCAACAGCCAGCCAAGGCTCTCTTGATTCGCCAGTCCATGCAATGGACCGGCGAGCGCGTTGAGGCAGGCTGAAAAGGCGTAGAAGGCGTCCGAAAGAGTGGAACCAGCCAGATGCATGGCATGAGCCGAAGCGTTCCCCGATTCGTGGTCGGAGTGGATGATGAAATAGAGTCGCGCCAATTCCGCGTAGCCTTTTTTATCGTCCACTTTCATCATGCGCGCAAAATTGGCGCCGTAATCCAATTTGGGATTGTATTTGGGTTTCTTGGTCTCGCCAAAATATTTCAGGCGATATATATACGCCGCGATCAATGGGAGCTTCGCCGTGAGACTCAGGCTGTCTTCCAGCGCGGCTTCCCAATAGGTATCTTTTTTCAACGTATGGTAATTTTTTGCGAACACCGATTCGTTTTGCAACGCCAAGACTGCTTGCGAAAAAAGCGTCATCGGGTGCGTATCCTTCGGCATCGTTCTCAGCATCTTCAACAGATGATCGGGCAATTCGGCGCGCTTCGCCCACTCGTCTTCCACCGCCTGCGCTTGTTCTTTCGTTGGCACTTCGCCGACCATCAATAAGTAATACAAACCGCCGACCATCGGCATTTTATTCCCGCGCCCTTTGGGTAATGCCTTCAAGGTTTCCTTGACGGTCAAACCGCGCAGGCGAATCCCCTCGCCGGGATCCACGGATGAAATATCCGTCCACAGCCCTTTGATGTCGCGCATCCCGCCGACGACTTCGCCGATCGTCACTGTGTCAACTACAACTTCAGCATGTTCCTTTGCAAGCGCGCGGACACGCTCGCGCCATTCCGGCAGCTGCGCTTCGATCTTTTCGTGCAGTATCATCATGTAACTCCTTGTATTTTTTGTGTCTATCCCAACGACACTAAATTCTTCAGCGCTTCGTGAGTTTCTTTCACTGCCGCCGCAGATTTTTCAAACATCGCCTTCTCATCGGCATCGAGTTTATATTCCACGATCCGCTCCATGCCGCCGCGCCCAAGTTGTACTGGAACGCCAAAATACATATCTTTCAATCCGTATTCGCCGCTCATGTACGCGGAGCACGGGATGATCAAATGCTTATCCTTGAGGATCGCCTCCGCCATTTGTGCGCACGCCGCGGCGGGAGCATAAAAAGCGGAACCGGTCTTCAACAAATTGATAACTTCCGCGCCGCCCTTGCGCGTCCGTTCGACGATGGCATTCAGTGTATCGGCGGGCAGATATTCCTTGAGCGGCACGCCGGCAATATTCGAATGCCGCGTGAGCGGAACCATCTCGTCGCCGTGACCACCCAGCACATAGCATTCAATATTTTCAACGCTCACGCCCGTCTCCAACGCGACGAAGGCGCGCATCCGCGCCGAATCCAATACGCCGGCCTGACCGATCACGCGTTCGCGCGGCAAACCTGTTTTCTTCAGCGCGAGATACGCCATGGTATCGAGTGGATTGGTCAAAATCACGAAGATCGCATCGGGTGAATGTTTGAGCGATTCAACGGCAGCAGTCCCCACGATCGAAGCATTCGTTTTCAGCAGGTCGTCGCGGCTCATGCCTGGCTTGCGCGCGATACCTGCCGTAATAATGATCACATCTGAATTCTTTGTATCGGCATAATCGTTCGTGCCGACGATGGAAACATCTTTGCCGATGATCGGCATCGCCTCCAGCATGTCCAACCCTTTGCCTTGCGGCATCCCCTCCACCACATCCACCAACACCACGTCTGCAAACTCGCGTTCCGCCAGCCAGTGCGCGGTGGTCGAACCTGTCATTCCCGCCCCAATGATCGAAACTTTATTCATTGAATCCTCCAAAAAATTTTTCCATGCCATTGTATCCGAAAAAGACTGAACGCGCATCGCCTCGCCGCGAAATTTTGAGCGGCATGACTCGTGGGACAAAAACAGGACTTCCACCTTTCGGAAGTCCTGTTCGCTTCTTCTCCGACGTCAACCTGATTCGCCCGCTTCGAGATATCGCGTCGCCTGAATTGCCGCGGCCGCGCCCATCCCCGCCGAGGTGACCACCTGCCTGAAATGCGGATCCGCCGCCTCCCCCGCCGCAAACACGCCCGGCACGTTCGTCTCCATCTTGTCGTTGACCTTGATATAACCCAAGTCGCTCATCTCCAACTGTCCCTTGAACATTTGCGTATTCGGCGTGTGACCGATGAAGATGAACAACCCATCAGCCTCGAAAATAGTTTCGTCACCCGTGTTCACGTTCTTGAGTCTCAACGCTTCCATCTTTTCCGCACCGATGACTTCGGTTACGACGGTATTCAAAATAAAATTAACTTTAGGATGTTCTCGCGCGCGTTTTTGCAGGATCGTGCTCGCGCGGAATTCTTCCCGGCGATGAATAATAGTCACCGACGAGGCATAGCGAGTAATGAACAACCCTTCTTCCAACGCACTATCCCCGCCGCCGACGATGACCACTTTCTTGTCCTTGAAGAACCAACCATCGCACGTGGCGCAATACGAGACGCCGCGTCCGGTCAAATCCACTTCACCGGGAATTTCAAGGTGATTCGGGCTGGCTCCCGTGCCAACGATCAATACATCGGCAAGATAATCTCCACTGTCTGCTTCCACTTTAAACGGACGTTTCGACAAATCAACATTATTCGCCGATGCGAACTCGGTCACCGCGCCGAAATGTTCCGCCTGCTTCTGAAACAACTCGCCCAACTGGGCGCCGCCGACACCCTCCGGGAAGCCCGGATAATTTTCGATCGTGTACGTCAACGCCGCTTGACCACCCAACTGCATACCTGTCAATACCACCGGCTGTAACTCCGCCCGCGCCGCATATAACGCGGCAGAGTACCCGGTGGGACCCGAACCCAAGATCAATACTTTTACGTGTTTCGAATTTCCATTAGAAGACATATCGTATACAAAAACCTCTCTCTATTTTCTTCATCTATCATGACGCTGTAATTTGCGCTTTCTTTACCGACTGGCATTGTATCAGCGTCAGAACAGTATATGAGTTTCAATTTGGTTAAGTTTGAAACCGCGATCAATCTTCGATTCTTTCGATCTTCGCGCCTAACGCGCGGAGTTTCTCGTCCACTTTTTCGTAGCCTCGTTCGATCTGGGCAATGTTGCGAATCGTAGACGTCCCTTTCGCGGCAAGCGCGGCGAGGAGGATCGCCATCCCCGCGCGGATATCGGGACTCTCAAGATTCTCGCCGTATAGTTGATTCGGCCCCTGAATGAGACAGCGATACGGGTCGCACAAAATGATCTTCGCTCCCATCCCAACCAATTTATCGGTGAAATACATGCGCCCGGAGAACATCCAATCATGGAACATGATCGAGCCGGTGGCTTGCGTCGCAACCGTGATGGCAATACTGATCAAGTCCGTTGGGAAGGCGGGCCACACGTTGGTTTTGATCTCGGGAATCGCGCCATCCATATCGGGGATAATTTTCAACTCTTGATTCGCCGGCACAATGAGATCGTCACCCTCCACCTGCCAGCGCACACCCATGCGCTCGAAAACGTGAGCGATCATCTTCAAGTCTGACACACCGGCGTTCTTCACACGCACGCTTCCCTGCGTCACTGCCGCCGCGCCGACAAAACTGATGACCTCCAGATAGTCGGGTCCGATCGTAAATTCGCCGCCGTGAAGTTTCGTCACGCCATTAATATGAAGCGTGTTCGAGCCGATCTCTTCGATGCGCGCCCCCAGTAAGTTCAGAAATCGGCACAACTCCTGCACGTGAGGTTCGGAAGCGGCATTATGAATCACGGTTTCGCCCTTCGCAGTGACCGCCGCCATGATGGCGTTTTCGGTTGCGGTGACGCTGGCCTCATCCATGAGGATGTTCGCGCCGCGTAAACTGTCCGCTTGAAACGAAAAGCCGCGATCATATTGCACGTCCACGCCGAGGGCGCGCAGCGAAAGGATGTGCGTGTCGAGTCGTCGGCGTCCGATCACATCTCCGCCCGGGGTTGGGAGTCTCAACTCACCAACACGCGCCGCCAAGGGACCCGCCACGAGGATCGAAGCCCGAATTTGGCGGCAAAGGTCGGGGTCAAGGCGACCCGGCTCCAAAGTCCGAGAAGTGACGCGCCACGACGTGGCATCCAAATCTTCCACGTTTGCGCCGGCGCTTTCGATTAACTTTCTCATCACCTGCACGTCTTGAATATGAGGAATATTCCTCAACACAACCGGTTCATCCGTGAGCAAACATGCGGCGATCAAAGGCAAAGCGGCGTTCTTGTTCCCGGCGGGAGTCACTTCACCTTTGAGAGGCACGCCGCCTTCTATAACAAATTTTTCCATGTAGTCTCCTGAAAATTCGCCGGGATTGTAAGGCAGATTACATCGTTAGGCAAGATGAACGCTTGCGCTTTCGGCACGATATGTGAAAGATGAACCGACATTACAGTTGACTTACACGCCCTGCTGACGCGATTCGAAAGATTTTGTTCGACTATAATTTGGGTATGAATTTTTCACTCTTAATTCCACTCGCGCTTGGCTGGGTTAGTGGGCTCTTCGTCAATTACGCGTCCGATGTTCTGCCGCGTACGCGTCGCTTCAGCCAGCCAGTTTGCCTCAACTGCGGAACCGAGTTTTCATGGCTGGATTACCTCACACTTCGCGCCTGCCGCTCCTGCGGGATCATGCGAAGCGCGCGGACGTGGATCGTGCAACTTGTGATGACCGCCTCTTTCGCCTATGTTTGGCTGAACACGCCCAAGGCGCTTGGTCTACCCCTCAGCCTGATCGTCCTCACCTATTTCGCTGTCATCACCGTGATAGACCTTGAGCACCGTTTGATCCTTTTTCCAACCAGCATGTTTGGCGCGGCGCTTGGCTTGGTGGTCGGCACGTACATTTACTTTCACGCCATGGGTTATCCTTTTGTTACCGCGGTTGGCTTATCCCTGCTTGGCGGCTTGATCGGCTTTGGCATGATGTACCTGGCGTATCAACTTGGCGCGCTCGTCGCCCGCTATCGCGCCAGAAAAATGCAAGCGGCGGGCCAGGCAGACGATGAAGAAGAAGCCTTCGGCGGCGGCGACGTGTACCTCGCCGGTGTGATCGGTCTGATGCTCGGCTCGGAATACATCCTCTATGGCTTGACGTACGGCATCCTGCTCGGCGGGCTGGTCAGCATGATCCTCATCGTCGCCACCATCATCCAGCGGAGATACTCCAGCCAATCAATGATGGTGTTCATCCCATACGCGCCGTACCTGATCGCAGGCGCAATTTATGTGCTGTATTTTGGCTAGTTTCCTAGGCACCAGTAGCTTAGTACGAATGTCGCATTGGACTATACAACCCTCGAATTATACTTACCCTCTGGATAGCGCCGGAGTGGCCAAAATCCGCTCAAATTACCGTCTTTTGCTAACAAATGTGTAATCGTTACAAGTATCTTGCACGGCAATTCAACGATGGTAGAGGTAGTATAATGTTCGCATGATTTTCGGATTAACTCGAACGCAGGAAAAATGAAAAGAACGCTACAAAATTTATTTTCACGACTAAGCAAAAAAGCAACCGCCAGACTTCCGCGCAAGACGAAAGCACAAAGCCTGACGGAATTTGCTATTGCCTTGCCGATCCTCTTCCTGCTCCTTTCGGGTGTAATCGAGTTCGGCTTCGCGTTGAACTACTATCTTTCGCTGCTCGACGCCACACGCGAAGCCGCCCGCTTTTACAGCAACGGCGATCCCTTCACTAGAGACGGGTCGGGCAACAGAACCGGCGACGAAATGGACTTTTACGCCGACACAGCCGCTATGGTGCGGGCAAACCTCGATCCATCCATCATCCCCGGCAATGAAGGGTATGAGGGACGCAAGATCGAGCTGGACCCTTCAAAAGACGATGTGATCATTACAGTATATACAAAAGATGGCAGCGGCGTTGTGATGTACCCGACTGCAGGTCCTTATCAGGTCTATAATAATGCGACCACGATGTTCAACACCACTGATATTCAGAATGACTTTGCTAGCGGATCACCAAACGCCGGCGTTCTCGTCGTTGAAGTTCACTACAATTACAATCAAGTAATGAAACTTCCGTGGCTGACGCCATTTGTACCAGACCCCTTCGTCCTATCAGCATATACCATGATGCCATTGGTTGCCGCTGAGCCTACCTCTACACCGAGTGGACCATGAAAATTCCTTTTAAGAAACTTCGCACAACCGATCGCGGACAAGCGATCTTGATCATCGCCCTCGCCATGGTAGGGCTTGTCGCGTTTGTCGGCATGATGACCGACGGCGGTGTTTTGTTCATCGAATACGGCAAATTGAAACGCGGCATTGATGCCGCCGCCATCGCCTCTGCCCAGCAATTCCGCGCCGGCTTCCAAGGCGCCGACCTTGCCAATGCGGCACAGAATTTTTTGACTTTGAATGACTCGAGAGCCGATAATATCAACATCTATCGCTGCGGCAAGGATAGTGACGGAAATGATCTGGCTACCGATCCAGATACTGGACAGATCATTGGTCAGGACGGGATTGTGGATGGCACCAAGCCGGATAATACGTTATGTACCGAACCTCGGCGAAAACTGGTGAAGGTCGAAGCGGAAAAGTGGGTGAATTACGGCTTTTTGAGGGTGATTGGATTGCAAGGCACGTGGATCCGCGCCGACTCCGTCGGTGAAGCCGCCTCGATTGACATCGTGCTAGCCATTGATACATCCGCATCTATGTCCTATCAAACAGGCGGCGACCCTAACTTGCCGGATAGCGCGTTGGATGATCCATCGGTTTGCAATTACTCTGGTTCCGATCCTTGCCAGCCGCTCGAAGATGTCAAGGATGTGGCAGATAGTTTCATTGACACCATGTTCTTCCCTTATGATCGCGTTTCGATCGTCGCTTTTACGGGTCAAGCCGCAGACTCAACCGATAGCGTAACTCGGGATCACGTGACGGTTCTTCCCCTTTCGGATAGCGAGACCGACGTCCGAAACGCCATTGCGAGTTTAAAGGTGTTCCAGCCTCCTGTTTGCAATTTCGGTTCTCCCGCAAGCCCGGCGGCGGGACCCTGTTTGAACTATTCAGGAGGAACATTTCAGGGCTTAGATTGCCCCCTTCTACGTTTCGGCGCTGATCTTATCCCAAACTCAGGTGATGAGGTATATGACCCGTCATCTTGCAACTCTTCCAATATCGGCGGCGCGTTATTTCGAGCCGCATCTGAATTCACGCGCGAGCCCGTTCGCTCCGATGCGTTCTGGGTAATCATCATGCTCGCCGGTGGTCCTGCAAACGTCACCGACTCGGCAACGGGCTTCACCTATGGCTATTGTCCGCCTAATACATGGAATGTCAATGCCGACTTGAATGGTGACGGCACTATAACCAGCGCTGAACTCGCCGTAACCAACCCGAACTGTCGCGATTGGGACAATTCCACAAGGCACGGGAACGGCAACGCAGATTACGATGCTGACGATTTCGCACGCGATATGGGCGACTTTGTGGCAGACCCGGTCAACGGAAACGGCGTCTCTATATTTACCATCGGCTTGGGCAATCTGATTCAAAACGCTCCGAAAGGCGCCCCGGATTCTGCGCAAGAATTGTTAACCTATATTGCCGAAAATGCAGGAGACGACGCAGACAGCAACGGTGATGGCAAACCTGATGACTACACAGCCAACCACGGCTTTTATAGTTACGCGCCTAATTCAAGCGACTTGGGCGCCATCTTCAAGAAAATTGCCGATAACATCTTTACAAGAATTGCGAAATAGTGTCCAAACCTATTGCTGAAAAAATAAAGGGCAAGCGCTTATGAACATCTTTCACTCCATCCTTAACCGCTCAAGACACAAGTCCAAGGCTCAAGCCATCGTGGAATTCGCTTTGGTTTTGCCTGTACTCCTGCTCGTGCTGATAGGCATTATCGAGGTTTCGCGTTTGCTCTTCGCGTGGATCGTCATCGAGAATTCGACGCGCTTCGGCATTCGCTATGCGACGACCGGGAATTACGAAAATCCCTACTGCTTGTCGATGTTCGGGGCAGATTGCAAAACCGACGACCAAGTAGACGCAGCTCGCATCCCCTCGATCAAAGACGAGACCGAGAGCATCGTCATCGGCTTCTTCTTGAGGAACCTGCGGACCGAATCTGTCACTACGGCCGATGAACGCTACTTCAATGTGACGGTTTGTTCCGGCAAAGGCGGACGTACCTGGATACCGCCGGTAAACAACAAGCCGGTATACGCACAATGTCTTCTAAACGGGGTTACAAATGAGGACCCCGGCGGCCCCGGTGAACGCGTGGTTGTCGCGGCAGATTACAACTTCACCTTCATTGTTTTACCTGCATTCGGTATCGAGCCGGATATGATCCACCTCGCGTCCTATCGCGAAGGAATCGTGGAAAACTTCCGCGCCACACGCGCCATCAATACACCTCTGCCTTTGAATATTCCAACGGTGGCAACGAATACTCCCGTGCCGACAGAAACATACACGCCGTCAATGACGTCTACGGCAACTGATACACCCACGCCTACCTCGACATTTACTCCGACACCAATCCCTGATTGCAGTGACCTATCCTTCAGCAGCGCATCATTACAATTCAACAATACTGACGATGCCCGCTTTAGAGTGACCGTGAATAATAGCGGGCCGACCACATTTACGCTCAATCGCGCCGTAGTGAACTGGGTCAAATACTCTGGAAATGACCATCGTACAGATTACCTCTCATTCGCCGGGGGGCAATTCTGGAACGGCGGCGGAACAGAAGATCGAGAATCTCCCACTGACTCCACAGACAATGCTGGCGACCCTGGCGAGACAACATCCTACTCCAGCATTGGTCCCAATTCATCAGCGACCTTTCTAGCTGTTTTCAAGGAAACTCCATCGAATTTAGCCTCGCTGTGGTATCTTAGCGACTTTACAGGAACCACCCTTTACTTCACACAAGGTAGCTGCAGTCTGACCTTTAATGGCGGTCCAACTCAAACGCCTACATTTACGCCGACGGTCACACGCACACCGACGAGAACGAATACGCCGACGATCACGCGCACACCGACGATCACGCGCACACCGACCATCACGCGCACACCGTCACGCACACCAACCATAACAGCGACAGTGCCGTCACCGACCAGAACAGCAACCGTCCCATCGCCGACACGCACGCGCACACCGACCAGAACAGCGACTGTGCCATCGCCGACACGCACAAATACCGGAACACCGACTGCAACAATGCCGACGCCAACTCGTACAAATACGCGCACACCGACTGCGACCGTGTCAACGCCAACACCCACAAGAACTCGCACACCGACGGCTCCACCTTCTGTGACACCGACGCCCACTATCTGCTTCGACTGCTAAAGAAGCGCCAACCATAAAGTAGAAACAACCCGCCGATTGGAGATCAATCGGCGGGTTTGTTTTGCGATATAATGCCGCCACTTA
>CAYWCN010000056.1:0-21021 GCA_964456775.1 uncultured Anaerolinea sp.
AGATTTCCTCTGCCGATTCTTACCTCTTTCTTAAAACTGTCGGGTCGCTAGAAAGAATATGGAGTCGGTCTCGCGTGGCCCGCGGAGAATTGCCCCGCTGTGAACTCGGGTCCAAACAAAGTAGTAGGGCACAACGGTCCAACCGAGATCAAGATCGAACGCGGACACATCCTCCATTTTGACTTTGGCGTGAAATACGAAGGCTACTGCTCCGATATTCAACGCGTGTGCTATGTTTTGCGCGAAGACGAGACCGAAGCGCCTGTGGAAGTCCAACGCGGGTTCATCACCATTCGCACAGCCATTGAGAAATCACGCGAGGCGATGAAGGCTGGTGTGACGGGCAATTCCATTGATGTGATCTCGCGCGAAATTCTCGTGGACTCTGGCTATCCTGAATATCCTCACGCGCTCGGCCACCAACTCGGAAGAGTTGCGCACGATGGCGGCGCGTTGCTCGGTCCGCTGTGGGAGAAATATGGCGATTCGCCAAATCAGAAACTGGAAGTTGGTCAGGTCTACACCATCGAGCCCGGACTTGCGGTCGCGGACTACGGTCATCTTGGTTTGGAAGAGGATGTTGTGATGACCCCAACAAGCGCGGACTACATCGGCGATCCGCAGAAAGAGATCGTGTTGATAAAAGGATAAATGAGCAGGTTCGGCGGTTGCCGCGTCTGTTCATTCGGGCAAAATCAATAAGCCTGCTTTTTTAGCCGCAGACGCAAGTTCCATATCGAACGTGGCAAACGTGACCGGCAGTTCAAGCGCTCCTTGCCAAGTCAATCCACAAGCAAGATGTATAGCATCATATCCGCGTAAACTATATTCACAAGCAAGCACATCGGCATTAGCAATCAATGTTTCATCAACTAACACGCGATGAAAATGTTTCCAGTCTGAGCGGAAATCTTCAAGCGTTTTGTTCACTCCCTGTTCGGGCAGGCGACTTGCCTTGACTGCTCGAGTCAATGTTGCAGCAATCTCAGCGCGTGTCACAATCGCAGTGCCGATCAAATCTGCATTATCCATCCACGATAGCACATCATCCGAGCCTTGCTCATGGATATATTTTTTGGCAAGCGCGCTGGTGTCCAAATATAGAATCATTCGCCGCGCATTTCGATCACGAGATCAGACACCAACTTATCGCTCTTGTTCACTATAACAGGTTTGCGGCGCGGCAGTTTCTGCCCGCTCCACGCGATGATGCCAGCCTGTTGTAGTGCTTTTACTCGTTCTTCCAGCGTGATGTTCGGCGGGAAGATTCGCGCGACCGATTTCCCATGCGAAGTGACATTGATGATCTGTCCTTTCTTCGCCATGGCAAGGTAATAGCCCAAACGGGCTTTGAAATCGCGCACACCAACGGTCATTTCAGCCATTCTTACTCCTTCCAATTTTGTGACCACATTATATCATTTATAGCCACAAAATTAAACGCCCGTGAAATGACCATCCTCGACCCCCTGCCATGTCTCTTCGTGCAGTTTCATATACTTCGTCAACAGCGGATGTACGCGCGCCATCTCTTCATAAATTTTCTGCGCGACGCGTCGAATCGAGAAGTGTGCGTTGGCGGCGGAACGTAATTGACAGAATGCAAACGCCTCGCGCAGATTGAACTGCGCTAGCACGCGCCGATTGAAGCCGTTGGGGACAACGTATTGCGCCACAGCGGGATTGAACGCGTGCAACTTCTCGTACATCTCGCCAGCAGACTCCATCGCCGCCTCATACGCGGACTTGAAGCCTGCCTCGCTGATCAACAGCGGAGTCGCATACCCCAGCCGCGTCGTCAGTCTCTGCGGCGTCTGCGTCATCATGCGGTGACGTTTGAACTCGGCATACGCGCCCTGGTCCATGATGAGGTCGAAGGTGTAGGTGGAATATTCCAATTCACGGAGAGGAACATCGAATTTGCCCAACCGTCCTAGCAAAGATTCAGCAAGTTTGGATTTTGATCCTTCGTTCAATGACTCAATATGCGATAGAGCATCTGCATAAGACATTTCACCCAAGCGATATAACACCGCCGCTAACACTTTCTTTTCACCGTCTTTGTCATAGTCAATCAACGTACACCAATCTCCGCCATCCAGTCTCCAGTCTCCAGTCTCTACTCTCCCCTTTCTATTCTCTAATTCTCCCAATTCTCGAATCGTCTCCACCAAATACGGAACTTCATCCGCATATTTCACCAGCGTAGGAGTTTCGGCTTTGGATACTTCTTTGACCTTTGACCCAATCTCGCGCACTTCGGCAAGTTCGTGCGAAAGCATCTTGCGAATCGTATTTTCGATGACGCGCGCGTTCGCAGTCATGCCGACGTTTGCCAGCGCGGCGGCAGGAAGGAGGAAGCGGCATACGTCCACGTATTTTGAGCGGATGCGGCGATCCCATGCCTCGTCCTTTTCGTTCTCGCGGCGCGGGAAGCGGTCGAGGATGAGAGTCCGCACGGGGTCGAGCGACTCGGCATACGTCCGAAAGAGGAAGCGGATGGTGTCCACAAATTCGGCGCGAAGGGGATGCGAATCCAGTTCGGGCGGAATCGTGAAATCATCCTGTCCCCATTTTTGATAGCGCGTGGATTTTTCGGTGTACGAGGCGAGTCGATTCGACTCGATGCTCTCGATGGCGATGCGCGAAACGTTCTCGAAGGCGATGTGCAACACCGCATGTTCCGCCACCGACGCGTGACCATAGCCCACCACCCACTTCTCATGGAACTGCGCGGACTTTTCATCGCTGAGTTCGGCGGCAATATCGCGGAACGATTCGGGCGAGCGCGAGGTCTTCGCAAAAGCGACCGCAATGGTTTCAGGGCTGAGCGCGCGGGGGGACAATAAATAAATTTCACGTTCGGGCATGAAGGTCTCCTGTGTAGCGCGAGATAAATCTCGCGCTACGAAAATCTGCCAGATTATAAAAGAAAAGGGCGGTCAAATGACCGCCCAAAGTTTAGGAAGTTCCAATATCTTGCGGAAAGTCCATTGGGTTCGACGGTTTCTTCGGCGCCAATTGTTGGAGTTTGTTCAACGCGCTCAAACCGCCGAATAAGCCGAAGAGGAAAAACACATGGAAGAGCAAGCCCATCCACTCTTTAAAGACCAGCATCAAAAGTGTGTCGATCGCATAGAAAACCATGCCCACGATGAACGCCCACTTCATGGCGCGGTTGGCAAAGAGACCGAAGAGCGCAAAGATTCCCGCGACAGCCGCGCTGACGATCAGACCGATCACCTTCACAATGAGCGCGGATTCCTGCATAACGTTAGCCAACTCAACGAAGATAGTGTCCACAAGAAGGGTTCCAGCCAAGCCCACAACAAAATACATGCCACCGCCAAATTGGAGCAAGGCGGAGTTGATGACTGACAGCGCGGCGATCCAATAGAAATTGTTCGCGCCGCTCTTCATGCGGCGGACGAGGTCGGCAATTGCCGCCTGCATACGATACATCTCTCCCGTAGGGTCTGGAGCAGGCGATTGGACAGGTTGTGGCGTAGGTTCAAAAGATTGCATGATGTTTGATTTCCCTTCTCATGTGGGTTTCTATAGACACTTTACAACAGATCGGATTGAAAATCAATTGCAAAGAGGTTTCAGTCTTCACCGAAGGATTTGCCTTACCTTCTCCACATCATCCTCGATCTGCGTAATGAGCGCCTCGACCGAGTCGAATTTCAACTCATCGCGCAGTCGCGCCGCAAATTCGAGTTGCAGGTTTTCATCATAGATGTCGCGGTCAAACTCGAGCAGATACGCTTCGACGTTTACGGATTTTTTATCGGGTGTGAAGGTAGGGTTGAAACCAATGTTGACCGCGGCTTTGAATCGTTCGCTTCCGCTGTTCGCCCAACAAGCGTAAATCCCGTTAGACGGGATGAGCTTATCTTCCGAATAATCCAAGTTGGCTGTGGGGAATCCGATCGTCCTGCCGCGCTGGTCGCCGCGGACCACGACTCCCTGCAAACGATACGGATGCCCCATCAACTTTGCGGCTTCTTCGACTTTCCCAACGGTGACTAACTTGCGGATCGCTGTGGATGAGATCACGCCGCTTTCGTCGCTGATGGCTGATACGGTTTCGACAGCGTATCCCAACTCTGAACCGATCTCGGTAAGGCGCGGAATGTTGCCTTCGCGGTCTTTTCCGAGCGCGGAATCATAGCCGAGGATAAGGCGATCCAGCCCGAGGTGGGATTTGAGGCGTTGCATGAAATCGAAAGCGGTTACGTTCGCCACCTCCCTGTTGAACGGATGCGTGATGACCACGTCCACGCCCATGTTGCCGAGAATTTCCGCGCGTTCCTCAGGCAAGGTCAGCAATTTGATCTCGCCGCGCCCAAACACTTTCGATGGGTGCGGATCGAACGTCAGCACCACGGCAGGCAGATTCTTTTCATGCGCGCCTGCAACGAGTCGCTGAATGATCTGTTGATGCCCGCGATGGACGCCATCGAAAACGCCGACGGTAAGCCAGCAACGTGGAAGTGTGATTTCGTCGAGGGAATGATAATGATCCATAAAATTTTGTTTATGTAGGGGCGACCCGCCAAGTGGGATGAAAATACCTTAATCGTCCTAGGCGGGTCGCCCCTACGGGAAAATATACATAAAACAATTCCAGCGCCTGATCGGCGCTGGAATGATAACAGTTAACTTTGTAATCGTGGAGGATCAGGCGTCGTTCGTGAAGAATACTTTCTTCGGTTGCCATGCGAGCGCGCCGTCTTCACCTGTGATACATTCCATCAACGCGACCAACTCGCCTTGCGTGCTGACGCCGCGCACTTTGTTACCAAGCACAGCATCTTCTGCCGCTTTCACACGGTGACCATGCCGCACGCCTTCCACTTCATCGGGGCTGAGTTCGATGGCGGGCCAATCGCCCAATGCTTCTGCGGCAGGGATGAGATATTGATACCAGTTGCCCGCAGTGAACGCCTCTTGCAATTTGCGAAGCGGGGTCGCATCGCGCAACGAGAACCGTCCGCTTTTGGTGCGGCGAAGTCCAACGAGATACGCGCCGCAACCTAATTTTTCGCCAAGGTCATTCGCCAGCGAGCGGACGTATGTGCCAGACGAACAATGCACGTCGATCACCACTTCGGGCGGCGCCCATTCCAACACTTCGAGATGATGCACCGTGATCTTGCGCGGAGCCAGATCCACAGGCTCGCCCTGACGCGCCATCTCGTACGCCTTGCGTCCCTGCACTTTGACGGCGGAATAAGGCGGCGGGGTTTGCTCGATCTCGCCGACGAACGTTTTCAACACTTCTTCAAATTGCGCTTCGGTCACGTTCACCGGCTGAGCGGAAGGGGTCACCCTCCCCTCCGCGTCGAACGTATCGGTCTTGCCTCCCAAACGGATAATGGCTTGATAGCGTTTATCGGAAGCGGAAACGTACTCGCTTAACCGAACCGCGGGTCCCACTAAAATTACCAACACGCCAGATGCGCGCGGATCGAGCGTGCCAGTATGCCCTGCGCGGCGCAAGCCTGTCCCATTTCGAATTGCCTGGACTACATCGTGAGAGGTCATGCCGACTGGCTTGTCCACCACTAGGACGCCGGAGATGGCGTTCTTCATATCTTGGCTGTTCATACTTTCCTCCTCAGAATCATATTCATTTTAATTATGACACAACAAACTAAGTGTTAGATAAGACCCAGCAACTCGCGTGTCGTTTTTAGTACAAATGGCTGAACCTCGCTCAACTCGCCGGGGATGTCTGCCCCAGCCGCGGCGGCATGACCGCCGCCTTGAAAATATTTCGCCACTTTCGAGACATCCACTCCATCTGCCAGCGCGCGCCACGAAATCTTGACATGACTGTCGCTTTGTTCGACGAAAATCATACCAACCTTGTTCCCGTCAATTGCGGAGATCATGTTGATGAGGTCCGCATCGTCGTTCCCGCCGTAGCCTGCTCGCTTCCGGTCGGCGAGGGTGAGCGTCGCCCAGACGATCCCGTTCTTCTGCTCCAAGCCAGACAAGCCCGCTCCCCAATATTTTGCCGCAGGGAACGACTTATGCACAAGCGAGCGCATATACAGATCTGAAAGGTCAACGCCTGTTTCCATCAATTTGGCGCACAGCCGCAGCGCGGACGGGTTCGTGTTCGAGGTGCGGAAGCCGAGCGTGTCTGTGACAATGCCCACCAACAGCGCGGCGGCGATGGGTTTGGTGATCTCATAGCCCCATTTCGGCAAATAGTTGGTGAGGATGGCCGCGGTTGCCACTTCATCCGCTTCGATCAGGTTCAGTTTGCCGAAATTCTCGTTGGTCTTGTGATGGTCAAAATTGATGTCTGGAGCGCCAAAGTTCTCAAATGCTTTGCCAACCCTTTTGAAATCGGCGCAATCTACGGTGATGAACGTGTCGTGTCCGCCTTTGGGTTCGCGGACGATCTGTTCGCTCCCCTCCAGATATTTATAGGACGCGACTCCGTCCACAAGAACCATTTGCACGGTCTTCCCCGCGTTTTGCAAGGCAAGCCCCAGCCCAAGCAGGGACCCGATCGCATCGCCGTCCGGTCTCACGTGAGACGCGATGAGGATATTGTTCGCTTTGGCTAATCGTCTCTTGATTGCCCCTGAAATATTCTGAGTCATTCGTTGCATTCACCTTTTCAACATATACCGTGATGCGGGATGGTATCCCGCAAACCAATAAAATGGCGGGATAAGCATCCCGCCCCACGAAATCTATTCTTACTTTTTCGTCCTTAACCCAGCCAACAGCTTTTCGATGTGGTCGGCGTTCTCCGGCGTCACATCCCAATGGAAGCGCAGGCGCGGGAAGGCGCGCAGTTCAACGCGCGAGGCGAGAGTCCGCCGCAGGAAACCGGAAGCAGACTCAAGTCCGGCAAGAACGTCCTGCGAACGCGACGTCCCTTCGATGGCGGAGACGTACACATCCGCAAAGGCGAGTTCTTTATCCACTTTTACGTCGGTAATGAAAATTTGTTGCAGGCGCGGGTCGCTGATCTCGCGGATGAGCATCTCCGAGAGTTCCTGGCGGATACGATCCGCAATGCGTTGAATACGAATTCCTGAAGGCATGGCAGTTTACGATTTTTGATTTACGATTTTCGATTTACGATTGGTGGTCGAGTAGTCCCGCACGCTGAGCGATAGCGAAGTCGAAGCGTCGTGGGACATATCGAGACCACGATTTTTGATTTACGATTTTTCCAACACGTAGCAAATAAGTTGGTCGCCAGTCTGAATGTCGCTGAAACCTCTGAAGCCGACGCCGCATTCGTATCCCTGCTTGACCTCTTTGACATCATCTTTTTCATGGCGAAGCGAACCCATGTCGCCTTCGTAGACGAGGTCGGTGCCGCGATAGAGTTTGACCTTCGCATTGCGGCGCAGTTCGCCGTCGATGACGCGGCAACCAGCCACACGTCCGAATTTCGAGGCGGTGAACACTTGCAGCACTTGCGCGCGGCCGATCACTTTTTCCTTCACTTCGGGTTCGAGCATACCCTTCAGGGCTTTCTCGATATCCTCGGTCATGCGATAGATGATCTCGTACAGGCGGATATCCACGCCTTCTTTGTCGGCAAGCCGCCGCGCAGAGACTTCCGCCTGCACGTTGAAGCCGATGAGGATGGCGTTCGACGCGGAGGCAAGCATCACATCGTTCTCGCCGATGTTGCCCGCCTCGGAATACAAAACTTTCAAACCGATCTCGCCCTGCCCTAGTTTATTCAATTCGGAAATGACCGGGTCAAGAGACCCTTGCACATCGGCTTTGACGATGAGATTGAGTTCTTTCGCCTCGCCCGCTTGGACGTTGGCGAATAAATCTTCCAGCGACATCTTCTTCTTAGACTGCGCTTGCGTTTTCGCCGCTTCGACTCGTTCCGCGACGATCACTCGCGCTTCTTTGTCCGAGTCCACCACTTCGAACAGATCGCCCGCTGACGGCACGTCGCTCAAGCCCATCACAGCGACCGGCGTCGAGGGTCCCGCTTTTTTCACGGGTTTGCCTTTGTAGTCTGTCACAGCGCGCAATTTTCCATGCGCAATGCCAGCCACAACGACGTCGCCCATTTCGAGCGTTCCATTTTGAACGAGCAGAGTAGCGATCACGCCTTTTGTTTTATCCACTTCGGCTTCGATGACCGTGCCGAGGACTTTGCCCGACGGATTCGCCTTGATCTCGATGTTGTCTGCCACGAGCAAAATTCCTTCGAGCAGATCGTCAATGCCTTGCTTCTGTTTCGCGGAGACGGGGATGACCATCGTGTTGCCGCCCCAATCGTCGGGGACGAGTTCCTGTTCGGCAAGTTGCTGTTTGACGCGGTCCACGTTGGCGTTGGCTTTGTCAATCTTGTTGAGCGCCACCATGATCGGAACGCGCGCGGCTTTTGCATGGGCGATTGCCTCGCGCGTCTGCGGCATGACTCCATCGTCCGCCGCGACGACGAGGACGACGATGTCCGCGCCTTGGGCGCCGCGCGCGCGCATCTGCGTGAACGCGGCGTGACCGGGCGTATCGAGGAAGGTGATCAAGCGTCCCTTCTTTTCCACTTGATACGCGCCGATATGCTGAGTGATGCCGCCCGCCTCGCCCGCCGCCACCTCGGTCTGACGGATCGCGTCGAGCAGACTCGTCTTGCCGTGATCCACGTGACCGAGAATGGTCACCACAGGCGGGCGCGCTTTCAACTGCGAAGAATCCTCCCCTGCGATCATCTGCCGCCAGAGAGGCACTTCACCGGTTTCAACTTTTTCTTCTTCGACAACTTCGGGGACCGCTTCAAACCCATATTCAGCCACCACGATCGCGGCGGTATCGAAATCCACCGACTGATTAATGGTCGCCATTACGCCGTTCGTCATCAATTTTTTGATCAGGTCAATGGGGCTTTTTTCGATCTTCTGCGCCAGGTCGCGCACCACAATGCTGACGGGCAGTTCAACTTTCGTTCCATTACTGCTCATAAGACTACCTCCAAATTCTGCAAATCAGCAAATGACCAAAAGAGCAACAGACTGATTTGCTCAAATGCCGATTTGCCGTTCCTGCCGACGAAGGCGTCTGTGAGCAAAATTTACGTCACACCGTCTCGCCAGCCTCTGCTTCATGCGGCAGAGTATTCATAAATTCTTCAAGCCGCGCGCGATCATCTTCGGTCAATGTCGTTTTCAACGCATGCGCCAACGCGCCTTTCATGGCTCGCTCCCAACATTCGCGGCGGTCATGCAGGTAAGCGCCCCGCCCGGCGAGTTTACCGGTCAGGTCCACCTTCACGCCATCCGCCGCGCGCACGATGCGGATCATCTGTCGCTTTGGCAAAACATCACGACAGCCCACACACGTCCGCTGGGGCACATGCTTCACACGTTGAACGGGTTTCTTTGACATACTCCTTCATCTTCCCCTCTCCTTTAGGCGCCGCGCTGAGCGTGCCGAAGCGAGAGGGGTAAGGGGTGAGGTCAATTACTCTTCCTCATGAAAATCACCATCGCCACGCTTGTGCTTCTTGCGGCCCACAACCTCGCCGCGTTCTTCATCCAGCACTAGTTCGACGCTGGCTTTCTTCTTTTTCTTGCCTTTTTTCTTGTCGTCCGATTCATCCGCATCGCCGGCAGATTGGAAGATCTCCGGCTTCATGGCAAACAATTCATCGAGCGAGACGCCATCTTTGGCGTGTTCATCTTCCTCTTCCTCGGCGACTTTCCTCGCGTCTTTCTTCGTGGACGCCTGCTTCTCCGTGGGCGGCATTGCCTCAGCGGGGAGAGCCTCAGGCTGGGAAACTGCTTCCGCGGCCGGTTCAGCCGTCACTTCGGCGGGAGGCGGCTCGGGGAATTGAATCGCGGCGAGGGCTTCCTCGATGTTCTGCATCGCCTTCGGTCCGATGCCGGCGAGTCCGAGCACGCGGTTGGGGTCAGCCTTCAAAGTAGCCATCAAACTGCCGACCGTATCGAAACCAGCCTCCACGAGAATGTTGAAGGTGTGTTCTTTGATGCCAGCTTGATCGAGCGGCATGCCGAACGCGGCGGTCGGGATGTCGGGATGCTCGCCCGCGGCTTGTTCTTCGGCGCGCGCGGCTTCCTCTTTGATCTGGATCGTGCGTTTCTCGACGCGGTCCACGAATTGACCGAGGGTCGTGTATTCTTCCGGTGTGATCGGCCGACTCTCCGCTTTCTTTGCGAGAATCTCCTCGATGGACGGGAGCGATTCGACAGCAGACGGGAGCATCTCAGCCAGCGCCGGGTCTGATTGCAATTTCTTGACCGCATCGCCTGCCGCTTCAACCAGCGACTTGATGTCAATGCGCCAGCCGGTTAACTTGGCGGCGAGACGCGCGTTCTGTCCGTCGCGCCCAATGGCGAGACTCAACTGGTCTTCAGAGACGACGACAGTGGCGGTCTTGTTACCTTCCGCCTCGGCGACATACACGCCGGTCACGCGCGCCGGGCTGATGGCTTTGGAAATATACACAACGGGGTCTTGATCCCATTGGATGATGTCTATCTTTTCGTCGTGTAGTTCTTTGACGATGGCTTGAATGCGCACGCCTTTGATGCCCACGCACGCGCCGACCGGGTCCACGCCCGCTTGGGTCGCCATCACAGCGACTTTGGCGCGCGCGCCGGGTTCGCGTGAGATGGCGCGAATTTCAACCACGCCATGATAAATTTCGGGAACTTCGTTCTCGAGCAAGCGGCGCAGGAAGTTGCGATGTCCGCGCGAGAGAATGATCTGAGGTCCGCGCGAACCGTCTTTCACTTCCAACACCACCGCGCGGACGCGTTCGTGCTGTCTGAATCGCTCGCCGGGGATTCTCTGGTTGGCGGGCAGAATGCCCTCGGCTTTCATGTCCAGCCCAAGCGTAGTCGCTTGCGCGTTGGTGGCTTGCACCACGCCGCTGACGATCTCGCCGACCTGCCGTTCAAAATATTGCATCTGGTTCGAGCGTTCCGCCTCGCGGATGCGTTGTTGGATGACCTGTCGCGCGGTCTGTGCGGCGACGCGGCCAAAGTCGGCGGGCGTGGTTTCAACCACAACCATGTCGCCGAGTTGCGCTTCGGGGTTCACCTTGCGCGCTTCGTCGAGCAAGACTTCGGTCTTCGGCTCCATCACATCTTCGACGACTTCTTTTTCTGCGAAAACCAGCACCTTGCCGGTCTCGAGATCAATTTTGGCTTCCACATGTTGGGCAGTGGACGCGTTGACAGCCCGCCGATAGGCAGACGCCATGGCAGACTCGATCGCCCCAAGGATGATCTCCTTGGAGAGTTGCTTTTCTTCCAACACTTCATTGAAAGCGAGGGAAAACTCGTTCTTAGACATGCGAATTACTCCGTATTCTCCTATTTCAAACAAAAAAGTGGGGGTGAGCCCACTTTCCAGTGCGTGCTTCTAAGTTCAACTTACAACGGCATTTTAGCACGGGCAGCAAAAAGATGCAAGATATAATTCACTCCATGTCTCAACGTGATCTCAACAAAGCCGCCTTGCGCGGCGAGCCTTCGTATGTATGGCGGGCTGGTCAACAACGACGCCTCGACATGATCGTGAAATTTGCAGGCGAACGCATCAAAGGGACGATCCTCGAAAACGGATGCGGTGTCGGCATGTACGTCGAACACCTCTCCCCTTTCGGCGGTTCAGTCATCGGACTGGAATACGACTTCGACCGGGCTCGCGAAGCGCGGACTCGCTCGCCCTTCATCCTTAATGCGGCTGGGGAATTTCTTCCGCTTCTTTCCGGGACGTTCGACCTGATTCTCAGCCACGAGGTGATCGAACACGTGCAAGATGACCGCTCCGCCATCCGCGAGATGATCCGCGTCCTTCAACCCCGCGGGAGGCTTGTTCTGTTCTGTCCGAACCGCGGCTACCCCGTCGAAACGCACGGAATTTATTGGAAGGGCAAATATTATTTCGGCAACAAATTATTCGTCAATTATCTGCCGCGAAAATTGAGGGACAAACTCGCTCCGCATGTGCGCGTGTACTCACACAAGGACCTACTGAAACTTTTCGACGGTTTGCCCGTCAGAATCATTGAGAACACTGTCATCTTCGGCGCGTACGACAATATCATTGCGCGGTTTGGAATCTTTGGAAAACTTCTTCGTACTTTGTTGCAATTCCTTGAAAAGACGCCGTTGAAGATTTTGGGAATATCCCATTTTTGGGTTGTGGAGAAAATATGAGTTCAAACATGGACAAACCCGAATTATTTGCCACACTCAAAGACTCCAACCAGTGCGTCATCAACTGGTTCACAGAGATCTCAGCGGACGTATTCTTTCAGCGCGAGGGCGAGGTCTGGTCCGCGTCGGATAATGTGGATCACCTCATCAGGTCGCATAAGCCGATTGCCCTGGCGCTGAAGTTGCCCAGGCTCACACTGCGGACAATGTTCGGGGCGGCGAATCAACCGTCCCGTAGTTATGAGGCGATCTGCCAAGTGTACAAAGACACTCTCGCCGCGGGTGGAGTCGCTTCGGGGAAATATCTTCCCAACCAGCAAACTCCTGCAAACCCAGAAGTTGCAAAGGCAGAATTACTGAGTCAGTTTTCAAAAGCCAGCGCGGACGTGGTCTCGGTCGCCGAAAAATGGAACGAGGACGATTTGGATGGCTATCTTCTCCCCCATCCGTTGATCGGAAAGTTGACGATCCGCGAGATGTTGTATTTCACGATCTATCACAACCTGCGCCACGCGAGTCAGGAAGGCGATTGAAGTTCGCGGTCATTTCGATTTGGATTGTTTGTGATTTTTCTGAATAACAAGTTTCCAATACAGCCCAGCCAATTGCCGCAGTGAGCGGATGATCCGCCAGGGGACAAAGAATTGAGACGTTCCGTATTTGCGCGAGTAGTGATTGACGGGAACTTCGGCGAACACGTACCCCGCATCTTCGATCTTCTTGACCATTTCAAGGCAGACTGCGCCGCTGACACTTTCCAATTCGATCTCGTTGAGAATCCTGCGGGGAATTAAACGGAAGTCACAATCTACATCGCGGATACGAATACCGAAAAATATTTTCACAAGGTTATGATACGCGCGGCCGATGATGGTTCGAAGAATAGAATCGTTGCGGCTGAGTTTGTATCCGTTCGCGGCATCCACACCCTCATGAAGCGCGCCCACGAGCAAAGGCAACTCCAGCGGGTTGTATTGTGAATCTCCATCGGTGTAAAAAACCCAATCTTTGGTCGCCGTTTGGAAGCCGGTCCGTAGAGCCGCGCCGTAACCCCGATTGGCTGGATGATGAACGACGCGCAACTCGGGATATTTATTCTTCATCTCATCCAACACAGTTGTTGTATAGTCCGAACTTCCGTCATTCACAACTACAATTTCAAAATCATTGGATACCTGACGCAATGCAATGCTCGCCGTGCTGATCATGCTCGCGATCGAGCCGCCATCGTTGTAGGCCGGGAAAACAGCGCTGATGCTGAGACCCTGTCCCTGTTCAGGATTCGCCATTACGCAGTTTGCCCCTTTCGCCCGACTGCGACAACGCTCAAGCCAAAGGGCAGGCTGTTTCTTGCAATGAGGGCTGATTCACTCGTCAGAATTTTCTCGAAGATCGTGTTGAATATCCCCGCATTCAAATTGAGATCGGATCGTCCTTCTCTGGCAGGGAATAGTTTTTCGCCTATTCGCTTCAACACTGCAAGAGGAAACAAGAACATGTTGGCGAACGAGACGTGCTCGACTACGAATCCGCTTTCATCCAATAATGATGCGACCTGTTTCGCTGTATATCTTTTTTTCGTATGCACCATCTCGTCATGCCGTCCGCGAAGCCAATCATACGCAGGGAGACGAAGAAACACGCGCCCTCCAGGCAGGAGAACGCGCGCGAATTCTTTAAGCGCTGCGAGATCGTTTGGGATCGCTTTTTCGTACAGGACGTCGAAGCTGGTGACAACGTCAAACTGGGCGGGGGCAAATGGCAAGATCAGCGCCGAAGCGCAGGCGATACGTGTCAGCCCGCGTTTGCGGCAAAAACTCAACGCAAGCGGATGAATGTCAATCCCGGTCACTTGTCCGTAGTCCGCCAGAAAAGTGGACATGGCTGAGCCGGTTCCACAACCCGCATCAAGGATACAAAGCCGGGACGATTCACGATACCAACGGGCAAGCAATGTCCGCGTGATGGATGCCATGCCGCGATACCACCAATGTTCATCTTCGACGCGGTACATGAGTTCATATTCGCGCGGATCCAAGATTCCATTCCTTGCTAGGGAATTTGATACGCCAACAAGATCACTTGTTGACAATCATATTGGTAACGGACTTCGCCGCCGGGGTGGAGGCGCACCCAATCCTCCAATTCCTGGATGCGATCTGGGTTAGCAATGATCGTTTCACCGGTGATCGGACTCAACGTATCCAGCGAGTCTGGGTGGTTAACAATGGGTCTGCGCTGGCTGAGAAAATCGGTCGAGCCGTGACTCCCGTAGAAATAGATATCATCGCTGAGCAAATAAACATTGGACTCGCTTTGAATTGTCCGCACGTAAGAGCCGAGATAAGAAGCAAAGCGCGCCTCCAAATTTCCACCGAAACGGCACTGACCGGCAAAGTCTCCAAAATACGTCCACACATTGAGGACCAGCAGGCTCAGAAGAACGAAAGACGCGGAAAATGTGTAGAGATTCCTAGCCTTATCCCATCCTATGCCAAATAATTCCAGAATGTAATCCAAACCGATAGCGAACATGATCACGGCGGCGGGAAACGCCATCAACATCCGATACGAATCGGCAGACGGCGGGATGGCAAAGACGCCCACAGAAATAGTCGTCCCCCAGAAATATCCGTTCAGGAGCAGGTAGCCGGGCTGTCGCGTCCGCAGTAAGATGATGCCCAAGCCGATCAAGAACAGCATGGATGAAACAACTGTCAGCATGGGCAAAGGCGAGCCGTAAAAATCGAATGCCGGGTAATAGATCAGCGACATGAACGCGTGAACTACGCGTCCGAACAAGACGCTTGCCGCCGACTGTCCCGTGCTTTGAACCGTCGCATCCAGCCAGCCCGATTGAAACGTTCCGTTCTGTGAGAGCCGGTTCGTAAACTCTGCCATGTTCCGTGAAATGTAAAACGCTTCCGGCAGGATCGTGATCAAGAAGCCGCCCCAAAAGGCAAGAGCCGCGCGATAGGCTTCTTTAAACCACGACCGATTAATGATGAACGAGATCACCATATAGATCAACACGAGCGCAATGATGACCTGCGCCGTGAGATACACCGAAAAATGGATCGCCAATAAGATGCCGCCAAGCGCGGTCCGCCACGCGCTTCGCTTTTCGAGTCCGCTCAGAAGAAAATACAATTCAAGCGGCACGAGCCAGGCGCCATGGATGTAAGCCACCGATGCGATGCGGCTGAAGTTAATATGGGTGTGAGAAATCGCCAGGAAAACAGCCGCGATCAAAGCGATCCTGCGTCCGCTGATCTGGCGGGCAAAAAGATACAGCGACGGGATCGCCAATACCCCTCCGATAGCGGGCAGTAGCCGCAGGGCAAACGGAGTCGCGCCAAAAAGATTGAGCGCGGCATTGATCATTTGCAGGTAGAGCGCGCCAAAATTTTCCCACAACGCGAACGGATTGGATAGCCTCCCGCTCGCCGTCGCCTGAGCGGCTAGACCGACCAATCCCTCGTCGCCATCCAACACGCGAGGCACCTCTCCCAGGTTGAAAAAACGCAGAATGGCGGCAAGAACCGTAATCGCAATGATGGTGAGTATCTCGACCCGGTTCTCCCTGATCTTCAGCCAGAATTTTTCCAGCGACAGCCTCTGTTCCGCAAACACAAGCAGATAACCCATCGCGCTCATCAGCCATAGGGAGACTAACGGAATGTAGTTCTGTTGAAAAAGAGTTGTCCCGATCGCGGTCAACACCGAAAAGGTCACAGCAAAGAGGAGCCAGAAAACCCGATCCTGAAACAAAGCGCGGGTTGACAAATCCTGCCAAAACTTCGTCGGCTTAATCGCTACGCTGGAGAAAAATACGATCAGCCCCACGATCGCTAACCCCGTGTACGGGGGAAATACCGTCGCTTCATTGATGATAGGCTGCGAGGATACGAGCAGTTGACTCGAAAGCACAAGGGTGAAACCAACGAAAGCGATCAATCGGCGCGCCTTCATCACATCCCCATTCATTCCCGATTGTTGATTTGTCATGGCAACTCCATATGATCAATAATTTTTAAAGGGGAATTTCAACGTCAATTCACAACTTGCGCAAAAGTCGTGAATCATGAGTCCCTATTAACCGCTTGATTCAATGGCGTACATGGATAACGGAATTATACCGAAAAATTCAAGCGTCGCGGACGATCAGCCGAGAATCGAATCTGAACCTTAGAGTTTTGTTATTTTCGAGAAATTTCATAAAAAATGCTATACAATCAGGCGCAAGTTAGGGAGTAGCCATGACGCCCCAAGGGCGTCACCGGCTGGTCGTCAAGACGGAACGAACGTTCCCGGCCAGCCGTACGCGCAGAAGCGGCGCTATTGGCGAGACTATCCACATTGAAGACTGTGGAGTCTCGCTTTTTATTTTCCACAGTCGAATCACAAGGAGAATAGTATGGAAGGATCGATTTGGTTGTGGATAGGTTTTAACCTGTTCGTATTGGCGCTGCTCGCCATAGACTTGGGGGTCTTTCACCGCAAGGCGCATGCGGTTTCGCTCAAAGAGGCGGCGATCTGGAGCGCGGTGTGGATCAGCCTGTCCCTGCTGTTCAACCTCGGCTTATATTTCTTTTGGGAAAGGCTTGCTCCCGGAAGCGCCTATTCGAACAGTGAAGCCGCGCTGGCATTCTTCACGGGATACATCATCGAAAAATCGCTGAGCGTGGACAATATCTTCGTATTCGTACTATTGTTTTCATTCTTCGCCGTCCCTGCCGCATACCAGCACCGCGTCTTATTTTGGGGCATCATCGGCGCGCTGATCATGCGCGGCACGCTGATCGCGGTCGGCGCGGCGCTGCTCCATGAGTTCCACTGGATCATCTACGTGTTCGGCGCGTTCCTCATCTATACGGGCATCCGCATGGCAATGCACCGAGACGAGGAAATGCACCCCGAAAATAATCCGTTGGTCAAACTTCTGCGGCGCATCATGCCAGTCACCAAAAAATACCAGGGCGACCAGTTCTTCATCCGACGCATGGGCAAGATCATGGCAACGCCGCTCTTCCTTGTATTGATCATCGTCGAAAGCACCGACCTTATCTTTGCGGTGGACTCCATCCCCGCCATCTTCGCCGTCACCGATAACGCCTTCATCGTCTACACCTCCAACGTGTTCGCCATCCTTGGTTTGCGTTCGCTCTACTTCCTGCTCGCAGGCGTGATGGATAAATTCTATTACCTCAAACATGGCTTATCCGTAATCCTCGTTTTCGTCGGCATCAAAATGGTCATCGTTGATTTCTACAAAATACCCATCACCATCTCACTTGCCGTGATCGCCGCCATCCTCACCACAGCCGTGATCGCCTCGATCCTGCGGGCAAGACGGATCGAACAACTGGAAGCGGCAACAAGTTAACCTCGTCAACAAAAAACTCCGTTCACCCGAACGGAGTTTTTACTTCTATGGAGGCGGACCGCCCGCCGGCACACACGCCAATTGATTTGTGTTCGGCGGAGTCCGGCACGTCCCTGAAGTTGGACCCACAGAACATGCCGCGCCTTGACTCAAGCCGACGCACGCATTGATCGCCTCTTGCGGAGGACCGCCCTGCCCGCTTCCCTGCTGACCCCCGGTCTGGTTCTGTCCATTCTGCCCCTCTCCCGCCGACAACGCGCGGACTGCGGGCGCGCCTTTGAAACATCCGACCGTATACGGAAATTCATGCGTCGCATGATAATGATACATTTCCACAAGTTGACCATCCCATTCGATCATATGTGTATGACCGTGACATTCATCCAGATCGGCGTTGGTTAATTCCTTGCCGTCTTCCCCGTAATATCCATAAATACCGAAGCCGTCGAACGCATATCCCATCAACGCCGAATGACCCGTTGCGATGTCTTGAAAACAATCGCTCAGGCTGTGATAATGATAAAAGCCGGAAGATTGCGGATGCCCGTCGCAGTTATCCTGCACTTCATGCGCGCCCGCATCGCGCCCTTCCGCATCGAACGCGTTGAAGATGACCACGCCCGAAAGCATGATGCCCACCTCCCCGCCGACACAATTTGGCTGCGCGGCAATGGTCGGGTTGGCAGGTAACGTCAACGTGACAGATTGCTCGCTGATCGAGTTGGGATTGCGGTCAAATGCGTAAGCATCATCGTTAGACGAAATTGGAAAAGTACCGGTGGGATGATCGGGCAGATCGTTGCCAGCGAACACGCGCTGATCGCCTTGAACCGAGATGGTAAACGAGTGGGGCCAGTTCACCGAACCATCCACCACGGCTTTCTTGGTCGCATCCCATGTCCCATCGCCATTCATCCAATTCCCGGTGCCGCTCGCGCCGCCACCATTGAATTGAGTTTGGCACGAATACACATATCCCATTTGCGGACTTGTCGAATACTTGCCATCGCCCACTTGCAAACGGGTCAAATCCACATCGGAGGTGTGGGGCGCGTCGCTATGAACATGCGCCTCAGCGGTTGGCGATGGTTGAGCGTTGACGACCTCTGTTGCAGGAGGTTGCCCTTGTTGCGGAGGATTCTCTTGATTGACCGGCGGTTGTCCCTGTGTTGGTGGAGGCGCGCAGGCTGCCAACACAATTACGACAATTGCAAATAGCGCAAATGATCTTATCTTCATATAACCTCTTCGTTTATTTCATTGCCTCTCTGAAATCATAGATCCCATCTTCTACTTCCCATTTCTTTTTACAACTCGAACATTCAAGATGGTCTTCCTTATCCACCAGCGGATGCTGTCCGCAATCGGGACACTTGAAGTAAGACAAGATGTTATCTTGTCTGCGCGGCAGATCAGCCAATCTCAAGTCTCCAGTCTCTAATCTCGCCCGCACAAACACGGACGGCGTCACTTGAATCCACGCGCCTGTCCATTGAAGGATCGAATCGAAAAAGACCAAAATACTTGTTGGAATAATTCGCTTCAACAGCCCCATGCGGAAGTGTGAGAGAGTCAACGTCTTCTCGATGGCAAAACCCAACTCGGTCAACCACTGACGTATTGCCTTCGGATGAAAATCGAAATTCAATTTCACAAACTCAACAGGTTCCAGCGTGAACGGATTCCATGCCTGCCTGCCAAGCCAATAACGCAGAATGGCTTTCAAGTTGAGTTTGTTCGCAAATTCCAAAATGAAAACGCCGTTTGCGCCTAACACATTCTTCACCTGATCCAATGCTTTTGGCGCGTCTGCCATGTGATGCAAAACGCGGATCATCGTCGCCGCGTCGAACAAGCCGTCCACGAATGGGAGGCGATACACATCCGCCGCGACGTAAATGTATTTGTCCGAGGTGCCGAGCCGCTGTTGCGCCTGCTCCAATTGCGTGCGCGAATAATCGAGAAGCACCACGCGATCAAAGCCGAGGTAGCGCGGCGTGTTGCGACCTGCGCCAGCCCCAAGTTCGAGAAGGAGGCGTCCGCTTTGTGGGAGAAGTCGCTTGAGGGCGATGGCTTCCACGCGATCCTCATACTCGCGTCCGCCCTTATCCCAAAAGGAGGATTGGTAATCGGAGCCTTCGTAATCACAGACGGGAGGATTGGTCATGGGTTTAATTTTTGGTTGAAACGCAGGGGCGACCCGCCCAGAGGAAGTATGTTACCGTCATCGTCCCTGACGGGTCGCCCTTACATCGCGACAGGAAAAACAAAAGTCGGGTAGCGGGGCATATTGTACCCGACCACCCGACTGATGACTGATCACTGAAAACTGTTCTACTTGCCGTTGCTGGAGGGGCGACCGATGGCGCGATAGGTAAAGCCCATCTCGCTCATGCGGGCAGGGTCGTAGATATTGCGCCCATCGTAAATGACCGGCGACTTGAGCAAGTTTTTGACCTTTTCGAGATCGAGTTGCTTGAACTCGTTCCACGGCGTGACCACCACGAGCGCGTCGCATCCCTTTGCCATTTCGTACACATCGTTGACAATTTCTACGGCGGGCATCATCGGCGCGGCGACCTCGCGCGCGACAGGGTCATACGCGCGGACCTTCGCTCCCGCCGCGATCAACGCGTTGGAAATATCCACCGAGGGCGCGTCGCGCATGTCGTCTGTGTTCTCTTTGAACGCCAGCCCAAGCATGCCAACGGTCTTTCCTTTTAAATTGCCACCGAGCAATTTTTCCACTTGCATTGGCACATCGCGGCGGCGGTCATAGTTCACATCCACCACATCGTTCAAAATGCGCGGATTGAGTCCCTTTTGCTTTGCCATGAACGCCAGCGCCTGCACATCTTTCGGGAAGCATGAACCGCCCCAGCCGAGACCGGCATCCAAAAAGTGACGCCCGATACGCGCATCGTAGCCCATGCCCGCGGCGACCTCTTTCACATCCGCGCCGTATGCCTCGCACACATCCGCGAGTTCATTGATGAATGAAATTTTTGCCGCGAGGAAGGCATTGCTCGCGTATTTGATCATTTCCGCAGTGCGAAGGTCGGTGATGACGATCGGCGCGCGCAACGGAAGATGAAGTTGCGCCACTTTGTTCGCGGCATCTTTATCAAGCGAGCCGATGACGTTGCGATGAGGCGACATAAAATCTGCGATGGCTGAACCCTCACGCAGAAACTCAGGGCAAGACACCACGGCAAAGTCAATGGGCTTGGGCTGGGCAGACTTCACAATATCGGCGACCCAGTCCCCCGTCCCGATGGGAACCGTGGATTTATTGATGATGATCAGCGGCGCGCCCATGTGTTTCGCAAGCGAGCGCGCGGCAACTTCCACGTATTGCAAATCCGCCGCGCCATCCACGCCTTCGGGAGTCCCGACGGCGATGAAGGCAAACTCCGCGCCTTTCAACGCGTCGGCATACGAAGT
>CAYWCN010000057.1:0-20800 GCA_964456775.1 uncultured Anaerolinea sp.
TGACCCCCACCGTGGACGGTCAACAGCGGCTCGAAGTCATCGCCGAGAACACGCAGCTCGGCGCGGGCTATTCGATCGCCATGCGCGATCTTGAGATCCGCGGCGCAGGCGAATTGCTCGGCACGCGTCAATCGGGTCACATTCAAGCGGTGGGATTCCATTTGTACACAAGGTTGCTGGCGGATGCGGTGAGACGGATAAGAACGGTCAAAGGTCAAATGTCAAAAGTCGAAGAACCAAGTTTGACTTTTCGACCTTCGACTTTCGACTTGCCTTTATCCATGCCCGTCAACGTAGACCTCCCTCTCGCCGTCGGAATCCCTGCCGAGTACATCCCCGATCAGGATTTGCGTTTGCGGTTGTATCGGCGTATCGCGGATTTACGAGACGAAACCGAAATTGACGCGCTGGCATCCGAGTTCAAAGACCGCTTCGGCGAACTGCCCGACATGACCGCGAATCTGTTTTACCAGATGCGAGTCAAGTTGAGGGCAGAGAAGGCAGGATTATCGTCCATCAACTGGGAAAGCGGACAGATCGTCTTGCGTTACCCAACCCCCGCGAACGGGACAGAACCCAAACGCCTAGCCGATTTAGGCGCAGGCATCCGCGGCGGCAAGTCCGCGTATTGGTGTTCGTTTGGGGAGCAGTGGGAGGGGAAGTTGTTGGAGGTGTTGGGGAGGTTAGTTTAACGGCTGGCGTGACTTACGCTGGGGTGGGCGGCGGTACGCCGTCCGACTGGAAAAATTCCCAGGGGTAGAACAAAGTTTGGAATCGCGCCTGAATCCCCACCGTTGGGTGCGCGCTTTTTGGAGCAGACTTTATTGTATGAATTCAACTGTGCTTACCATAGACTCAAAAATCTTTTGACCTCGTGTGTACCATGCACCTACATTGTACCTGTGATCTCTGTTTGAAAAACCATATGCAATTAAATATTGGTTCGTAGAAATCTGTAAGGCAATTATTTCACCGCTGAAAGTGAATCCCATAAATTTCTCACTCTCAATAATCAATTCTACGACAGTGCCTTCATTGCCATTTGCAATTACGGAAGTTTCTATTGCTTGAGTTATTACTACTTTTTCGTCCTCTTTATCCATAAAGCTCGACACCCAATAGTCCGATAAATCGGATGTAGATTTGAAACGAGGGTCAGTTTTTGTTCCATAAAAACAAAAAGTAAACTCATCGTTTTGTATACAGATAGAATGAATATCGTTATCTAATTCAGATAAACTTATTTCATCTTTCGCAGCTTGTTGATATGGTTCAAACGAGAATCCTGCTTGTTGATAGTATAAGCGCCCCCCTAACTCAAAATTTGGATCTACGACCAGTTTTCGGGGAGCATCCTCATTAGGCGCAAAATTAATTTGAGGCATGTCGCACCTAAATAATGCAAATGCCAAGAGAAGAAGCAAAAATTTATGAACTTTTTTCATGCTCACCCTTACAGGTATATTAATTCACATTGTTTTGGTATTTGTCTGCTCAACTAGGGTTATACCGCTGAAAGTTAAAATTTGATGAATAAATTATAGCACTCACTCCCTTGCTCTTTATCACTTCACAACCTTCCCATCTTTCATCCTCATCGTGATATTCTCGTTACTCTTCAACAGGCGAACATCCCGAATCGGATTTGACTTTGTTCATTCTACATCTTCACTGCCCGCGTGGCAATGTAGTTGGGATGATATTTCCCCAGCGGCGAGTCGGACATCACGTCTTCGTACAGGTCGGTGATGACGAATCCCGCCGCGCATTGTCCGCCGAGCAGGTTTGTTAGCGTTCTGGTAGGAAGCAAGATGTTGCTCAACGATGTTTCTCGATTTGCTCCCTAGACACGATTTTCTGATTAGGTCCATCTTTACCGATGATTAACGAATCGTCAGTCCACTGAATATCTCCCCAGTTGTCCAACGCTTCTGCAATCGAATTCGTTTGACCTAATTCAATATACTCGAAATAGTTGGCGTTTCCAACATGTACTTTACATACGACATTGTATGAAGTCCCGTTTTCTGGAGTTGCAATTACTACCGCAGTATAAAACCCCTTACCATATTTCCAATCAGGAGATCGGCTGACGGTCACTAAATTTTCAAGTTTGTAACTAACATGTTCAACTTCATCCATAGAGGCATCAATAGATGACATGATTTTGCCAGAGATAAAAGACAACCAAGTCCAAAGGCAAAGGGCTACAAAAATTACAATGTTTTTTAGAAGTTTACGATTCATTGCGTTTGCAAAGTAGGGTTACTTTTCAAGTTAACTTGAATTGAATTTGTTTTCGCTTTGATTCTACAACTTCACCGCCCGCGTGGCAATGTAGTTGGGATGAAATTTCCCCAGCGGCGAATCGGTCATCGCGTCTTCGTACAGGTCGGTGATGAGGAATCCCGCCGCGCATTGTCCGCCGAGCAGGTCGGTCAGCGAGTGACCGAATTCGATGGGTAAGCCTTTCGCAAGGTATTCCTCCAAATCTTCTTTCGAGAGGCTGGTTACGTCTGAATAAGGGATCGAGTGCGCGACTTCGAGAATGCCCTCGTCCATTTTGTACAGGTCGAAAATGTAATGGACGGGATTCATCGAGCCTGTCAACAAAATCCCGCCGTGACGGAGCACGCGGAAACATTCGCGCCACACCACGCGGACATCTTGCATGAACACCGTCGAAACGGGATTGAAGATCAAGTCAAACGATTCATCGGGGAACATGGATAGATCCGCCGCGTCACCTTCGACGGTTTTGAGCGTCAAGCCTTCGCGTTCGGCAACGAGCGTGTCTTGCTTGAGTTGAGCAGGGGAGTTGTCGAAGACGGCCACGTTCGCGTCGAGCGCGGCGAAGATGGGTCCCTGCTGACCGCCTCCGCTGGCGAGGCATAACACGTCCGCGCCTTTGAGGGGAGGAAACCAACGATGGGGAGTTGGGATATTTTCCGTGAGCAAAGCTTGGAACTCGCCTCGTTTCGCTTGTTCGATGATTTCGTGAGTCACGGGCTGAGTCCAGCGGTTGTTCGATTCGACTTCGCGGTTCCATGCCTCGCGGTTGTAGGTGCGGATGTCCATGTGTGCCTCCGCTGGCGATTCTAAAGGGCGGGGAAAAAGTTGTCGAGGCGGAATCAGTTGTCCCGTCGGGGAGAAGCGTTTAAAAAAGTTGGGACAGGTCCATGCGTTAGACCTGTCCCAAAAGTGAGGAGTCCTCGCTGAGGAGGATTAATCCGTAGCGGCGAGTTCTGTTGATGGGGCTGTGGCGTGATGCACTTTGTTGAGCGTGATAAAACCGAACGTTGCCAACAGTCCGATGAACCCGCACGCGACCCATAGGAGATTCGGATTCGCGCTGTCGAGCAGAAGCCCCGCAAAATAGGGACCGATCGCAAAGGCGATGCCCCATGTGAGCCCGGAGACTGCCATGTAGCGTCCGCGCATTTCTTCGGGAGCGAAGCTGGCGACCAGCGCTTGCCCAAAAGGCGCGACGACCATTTCACCGACGGTGATGATGATCATTGCGACAGTGAAAAGCGGGAAGCCATCAACGAAACCATACAGGGCAAAGCCGACTGCGTAAAAGAATGTGCCGATCGCCATCATCAGCAGAGGTTTGTATTTTTCGAGGCGGCGCGTGAGCCAGAATTGGAGCAGAACAACGATGATGGCATTGATGCTGATCAACGTGCCGTAGCCGATTTCGGGCAAGCCGCGTTCGTCGCGCAGGAAGACGCCGAGAGTCGTATTCATGTTCATGTAGACGAGCGTCATCAAGACGGTGACGCCGATGAACAGCACGAACGGTCTGTCTCGGAAGACGCGCCCATAGCCCGCGAATGTTTGCCGCATCGTTTCAGGTTTTGCGTTGGGATGCGCTTGCGGTTTTGTTTCGGGCAACGCAAAGAAGACAACGCTCGCGGCGATGACGCTGATGACCGCGTCTACAATGAAGAGTGTGAGATACGAGTGCGTGATGAGCAATCCCGCGATAGGAGGCGCGATAATGACCGCGATGTTGAACACCACGCGGATGATGCCATAGCCTTCGGCGCGTTTCTTTTCGGGAAGCAGGTCTGCCACCACCGCTTCATGCGCGGGACCTCCGATCTGTCCCAGCGTGCCGACGATGACGCTCACCGCGGCGAAGACTGTCAGCGTGGAAGCAAATCCCATGCCGAGCGCGCTGAGCGAAGATAGCAAGAGACTGCTGATGATCACGCTTTTGCGTCCCATGCGGTCGGTCAACGCGCCGCCGATGGCGCTCCCTACAAAGCCCGATACGGAAAATATCGCGAAGAGAATGCCGACGGTGGACATGCCGATGTCGAATTTTTGCGTGAGGTACAACGCGAAGAACGGAAAGAGCATGAATCCGCCGAGCCTGTCTATGAAGACGACGACGTTATACACCCAAAAGGCGCGCGGATATTCGCTAAATATTCTTCCAGCGGTTTTAAATGGATTGGTCATTCATCTCCGTATATTAGCGGGCAAACGAGTTGGTCGGACGTTTGTCGCAATTCACGACGGGGATCTCATATCGTTTGCGGAGTTCTTTGCCGGTTGCGATCATCCAATTGGCGAAGCGGAACATGGTCATTTCAAAGCGTCCCGGGCGGTAGACGCGGGCGGGGCGCTGTTTTTCCTCAAAGTGGATGAGAGCCATTTCTTCGATTATCCGTTGTCGGTTGTATTCCGCTAATTTTTCATCTTGCCAGTAGTTCATGGTAATTCTCCTTGGGTTGAAACAGTTACGAACTTCCCAGTAAAAAGGCATTGACTGCCTTGAGCGTTTTCTCGATACGATCCTTGCTTAATGTATAAACTTTTGCTCCGCCTTCTCTCCTTTCCTGCAAATAGCCGGTGGCAGTAAGTTGTGAAAGATAACGTGACACGCTCGGCTGGCTGAGGCTGATCGCGTCAATGATCTCCTGCGCGCGCATTTCGCCGTTTTCCGCGATCATTCGCAAAATATTGAGGCGGGTGTCGTCTGACAGAGCCGAAAGACGCGAGACGATCTCCGCGCGGTCGAGGTCGGGGATCTTCACGTCGGAGCCTTCGGGTGTGCGCGCGCCAAAGTAAATGTAGAAATTCTCTCCGATCTTGGCGGCGCGGATGTATGGTCCGAGGTGAGCGTTGGGGATGAAGATCAACTCCTTCGCTTTCTCATACTCGCCTTCCCATTTATCTTCCTCGACGCTCTTGCCGGTGATGAATTTGATCATGTCGGCGCGGGTCATGTCGGCGAGTTCGAGTTTGTTGAAAGCCTTCGCCGATTCTTCCAACATCGGGCGCACGCGAGTCCATTCGGCTTGCAGGTGATTCTTCCAAAACCAGCGGATATGACCGGTGATCAATTGTTTGAGCGCGGCGGGGTCGATCACGTATTCGTAGGCGCGGGTTTCCACTTCCACATCGGTCAGTTCGTCGCCGAAGCGGAAACGCAGGAAATCCACATAATTCTTCGCCGAGGAGAGCACCTCATCCCAGTCCACTGGCTGGTCTGCCTGTCCGCGCGATTCATCTGTGAAGCACATTTTGGCGTACGCGTTCAACAGTTTCTCGCGGAACTCGGACGGGGGAGTGGCGTCGAGGCTTTCCAGATACGATTCAAAAGACGCCCCGGCAGTCTTCGGCAAGACCGAATAATGAAATCCGATCAGCACCAACTTATGGCGGAAGAGTTCCTCGGCAGACATCGCCAGTCGGGTTTTCGTGACCCACTCGTGGAGCCCGGGCTGTTCATCTTCCTTCGACGTGAGCAACATGCTCCCGAACGCGTTTAGGGCTGGCTCAACCCGTATGAGTTTTTCATCGCTTCGGGTTTTTTCCAAGGTGATAGCAAATGGCGCCATTTTTTTCTCCAGAGAATTGAATTATACAAGAAATTGAATAATGCGGATATTTTAATCACGAATCGGATTCTGTCAAGGGACAAAAAATCCCCGGCTTGCGGCCGGGGATGAAATTTCGGTTCTTTTCGGACTTTCGGTCTGGTTGCCCCTAGGGTTTTGCTGTCCCCTGTACAGCGACTCCGACCCACGTGAAGGCGCGTTTATCGCTGACCGCGCCAGCCGATACCCACACGGGTTGACCTTGCTCGTCCACACCGTTTTGTCTCACGGTCGTTACCCACCAGCGGATGAGGTGAGCCAAATTATCGTTCGGGCGGAAGGATGTCGGCACGATGTATTTTGTGTCGGTCACGTAATCGGTGATGCGCAATTCGCCGGTCGTCACATCTTCGATGATGACTTGATACGCCTCGTTATCGCGCAGTGTTCCGACGGATGCCCATTGCAGTGTGACCACGTCGTTGGCTAGCGTGAACGCGGCGCCATCCGCTGGCAGAAGCAGGTTCGGGGCGGGGTAGGGAGGCGGAAGCGTCGCAGTGGGAGTCGGTCCCGGTGTGGCGAATCGCTCGCATAATGGGATCACCAGCGTTGTCCCAAGTAATACATTGTCCGATGCCAGTCCGTTGTAAAACTTGATCGCATCCTGCGGGATGTTGTAATTTGCCGCGATGCTGGAGAGTGTGTCGTTCGCTTGAACGGTGTACACCACTTTTTCACATGCCTGCGCAGTTTGCGTCGCTTCGTTCGGGATTTCTGTCGGCGGAGGCGCGGGCGTGGAAGTTGGATAAGGAATCTTCAAAGGCTGTCCGACCGAGACAAAACATTCAGAGGAGAGTTGATTCGCCACGATGATGCTTTGCACCGAAACCTTGAATTGGGCGGCGAGTAAGCCGCATGTTTCGCCTTGGCGCACGGTGTAATCGAATGGAGGCAAAGGCGTTTCGGTGGGAATCGGCGTGCCGGTTGGCTGTTCCGTTGCGGTGGGCGTGATGGTTGCGGTGGCTGTTGTTGTGCCTTGGGCTGTCGGTGTGACGAGCGCGGTGCCGGTCGCGCCGGTAGATAGGACGAAATAGACGCCGACCGCGCCGACCAACAGCACGATGACAAGCGCGGCAAGCGCGGCGGGCAGGCTCAGCGTCACCTCAGGCATGCGGCTGGCTTGCACGACCGTATCCGCTTTTTTCGCTTTGGTCGCGGCTTTTGTTTTGAGTTCCGTTCCGCACACGAGACAGCGCGTCGCGTTTTCGCTCAAGCGCGTTCCGCACGTGGGGCAGATCTGTGATTTTTGAGATGAAGGTTCTAAGGACATATCGGCGAGATTATACCATCGAACAATTTATGAAAAATTGCCCCTATTAATGGTCATGTACCAACCTTCTCGTGGCTCTTTATGCCTTTAGATGTTTCTCCAAGCGATCGTTTCAATCCCCGATCATCTATCCATCAAGGTTATGTGTTGATCTGTTTCATCAAACCAGCCATATCAAAATGACTCCAATGTTCGATGACCTTTCCGTCTTTCATCCGCTCGATATTGATGCCCGATACCATTATTTTTTTGCCTGTGGGTTGCACGCCTGCGAATGCGCCCTGGTGAACTCCGTCCATTGTCCACGAAAAAGCGACCAGGTCGTTTTCTGCAAGAAATTCTCCAAACGACATTTTGGGAGCGAACGCCGCCCGCAACATGGCGGTGCGCTTTTTGAATCCTTCCACGCCGGGCACAGGAGCAGGTATGGCGCTATGATCAATGTAATCGGCGGCGACGATTTCCTCGATGACTGTCGAATTCAATTTGTTGAATTCTTCGTTGAAAAGGCGATGAACGAGAGTTTTGTTTTCTTCAGTGGACATCAATTTGCTCCTTGTGCCTAGGTTGATTTTCTTGATTGTACTACTTCCCTACGCGATAAATTGGCTTAAATGCACAACCTCCCGACGAAGTCAGGAGGTTGGATGATTCGCGCCGGGGAGAATCTTATTGCTTGCGCTCCAAAACAATGACCGGGATGACGCGCGTCGTTTTCTGGCGGTAATCGTTGAAACTCGGCATCATTTCCGCCATTTTGTTGTAGAGCCGCGTTCGCTCGGGTTCGTCGCTCATCACTTTCGCTTCGGCTTCAAACTTTTCCGTCCCCGCCTCCACAGTGACCGAGGGATTTGCGATCAGATTGTAATACCAGTCTGGGTTCGTTGGCGCGCCGCCCATGGATGCGATCACCACATAGCGGTCTCCGTCCTTCACGTACGCCGCCGGGTTGATGCGCGGCTTATGGCTTTTTGCCCCGGTGGTATGTAAGAGAAGCAAAGTTTTCCCTTCAAAATGCCCTCCAACTTTGCCTTGATTGCTTCGAAATTCCTCGATTATTTTCTGATTCCAATCGTTCGGACTCACGTTTGCACCTCGTAAAAGTAGATTTATCCGTTTGACGAAGCGCGGGTTATGATTTTTACGGATTGCCATATAAGAGATGTGTCAGAAATTATCCCTTTCTGCTCATTTCTAATTTTGCAATCTCGCAAACAAAATCTACCGCTATAATAGCCTTATCAATCACGAATCCAAAACAGACTATCAAACTATCCAACTAAAAAACGATATGACCACTCTCATCGAATGTATCCCCAACTTTTCTGAAGCGCGGCGACCTGAAATCATTGACCAGATCGTCGCCGCCATCGAAGCGGTGGGCGAGGTGAAACTCCTCGACCGTTCCTCCGATCTCGACCACAACCGCACGGTGCTCACCTTTGCAGGCTCACCCGCAGGCGTGGAAGAAGCCGCGTTCCGCGCGATCAAAACCGCCGCCGAACTGATTGACCTCGACGCGCACACGGGCGAGCATCCGCGCATTGGGGCGACGGATGTCTGTCCGTTCGTTCCGCTCAGCGGCGCGACGATGGACGAGTGCGTTGCGATCGCCCAAAGGCTTGGTCAACGCGCCGCAGGCGAACTCAGCCTCCCCGTCTATTTATATGAAGCGGCGGCAACTCGTCCCGAACGCGCCAATCTCGAAAACATCCGCAAAGGGCAATACGAAGGACTCAAAACTGAGATCGAGTCCGATCCGAATCGCAAACCCGATTATGGTCCGAGCAAACTCCCGAAGGCGGGCGCAACAGTGATCGGCGCGCGCGCTCCGCTGATTGCGTTCAACGTCTATCTCACGAGCGACGATGTGAGCATCGCGAAAAAGATCGCCAAGGCGGTGCGCCATTCATCGGGCGGGCTTCGTTACGTCAAGGGGCTTGGCTTGCTCGTGGACGGTCGCGCGCAGGTCTCGATGAACCTCACCAACTTTCACGAAACGCCCATCGCGCGCGTGGTCGAGTTTATCCGACGCGAGGCGCAACGATACGGCGTGACCATTCATCACTGCGAACTCGTCGGATTAATTCCGCAAGAAGCGTTGGTGGATGCGGCGGTCTGGTACACACAGTTGGATCAATTCTCGCCTGAACAGATTCTCGAATCGCGACTCTATCAATCTCCAGTCTCCAATCTCCAATCGGACTCTCCCGCTTCTTCCTCAGGTCAGCCTGCCTCCTTCGTGGACGTCTTAGCCGCCCCCACGCCGACTCCCGGCGGCGGCTCCGCGGGCGCATTCGCCGGTTCGTTGGGGGCCGCGCTGGTCGCGATGGTTTCAGGGCTCACCATCGGCAAAAAGAAATATGAATCGGTGGAAGCCGAAATGCAAGCGATTCGCGTGATGGCGGAAAAATATCGCAAAGAGTTAACGCAAGCGGTGGACGACGATGCTTCTTCCTTTGAAGTATTGATGGCTACATTTAAGTTGCCGAAAGATACCGACGAACAAAAACTTGCGCGTTCTGCCGCCATCCACAAAGCGACGCTCAACGCGGCGAACATTCCACTACATGTTGCCGATGATGTCGTCAAAGTGATGGAACTTGCCTTGAAGTGCGCCAAGCACGGACTTGTCAGCGCGGTCAGCGACTCGATGTCTGGTTTTGCTATGTGCCGCGCCGCGCTCACCGCCGCAGGTTATAACGTGCGCATCAACATCAAGTCGCTTGGCGAGGTTTCCTCCTCAGGCGGCAAAATGTTGAAAGAACTCTACGATCTTGAAGCTAAAGCCGATGTGCTTGAAAAAGAAATTAGAGAAGTGATGCAAGAGCGCGGTGGGATCTAATCGCAGAGCGTCTAAAATCTCCGTGTTGAAAAAGAATCTTCTGTTCATTTTGCTTGTTCTCAGTGCGTGCGCGCCGGCGCAACGTGTTGAATCTTCCCCGGTCCCGATCACGGCAACTTCCATCCCAATTCCAACGCCGACGATCATTTCAACTCCCACAGTAACTGGCACGCCGACTCAAATTCCCTGCGACCCTCGCACTACGGATTTCTGCGTCACCGACGGACACTTCCTCCTTCGTCTTCCTATTTTTTATCCTGATAATAATTCGGTGGATCGAAGTTATCCCTACGCCTCCACCGAGAACGGAAAACGCGATCCGCATCATGGAGTGGAATTCCCCAATCCTTCCGGCACGCCTGTCTATGCGGCGGGGGAGGGGGTGGTCGTCTTTGCGGGTCCAGACGATACGAGGACATACAGCCCGTGGCGGAATTATTACGGCAACCTTGTTGTCATCAAACATGAAAATGACTTGTACACGCTGTACGCGCACTTGTCAAAAATTGTAGTGGCGGCAGGCGACCAAGTTGACGTGGGAGACAAGATCGGCGAGGTGGGGAGCAGCGGCGTGGCAATCGGAAGCCATCTTCATTTTGAAGTCCGCCGCGGAAACATGCAGGACTATTTCGCAACGGTCAACCCGGAGTTGTGGCTGGCTCCCCGTCCACCGTTCGGCGTGATCGCGCTTTCGATAATCAATGCGGATGGAAATTTTGAACGCGCAAAAATATCTCTGGAGCAATATTCTTCGTCCAGCAAACTCATTGACACCTATTACGTAGATACCTATCATCCGTCACTTGCGCTTGGAAATGAAAACGCCGCCATTGGTGATCTGCCCGATGGACGTTATCGAATCGCGTTGATATACGACGGTCACGTTTATCAAAAATGGGTTGATGTAGAATCGGGAAAACTTACTGAAGTGGTGATTGTTGTCAGATAAGGTGACAGTCATCTGCCAGATGACTGTCACCTAAATTCAACGGAGAATAACTATGGGACTCAAACCTGATCACTGGATCCGCAAGATGGCAATCGAACAAAAGATGATCGAACCGTTCGTGGACAAGCAAGTCCGGCAGGGAGTGATCTCCTACGGTGTTTCATCGTACGGATATGACATCCGCGTGGCAGACGAGTTCATGATCTTCACGAACGTCCATTCGGCAATTGTTGACCCTAAGAACTTCGATCCCAAATCCATGTTCGAGTTCAAAGGGGATGTGTGCGTCATCCCACCGAACTCGTTTGCTTTGGCGCGTACCATCGAATATTTTCGCATCCCCCGCAAAGTGTTGACGGTTTGTCTGGGAAAATCAACGTATGCGCGCTGCGGGTTGATCGTCAACGTCACGCCGTTTGAGCCGGAGTGGGAAGGCTACGTTACGCTTGAAATCTCGAACACCACTCCGCTCCCTGCGAAGATTTACGCCAACGAAGGTTTGGCGCAAGTGTTGTTCTTTGAAGCGGATGAGGAGTGTGAAGTTTCGTATGCAGACAAGAAGGGGAAGTATCAGGGACAGAAGACCATCGTCCTGCCGAAGTTATAACTGATGGTAAACACCGTCCCGCAGGTTTTCTCGTAAAGCACGACTCGGTCAACCAAACCTGCGGGACGTTATAACTCAACGGGCTGAGGATTTCTCCTCAACCCGTTTTGATTTTTATGTGCCTTCCCGTTTTGCGTCTTCTATTGCCTTGTCGGTGTTGACGAAGGGCAGGATTGCCAAGCCGACGACGAAGAAGAAGATCAACGCAAGGATGGCGATGCGCAAGTTGCCAAAGATCGTCACCGCGACCCCGAAGACCAGCGTCCCGAGCCAGGAGGTGCCGCGCTCGCTGATCTCGTAGATCGAGAAGAATTCCGCTTCTTTGTTCTTGGGGATCATCTGTGCGAACAGACTCCGGCTGATCGCCTGTGAGCCGCCGAGGACGAGGGCGATGATGGCGCCTAGGATCATAAACTCGGTTGCGCGTGTGTCGCCTTTCATGCCGCCGTATGCGTAGATCACCACTACCGCCCAGATCACAAGGCTGACGATGATGGCGCGCTTTGCTCCGATCCAATTGGCGAGCTTGCCCCAGAACAACGCCCCGAAGAATGCCACGAATTGAATGAGCAGGATGACCGAGATGAGCGTCGTTTGTCCCAACTCGAGTCCGCCGCGGATTAACGGCGCGTCGGCAAAGACAGCCGCGACGGCGATCACCGTTTGGATGCCGTCGTTATAGATCAAATACGAGGTAAGGAATTTTGATGTTTCAGGCGTGGTGCGATACTTGTTACGCAGGAAGCGAATCAAAAGGATAACGGGACCGAATAGCGGAACAAATACCGGCAAGATCGCGAGGTCCGCGTCTATTTGTCCACTGTTGATGAGTTGTGTGATGAAGGGCGTAATGAGAGGAGCCCAAATTAGGATCAGAAGGGGAGAGAGCAGATAAAACGCGACGGATTTTGCCGGCACTTCCATTGTTTTAGAGAGCTGTTTGAAAGCGATGGTCAGCAAGTTCTCGCCCGGCGGAATCTCGTGAGCGGCATGGCGCGAGCGCAGTCTTCGCCACGTCACGGTTGAGAATGCCAGCCACCAAACTCCCGCCGAAGCAAGGTTGATGCGGACTGACATGCTTTCTGAGATCCCGAAACTCTCATGAAGCAGATACAAGACGAGATTGAGCGCGAGCAATACAAATCCGCCAATGTAGCCCAAAGCGAACCCATAGGATGAGACCCGGTCACGTTCTTCTTCGCTTGCAATGTCTGGCAAATAAGCGTTATAGAAAACCAACGCCGCGCCGAACGATAGGTTTGCGATGATGAACAAGAGGGGACCGAGCGTCCAAGTCTCCAATGTAATGAAGAACATACCTATCGTCGCCAGCGCGCCGATGGTTGCGAAGATTTGAAGCATTTGTTTGCGGCGGTGAGAATAATCGGCGATTGCGCCCAGGATAGGTAAAAAGCCAGCCTGAAACACGACAGAAAGCGAGATGGCAAAGGCGATGACCGCCTCCGGCGCTACGGGAAGACCAAGAAAGTAAACCACCAAAGGCTGCCCGCTTGCCGCAGTCCATGCTGTGCCGGTTCTTGCAAGATACTCAGCCTCGGCGACTGCGGTTGCAAGCCCTCTGACATAAGGTCCTAGAAAAACCGAGCCGATCGTGGTGCTGAACGCCGAGTTTGCCCAGTCGTACATTGCCCAGCCGAAAATTTCACGCCGATCATTGATTGTGGGTTGCGCTGTTGCCATTGCGTCCTCCCGAACTTGGGGTTGATGTCGTATATCTAAACCCCGTGTAACCGATCCGAGTTGCGAAAGGCCGGGGATGGTGTTAGAATCTCCGCAGTCGCAAACAGGCAGAGGGTCAAAATTGAACGTCAAAATCCCTTGCGCATATCATATCCTTCATATATAATCGAGTTTTGCTATCCCGCCCATCACGCGGGATGGTTTCGTGTGTTTACTAACTCTTGCACGCATCCCAAATTTGAATTGCATCTGTTACCCGGCAAGCACTAAATTCAGGGATGAGGGTCGGTACTTCGTAACGGCGCACAGACATCCAGCCAGTATAGCCAGGAGCGAACCGAATGTCTTCTTCTTTGCCTCGTAGAACCTACGCGCGTATTCCAGTCAACATCAAACTTCCCAATCTCATCGAAGTCCAATTGGATTCATTTGAACGCCTCAAGAAAGAGGGGTTGGGCGATCTGTTCCATGAAGTATCGCCGATCGAATCGTACAACAAGGGGATGAAATTGTTTTTCCCCGGGCGCGGTCCCGAAGCCAAACAGTGGGGGTTGAAATATTGGTTTGGCGATCCGAAACACACCATCGAAGAATGTGTGGAGCGCGATCTCACCTACGCCAGCCCGTTGTATGTTTCTGTGTTGCTTGCCGGCGCCGATGTGCCAGAACCGATCAAACAGGATATCTTCCTCGGCGACTTCCCGGAGATGACCGACAAAGGCACCTTCATTATTAATGGGACGGAACGCGTCGTCGTTTCGCAGTTGATCCGCTCCCCGGGCGTTTACTTCGAAGCGCCGACCGATCGCGCGACGGGACGCCTGCTCGCCATGTCCAAGCTGATACCCGACCGCGGCGCGTGGATGGAGTTCGAGACGCGCAAATCGGATTACATCATTTTAAAGTTCAACCGCAAACGCACAGTTCCGATCACCGTGTTCCTGCGCGCAATGGCGGCTGTCAACGACGGTATCAAAGATTCACCGCTCAAATTGGGAACCGATGAAGAATTGTTATCGCTCTTTCAAGATGTAGATAACAACCCAGAGCGTTTGTTCATCGCTTCCACTTTAAAGCAGGAACCTGAGTGGGACCTCTCCGGTGGTTTGACCATCGCCGAAGCCGCGTTGATCGAATTCTTCAAGAAGATGCGCCCCGGCGACCCCGCCACGTTGGATAACGCCCGCCAGTTCCTCGAAGAGCAATTGTTCGATCAAAGACATTACGATCTTGAGCGCGTTGGCCGCTACAAGTTGAATCAAAAACTTGACATGAACATCCCCATCCCTCACCGCACGGTGACGAAGGGCGATGTGATTCGACTCATCCGCCGCATGATCCAGATCAACAATGGCGTCGAGCCGGCTGATGATATTGACCACCTCGGCAACCGCCGCGTCAAAACGGTGGGCGAGTTGGTGCAGAACAAACTGCGCATCGGTCTCCGCCGCATGGAGCGCGTGATCAAAGAGCGCATGTCCATCCGCGATCAGGAGCAGTTGTCGCCTGTAACGTTGGTCAACATTCGACCGGTGGTGGCGGCATTGCGCGAATTCTTTGGCTCATCGCAACTCTCGCAGTTCATGGATCAGACCAACCCATTGGCAGAATTGCGCAACAAGCGAACACTCTCCGCGTTGGGACCGGGCGGTTTGCGCCGCGAACGCGCAGGCTTTGACGTGCGCGACGTGCATCACTCGCACTATGGACGTATCTGTCCGATTGAAACGCCTGAAGGACCGAACATTGGTTTGATCGGTCGTCTTGCTTCGTTTGCGCGAGTGAACGAATACGGTTTCATCGAAACACCGTATCGCAAAGTGTTCCGCGTGATGGAAGCGGACGATGAACGGTTGGAGGGGCGCACCCTCCGCGAAAAAGTGGTAGACCCGAAGACGGAAGAAGTTGTATATGAAGCGGGCGAGACGATTGACGGCAGAATGGCGAAGCGGCTCGCCAAGTTCGGCGCGCCGGTCGCGATCGCTCCGTATGTTTCCGATCAATTCGATTATCTCTCTGCGGACGCCGAGGACAAATATGTCATCGCTCAGGCAAACGCCCCGCTGACCGAGAAGAAGGAATTTGTGCGCGAGCGCGTTTCGTGCCGATACCACTCCGGTTTTATTTTCTCGACGGCAGACTCTGTAGATTACATGGACGTTGCCCCGCATCAAGTAGTAGGTATCAGCGCCGCGTTGATTCCGTTCTTGGAACACGATGACGCTAACCGCGCGTTGATGGGATCGAACATGCAGGCGCAGGCTGTGCCGCTTGTCCGCCCGGAGATCCCGTTGGTTTCGACCGGCATGGAATATCACGCCGCGTTGGATTCGGGTCAGGTGGTGGTGGCAGAGGCTGACGGTGAGGTAACGTCGGTGACCGGCAACACGATCACCGTCCGAGAAAGAGGCGGAAGCAATCACACGTACCAACTCCGCAAGTACCAGCGTTCCAATCAATCCACGTGCATTGACCAGCGCCCGGCTGTCGTCAAAGGGCAGAAGATCAAGAAAGGCGATATCATCGCCGACTCGTCCTCGACCGAAAGCGGGCAACTCGCGCTTGGGCAAAATGTTGTGGTTGCTTTCCTTTCATGGGAGGGCGGCAACTTTGAAGATGCGATCCTGATCTCCGAACGGCTCGTACAGGAAGACCGCTTCACGTCGGTGCATATCGAGAAGTATGAAGTGGAAGCGCGCGACACGAAACTCGGACCCGAAGAGATCACGCGCGACATTCCGAACGTCGGCGAAGACGCGATCAAAGATTTAGATGAAAACGGCATCATCCGCATCGGCGCGGAAGTTGGACCGAACGATATTCTCGTTGGGAAGATCACACCCAAAGGCGAAAAAGAACTCACGCCCGAAGAACGACTCTTGCGAGCGATCTTTGGCGAGAAATCGCGTGATGTGAAAGATACGTCCCTGCGGATGCCTCACGGCGAACGCGGCAAGGTTGTGGATGTGAAAGTGTTCACGCGCGAAGAAAATTCCGATCTTTCGGCTGGCGTGGATATGATGGTGCGCGTCTCTGTGGCGCAGCGCCGAAAGTTGACCGCGGGCGACAAAATGGCGGGTCGTCATGGCAACAAAGGCGTCGTCTCGAAAGTTGTACCGGTGGAAGATATGCCGTTCCTCGAGGATGGCACTCCGGTCGATATGATCCTGAATCCGCTTGGCGTGCCCGGTCGTATGAACATCGGTCAGGTGCTTGAAGTGCATCTTGGTTGGGCGGCGAAGCGTTTGGGTTATCGCGCGATCACGCCTGTGTTTGATGGCGCATCCGAGGAAGAGATCGAATCAGAACTCGCGCGCGCGTGGATTCTCGATCAAGCTTGGAAGGAAGTTGGCGTGAAGGCTTGGGAATGGATCAAAGATGAAGAGTACGATCCCGAGTCGATTCAAGACGACGATGAAGTCCGACGCTTGTATCTGGAAGAATGGTTGGGCAAGCGCAAGTATGATGTCTATGAACTGAGCGATCCCGATCATGCTCGACTGGCAACAGCCACCGAATGGCTGCGCGATCGTGATTACGATCCCGATACGATCTTTTACCCGGAAGATATCAATCCGCGCGAACGCGTGGATCACAACAACGCGGCGATCAACGCCTGCCTGCGATTGTGGATCGAAGCTAATGGACACGGCGGACGCGTGGCGGAAGCCCGTCTAATGGAAGTGGCGCAGGAGATCGTTCATACGACGGGTCAGCCTTTGCCCATCCTCGGAAAGCAAACTCTCCGGGACGGCAAGACCGGCACTCCGTACGATCAAGCGGTAACTGTCGGCGTGATGACCATTTTGAAACTGCATCACCTTGTGGAAGATAAAGTCCACGCGCGTTCGACGGGTCCGTATAGTTTGGTCACGCAACAACCGCTCGGCGGTAAAGCGCAGTTCGGCGGTCAACGCTTCGGTGAGATGGAAGTGTGGGCGCTCGAAGCGTACGGCGCGGCATACACGTTGCAAGAAATGCTCACCGTCAAATCCGATGATGTGCAAGGACGTGTCAATACGTATGAAGCCATCGTCAAAGGCGAACCCATTGAAGAACCGAGCATCCCTGCTTCATTTAGAGTGTTAGTGAAAGAGTTGCAATCGCTCGGTCTCGCGGTGGAAGCCGTCAACGAAAGCGGCGATGTTGTCAAGTTTGGAAAAGACGAGGAAAAGCAGCATCCGCCTCGCATGGATACGGGCCTGCTCGGCATCGGAGATAAGATAATCAGCAAGCGAAAATCTTGACGATTATATTAAGTGCGTGATAAAATCTCGCTCCATTGCCAATCAGAAAAGCGGCAATAGATCCCGCTAAGCATGGCACCACATAATGAGGCCATCAATATCCTTGTGATGGCCTCGTTTTACGCAAAAATTTATTTTAGAAAGAGAAAGACCGGAGGCTGAACGTGCCGACTATCAATCAAATGATCCGCAAGGGTCGCAAGAGTCAAAAGGCAAAGAGCAAGGCGCCCGCCTTTCAATTTACCTTGAACACTTACAAACAGCGCCGCATTCGCCAGGATAAAGGCGCGCCGCAAAAACGCGGGGTATGCACCGTGGTGCGTACCATGACGCCGAAGAAACCGAACTCCGCGCTCCGCAAGATCGCGCGTGTTCGTCTCACCAATGGCATCGAAGTGACCGCCTACATTCCCGGTGAAGGTCATCAATTGCAGGAGCACTCTGTCGTGCTGGTGCGCGGCGGACGCGTGAAAGACCTCCCCGGTGTTCGTTATCACATCGTGCGCGGCTCCCTCGACACGACCGGAGTTGCCAACCGCAAGCAGGCGCGTTCCAAGTACGGCGCGAAGCGTCCCAAGTAAATAGATGGAGAATTGAAAGATGCGTAGAGCAAAACCTGAACGACGGGAGATCCTTCCCGATATTCGCTACAACAGTTTGAATGTGCAGACCATGGTTCAGCACGTCTTGAAACGCGGCAAGAAGAGCGTTGCCATTGGCGTGATCTATGGCGCGATGGACTTGATCAAAGAGCGCACAGAGAAGAATCCGTTGGAGGTCTTCGATGGCGCTCTTAAAAATGTGTCGCCTGTAATGGAAGTCCGCCCGCGGCGTGTGGGCGGCGCGACCTACCAAGTGCCGATGGAAGTTTCGTCAGACCGGCGCACCACGCTGGCGATCCGCTGGATCTTGACCGCGGCGCACGAACGCTCCGGCAAATCCTTCCCGGATAAACTCGCCGGCGAATTGATTGACGCGTTCAACGAAACCGGCGCGGCGATCCGCAAGCGCGATGAAACACACAAGATGGCAGAAGCCAACCGCGCATTCTCGCATTATCGTATCTAACCGTATTTGAAATCCACACAGAAGGTGTTTAACTAAGAATGGCTCGCCAGTATCCGCTTGAAAAGTATCGAAATATAGGGATCATTGCCCACATTGACGCCGGGAAAACCACCACGACCGAGCGGATCATGTTCTATACCGGCAAGACTCACCGTATCGGTTCCGTTGACGATGGAACCACGGTGACCGACTGGATGGTGCAGGAACGCGAACGCGGCATCACGATCGTGTCTGCGGCTGTTTCCGCTGAGTGGAAGGGTTATCAATTTAACCTAATCGACACTCCGGGACACATTGACTTCACCGCCGAAGTCCAGCGCTCTCTTCGCGTTCTGGACGGCGGGGTGGTAGTCTTTGACGCAGTACAAGGCGTCGAGCCCCAATCTGAAACAGTCTGGCGTCAGGCAGACCGTTATGGTGTGCCGCGCATCTGCTTCGTTAACAAGATGGATCGTGTCGGCGCTTCCTACGAACGGACGATTGATACCATCGTTGACCGTCTCGGCGCGAATCCTATCGCAATGCAGATCCCCATCGGGTTCGAAGCGACATTCAAGGGCGCGATTGATCTCCTCACGATGAAAGCGATCATCTGGGAAGACGATCTCGGAAAAGAACCGAAGATCACCGACATTCCGGCAGACATGCAAAAAGACGCCGAGCAATCCCGCGCAAAAATGGTGGAGAAGATCGCCGAACTCGACGATGAATTGACCATGAAGTTCCTCGAAGGTCAGGAAATCAGCATTGACGAATTGAAAGCCGCGTTGCGTAAAGGCGTGATCGCCGTCAAAGCCGCGCCTGTATTCTGCGGTTCTTCATTAAAGAACAAGGGCGTGCAGGTCTTGCTGGACGCGGTTGTTGATTTTCTTCCGTCCCCGGCGGATAAGCCTATGGTTACCGTGTCTGTGCCGGGCGAGCCAGAAAATACATTTGACATCTCCACGACGGACGACAGCCCTCTGAGCGCCTTGGTGTTCAAAATTGTCACCGATCCGTATGTGGGTCGTTTGGCTTATGTTCGCATCTATTCGGGCGTGCTAAGCCAGGGACAATCCGTGCAGAACACGATCAAAGGCAGAAAAGAACGCATCGGTCGTCTGATCCGTATGCACGCCGACCATCGCGAAGATGTGACGGAGATTCGCGCCGGAGATATTGGCGCAGTGCTGGGCTTCAAAGAAAGTTTCACCGGCGATACGTTGTGTGATACCAAAGCCCTCGTTCTGGAAACCATCTCCTTCCCCGAGCCTGTCATCTCGATTGCCGTCGAGCCGAAGAGTTCATCCGATCAAGAAAAGATGGGTGAAGCGCTTCGCAAGCTGGCGGAGGAAGACCCGACGCTTCATGTCAACTCGGATGAGGATTCCGGCCAAACCATCCTTCGCGGCATGGGCGAGCTGCATCTCGATATTATCGTGGATCGTCTGTTACGCGAGTTCCGCGTGCAGGCAAATGTCGGCGCGCCGCGCGTCGCGTTCCGCGAATCGATCACCAAAGTGGTCAAAGAAGTGGATTACAAATACGCGAAGCAATCCGGCGGTAAAGGGCAATACGGACACGTCGTATTTTCCCTGGAGCCGGGCGAGCGCGGAAGCGGGATCGTGTTTGAAAACGAAATCGTTGGCGGCGCCATTCCGAAAGAATATATAAACCCAATTGAAAAAGGCGTTCGAGAAGCGGCGGATGGCGGCGTGCTTGCCGGGTACCCCGTGGTGGACATCAAGGTCACTCTGTTCGACGGTTCCTTCCACGAAGTTGACTCAAGTGAAATGGCGTTCAAGATGGCTGCGATCTTGGGCTTCAAAGAAGGCGTGCAACGAGGTAATCCCATTTTGCTCGAGCCGATGATGAAGGTCGAAGTGGTTGTGCCGGAAGAATATCTCGGCGATGTGATGGGGCAGATCAACAGCCGCCGCGGATTAATTCAGGGCATGGAAGTCCGCTTGGGTAACGCGCAAGCCGTGCGCGCGATGGTCCCGTTGGCTGAAATGTTCGGCTACGCCACGCAACTCCGCTCTGCGACGCAGGGACGCGGCGTATTCAATATGGAATTCGATCACTACGCTCCGGTGGCGAAATCGGTAGCGGAAGAAATTTTGAAAGCTTAACTCGTTTTTATATCAAGGAGACTCTTATGGCGAAGGAAAAATACGATCGGAGTAAACCGCATCTGAACGTGGGGACGATGGGACACATCGACCACGGGAAGACGACGC
>CAYWCN010000058.1:0-20644 GCA_964456775.1 uncultured Anaerolinea sp.
GAACAACGCTCGATGAAAGTCCGCGTGTATGCGACGATGTCGAGTTCGGTGGACGCGAACGATGAACAAGGCGCGGCGATGAACGGGAAGGCGATGTCCGCGTTGGCTCAGGTGGGCGCGGCGGCGTCCTACGTGGAACCAGAACTCCTATCGGTGGGTGAAGCGAAGTTGCGTCAGTGGATCCAATCCGATGAGCGGATGAAAGTCTACGAGCATTTTGTCAACGATCTCTTTCGCAAGCAGGCGCACGTCCGCAGTGCTGAGGTGGAGGAGTTGATGGGCATGTTACGCGATCCGTTCGGCACGGTGCGCAACACGGCGAGTTTGTTGGCGAATGCCGATTTCAAATTCAAGCCCGCGAAAAATAGCAAAGGCAAAAAAGTGGACTTGACCCAAAGCACGTTCGACGCGATCCTCAACGAGTCGGATCGCAAGGCGCGTCAATCGGCTTGGGAAAATTACAACGACAAATATCTCGAGGCGAAGAACACGTTGGCGAGCAATCTCACCGCTTCGATCAAAGCCAACGTGTTCAACATGAAGGCGCGCAAATTTAACTCCGCGCTCGAAGCCACGCTATTCAATGGGGACGTGCCTGTTGAGATGTTCCATAACTTGTTGAATATCTTCAAGAAAAATTTACCGCTCTGGCACAAGTATTGGAAAATTCGTCGCAAGGCATTAGGCGTGAAGACGCTGAATCCGTACGACGTGTGGGCGCCGCTCACGACGAAGACTCACAAAGTCCCATTTGAAAAAGCAGTGGATTGGATCTGCGAAGGACTCGCGCCGATGGGAGAGGAATACGTCCGCGTCATGCGACGGGGATGTCTGCATGACCGATGGGTAGATTGGTCGCCCAACGCGGGTAAACGACAAGGTGCCTTCTCGACGCGCGTGCCAAGCGACACGCATCCGTTCATTATGATGAGTTACACCGACGATGTAGGAAGCATGAGCACGCTCGCGCATGAACTCGGTCACTCGATGCACGCGTATTATGCGAGCCGCGCCCAGCCGATGATCTATTACACCTACCCTTCGATCATTTCGGAGACCGCGTCGAATTTCAATCAAGCGATGACGCGCGCGCATCTGCTCAAGGCGAATCAAAACAAATATTTCCAAACCGCCCTGCTCGAAGAAGCCATGGACAATTTCCATCGTTACTTCTTCATCATGCCCACGCTCGCGCGCTTCGAACTCGAAACGCATCAACGCGTGGAAAAGGGTCAGCCGCTCACAGCAGACTCGATGATCGAGCTCATGGCAGATTTGTTCAGCGAAGGCTATGGCAATGAAATGAATCTGGATCGTCAACGCGTGGGCATCACGTGGGGAACGTTCACCACGCATCTCTACATTGACTTCTATTCGTTCCAATATGCCATCGGCATCTCCGCCGCGAACGCCATCGCCAAGCGGATACTCGACGGCGTGCCGAACGCCGCGCAAGATCACATCAACTTCCTCAAGGCAGGCTCATCGAAATCGCCGATGGATGTGTATCGCGTCGCGGGGATCGATATGACCACCACCCAACCCATCGAGGACGCCTTCGCTGTGCTGGAGGAATATGTGGATCGGTTGGGAGTTTTGACGAGCAAGTAGAGAATCGTGGTGCGGGATGTTATCCCGCACTACAAACTTGGCGGGATGGCATCCCGCCCCACGAAAAATCGGCAACAAGGAATCATCATGGCTATCAAAGCGATCGTCTTCGATATCGGCGGCGTGTTGGAAATCACACCTGATCTTAGGTTGGGTAAGAAGTGGGAGCAAAAACTGAACCTAAAGCCAGGCGAACTGGATCAACGCCTCCATGCCGTTTGGGCAGGCGGCAGTATTGGGACCATCACCATCGAACAAGTCCACACCCAGATGGGCGAGATCATGGGCTGGAACGCGGCGCAGATCAATGAGTTTATGAATGATGTATGGAAGGAGTATCTCGGTACATTGAATGGAGAACTTGCGAATTACTTCCGCAGTTTGCGACCCAAGTACAAAACGGCGATCATCAGCAACAGTTTTGTCGGCGCCCGCGAGAAAGAGGCGGAACAGTATCAATTCGATTCGATCTGCGATTTCATTATCTATTCGCATGAGGTTGGTTTGTCCAAACCTGATCCGCGCATTTACGCGCTTGCGTGTGAGCGACTCGGCTTGCAACCGAATGAGATCATCTTTGTGGACGATCACGCGGACGTGTACGCCTCCGCCGTTGAAATGGGGATGCACTGTTTCGAGTTCAAAAATAACGCGCAGATCATCGCGGAGATCGAAGCCTGCATCCAGTCAAATTTGAACTCTTGACAAATAGATAACCTTCGATATAATCTCACATAGATAAACATCAATATGAAATTCGATCCCGTCCTTTTTGCCAAAGCCATCTCCGACGATACACGCCAGAAAATTATGGAGTGCTGTTGTTGCGAGTGGTGTTCGGTCAACGATATTGTAGACAAGGTGGATGTATCCCAACCCACCGTGTCACATCACCTCGCCATCCTGCGCGACGCGGGTTTGGTCAGCATCCGCGAGGAGGGGAAGCAAACGTTCTATTCGTTGAATCAGGATCAAGTGGCATATTGCTGCGGACAGTTGATGGTCAAGTTCGCGCCAGAGGAAAAGGCGACGCAAATTGTTTTGAAAACAATTTCATCATAGAAACCCACTGTGTATCCTGCGGTGCTTCGACTTCGCTATCGCTCCGCTCAGCACGGAGCCGCCAAGTCAATTTTTTTATGAAAACATATCGATATGTATCTATACAAGGAAAGGAGGTGAACAACATGGAACTGGATGTGATCTGTGACGAGACCTGTTGCGGCGGCGGATGTGACTGCGGCGGCGGGTGCTGCTAACTCGCGCATAAATAATAACAGGCTGAGGATTCTAGAGTCCTCAGCCTGTTCGATTCTGTGCCGTTCTTGTGAAAGAGCGACACGGATGTCGCGTTACGGAAATCAGGATTAATTTTTCGAGCGAGGTTTTGTGGCGCGTTTCTTTTTCGCGGGGACTTCGGGCTGAACGGGATTTGGAATCTTCGGCAGGGTGTCGAAATCGGGCAGGGTCACATCCACGTCGCGGATGGCGCGGACGAGGTAACCGGAGAGTCCCACCAGCGTGCCAGCCATGCCGCACAGGAAGATCATCAAACCGAAACCGGAACCGGGTCCCGTGCCGACGATCCAGCCGAAGTAGCGGACAAGTTGTCCGCCCTCTTGCATGGCGGGCTCGAAAATCCCTTCGCCTAAGAAACCAGCCACAAGAGGGGTAAAAGGAATCATGGCTTGCGCCAAAAATTCACTGGCGGCAAAGACGCGTCCTTGCACGTCGGGGGGAATCTTCGTCTGCAAAAAGGAGTCCATCGAAACGTTGACGACCGGCTCAAAGACCGCATCCATCACGGCGGCGATCACCCAGAAGATGAGCAATTGCCCGATGCCCAACAGTGTCAGACCGAAAAAGCTGGAGAGGATCCAGCCGAGCAGGATGGCGCGCACCGGTCGGCGGATGCCGCCCACCGCCGTGAGAAAAATTCCCGAGGCAAGCGCGGCAAACGCGGCGGCAGATTGAGCCGTGCCGGCATTGCTGGGGTCGCCCCCAGTGCGAAGAGAGACCATCGTAAATAACGAGGTGACCGACAACGCTATCCCAGAGAAGAAATTGCCGAAGAAGAAAATAAGTTGGAGACCCAGCAAGCCGGGGCGCCTGAGAATATAGCGAATCCCATACATCGCTTCTTTGAGGAATTGACTGCGCGCGCTTTCCCCTTCCTGCGTGTGAGGGGTGACGGGCACGTCTACGATCAATAACGCGGTGATCGAGACCGCATAGGAGACCAGGTTTAAGAGCAGGATGCCGCCCAGCCCGATATTGCGAAACAGTAAAACCGCCAAAATGGGACCCACGATGCCCGGCGCGCTATCAAGCAGGGCAATGAATCCATTGGCGCGCACGAAATGTTTTTTGGAAACCATCGTGGTGATGGCGGCGGAATAAGAAGGCGACTGAAAGGCATACCCCACTCCCTGAAAGATCGCCGCCAGATATAAATGCCAGATCGCAAGCATGTTCGCCCGCTCGAGGATCAACAAGATGACCGCGGCGGTAAGCGACAACACGTCGTACACCAACATCATCGCTTTGCGCGGATAACGGTCAACGAACACGCCGGCGAACAAGATCACCAGCAGGTACGCTCCAAAATACAGCGATTCCCACGAGCCGAGCGCGTTGCCGCTTGACCCGGTGCGGCTCAATATCCACGCGGGCAGCGCAAAAAATGCGATGCTCGACGCGGTCCCGGAAACCATTTGACCCAGCCAGATGACGAAGAGTCCTTGCAACCCGCTCGGCCGGCGTGCCGATGTGACCCAATTCATATATCTGAGGGAGAATAACACATGCCAAAAAAGAAGACAACCCTTGAGGGATTACCTTCTTTCATCAGAACCAGAGCAGGGCGATGTTAGGCTGTTTCGGCTGTTGCCAGGGTATCGTGATCCGGCAGGATGGTCTCCGCGTTGCGAATGGGATAGACGAAATATCCGGCAACACCGACCAGAGCCGAGAAAGCGCCGCAGATCACCAGCAACAATCCCATGCCGGAGCCTGCGCCTGTGCCTACCAGCCATGAAAACGCGTGAGGCAGACCCGTTCCTGCGATCGCGGCGGGTTCAAGCACAAAGTCCGCGAGCGCGCCGCCGATCAATGGCGAGATGGGATTCGTCAACCAGGCGATCAGGCGTCGGGCAGAAAAGACGCGCCCTTGCAGGTCGGATGAAACTTTCGACTGCCAGATCGCTTGATTGGACGCGTTCACCAAAGGACCGGCAATCGCGCAGATCGCCACCCCCGTGATCCAAATCGGTAAACCGCCTGTGAAACCGATGATCGCCATGCCGATCCCGCTGACGATCCATCCCAGCAAGACGCCATGGACTCTGCGTTTGAAGCCTCCCCACGCGCTCATCAACACGCCTCCCGCCACGGCGGCAATTGCTCCGGCTGTTTGAACTGTTCCAAACTCCAGGCTGTTTGCACCGGAACGGGTCAGCACCATCGGCGCAAGAACGGTGAAACCGATGCCGGCAAAGAGGTTGCCAATAAAGAAGGTCAACTGCAAGCCGAGCAGGCTGGGGCGGGCGAAAATATATTTGAACCCATATGCGGCTTCGCCGAGGATCCCTCCGCTTTGCGATTTCACACCTTCTTCCGTGCGCACCGGCTGTGGGATGTGAACGAACATCAACGCGCCGATGGCAAAGAGAAATGTGACCACATCGAGCAGCAAAATGCCCGTGAGTGTGATGACCGGCAACAACGCGCCCGCCAGGATCGGAGCGATCACTTGCGGCCCCGCTTCGACCAGCGACATCATGCCGTTGGCTCGACCTAGTTGTTCCTTCGACACCATGCTGGAGATGGCGGCGGAATATGCGGGCCATTGGAACGCCATGCCCAACCCGTAAATGATGGACGCGCCGTACAAATGCCAGTATTCGAGGATTCCCATCGCTTGCAGGATCAAGATGAGGATCGTGGCAATGCCTGCTCCAACGTCGCTGACCATCATCATCATTTTACGGTTGTAGCGATCCACCCACACACCGGCGAGCGGAGAGATCAACAGGAAGGGCGTGATGAAAAACACCTGCATCGTCCCCATCGCAAGCGCGCTACCGGTCTCGTTGAACATGAAGATGGTCAACGCAAACTGGCTCATCGAACTGGCAAGCACAGAGACGATCTGCCCGATCCAGATTATGGTGAAGCCGAACATCCCTGTGGGACGATTCGATTTGGTCTGTTCCATGAATCTTCCTTGTTCGAGATTTCAGGAAGCGCGATTACAGATTCAAGCGATACGGGTAGCAGAAGAATAGGTACATGGTATTCTCTCTTTGCGATTCGAGTCCACGGGACGCGATCGCGCTATCGGCGGTTGAATTTACTCGACGTAAATTTCAACGTGTTCGCCGTCTTCCTCGTCGGTCACATCGATGATCTTGCCGGTCATGCCGGAGCGGAGGGCTTCCATCACATTGGACATATCCACGCCCTCGACCTCGGGAGCGAAGTGCGCGCCGATCTTCAAACCGGCATCCACCAGCGCGAGCGGGATCTGCACCGACGCCTTCGACCTGCCCGATCGCGTATCGGTGACGCGAATCCGCAGCCACTTGGCGCCGCCAGGCATCCCCGGCGCTCGAGGCGAAAGGGGACGCTTGGCGCTCAACGCCGCGAGCAGTTTCGTCCCCTCCTCCGCGCTCAGTTTGCCTTCCTCGATCATTTTCAATATCTTCATTCTTTCTTCTGTTGATGCCATGTAGACCTCCGTGTTATGCAGTTGCCACTGCTGGTTCTTCTTTCAGGGATTCTTCCGCGGCTGCCGGTTCGCCGTCTTTGGGCAATCTGAACTTGATCCAGATCGGAATGATAGACAGCAACAATGCGATGGCGGTAATAATGAACGGGAATTGCGGGCTGTATCGCTCCCACAATTGCGCTCCGATCCACGGCGAAGGCAAAGAGACCACGCCAAGACTGGTGCTGAACAAGCCAAAGGCTGTGCCGCGCAAATGTTGCGGCACGGCTTTGCTGATCAATGATTGATACGCGGGCGACATGACGCCAACTCCCACGCCTGCCATACCCCAACCTACAAAATACAGAAGCGAATTTCCCTGCGGGATGTTGATCAACAGGAACAACGCGCCTGCCATCAAGACCATGCCGGAGGCAATGCCCACGCGCTCGCCTACTTTATCTGAAAGCCAGCCGCCGGGAATCATGGTCAACATCATGCACAAACCGAACAGCGAATTCACCCAGCCGATCTGCTGAATGCTCAACCTGCCGAATTCCTGCATGTAAACGGGGAACAGATTCCCCGAGAGTTGGAACGAGACATCGCGGAAACCATCGGTGATCAGGATCCATGTAAGGAGTCCGCCGGAGAAGATCAAGCCGGTCATCGCGCCAAGATTCGATTTCAACCCGGCAAATGACAACTTCGGCGCAGAGGTCTGTCCCTTGGCGGCTTCACGCGCCATGCCGATTCTCATGATCGCGCCGATAAAATAGAGGATACCCGCGATCAATAACATGAATTTGAATCCATGCGAGCCAGCCAACCACGCGCCAAGCGGAGGACCGACAACGGTCACGATCATAAAGATCGCTTGCGAAACGCCGTACACCTTGCCGCGATTCTCTTCGTTGGAATGTTCGGCAATGAACGCGTCGAAACTTGGTCCAACCAACGCGCCCGCCACAGAACTGACAGCCGTTGCCAACAACAACCAATGCCATGAATCCGCCAAAATCAGCGGAATGAAACCGATCACGCCGAACACGCTTCCGATGGCGATCGCGCGTAAGCGACCGAGCGAATCGGAAACCCATCCACCGAGGATCTGCAACATCAAAGGCACGATCTGCGCCAGCGTGAAAAACAAGCCGATCTGCGGGATCGATGCTTTCAAATCCTTCAAGTACAACGGCATCAACCCGCCGAACATGTTTCCGCCGATGTTCGCAAAGATCATCGCGGTGAGGAAGAGAATAAGCAAACCGCTCAACAACGGTTGTTTTTTAACTGCATCCGTCATTCCATCTCCTAACCGATATAAACCTGCACGTGCGCATCATCATCGTCCACGTTGACCATCAACGGCTCGTCAGAAGTCATGGCGGCTTCCATCATGTGCGCGATCGCCTTGCCTTTGCCTTCACCCATGCCGTCAATGTTTTGTCCGAAAGTGCTGAAGAACCATCCAAGCAGTCCAAGCGGCGCGGGGAGTCCAAAAGTGATCTTGCGAGGTCCATCGCCGGGTTTTGCGTCACGCCGATCCACATTGACGTAGATCCAACGCGAAGCGCGTCCGCCCGAACCGAGCGCGATCAACAGCACGCCGAGCATCAACGGAAGGATCATGCAGTAAAACCAAAAATTCACGCCGGCATTTTGCTGGATGGCATAAATGACCCACGCGCTGAATACCGTAACGATGACTCCCACCCACAAGGGGATCAACGCAAAGCGGCGCGCCCGCGATTTGATCTGATCGAACTCGGGAGCCTCGGTTCTCTCGAAGCCTGAACCTGATTCAGCCTCGGCAACCTCTATCTCAGCCCCAGCCTCTTCCGCGTCGTCATCGAGCGCGCGCATCAGGCTCGCGGCATCTTCCGCCGAGATCTTCCCCTCCTCCACCAACTGCAGAATCTTCTTGCGTTCTTCAGATGACATTATGTACCTCCGTCGAGCGCGCTCAAGAGTTCCTCTGCCTGTTGGGCAGTGATCTTCTTCTCCGCCAGCATTTTCAGAATCGCCATGCGCTCCTCCTCTGAAACCGGTTCAGCAGGTTCAGCGGGAGGCATGGGCGATCTGGGAGGCATCGGCGGCTTGGGGCCATTTTTGAAATCCCAATTCCAGCGTCCCACGACCAATCCGCTTTTTGGGTGACCCACATGACGAGCATGGCGCGCCGCGTGACGTTCGGCGCGGCGGACGGCTTCGTCGGCGCGTTTTGCCGCGCGCGCAGTTGCCTGATCCACCTGGCGCGAGATGCGTTCGCCAAAACCAGACCAATCGAGATTCAAACCTGCAAAGTTGCCCCACTCGTCGGCGGAATTCCCCGCATCGGAACGGTTGGACACACGCACTTCGCCGCCCGCGTTCATGCTGATCTTTGCAGAACCATCACCGAGGGTGACAACTCGTTCAGTGGCATCGTCATTGTCCATTCCCTGCCAGTCCATGAAAATTTCATCGCCGCGCATGTTGAGCGTAGCGTTGGCGGTCTTCGGCAGAACGAGCAAAATGTCCTCGCCCGCGTCAATGGAATATTCCGCGTCGGCTTTGGGCTCAAGGTAGACGACCACATCATCTCCGACATTCACTTTGATGTTTCCGCGCGCGCCGCGCAGGGCAAGATCATCGGAGACCGAGTCCAGCACCACATTTCCATCCACGTCATTAATGGAGGCATCTCCGTTTAAACTCTTGATATGCACATTTCCCTTCACGCCGCGCAACGACAGATCATCGGAGAGCAAGTCGATGACGAGGTTGCCTTCCACATCTTTGATGGACGCGTCGCTGTGAAGATTCTTCAGGTACACATCTCCCTTGACGCCGCTCAATGACAAGTCGCTGTGGATTGTGTCAATGGACACTGCGCCCACGTCGCGCATCGAGAGGTCGCCGGTTATTTCTTTGATCTCGCATCCGCCGATCACGCCGCGGATAGAGGCATCGCCGTCGATCTTGGTGAATTCCAGGGAGGCTCCGCGCGGGACGCGTAAGGCGAGGTCGTCGCCCGAGGAAACTGAAACAGCCTCCCCCGTCTGTTCGAAGCGGATCTCGTCCTCGTCGCCTTTCATCAGCAGGTCGGTTCCATCCCAGCCAACCACGCTGAGATCGCCTCCAGCCGATTCGATCCGGATCTTAGGATTGCTGCCAACAGAAATGGATTTAGACATGATCTACTCCTCGCCGCGCAGGATGCGCATGGCATCGTCGGCTGAAATTTTTCCGGATTCGAGTTCTGCCAATACTTCGCTCCGTCGTTCAGGCGCGACCTCGACAGGCTCATCTTTGCCGGGTTCAAAACCCAATGTGCGGATGACTTCATGCAGTCGGTTGCGAATGGTGGGGTACGAAACGCCCAGCTCTTGTTCCATGCGGTTGATCTTGCCCTCGCATCGGACAAAGGTTACGATAAAATCAACTTGCTCGGCGCTGAGATGCGCGATGGGTCCGCCCGCGAAACGCCCCTCGATGGATGTGTCGCAGGAGGAACAATGCAGGCGAGTTACTTCAAGTTCAGATTGGCAGACTGGGCAACGTGTTGGCGCTGAGTACATGATGTTCTCCTAAAAAACCAAGAAAATTGAGGTCAAAATCAGTATTTTCAAGGTGAATGTCGTTATTTATGATGTAATTATATTGAATTCTTATTTTTTGTCAAGTACTAATAAGGAAATTCAACTAGAACATTGACATTATTGATTTCATTCTCAAGAATCTCATTTCTCAAATGGAGCGTTTATGATTCGAACAATGTACTACTCCCCAGGCAAGCCTATACGCAAGGATATTCCGCCTCAGGAATTTGCAAAACTTATCCGCGATCGTCGCTCACTTCTTTGGGTGGATTTCGTCAACGAGCCAGACGAAAACTCCCTCCCCATTTTGCAGGGCTTCGGCTTTCACCCTCTGTCCATCGAGGATGCCTTGCAACAAACCCATTCACCCAAACTCGACGACTGGGGAAATTACCTTTACGTTGTGATGAATTACATGAAACTTGAGGAGAACGGCACTCTCTGGGAAAGCGATGTGGACGAACTGGATATTTTCCTCGGACCCAACTACATCGTTACCCATCATGAGTTTCCCATCCCGGCGATCGAGGATACCTGGGCATCCTGCGAACGCGACATCCGCAATGTGCAGGATGGCGCCGATCACCTGATGTACAAGATCATGGATTTCCTCGTGGCAGGCTACATGCCCACCGTCGAGCGGATCGACTCTGCTATTGACGAGCTCGAAGACCACATCTTCGACAAACCCTCGCCTCGGACGCTGGAGAGGCTGTTTGCCCTCAAACGCGTTTTACTCTCCATGAGGCGGATCCTCCTCCCACAGCGCGAGGTCTTGAACAAGCTCGCCCGCGACGACTATCGTGTCATTGATCCCAAAGACCGAATCTTCTTCCGCGACATTTACGACCACCTCGTCCGCCTGCACGACCTGAACGAAAACCTGCGCGACCTCGTCGGCGGAGCGTTGGACACGTACCTCTCCGTGGTCAACAACCGCATGAACGACATCATGAAAACACTGACGATCATCACAACATTCTTTATGCCGATCACCTTTGTAACGGGATTCTTCGGCATGAATTTCTTTGAGCCGGTTGCCAATCTTGTGGGCTGGACCTCGCGCGAGGTATTTGTAGCGACCATGGCGATCCTGTTAAGCTTCCCCCTCGGTATGTACTTCTGGATGCGCCGCCGCACATGGATCTAGAAACAGCGCTGTCGCGAACGCAGGTCGCCCTGAGACAAAATCTCCAGGCGGATTGTGACTAAAAATCCTGTAACCTTGCACTTTCAAAATCGGGCTTGACACAGAACAGGCGTTCGGTTATTATTCATAGCACAAATGAGCGAAGAATGCCCACATTTGGGCTGGAGGTTGCTATGATGGTTCGAAAAAGCAAAGGATTAGGAGAACGCCACCAGAAGATTCTGGATTTTCTCGCACTGTACCAGCGCGAGAACCGCTACCCTCCTTCCATCCGCGAGATCGGTGAAAAGACCGGCATCACATCCACCTCGGTTGTGAATTACTATCTCGACCAACTCGAGAAAATGGGAAAGATCGAACGCGACCGCAAGATCTCGCGCGGTGTGCGCGTCTCCGGCGTCAGCGCCCCTGTAGATACCCTGCGCGTGCCGATCCTTGGTCCCATTGCGGCTGGTATCCCCCTCCCCGAACTTGATCCCAGTGTCAGCTACCTGACGGACAACGAAGCCAACGCGGTGGATATTGCCCGCAGTCTCCTCCCCTCCAAGGAAAAGGGCGATAACCTCTTCGCCCTTGAAGTGAAGGGAGATTCCATGATTGACGCCATGATCAACAACGGCGATATCGTGGTAATGAAACCCGCTTCCGAGGCGCGGAATGGCGAAATGGTCGCCGTATGGCTGCCGCGCGACAACGAAGCGACTCTGAAATACTACTTCAAAGAAAAAGACCGCTTCCGCCTGCAACCCGCTAACCCGACCATGAAGCCCATCTTCATCAAGAAGACCGAGCCCTTGGAGATCAAAGGCAAAGTGGTGATGGTCATCCGCAAAATGGATAGACCCCTTGCGGCGTAAATTCTAACCAATCAAAAAAGACGACTCTTGCGAGTCGTCTTTTTTTGATTCATTTCAGTTTGATCCGCCCACGCGCAGGCTGGGCGGGTTTGCCAAACCCAAGCCCGGGACCAGCCTTCCTGCCTCGCACCACATTGGATATTCCGCCGATCAATCCCGGCAAGAAAAGCAGAATCAGCAAGCCAGCCAGAATGGACAGGAACAGAGGCAACGAAGTGGTAGATACTTCCGGCAACACGCCGCCAGGGTTATACGTTTCCTCCGCCACAACAGGGCTTCCCGTCAACGCGACGGTGAGATTCCGGTTGACGCCATCCCGCAGGGTGAACGGCGACACATACGTCACGGCATATTCGCTTTGATACGCCTGCCCGGTCTGTTGATAAATAGCGGTCAATGTGGACGCGTCAGTAACGTAGGCATACTGACCGCCTGTGCGACTCGTCAACGACTGTAGCCCGGCTTCGTCAATACCGGCTTGACCGGTACCGGCAGGGTCGCCAAAACCGATCGCAGACACCGTCAGTCCGCTCGGACCAACGTTGTTCACGATATCCTCCTCGGTGGCAGCGCTCTGATTATCCAAACCGTCCGAAAGGACGAGGATCGCTTTGCGGCCCGAAATATTTTCGAGGGCTTTGGTCGCATCCATGATTCCTTCATACATGGCAGTGTCACTGCCGGTTTTCAACCCGTCAATGGCGGCGATCAGCGCGGCTTTGTCAGAAGTCACTTCCTGAATTCGATACACCTGAGTATCGAAGGCGATCACGCCTGCCTGATCTTCATTGCGCATTCCATTGACGTAGGCTTTCGCCGCGTCTTTGGCGGCGCCGATCTTGTTCCCTTTGTCCATACTGCCCGAGATGTCAATCACGAGCATCGTCGTCACAGGGATGGACTCCCCTCCCAGCGCTTCCCCGCCGCCTTTCACATCCACCAACTGCATCAACTGCCCATCTTCGTAGAGCTGGATGGTTGACGGGTCTATTCCGACGGGGGCGCCTGTCTCATCCGTGGCGGAAAGGTACACGGTGACGTTGGGGAAATTGGAATTGTCCACCTGCGTGATGCGGACTTGCGGACTCTCCGGCTCCTGCGCTTGAACCGTCAGTGTTTGCCCAAGCATGAGGAGGGGAATCAAGCCCACACTGAGAATGAAGCGAATGATCGTACGCATATCTATCTCCTTTCGTGGTACACGAGATCGGTGTTGCCCATACGAATCTTCAATCCGTTCGTCAATTGGATGCGCTCGATCTTTTTGTTGTTGACGAACGTGCCGGAGAGACTCCTATCTTGCAGGGAGAAGTTTGCGCCGTTGCCATTGAGCATGGCATGTTGAGGCGCGATATCCGGGTCGGGCAATACGATCTCCGATTTGAGCGGCGAACTGCCGATGGCAACCGAGGGACCGCCGGCGCGCATGAATTTGTCGAGGATGAACTCGGTGCCTTTGAGTTTGCCCGAGGTGACCTCGAGCCAGGCGCGCGAGAGCAATACGACGATCAGGGAAATGAACGCTCCCACCGAGGCGCCAAGCAGGACCAAGCCCGCAACTTTGCCGGTCAACGGATCTTGAAGCCTGCTATGCACAACTTCGAGCAGCACACCGCCCAACGCGCCGCCGATCAGCCCGCCGAGCATGCCCTTCCATGCCTGCGACTTGCCGACAATGCCCTCCGCCAAGCCGATCAACATGCCGAAGATCGCCCAGCCCAGGGCGCGTCCGACGATCCCCGCGCCGACGGACTGGAACAAAAACTCGCTCAACGGCAGACCAACCGCGCCTGCGGCTGAACCGAGCAATCCGCTAAACGCGCCGGACTTCACCGCTTGCACTGGGTTGCGTGTGAGCGCGCCTTCGGTGAGACCGATGAACAATCCCACGCATAATCCAACCAGCGCGCCAACGACCGCCTCGCTGAGATACAGATTCGACGAGAACGAGAGACCGATCTGGTCGCTGACCTGCCAACCGATCAGCCCGCCCATCGCTCCGAGCAAGGCATAATAATAGGAACGCATACGTCTATTCATAGGGGGTGCCTCCTTCGATTTCACTTTCTGTCTTTTTCAAGTTGTGCCAATGGACGACGCTCCTCCGTCCGTTGGCTCCATCGATTTCGTAAAATCCAAAATAGCGGCTGGGGTCGAGCGCGCCGTCGTTCTGGCGGATGAAGAATCCAGCCGCCGAGGTGAACGGTTCCACCACCAGCGCAACCTGCCAGGGTTCGGGGAAGAAATTGTTGTGCAAGAACGTGTCGTAATGCGAGAGGAAAACTCCCATGCGCGGGTGGGTGTGATACCAGCCGACGATCTTTTCCTCTGGAAAATTTTTCTCGATCTGATCGTGGACATCGAGCAGGGTGTCTTTGGTGAAGGTCAGGTAGACGCTCCCCTGCCTCGTGTGACGCGCAGGGAGCATGTGATTCACGATGATGAATTGATTGCCGCTTTCCGGCTCTTCGCACCACTGACCGATCAACACGCCTCCCACTTCATCCTCCGATGTGTCCGCGTGGGATGTGATGCGGAAATAGGCGAGCCGGGCAAGATAGACCGACACAACAGGCTCTAAGCCAAGACCATCATAGGGCGAATACCAGCGTTGTGAAAATTCAGCCGGTTTCACCACGCTTTGCGGAGGGGTAGTCTCAGGAGGGGCAATTCGGATCAGGGAGGGCATGGTTGGCTCTCTTCATAAATAGTTTTGAATAAGTTCAGTACGCGGACCGCCCCATCGGGCGAAGCGGTCCGCGCAAGGGGGAGGTTACCCCGCGGTAACGTCGGCGGTCATCATCAACCGGTCGCCTTCGGGGATTCCCGCCTGAGACAGAGTCTCTTCTTCCTTCAGTTCGCGGCCCAATGCCTTGCTATCCAGGCGATAGGACATCGGGCGTCCATCCGGACCGGTAACGGGAAGTTCGAGCGAAGTCGTCAGTTCGGGAAGCAATTCCTTCACTGGCACCTCCGCGGGTACCTCCGCATTGCGGGTTCCTCCGGAAGGGAGGACGAGGGTAACGGGTATGTCTGCCATTGTTTATCTCCTTTCTTCTTTCTGACTGAGTTGGGTTGGCTGATCCACAGCCACGAACAAGGTTCCGCTATTGCGTGCCAGTGCGCACTGTCATCGCAATTTGATTTTGGGTTTGTTGACCTTCGGCGCCTCAGGCTTAAGTTTCACCTGCACGCTCGGTTTATTTTTTACGGCCTCCGGCGAACCAAATTTCACGCGCTCGGGTCTCAACAATTCGCGATGATCCACCGGGAAATCGTTGGCATGCTTCTTGCGATATTCGCGACTCCAACGCGCCGCCTCGGCATCCCACGGAAATGGCGGTTTGGTCGGATCGTCGTGGAAGTTCTTCCACTGGAGCATCTCGCCCAACATCACCACCAGCCGGTCGAGCGAACGGCTCGCCGCCCACCACGCCGCGTCGATACAGACACTGCCGTTGAGATGATTGATGTTCGGGTGCCAGATCGGAGTCAACCACTTCATGCCGGGCCAGCGCTGCGGATATTGGTTATGCAGATAAATTTCAACCTGATGATGTTCGCCGAACTTCGGGTTGCCCTGCCGGTCCACGCTGACGATGCTCTTGCACTTGAACGTAATGATGTATCGTTCCGGCGGCAGGTTCGGGTTCGGCGATGCGGCGGCAAACGAGATCAAATCGCTTCGCGACGCGAGTTCCATCATCAATTCATAATCGCCGCGCAAGCGTCTCATGCGAGGCGTGCCCGCCACCGCCATCGAGCCTGCGGTGATGTCCGCCGTCAACATCAAACGGTCGTTCTCCGGCACGCCGGCGTCAAAGAGCGTCTCGCCCTCTTTGAGTTCACGCCCAAGCGCCTTACTGTCTGCGCGATAATTCATCGGGCGTCCGTCCGGTCCAACCGTCGGCAGGCTCAAAACAGAGATCAGTTCGGGAAGCAAGTCCCGGACCATCACATCGCCCGGCACCTCGGCGGCGCGCACGCCTCTGCTCGGCATAACAAGAGTGACATTCAGATCAGCCATAATTCAACCTTCCATCAAGTATTGAGATGAGGCACCTGGCAAAAGCCAGTGATCGCCCAGCAATCCGCATGATGTAACGTGTGACAAACATCGCATTCCTTCACGCCGCGCGGATCGTTACGGCTGACAGGATCGAGACAATACGGACAGCGATGCTCCTCGACTACCGCCAACTGGATATTCGCCTTCCGCCGCGAGCGACTCCGCCGTGGAACTTTCGCGTCTTCCCGCTTCATCGGCTTGATGCGGTTCTTCGAGCGGACTCTCGGCGTCGGCATGGAACTCGGCGCCGGGCTTCGGAACCACGTGACAGGCTGATGGACTCGGGAACCGGAACCGTTCGATCCTTCCGGCGCGAGGCTTACGCCAATACTGCTTCGCGGCTCCACTTCGACCTGCGAGTGACCCAAAGGCTCGACGTCAATTACCTGCCGCGTCGCTTTTCGCCACGCCTGCAACGACATCACCGCCAGTAACAAACTCCCGGCAAGATGCGCCACATCGCTCGCATCCATTCCGTCGAAGTCAATCACCGTTCCCAGATCAATATTCAAAGCGCGGATCTGGCTGGGCAGCGTATTGTCAAACGTGAGCAGGCGAATCTGCCGCGACACTTCTTTTTGCAGACCGAGGGGACCGATCCCCAAAACGGATTTTGTGAGCGAGCCTAGCAGGATCATGCCGGTCACAACCGACAGGGTCACAACAAGATATTGAGCAACCAGATTCCATTTGCGAAACACAAGTCTCCCGCCGAACCCGGCGACCATGCCCAGGGTGGCATCCGCAAAAAACGTCGGGAGGAGAAGCGGCATGTCTTTATCCACTCGAAACCACAACACGATCCCCAACGCCGCGTTGATGACCAGCAGGAGCAAGATCGTCAACTTGCGCATGAACGAATCCGATGCTCTTGCGTTGGTAGGGTTAGAAGCGGAACTCATAGTTGCGAGGCGCATTGCCACTGCCATTAATTATTCCTTCGAATCCTTTTTCAACTCGCCGGCAGGCGAATGACTCTTTTCTGTGAAGCGGACCTTGCTCGGCTTGGCATCCGCCAGTTTGACATGCACCGGCTCCGCCATCGGTCTGATCGTGAGATTTTTTGAAGGCTCATCCTTGATCCGAATCCGATTGCGGATCGTCGAATTCGGCGAATCGACCAGCCGCACCTCGCTCGTGAGACGCACGCGTCCAGTGGATGTGGATTTTTCCACGCTGCCGATCTTGATCGTCTGTTCGAAGTGGCGGAAGTGCAGAGCCTCGGGCAGATCGCCGGTCAATTCGTAGAAGCGATATTCCGTCCCGTTCTGCGCCCGCAAGATGTGCAGGGGAGGAACCCCCACGCTCGCCAGAGAGCGATGCAGAAAATTTTCTTCGCCGGTGATCATGTGAGTGAAGTTAGCCTCGCGCAGTGTGCCGCAAGTTGGGCAATGCCCTGCCTCGAACGTGATGTCGCTCAACGGTTTCAACACATCTTCCTTGGTGTGGCATTTGGGACATTCAAGCGACGTGACCAATTCCTGATCGAGTTCGATGAAGGCATGTTCGCCAAGATCAACGCGGGCAATGCGCAAAAGATCATGGAGCGTGGTCCGCTCCGCGCGCGCCGGCAGTTCGGTGATCTCGCCGTAATTCCAGTGACTTTCACATTCCTCGCGCGGCACGTACGCCGTGGTGTGCATGTGGTTGTTCAACCCGTTGAAATGCGTGACCTTGCCCGGCTCCACCGGCATCGAGTGGATGAGTTTGAGCGCTTCCTGCGACTGCATCCCTCCGATGATCGAAGCGATGGTCGGTGTGGTTGGAACTTTCCCAAGCAGCACATTCTGCCGCGCCAGCAATTGACACGAATATCGCAATGAGAGATCGCGCAGCGCCGCTTCGGTAAGAGTACATTCGTAGCACGCGCCTTCACCCGGCACGAACACGCGCATTAAGCCAAGCAGTTCCTGGATCGCGCCATCCACCCAGGCTTTGTTCATCCAATAACAAAAACGGTTCACCGCCAGCCGCGCTTCGCGGTTATCGAGACAGCCGATGATCACATCCATGCGGCGGATGATTCCCAGCCCCAGCCCGGTCGTCACATCCGCGTTCAAATATTGGATATTCACACCGGGGTTCACAGATTTCGCGCGCGCCGCCGCCACCTCCGCTTTACTGCGGTTATTGTCGGTCTCGCGGAACAGCACAGAACGGCTGAGGTTCGCGGCTTCGATCTTGTCAAAGTCAATGATGAAAATGTTTCCCACGCCCATCAAAGAAAGATTCTTGATTACTTCATTCCCAAGCGCGCCGGCGCCGATCACCAGCACCTTCGCATTCTTGACCTTCTCGCGCTCCCACCACGAGATGAATTCGAACGTGCCAAGCCTGTCCTTTTGCAAGTTGGGGATATGGATCGGCTTTTCAGGCGAGGTCGGGATTCTGCGCGGACCGGTCAGAGGCTCGCCTCCTGTCGCAGGGCGGGCTGATGTGCCTGCGTCGGCATTTCCCGCCATTTCTTTCGCCTGCAAAATGTTCGCGTCATCAATCGTCAAAGCGAACCATCCAACATGAGGTTTGGATTCAACCAGCCGGTTTTCCTCGAGCATCTTCAACGCCTCGCGCAGCGTCGTGCGGCTGACTCCCAATTGATTCATCAGCACGCGCTCCGAGGGTAATTGCGTTCCCGGTGGAAAACTTCCATCCAACAGCGATGCGGCAAGTTTTCCAGCCGCCGCTTTTGCAAGTGATGTGTGTGAGATTTTTTGAATTTTCATAAGATTTTCTCGTGGTATGGTGGTCAGACCAATTGCGCTCATTATAGAAATCGTAAGAGGTGAAGTCAATCAAATTCATAGGTAATCAGTCGTAGCAACGCGCTTGCAGAAATGAAAAGACGACCCATTGGTCATGGATCGTCTTTTCTGAAACTACTTATGGAAGAAAGGATTTTCTTATTCGAGCCCGACGGATGCGCCGGCTTCTTCCAATTTCTTCTTGGCATCATTGGCGGCATCTTTGCCGACGCCGGTGAGAACTTTCGAGCCGGCGGTTTCCGCCATGGTCTTGGCTTCGCCGAGACCGAGGTTGGTAAGTTGACGGATGACTTTGATCACGTCGATCTTCTTCGCGCCGGCATCTTTGATGACCACGTCGAATTCGGTCTTCTCTTCGACGGGTTCAGCCGCCGCGCCGCCAGCCGCCATACCGGGCATCGCCATCGCAACCGGAGCCGCGGCAGAGACGCCCCACTTCTCTTCCAGTTTCTTCACGAGATCAGCCGCCTCGAGGACGGACAGGGTGGAGAGTTCCTCCACGAGTTTTTCGAGCTTGTCAGACATTGTTCAATACTCCTAACGTACAGAAAATTTTAGATTTGATTTGCGTAATGTTCAAGCCGATTACGCCGCGGCGGGAGCCTTCTCTGCGAAAGCCTTGATCACAGCCGCCAAACCACGCGCGGGTTCAGCGATCGTGCGGACCAGTTTGCCAGCAGGAGCCTGCAACACGCCCAACAACTGAGCGCGGACAACAGGCAGCGGCGGCAGATCGGATAAGGCTTTCACCTGCGCGGCGTTCAACGCCTGACCGCCCATGAATCCGCCTTTGACCTTGACGAAGTCCTTGCCTTTCATCGCATCGGTCAACGCTTTTGCTGTCGAAGCGGGATCTGTGAAAGCAAACGATACAGCCGTGCTCTTTACAAGGTAATCCTTGGGGAGTTCCATTCCGTTCGCGGCAAACGCGCGGCGCGCCAGCGTGTTTTTCAACACGTGGAACTCACCGCCCGATTCGCGGATCTTGGCGCGGATTCCATCCAGGTCTTTCATCTTCGCGCCGGTATATTCCACAAGGATCACGGACTGGCTTTTCTTCAACCACTCATCGTAGGTCGCCAGCACTTCCTGTTTACGTTCTTTTGATACTGCCAAGAGACACTCACCTCCTTTCAAGAAAAAGTCTTTGCCACACGCGCGGCAAAGACTTAGGCAAACCCCATGGAGGCGGGGATACTTGCTGTTGGTCTTCACCTGAGCAGGAAATTAAGTCCCGTGAATGTAGGGGCTGGGTTCCCCAGCCCGCTTCCATTCAGAGACACCCGCCGTCATTGGCGAAGTGGCTATCAGGTTATAACGAGTATATTTTACTCGGTTCCCTCAAGTTTGAGAGTATCACCGGGTCGCACTTTGATTCCAGGACCCATCGTCGTAGTGACGGTGATACGCTTGATGTAATCGCCTTTCGCGCCCGCGGGGCGAGCCTTGTGAATCGCATCCATCAGCGCGGAAAAGTTTTCAAACAATTGATCGGCAGAGAATGACGCTTTCCCCACCGAAACGTGGATGTTGGATGTCTTATCGAGACGGAACTCGACGCGTCCTGCTTTCGCTTCTTTGATCGCGCGCGGAAGATCGTCGGCATTGACGACTGTCCCAGCCTTCGGGTTCGGCATCAAGCCGCGCGGACCAAGCACGCGTCCGAGACGACCGACTTTGCCCATCGCATCCGGCGTCGCGATGGCGACGTCAAAATCCAACATGCCGCCTTCGATCTTCTTCAATGTCTCATCATCGTCGGCGACGAGATCGGCGCCGGAAGAACGAGCCGACGCCGCGCCTTCGCCTTGCGCGAAGACAAGTACGCGCACGGTCTTACCCAATCCATGCGGCAGGACGACCACATCGCGCACCTGCTGATCCGATTGACGCGGATCGAGCC
>CAYWCN010000059.1:0-19999 GCA_964456775.1 uncultured Anaerolinea sp.
TTATCCTTTCCTGTTTCTTTATGCTCCTATTTATGAAACTGTCGGGTGACTAGAGATTTAATTCTTTCTTTGCGTTCTTCGCGCTCTTAGCGGTTAATTTTTTAGACTCGCCCTCCCTCAAACTCTGCAATGGAGAGTCATCTCGTCAACGAAAAACAAATCCGCGCCCCCGCGTCAGGTTTGGGATCTGCCCAAATCCTCCCGCCATGCGCCTCGACGATCGCGCGCGCGAGATACAGTCCCAGCCCCGCGCCTTTCGTCTGCTTGACTGCTTTCGTCGAGCGATAGAATCGGTCGAAGATGTGCGGCAGATCTTTTGCATCGATCCCTGCTCCCTCATCGGATACACAGATCACAACTTGTTCGGGATGCACCGTGCCGCTGATCTTGATCTCGCCTTTCGGCGCGTACTTCAACGAATTGGACACAAGATTTGCAATGACTTGCTCGATGCGAGTTTCATCCGCAAGCACTATGGGGAAATTTTCAGGGAAGCCTGTGACGATAGTGTGATTCTTCGATTGCGTCGAAAATTTCTCGGCGATTCGTTTTGCCAACGCAGGTAAAGAAACATCCGCGCGATTCAGACTCAACCCGCCAGCCTGCAACCGCGACGCGTCGAGCAGATCGTCAACCATTTTGCTCAGGCGGTCCGCCTCTTCTTCGATTACCGCGAGCGAGTCGCTGATCGTGCGCTTGTCCCATTTTGCATCGTCGCGCCTTAGCGTGGATGCGTATCCCTTTATCAACGCGACAGGCGTCCGCAGTTCGTGACTCACAATCGAGATGAACGTCGCTTTGAGTTCATCTGCTGTTCGGAAGTGTGTAATATCGCGCACGCTGACGATGATGTTGCGAAGTTTTCCATCGGGAGAAAGCAGTGGGGCGTAGGTGACTCCGACTGGAAGTGACGGCGGCAGATCGCGTTCGAGGTCGCCTTCCACATACAACGTTGCATTTGGCGTGAGGGGCCAGCCGTTTGCCATCGCTTCATTGAGTGTCGATCCTTGAGGCTCGCCATCCCAGCGGATCACATCGTTGTGAGGGATGTTCACGAGTTCGTCATGAGTCTTCCCGTAGATGCGCTCGAACGCGTCGTTGACGCGCTCGATGGTGAGGTCGGCGTTGAGGATGATAATCCCATCCGCGGCGGAGTCGAGAAGCGCGTCGAGTCGTTGCTTTTCGTAGGAGACCTGTCCATAGAGTTGCGCGTTGTACACGGCGATCGCGGCTTGGTCTGCAAACGATTGCAGAATGACGCGGTCGTTCGGAGTGAATCCACCTTCATAATTTCGGAAAATAAAGATGACGCCGATCACTTGTCTGTGCGCGACGAGCGCGAGCGCGGTGCCGTTGAGGAGTCCCATGCTGGCGGTGTACGTCAACTCGCCCAACATGCGATTGAGTTCCATCACATCCAACTCGCGGACGTCTTCGTCTGCCAGCAGGGGGGTGAGGTAGCTGAGGAAAGCCGGGGCGATCCCATGGGCGGCGGCGACGCGCCAGCCATCCCGTTCTTTGAGCGCGATGATGCCCGCCTGTCCCGCGAGCATTTCCACGGCGATCAACAAAATCCGCGCGAGGAGTTTTTCGAGGTCGAGTTCTTGGGTAAGCGCGCGCGAGAGTTCGAGGAGATAATCGCGCTGTCTGACTCTAAAATCTGGGAGCATGTTGCGATTTTATCATTCAGAGTGAGAGAAAGTGTAGGAAATATATTTGTATTCGTTTGGAAGGTTTTTACGTCATGAAAGCGCAGATTTTCAATACCGGGGATAAGTTTTGGCTGGCACCTAGATGCGTCCCTCCGCTGACCAACGCGAACTAATTTTGATTCGGTTCAAATCAAGTTGATAAGTTTATTTGTCTTGAGAGTTTGCGCTCAGCGCTTTGCGCGTAGGCACGATAAGCAGTAAGCCTTGACAAAATTGCTTCACTAAGTTTTTAATAAGGATTATAATGAAATTACAATTTTTTGTAAGCAGATTGTAAAGTGAGAGAGATGATGAATAGAACTGCTACCCGATCAATTTCTATTTTATTGAGTATGATTACTATTTTAGTATTGCTTGTGAGTTCACTGGGTATCACGGTATCTCCAGCTCTCGCGTTTTCAACATCCTTCAGTAATGCAACTTTTGGCGGGATTCCCGATAGTAGTTGCACAACCCGCACATTTAACGTTACCCCTCCAGTCGGCAGTACCAATCTCATTATTTCAGATGTCAACATCGGGATTAATGTAACTCATCTCCGGCGGAGTGATGTAAGCGCTACTCTCACATCCCCAGCCAATACGGTTGTAGACCTTATCTCGGGAGGAGGATTGGGTTTCCCTGTTATCGCCAGCCCAGATAATTATCAAAATTATGATGTGTTGTTGGACGATTCAAGCATCAACTCTCTCTATGACAACGACAATGATAATGTTGCTGCGCCGTTGTATGACCGGAACGCAAAACCCTTTGAATCCCTAACCGCATTTAAAGGCGAAGATGCTGTTGGGACTTGGACACTCACGGTTTGCGATAATCGAGCAGGGCAAACCGGCTCTTTTAATAACGCAGAATTGACCATCTCGAGCGCTGACCCAACCAACGTAACAGGCATGGTATTTACCGATTACAACGACAATGGGGTGCGAGACCAAGGCGATGTGGCAGTTCCCTTAGTTACGGTTACTGCTTTCGATGCCACTGGGAATCAAGTTGCTCAAACCACAACGCTTGCAGACGGTTCGTATACATTTAGCGGCATTGCAGACGGTACGCAACTGCGTATTGAATTTTCCAACATTCCATCTAATCTGCGCCCCGGCGCGTTTGGAGTCGACTCGGGGACAACGGTTCAATTTGTCACGGTGCCAGCCGCAGGCGCGGATTTGGGTTTAAACAAGCCGGATGAATATTGTAATGAGAACCCGTGGATCGTCTCACCTTGTTTTATCAATGGAAACCCGCTTGTAGCCGGAACGGCAGCTGACTCGAAAGTATTGGTTTCCATTCCCTATAATGCTTATGGACGCCAGGATGTGAACATCGAAAATACGCTTGCAGCCGGCGCGCAGATCGGCTCCACGTGGGGGCTTGCATTCCAGCGATCCACTGGAACCGTGTTTGCCGGCGCGTTGGCAAAGCGGCATGCGGGCTTAGGTCCGCTTGGTCCTAGCGGAATTTATACCGTTGTGATGAATCCGGGTACCGGTCAGGCAAGTTCGGGACCGTCCAACTTCATCCGTCTTGATACGATCATCCCCTCCGACTTTGGCGATTCGATCCTTGGCAGTAATATAGCTCGCGGACTGCAGGCGAGCTCGCAGACGCCGAATACTGATCCCACCGCATGGAATGCTGTAGGTAAAGCGGCGATCGGCGATATGGACATGGGGACGAACGACGATACTTTATGGTTGATCAACCTTGCCAACCAAACTCTATACAGCGTGTATGTTGGTATCCCAGCGTCGGTGCCCACAGCCGGCGATGTAACCGCTTATCCGATAGCTCCTTATGTGTCAAACGCTACAGGATGCGCAGCGAGCGATGTACGACCATGGGCTGTGGAGATCCATGAAGGTACGATCTATCTCGGCGTAGTATGTTCAGCCGAAAGCACACCACAGAATGTGAACAATCTGCATGCTTATGTCATCAGCATGAACGAAGCCCCGCCTGCCGGTTTTTCACTTGTCGTGGATATTCCCCTAAACTACCCGCGCGGAATTGTCAGTGACCCGGATGGCGGATATCCTGCCGCATGGCGCCCTTGGTCACTGGTTATGACTTCTTTATGCACCACGCCATGCGCAAGCGAACTTGACCTTGCCTACGAAAAACAGATCATCTATCCTCAGCCGATCCTTTCGGACATTGAATTTGACACAGACGGTTCGATGATCATCGGTTTGATGGATCGCCTGGGTCACCAAACCGGAAATGCTAACTACGCCACATCGAACACGTGGGATAACGACCCGGGCAATCCGGCCGTGGGAGTAACACTTTACAACAAAGACACTAATTACACGCAGACAAATGCCATCATGTCTGCCGGAGCCTTGTATGAAGGCGTATCCGGCGGCGATACATTGCGTCTTTGCCCCGGTGCAGGCTACGTGTTGGAATTCGACGCTTCTTGCGGAGCGATCGGCACCGGCGGCGCGGGAAATCTGCAAGGTCCTGGCGGTGGCGAATATTACTGGCAGGATATGTATGTGGATCAGTTCGGACCTTCCACAGACCCAACCGCCGGTATTCATAATGAAATCACATTAGGTGGCTTATTGCTCGTCCCCGGCACGAACGAAGTAGCGGTGTCGGTTTTCGATCCGTTCTCATTGCGAGCGGGCGGAGTCGCCTGGTTCAATAACCTCACAGGAACGCGAACTCGCGCCTACGAAGTCTTTGGCACGGATGAAGGCGGGGGACCCTCCACATTCGGCAAAGCCGCGGGACTTGGCGATATCGAAGGGTTCTGTTTCGCCGCGCCGATCGAGATCGGTAACCGCGTCTGGATCGATGCAGACAATGATGGAATTCAAGATGCGGGAGAAAATCCGATTGCAAATGTCCGCGTGGAGTTGTACGACCAGAATGGAAATTTCATTGATTTTGTAACGACGGACTCCACCGGCGCATACTTCTTTAGTTCGGGACCCGGTACGCCAACGGGTAACAGACAATATCTGATTGACGCGCTGAATCCGAACTCACAATATGAAATACGCATTCCGCTTGGTCAGGCGGCGTTAAATGGAATGACGTTGACCACTAGCAATGCAAATGGAAACTTGGAGGATCAACGCGATTCAGATGGAACCGTAGTCGGCACAGACGCAGTTATACAAGTTGGTACCGGGAGCCCCGGCGATAATAATCATACTTACGATTTCGGATTTGCCGGTTCGTACAGTCTCGGCAACCGCGTATGGTTGGATGATGGAACCGGCGGTGGGATCGCCGACAATGGCATTCAAGACGGCGGCGAAGTCGGCATTGCCAATGTAACCGTCAACCTTTATGCAGATAGCGACAATAACGGCGTGCCGGATGGTCCCGCAATTGCGCCCCCAGCAATCACAGATGCGACCGGGTACTATCGCTTTGACAACCTGAATGCTGGAGGCTACATCGTTGAAATCGCTGCGTCGAATTTCAATACCGGTAATCCGCTCTTCAGCCTTGCCAGCAGTTCAGTGGATGAGACGAACCCGAATCTCGATGTTGATCTTAACGATAACGGCATCGGCACAACTCCCGACCTGGTGAATGGAATCCGAAGCGGCACAGTTCAACTTGGTCCGCCCGGCCCTGCCGAACCGCTCAATGAAGATGCGCCCAATGGGCAAGGCGCGCCGGATGCGAACGCGAACATGACCGTGGACTTCGGCTTTGTCCCCTCGTACAGCATCGGCAACCGCGTCTGGTTTGATACCGACAACGACGGAGTCAGAGACGCCGGTGTTGAAGTAGGAACGCCCGGGGTTATTGTCGAATTATATTCAGTGGATGCGCTGGGCAATCCAACTTTGGTCGGCACAACCACTACAGACGCGAATGGATACTATCGTTTCGACGGACTTCCCGCCGGCGATTACGTGGTCGTACTCCCTGATGACAACTTTGACACCGGAGGCGCGCTCGAAGGATATTGGAGCAGCGGCACGACGATCGGTCCCGCCGGTAACAATGGAGAGACTGCGGCCCCTCTTGCCAACACAGATATTGACGACGATGACAACGGCACGCTTCAAACCGCAGGGACGTTTGCCGGCGCAGTCGTCAGCAGTGTCGCCACTTTGGGTCCCGGCTTAACGGAGCCGGTACTCGGCGTGACGCCCGGAGTGCCCGGAATCGAAATAGATGCCCCATTAGGACAGGGCGCAATTGATCAACGCGCCAACATGACCGTTGACTTCGGATTCTACCGGCTTTCCTTAGGCGACCTTGTCTTTGAGGATGTAAACAACAACGGCACGTTCGATGCGGGCGATGTTCCTCTTCAGAATGTCTTGGTTCATCTATTCGCCTCCAATGGAACGACCGAGATCATCACCGGCGCAGATGGAATTCCCGGCACCGCCGACGACGCGTTTGGTCCCGACGGTATCCCCGGAAATGGCGATGATGGTCAAGGCGGCGTATTGACGGATGCAAATGGCAACTATCAATTCAACGGATTGGCGGCAGGCAGTTATGTTGTCAAAGTCACTGCTCCCAATGGCTACACCAGCACGCGCGACGACTTCGATCAATCGGATAACGACAGCCCGGATACCAACACGAATAATAACGACAACGGTGACGGCACCGGCGCAGGTTTAACTACAAGCGCGATAATTACTCTCGCCCCCGGTAGTGCCGGCGCGCAGAACAACAACATTGTTACCCAAAACAACGGGACAACGCATAACCCCACCATGGACTTCGGCTTTGTGCAAGCCAACGCCGGGATTTTGAAAACGGTCACGCCTTTGCAGGCGACCATCGGTGAATTGGTGACCTATCAGGTTCAGATCACGGTCCCGCCCGGAACACTCCCCGGTGCGCAACTGGTTGACACCATGCAACAGGGCCTCGCTTTCTTCGATTGTTTGAGCGTTACCGCCCCGGCTCTCTCGACCACGGTACCCGGTGGATTCGGTTCTGTTTGCGCCAATAACGTCACTGCAAACGATACCGGCACTGGTCTGCCTGAGGATATTGATAGACAAGTGGTCTTTGCTTTAGGTGATATTACAAATAACGGTCAAGTTGACGCAACGCTGACGGTGGTCTATCGTGCCATTGTGCTGGACCTCCCGGCGAATCGCGGCGCGGCGACCCAGACCACGCTGGATAACAGCGCCCTGTTCACATGGACAGGTGGAAGCCTCGGGCCTGCCCAACGGACGATCACATTGGTCGAGCCTGATTTGCAGATCGTGAAGTCATCCAACACCAACTTTGTGGCGGCTGGAACGCCGGTGGACTTTACGCTTACGATCACTCACACCGCCAATAGCCGCTCCGACGCGTTCGATGTGTTGGTCACCGATCCCATCCCCGCCGAATTGGATTACGTTGCGAATTCGGTGGATTGTAATGATGGTGACCAGAGCGCGGCATTGGTCAATTGCACATACGATGTTGCCACACGCACGATCATTGCGGAGTGGAGTTCGTTCACCCGCCTGCCCGCCGGCGATCAACTCTTGGTTCGCTTTAGCGTGACCGGGAATGCCGCGTTGTTACCCAACCAGACCGTTACGAATGTTGGCGCGGTTCAATGGACGAGTGAAGTAGGCGACCAAAGCGCGCCGGATTCATTCTCCAATCCGCCTAACCCGTTTGCGACCGAAAGATTCTACGACCCGCTCAGCCCGAACCCGGTCAATACGATCTATGGCGACAATGATGCCTTGCAATTGAATCCGGTTGCGGGGGGTGGAGGAGGCGGGGGAGGGGGTACCAGCCCGACCAGTCCGACGGGAACCGGTTTCCAAATCCTTGACACCGGCTTTGCGCCGAATCTTGTCACGCCGTTGAATGTTGAAAATAAACCATCCTATTCTGCGTCGGGTCTCGTGTTGGAAATCCCGGCTATCAAAGTGAAGTCTGAGGTGGTCGGCGTGGAGATGAAGGACGGCGGATGGGATCTCTCGTGGCTGCAGAATCGGGCTGGATGGTTGGAAGGAACCGCCTATCCCACGTGGAGCGGCAACAGCGTGATCAGCGCGCATGTGGTCAACGCGGACGGCAAGCCCGGTTTGTTCTCCCGCTTGAAGTATGCGAAAGCCGGCGATTTTATCTTTGTTCATAATTCGGGGTATGTGTATACCTATAAGATCGTTTCGAATGCGTACGACTCGCCGGACGACATCAGCGTGTTGAACCACGAAAATAAGCCTGTCCTTACTCTTGTGACGTGCGATACGTATGATGTAAAAACGAAGACGTACTTGCGGCGGGTGGTGGTGAAAGCGGTTCTCGTGGACGTATCACTCGAGCGCTAAACACAAAAAAACCTTTCAAAATGGCTGGTTCTAAACCAGCCATTTTGTGTTAATATAGGCTGAAAATTGAAGTTGCATTGCAGATCGGCGTTTGCGCCGCCCTGGCAAACCAATGTTGATTTTGATATAGGTTTAGCTTATTCACAGGTGAACAAATGAGATCAATCTCTTCTGGGTTTATAACACGATTCCTCTCAGGATTAATACTTTTTTCGATCATATTAATGAATCTGTTCGTTCAGCCTGTGCGAGTGGCGTATGCCCTGCCCACGAATGTCAATGACATCCCCGGCGCGCCGGTTGCGATTCCTGACGGAGCCTGTATCTCGCGGACGATCAATGTTGCCGCCAGTGTTGTGATCTCCGATATCAACGTTGGGGTCAATGTTAATCATGCGGTTCGAAGCCAGATCAGCGCTACACTGACCTCGCCCGCCGGCACAGTTGTCGTAATGATCCCCGGGGCTGGATTTGGCTCTCCCACCGTCGCCAGCCCGGACAACTACGATAATTACGATGTGATGCTAGACGATACAAGCTCCGGTTCGATCTACGATAACAGTGACGATGCGCCGGGCTTTCCTTATTTCGATCGAACAGCGCGTCCCGTAAACCTTCTCAGCGCTTTCAAGGGCGAAAATGCGGCTGGTAATTGGACGCTCCAGATCTGCGATACGCTCGCTGGCACGGCCGGCACCTATAATCGTGCGCAACTGGCGATCACCAGCGCAGACCTGAATACGGTCAGCGGTACTGTTTTTACAGACTACAACGATAACGGTATGCGTGGTTCGGGGGATACAGGGGTAGCCGGGGTTACTGTCACAGCGTATGATTCTACGGGAGCAGTCGTAGGAATACCGGTCATAACTAATCCCACAGGTGGATATACACTTCCAATATCCAATGGAACACCGGTACGCCTCGAGTTTACAAACATCCCATCCGGTTTAAGTCCGGGCGCGTTCGGGCGCGACTCTGGCACAACGGTTCAATTTGTCACCAGCCCCGCGGCTGGTGTGGACATGGGGTTGTCGAAGCCGGATGAATATTGCCAGAACAATCCATTCCTTGTGATGCCTTGTTATATTAATGGCGATCCTTTATTAGCCGGCAGCACGGCAGGCACGGCATCCGTACTCTATTCGATTCCATATTCAGCCTACGGCCGCGCTGATACCACAGTTACGCAATCTCTAGCAACGGGTGTTCAAATCGGCGCTACGTGGGGGTTGGCATATCAACGCGAAACGAATACTGTTTTCGCAAGCGCGTTGGCAAAAAGACATTCGGGGTTTGGTCCTCTGGGTGGCGGTGGAATTTATAAGATCGTAGTGAACCCGGTCACAGGGGCGCAAGTGAGCGTAGCGAGTTATGTAGATATTGATAGTTTTGGCATAGACGATGGTCCGTTGGACGATACCGCCCGAGGTTTGCCGGCGATAGCGACAACGCCGAATAACGACCCGGTCGCGTGGGATGCCGTGGGGAAACAATCTATCGGCGATATGGATATCGGCGCGGATGACAATACTTTATGGCTGATCAACCTGACAGATAGAACTCTATATTCGATCATCATCCCAGCTATAGGCGCTCCCACCGCATATGCCACCGCAACCCCGATCACGCTTGCTCAAACGCCGGGTTGTCCGGCGGGACCGGCGTTAGACCCTGATATTAACGTCCGTCCATGGGCGGTGGAAGTCTATCAGGGGAATGTATATGTTGGCGTAGTGTGTTCCGCGGAAAGCTCGCAAAATGTTGCTGACTTGCACGCTTACATCATCAGCACCCCTGAAGCCAGTCCGGGAGCATGGACGCCGGTGTTTGATTTTCCCTTGAATTACCCGCGCGGAGTGGTGAGCGCAGATGTGCCGGGCTACCCAGCAGAATGGCGTCCGTGGTCGCCGGTATTTACATCCCTTATCTGTTTGGATAATTTGAACGGTTGCCGTAACACTGCCGCCGCAACCGGCACACCTCTGCTCGCATACAATAATCAGATCATTTATCCTCAGCCGATCCTTTCGGATATTGAATTCGATACGAATGGTGACTTGGTTCTGGGACTCATGGATCGCGCTGGTCATCAAACTGGTGAAGTGAACTATTCCACATCCGCCGCGACTACTTCCTTTAACTTCTACGACTTTACCACTGGATATACCGTGACGCCGGTCACGATCGCGGCTAACACAACTTTCGAGGGCACCTCGGCGGGCGATATGCTGCGCGCGTGTGCGAACGGGGCAGGCGGCTTCGTTTTGGAAACCAACTCATTCTGTGGCGGTATCACAACCGGTGGTGCAGGAAGCGCTCCCGCACAAGGACCCGGCGGCGGTGAATATTATTGGCAAGATATGTACGCTCCCTCTGCCGCGTTAAACGGCGGCACACATAACGAAGTTACGCTGGGCGGTTTAGTTCTAGTCCCCGGAACAGACGAGGTGGTAACATCCGTTTTTGACCCGTTTGCCATCCGCTCCGGTGGGATTACTTGGTTTAGCAACGCTAACGGTACGCGTACGCGCGCTTATGAGATCTTTGGGCAGACTGACGATGCAAGTCGATTCGGCAAAGCCGCAGGCATCGGCGATGTGGAAGGTTTCTGTTACAGTGCGCCTATTGAAATAGGAAATCGTATCTGGCTGGACGATGACGCCGACGGTGTTCAAGATGCGGGTGAAAACCCAATTGCAGGCGTGACAGTCGAACTGTATCAAGGCGGTACGTTGATCGGGACTGCCATCACGGATGCGAACGGTGGTTACTACTTCAGTTCGGGACCCGGCACATCAACCGCCAGTCAGATCTATCTGATTGATCAACTCAACCCGAACTCCTCTTATGAAATTCGGATTCCCAATGCGCAGGGTGGAAGCCAGCAAACTCCTCTTGCAGGCTTAGTGTTGACCACGCCAGACGCAGATGCAGACCAGCGCGATTCGGACGCGTCGTATAGCGGCAACAACGCGGTCATTCCGGTCACTACCGGACCCGCAGGTAACAATGATCACACCTTCGATTTTGGATTCACCGGCACGTATAGTTTGGGTAATCGCGTTTGGTTCGATACAAACAATAACGCGCTCCTTGACGCGGGCGAACTTCCGATTCCGGGCGTCCTCGTAGAACTGTATCTCGATAATGGAACAACACCGGGCGTTTTTGACGCCGGGGATACACCAGCCGGTACAGATACAACAGATGCCAACGGATATTATCGTTTTGATAATCTCACTGCGGGCGAATATGTGGTTGTGATTCCCGATGATAACTTCCGCAATGTGGGCGTGGGCGATACCGTGCCGGGCGATCCGCTCAGCGGGTATTGGAGCAGTCTCACCTCCATGGCTCCGAACGGCGCGATCGCCGACGCCACTACTAATGATCCTGATACAACTGTAGTGGACAACGACGACAACGGGCGCACAACCTTCGTGACGAACACGGTGGATTATGTCTCTTCGGCGGCAGTCACGTTGGGTCCCCCCGGTCCAGCGGAACCGATCAATGATAATGACCCGGCTTTGAATCCTGAACCCGGCGAAGCCGCAAACAATCGTTCCGACCGCACAGTGGACTTCGGTTTCTATAAAGTTAATATCGGCGATATTGTCTTTGTGGATGTCAACGGCGATGGAGATTATGACGATGCCGGTTCGGGCGGCCCCGATCTCCCGTTGGCTGGCGCGACAGTTCAATTGTATGCCTCCGATGGGGTTACAGAGATCAATGTTGGGGTGGATGGAGTCTTTGGAACAGCCGACGACCTGCTGGGTGATTTTGTAACAGACGCCTCAGGTTTGTACAATTTCACCAATTTGCCAGCCGGGGATTACTTTGTCCGCGTCACGCCGCCTACTGGCTACACCAGCACGGTGGATACTGCCGTCCCTGCCGATACAACTGACCCGGATACGAACGCAAACAATAACGATAACGGAATTGGACTCGGCGGCGGGCAAGTCAGTAGTGGATTATTGTCCATGATTCCCGGTGAGGTATTGCCAAATATCGCGGTGGATAATACGACCGGTAGGACAACCGATCTCACCGTTGACTTCGGCTTTGTCGCCGCCTACAGCCTTGGCAACCGCGTCTGGTTTGATACAGATAACAACAGCACGCGCGACGCAGGCGAATTGGGTGTGCCGGGCGTGGTGGTCGAACTTTATTCCGCAAGTGGAACATTCCTTGCAACGACAACAACCGACGCCAATGGATATTATCGTTTCGATAATCTGGTAGCCGGTGATTATATTGTTCGGCTTCCAGCTGATAATTTCACTGTCGGCGGTGTGAGCGATGCCCTCGTCGGATATTGGAGCAGTGGCACCTCGCGACTCGCAAATGGAACGCTCACTGAAACTGCCGCGCCTGATGCGGATGGGGTCCCTTCCGACGCGGATGACAACGGAACGCTTCAAGCCGGAGCGGTGGATAGTCTTCCGGTCACTTTGGGGCCGGGTTCCACCGAACCGACGCTTGAACCGGATGCTCCACTCGGACAGGGCGCAGTGGATAACCGCGCCGACATGACCGTTGACTTCGGTTTCTACACCATGACCCTCGGCAATCAAGTGTGGGCAGATTTAGACGATAGCGGCACAATTAACGGCGGCGAATTGGGTATCAATGGCGTTACGGTGAATTTGCTTTCTGGCGATGGAAGCACAGTCATTGCAACAACAATCACCACAGGCAATGGCGATTACTCCTTCACGGGTCTACCGGCAGGCGATTACATCGTGCAGATTGACGCCGCAGAATTCAACGCGGGAGGCACGCTCGAAGGCACGACCTCCAGCACTGGCGGCGCGGGTAATCCTTACGAACAGTTGCCTCCACTCGATGCTGATGTGGACACAACCGACAGTGACGACAACGGATCGGTGAACGGTACTTTAAGCGCTGGCGGAGATGTCCGCACGAACGTTGTAACGCTGACGCCGGGCGCGGAAGCGAATTCGGTCAACGCGACCGGTGTCACGAACGAACCGCGCGTCGACTTTGGGATTGTGACGCCTCCTTACAGCCTTGGCAACCGCGTGTGGTTCGACACAGATAATGACAGTTTTCGCGATGTTCTCGGCGTTCCCGAAGAAGGTGTGGACGGGGTTGTTCTGGAACTCTACGCGGCAGTTGGAGGTGTTCCAACCGGCGCGGTTCTGCAAACCACAACAACTGCCGGTGGTGGATATTATCGTTTCGATGGTCTCCCTGCTGGCGATTACATCGTGGTGATCGTTGCCGATAACTTCACGAACGATGGTTCCAACGATGCTCTTGTTGGGTATTGGAGCAGTGGCACAACCATAGGCGGCGCAGGCGGAATTACTGAAACTCTAGCGGACGCCCCCAATGATGATGACGACACCGATGATAACGGCACGTTGCAAACCGCCCCCGGAACATTCAATGGCGCGGTGCTAAGTCAGGTCGCCACCTTAGGACCTCTTGGAATCGAGCCAACGAATGATGACGATCCGTTGCCCGGCGCGCAAGCCGGCGAGGCGGCGGACGATCACTCCAACCGCACAGTGGACTTTGGCTTCTATCGTCAGCAACTTGGCGACCTTGTCTTTGAAGATGTGGATAACGATGGTGTCTTCACCAGTGGAACCGATACGCCGCTTGCTGGCGCAGTGGTGACGTTGTATGCCGCAGACGGCACGACTCAAATTCTGGTCGGAGCCGATGGAATTCTCGGCACAGCCGACGATGGCGTAACAGGCGTAACAACCGGCGGAGGCGGCACGTATCAATTCAGCGGCCTGCCGCAAGGCGATTACATTGTCCGCGTAACGCCGCCTGCGGGTTATCAAAGCACAATTGATTCCGCCGATCAAACCGATAACGACAATCCGAATACTAATACAGATGACAACGACAATGGCGATGGCGTCGCTTCTGGTCAGGTCTCCAGCGCGATTGTCACGCTCACACCTGGGTCTGCTGGTTTGGCTGGAAATAATCTAGTCACGCAAAATAACGGGACAACGCATAACCCCACAGTTGATTTCGGTTTCGTACAAACAACGAGCGGCACTGTGGTCAAAACATTGCTTTCAAGCAATCAGGCATTTACTACCGATCCCAATGTCGCTATCGGTGAGATCGTTACCTATCGTGTGGTTGTTACCATCCCAACCGGCACTTTTACCACCGCGCAACTTGTAGATACCATGGAGCAAGGGCTTTCCTTCATGGACTGCACGGCGATCAATGCCGGAACACTGACCACCACTGTGGTTGGAGGATTCCCCGCTGTGTGCGCCGCTCCAACCGTGGATGATGCGGGCGGCGGCACAACTACGGATGTCGGACGCCGCGTCACGTTCAACTTTGGAACGCTTACTAACCCTGGAGCGCCTCAAACCTTGACGATTGATTACCGCGCTGTCGTGCTGGATAGCGCCGCAAATGTCTCCGGTGTAACTCTTGATAACAGCGCGGTGTGGAGTTCGAGCGCCGGCACAACTCCTCCATCTTCAACCACAGTCACTATCGTGGAACCGGATGTTTCCATTCTAAAGACTTCCAGCACCTCAGTTGTCTCGGTTGGTTCGGTGATCACGCTTACGTTGACGATTGATCACACAGCCGCCAGTGAAACCAATGCGTATGACCTCGTCGTGACAGACATTCTCCCCGTCGAGCTCGATTTTGTTCCCGCAACGCTGAATTGTAACGTCGGCGTTCAACCCGCAACCACTTGTACGTATACTCCCGGCACGCGTACCATCCAAGCCACATGGAGTAATTTTGCACTTGGCGGAGGAAATGGACAGATCACCTTCGACGTGACTGTTCTCGGGATCCCCGCCACCAATGTCGCCGATGTAGCGTGGACAAGCTTGCCCGGTGTGCCGCCGAGTCCTCCCGGTAACCCGCCGGGACAACAGAACCCGAATATCTTCTCCACCGAACGCGATTACGATCCGGGCAGTCCGATCAACGTGTATGGCACAAGCTCAACTCTGGTGCTGGGCGCGCCGGCAGGCGGTGGTGGAGGCGGTGGAGGCATTCCAGCCGGCGCGCGCGCCCCGGATACCGGATTTGCTCCCAACGTGAAAACCGACTTGAGCAAAGTGCCATACGAATCCTATGACGCGCTCGCCGGGAATATCTGGTTCGAGATTCCATCGCTTGGAATAAAAACGAGCATCGTAGGCGTGCCTCTCAGAAATGGAAGTTGGAACGTCTCCTGGCTTGGCAAACAGACCGGTTGGCTCGAAGGGAGCGCTTATCCCACTTTGAAAGGGAACAGCGTCATCACCGGTCACGTATACCTTGCCAGCGGACTGCCGGGTCCGTTCGTCAACCTAAGCCAATTGAAATACGGCGACACGGTCATCGTCCACGCCAACGGACAGGTGTACACCTATGAGATCCGCACGAACGTGACCCTCAGCCCAACGGATTCATCCGTGTTCAAGCATGAGGAGAAGGCATGGCTCACTCTCATCACCTGCAAGGAGTATGATGAGAAAACAAAGACTTATCTCAAGCGTGTGATCGTTCGCGCCGTTCTTGTAAAAGTGGAAGCGGAGAAGTAAAGATCGTATATAAAGTAAAGAACACACCCCGAATTTTCGGGGTGTGTTTGTATTAAGCGCCTTTTCTCCAGCGAAGAAAGTCTTCGAGAAGGCGTTCCCAACAAACCTGCAAGGTCTTCTTTGCTGGATATTTGTATCTAATCTGGGCGAAAGAAGTCTTGTTAGCGATCAAAGACATTGCCATCAAAGGAGATTTTTCAATATGAAGAAAGCATTTATGTTAGTGATGATCTTGGCGGTAATGGCGACAGCGTTCGGAGTGAACGTCGGCACAGCCAGCGCGGCAAGTTCATCGGTCGTCATCTATCTGCCGGGCGTGACTCAGGAGGAATTGAAGGGCGCCAGTATATTCGTTAATTCAGAGGACCATACGGTGGAATGCACCCTCAAGGACGAAGAAACCGGAAGAGTGGTTTGCCATGTGCCCGGTAAATACGCCGGTGAAGAGATAACATTGCATGTAGCAGGGCAGACCTTCTACGCCAAAGTGCCGGCGCCAAATGGGTCCAATAAGATCGCCTGCTCGGAGGACGAGGTTCTGTGGTACTCGTTTGGCATTTATGTTGACGGCGAATATGCTGATTCCGACGCACTGCCGGCGTGGTATTGGGAAGAGTTGGGGGCAGACGGCTTCTTTGAGTTTCTACAATCCCTTGGCATTACGTTTGGGATCACTGGGTATTTCTGCGGTCCAGACGTTGGGGGACCCGTTTAACTGCTGAATCAAAAAGGGACGAAGTCAAAACCTTCGTCCCTTTTTTGATTCGCGATGCGAAATTCTACCTCAACCCCTGTTCCTTCTCTGCCATCGTCACAGCTTCCTCGAAGATTCCCAAGCCTTCGTCCACTTCCTTTTTCGTGATGCACAGCGGCGGCGCAAAGCGCATGGTTGATTTTCCGCATCCAAGCGCCAGCAAGCCATGCTCGAAGGCGGTATGTTCGATGGTGTTGCGGATTTCCTCATTTGGTTCTTTTGTGTTCTTATCCTTTACGAACTCCACACCGATCATCAAACCTTTGCCGCGCACCGCGCCGATAGACGGGTGCCGCGCCTGGATTTCTTCCAGCGCGTCCATGGTGTATTCACCGACCTCTGCCGCGTTGGCGAGATAACTTTCCTCGATCAGTTCGAGCGTGGCGAGCGACGCGGCGCAGGCGATGGGGTTGCCGCCGTATGTGTTGCCGTGCGCTCCCTTGGGCCACGTCATCACCGATTCGCGCGCAATGCACGCGCCCAGCGGAAGACCGGATGCGATTCCCTTCGCCGAAGCGACGATATCCGGCTCGACGCCGAAGTTCTCCACAGCCCACCATTTACCGGTGCGCCCCACGCCGCTTTGCACTTCATCCACGATCAGCAGGATTCCATATTTATCGCACAACTTGCGAAGCGCGGGGAAGAATCCAGCCGGTGGGACGAGGTAGCCGCCCTCGCCTTGGATCGGTTCGACCAAAATACCAGCCACTTCCTCGCCCGGCACGTTGCGGAAAATTTCCTCTTCGATATAACGCACGCTGGTCTCGCCGTAATCCTCGCCGGGTCTGCGTTCCAAGACCGGGCGATATTCATTGGGGTACGGCGCGTGCGTGACGCCCGGCATGAGCGGATAAAACCCGCGATGGTAGATCGCTTTGCTTGCGGTGAACGCGACAGCCCCCATGGTGCGCCCGTGGAACGCGCCGGAGAACCCGATGAAGTTTTGCCGTTTAGTGTGGAATTTTGCCAACTTGATCGCGGTTTCGATCGCCTCCGCGCCTGAATTCGTGAGAAACGTTTTTGCATTTTCCTCAAACGGCGCGATCTCGTCCAATTTTTCGCTGAGGCGCACCCAGCCTTCGTGATAGAAGTCGGACGAGATGTGCAGAAATTTTCCCGCCGCGTCTTGCACAGCCTTCACAACTTTCGGGTGTGAATGTCCCGTTGAAAGCACGGCGATGCCCGCCATCATATCAATGAAGCGGTTACCGTCCACGTCCCACACTTCCACGCCTTTGCCGTGATCGATCACAAGCGGATACGCGCGCGGATACGACGACGAAATCACTTTCGCGTCGCGGTCGAGCAATGCCTGGGCTTTGGGGCCCGGCAGATTCATTTTTTTCATTACGAACTCCTTGATTGTCTTCATGTCATTGCGAGGAGCGCCTTTGTTCTTGGCGACGAAGCAATCTCCCTAGTGTGGTGAAAATTACTTCTCGAAAACTCGCAATGTCGAATTTATTTATTGGATAAAAAGCAACGCGTCAGACTCAGGTCAGCCTGAGTCGCCCATGGACAATGTTTCCCCGTCCCGGTCCGCGGTCCACCATTTTGTGATCATCCACAAAGGGACGATCACGCAGATCCTGTTTCTCATGCTGCCCTCGCTGGTTCGTTGTTTCGTTTCGATCGCGCCCAAGCGAGCGCGCCCAGCAGACCCACATCGTCGCCGAGCGCGGCTTTTGCAATAACTAAATTATCCAAATAGTGCGGATGAAACGTATGCTCATGTAAACTTTTATCAAACGGCTTGAATAACAGGTCGCCCACTTGAGAAACACCGCCGCCGAAGATGACAATGGAAGGATCGAAGATGGCGAGGTAATTCGCAACGCCGATGCCGAGATAATGTCCCGCGCGCGCAAAGGCTGAAACAGCGAGCGAGTCGCCTGCAAGCGCCGCTTCCGCTATCTGCTTGGCGGTCAAGCTCGCCCCGTCGAGTTGAAGCGAGGTTTTTTGTCCCGCTTGAATCTGCTCGATTGTATGTCGCGCGATGGCAGTCCCCGATGAAAATGATTCCACGTGTCCATTTTTGCCGCACCCGCATGGCGGACCGTCTGGGTCAATGATCATGTGACCGAGCTCGGTGGCGAGTCCGTGAAAGCCTTGCAGGAGCGCGTCGTTGCAGATCACGCCGCCGCCGACGCCCGTGCTGATGGTGAGATAAATGAGGTTGTGATGCCCCTTGCCCGCGCCGAACGTCCACTCGCCGAAGCCTGCCATGTTCGCGTCGTTGTCGAGATGCACCGGCACGCCGAAACGCGCGGAGAGTTTTTGCGCCAGCGGAAAATTTCGCCACTCGGGGATGTTCGGAGTGGCGAGGATCGTTCCAGTGTACGGATCAAGCGGACCGGGCGATGCAACACCCATCGATGTTACGTCATCATTCCACACCTTTTCGATTGCCTGCACGAGGCGGTCAAACACGCCGGGCTCATGGGCATTTGTGCGCGTGCGGAAGTGGGCAACCGGTGTAGTGCTTTCGGGGTTATATGCGGCGGTGCGGATGTGCGTCCCGCCGAGGTCAACGGCTATTGTGAGCGACATGGGCGTCATTATAACCGAGCATCTACCAGCCTAAAGTTTCCGCATGGCTTGGGCAATCGCTCACCGCGAAGAACGCTAAGAACGCGAAGATTAAAAAGATTTTCTTGGCGTTCTTCGCGCGCTTTGCGGTTAATGAAAAATCGAGAGAGTTGACTCTGTTTTCCATCCCTGCTACACTCTTTTCATGCCAAACAATAAAAATTCTCGGCTTGCCCGTTTGGTTGACGAGTTCCGCGAGATTGCCCGCTGGTTTGCGCCGGGGTTGGGGATCAAACGCTGGTTTCTCTTTATCATGGCTGGCATTACATTGCTGGGGGTGGGTTTTGCCATGTTCCTGCTCGATCTCTATCGCACCGATTCGACCAACGAGACTCTCCTGACGATCCTTTCGTACGCCTCCCTTCGATTTCTGCCGCGTATCCTGCGCATTTTGATCTTCGGCGGGATCGGCGTTTGGCTGGTGGGATATGGCATCTTGCGACTTAACCGCTCGCTTCTTCGTCCGTACCTTCGGACTGGTCGCGTTTTGTTGGACGATCTAACCGACTATCAGCGCCGCAAACGCGGACCTCGCATCGTCGCCATCGGCGGCGGGCATGGACTGTCGAATCTTCTGCGCGGGTTGAAGGAGTACACACGGAATCTGACGGCAGTTGTCACTGTGGCAGACGATGGCGGCTCGTCGGGACGATTACGCGCGGATTTTGGGATTCTTCCGCCGGGCGACATCCGCAACTGTCTCGCCGCGCTCTCCAACGACGAGCAGATGCTCACGCAGTTGTTCCAGTATCGCTTCAGCGGCGCGGGCGATCTGAGCGGACATTCCTTCGGAAATTTATTCATCACCGCGTTGGCAGACATCACCGGGAGTTTTGAAGGCGCGGTCGCAGAATCGGGCAAAGTATTATCCGTAAGCGGACGTGTACTTCCATCCACCCTTCATAATGTGAGATTGGTCGCGGATATGCAATTGCCTCACACGGTCAATCAAGTCCGCGTGGAGGGGGAGAGCCGCATCCCGCAGATGGCGGGTGAGATCCGCCGCGTCTGGCTGGAGCCGAACGACGCGCCGGCGTATCCGCCCGTGTTGAAAGCCATCCTGAACGCGGATATGATCGTGATCGGACCGGGAAGTTT
>CAYWCN010000060.1:0-18819 GCA_964456775.1 uncultured Anaerolinea sp.
GATCAAGCACCACATCCGGCGCGCCTTTGACGGCGATCACATCCCACGATTTATGCTTTTCATCGGTGAACGGCGAGGGATCGCCCGGCCGCGGCGCGAACACATCGTGGATCGTGATCATGCGCTTGCGGTCCGAATCGAACGGCACTTCGTTCTCGCGCGGGTACGCCTCGCGCACTTGCATGTGCATTGCGCCGGCTTTCATCGCCGCGACCAGCAATGAACCCTCCGTCGGGTCGCCGACGATGCGATAGGTCTTTTGTTGCTCGTCTTCACCCGTCGTTTCGAGCAAGGCGTCGTTGTTCAACAATCCGATCCATAACGCGGTGAGCGCGGCGGGATACTCCGCGATCTTCCTCTTTTTTCCATCCACCATAAAATCGCCGACCGGCGCATAGCCCGTGCCGGTGATGTTGATGAATTGCCCGTCCACCCACATGCGCGTGACCGTCATCTCGTTTTGCGTGAGCGTGCCGGTCTTGTCCGAGCAAATGACCGTCGCAGACCCAAGTGTTTCCACCGAGGACAATTTGCGCACGAGCGCGTGACGCTTGATCATCTCGCGCATCCCCAACGCCAGTGAAATGGTCACCACCGCGGGCAGTCCCTCCGGCACGGCGGCAATCGCAAGGCTGATGGCGATGATGAACACGTCGGTGATCTGTTCGGCAAACTCGTTCAAATACGCAAGCGGACCGGTAAACAGTTCATTGATATTCGTCTGGTTGATGAGCGCGACAATAAAAACGACCGCGACGAGAAACAGCGCGGCAATGCTCAACGACTTGCCCAATTGATCGAGCCGCTTTTGCAGGGGTGTCTCCTCCGCTTCCACGTTCTGGAGCATCGAGGCGATCAGCCCCAATTGCGTGCGCATCCCGGTGCTGGTCACCACGCCGCGCCCGCGTCCATACGAGATGAGCGTGCCCATGAACGCCGTGTTCTTGCGATCTCCCAACGGGACGTTTTTCTCAAGCACTGTCGCGGCGTTCTTTTGGACGGGGAGCGATTCGCCGGTCAGTGAAGCCTCTTCCACCCTTAGGTTGACCGCTTCCAGCAGGCGGATATCCGCCGGCACGAAGTTTCCCGCTTCCAAAAAGACGATGTCGCCCGGCACCAATTCATACGAAGGGATGGAAACCCGCTTCCCATCGCGGATGATCTGCGCGTCCGGCGCGGCGAGTTTTTTCAACGCCGCGAGCGCCTCCTCCGCGCGCCGCTCCTGGACGATTCCCAGCACGGCGTTCAACACCACGATCGCCATGATCGCCGCCGCTTCCACGTAATCACCTAGCAAACCGGAGACCAGCGAGGCGATGATCAGCAGGATGACCACAAAATTATTCAACTGTTCCCACAACATTTGCAGGAAGGTGGGGCGCGGGGCTTCTTCCAGTTGATTGTGCCCATATTTCGCAAGCCGCTCCTCCACCTGCGCCGAGGTCAACCCCCGGTCTTCCACTTTCAGATGGCTCAACACCTCTTCGGCTTTTAGCGCGTGCCACTCGCTGTTTTGGATCGTGTCGTCGTGTGCCATAGAAATTCTCTCCTGAGAATACGCTCTGCGATGTTCAAAATTAAAACGAGACCATCACACCAAATTTGTGATGGTCTCGCCAAACGTCATACCCGCACGTTTCGAGTCGCCGATGGCGCGATGCGCGTCAATGTCATGACGACGACCCGGTGACATTTCCGCTTTCGCGGAACGTCATGGCTACTCCCCAACCAAGCCAAGTGTATTCGCCTGTTAAGGGGATGTCAAGCAAGTAATTATTTTGCGCCTTCCGCTTTGGAAACTTTGAAGCTATTGATCGCCTTTTGGAAGAACCAGCTGAACGGCGCCAAAAGCCAATCCACCAGTTTGTTGATCCATCCCATTAGGAATGACAGCCAATCGAGGATGAATTGCAATTTCTGGAGGAGGACGCTCCGCGCGTACAGCAAAGAGATCAGGATGATCGCAACCGAGATGAAGAAACGCGTCCAATCCGAGATCTCGATCTTCCAAACCTGTTCGAGGATCAATTGAATTCCAATGTTGAGGATCAAAATGTACGCGGCGGGCTTGAGCACGGGAAATCGCTGCACGGCATAACTGAACAACCCTGCCGCGAAACGCATGGTGAGAATACCAATACCCACACCAAGCATCACCACCCACAGTTCATCGGAAAGAGACACGGCGGCGATCACATTGTCAATGCTAAAGACCAAATCCATCAACTCGACCGTAAGCACTATGCCCCAAAACGACACGCCTCGCATGGCATCTTGTTTCTCCTCTTCGGTTTCGACGCCGGGCGTGATATCCCCCAGTTCGTTAAACGCCAGGCGAATCAGATACGCCGCGCCGACGATCCTCACCCATGGGTTTTCGATCAGAAAGCTTGTGATGAACAACATGGCGCCGCGTCCCACATACGCGCCTAACAAGCCCACGCGCAGGGCGGCGAGACGTTGGTAACCAAGTATAGGATTCAACCGCTCGCCGAAACGTGCCAGCCGGCGGGGCCACGGAATCGGCTTATCATCGGGCAGGGGCGCCACCATCGCTCCTAACACAGCGGCATTATCAATGGAGAGAATCCCCTCGAGAAAGATCAATTGCAGGACGATCAAGGTAATCGTGGTAATTTCCATAGCGGCTCGAAACGATGAGATGTGTTCCCGGCGCGGGGTTGCCATTGGATACAACCCTAAATCCGGAAAGAGAAACGCCCGCCATTGAATGGCGGGCGTTGGTATAATCCGAGTGCCGAAGGAGGGAATCGAACCCTCATTCCCGGAGGGAACACGATTTTGAGTCGTGCGCGTCTGCCTATTCCGCCACTTCGGCTAATTCGTTGCTCCTGCTTTAGCGGGACGAGCGCAAGTATACCACTCATAACCTGTAGAGCAAGATGGCATCTTGCTCTACATAAAAGGAAAAGATGAAACTCGGAATTATCGGACTACCTCAATCAGGAAAGACAACCATCTTCAACGCGGTGACGCGCGGCGACGCGCCGACAACCGCCTCTGCCGGACGCTTCGAAGTCCACACCTCGGTAGTGGATGTGCCAGACCCGCGCGTAGACGTCCTCTCGAAGATGTTCAACCCCAAGAAGACGATCTACGCCAAGATGACGTACGCGGATATTGCCGGACTTGAAACTGGGTCCGCCAAAAGCGGCATCTCCGGGCAACTGCTGAATCAACTCGCGCAGATGGACGGTTTCCTGCTCGTCGTCCGCGCGTTTGAAAGCGACCTGGTGATGCACCCCAACGGAAGCGTGGACGCCAAGCGCGACGTAGATTCGATGTTGAGCGAGTTGTTGCTCAACGATCTCATCGCCGTCGAACGAAAATTGGAACGATTGGTTGACGAACGCAAAAAAGGCGGAACTGATAAAGCCTTGAACGAAAAACAGACCATGCTGTTCACACGTCTGCATGAAGCGTTGAACAACGGCACGCCGCTCCGCACATTGGAATATTCGCAAGAGGATGTCAAAGAACTTTCCTCGTTTGGCTTGCTCTCGCGGAAACCCGTGCTAGTCGTGTTCAACTTGAGCGAGGGACAGTCCGCGCCTGAAATGCAACTCGATGTCCCTTCGGTGGCGTTGGTGGGCAAACTCGAAATGGAGATCGCGCAACTATCAGCGGAAGACGCCGAGATGTTCATGCAGGAATACGGCATCAAAGAACTCAGCCTCAACAAGATGATCTGGCTATCGTATGACCTGCTTCAAGTGCAATCGTTCTTCACTGTCGGCGAGGACGAGGTCCGCGCGTGGGAGACGAAGCGCGGCGCGACGGCGCAAGAGTCCGCTGGGGAGATCCACACCGATCTGGCGAAGGGATTCGTTCGGGCGGAGGTGGTGGCGTACGACGACCTCATCAGCCTCGGGGGGATGAATGAAGCGAAGTCGAAGGGGAAGTTGAGACTCGAAGGGAAGGAATATCCCGTGAAAGATGGGGATATTGTGCATATCAGGTCGAGTTTATAAAACAAAATCGTCATTGCGAGACCCCGAAGGGGTCGAAGCAATCCCCAACACGGTATGGAGATTGCTTCGTCGCCAACGAACGGCTCCTCGCAACGACAATACTGTAGCATCTACGAAAACATTTGAATTTATGGTAAAAACAAAAAAGTTTATTACGAGGAGATTGCTTCGTCAGGCTAACGCCCTCCTCGCAACGACATACAAAGGAGAAATTAACACATGGCATACAAGATCAAAAAATGGAATCTGGACGAACTCTTCACGGGCTTCGACAGCCCCGAATTGAACGCCGCGTTCGACAACGTGGAAGAGCAAGTGACGTCGTTCGAGGGCGTGCGCAACAAACTCAATCCCGAAATTGACCCCGAAACATTTCTCGAGGTGGTGCGCGCCTCCGAAGCGACATCCAAGATCGTGAATCGGATTTATGCGTTTGCGGGGCTGTCCTTCGCGGAGGACACGCAAAACCAAAACGCGCAAAGTTTGATGGGACGCGTGCAACAATTTGTTGCCGAGATGCAGAACCGCATACTCTTTTTCAATCTGTGGTGGAAAGATGTGGACGAGGTGAACGCCGAACGCTTGATGAACGCATCAGGCGCGTATCGTTATTATCTCGAAGAGATGCGACACTTCAAGCCGCACACATTGAGCGAGCCAGAGGAGAAAGTTATCAACCTCAAAGATGTGACAGGTTCGAACGCGTTGATCAACTTGTATGACGCGATCACGAATCGATACGTCTTCAAGTTGAAGGTGAACGGCAAGGTTCAAGAGTTGACGCGCGCGCAATTGCAACCGTACATTCAGGGTGGCGACCCGAAACTCCGCGCGGCGGCGTATCAGGAACTCTATCGCGTGTACGGCGAGGACGGTCCAATCCTTGGGCAGATGTACCAAACCCGCGCGCGCGACTGGCACAACGAAAACATCAACATGCGCAAGTTCAAGAGCGCGATGTCGGTGCGGAATTTAGCGAACGATGTTCCCGATGAAGCGGTGAATGCGTTGCTCGAGGTCACGAAGAAGAACGCGAAAGTCTTTCAACGTTATTTCAAGATGAAGGCAAAACATCTCGGAGTGAGCAAACTCCGCCGCTACGATATTTATGCGCCCGTTGCAAAATCGGACAAGGCATTCGATTTCAACGCCGCCGCGAACATGGTCATCGAATCATTCAGCGCGTTCGACCCGAAGATCGGCGAACTGGCGCGTCGCGTCTTCGACAAAGACCATCTCGATAGCGAAGTCCGCAAGGGCAAGCAGGGCGGAGCGTTCTGCGCTTCGATCAACCCCGAAGACACTCCGTTCGTGCTGATGAATTACACGGGACGCGCCCGTGACGTGGCGACTCTCGCTCACGAATTGGGGCACGCCATCCACGCGATGCTCGCCTCGCATCACACCACGTTCACCTTCCACTCGTCTCTTCCGCTGGCGGAAACTGCCTCCACCTTCGGCGAGATGATGCTCACCGAAAAACTTCTTTCGGAAGAAAAAGACGAGTCGGTCCGACGGGACATCTTGTTCAAGCAAATGGACGACGCTTTCGCCACCATCTTGCGCCAAATTTATTTTGCCCTCTTCGAACGCGAAGCGCATGAGATGGTGCAGAAGAACGCCTCGGTGGACGAACTTTCCGCCGCGTATTTGGCGAACCTCAAAGAACAGTTCGGCGATTCGCTCGAACTCAGCGACGACTTCAAATGGGAATGGGTCTCGATTCCCCACATCTATCACACCCCGTTTTATGTCTATGCCTACGCGTTCGGTCAACTGCTGGTATTCGCGCTCTATGAGCAATACAAAGCGGAGGGCGAATCGTTCAAGCCGAAGTATCTCAAGATCCTGTCCGCTGGCGGATCGGAAGCGCCCGCGAAGATCCTGGGCGACGCGGGTGTGAACATCCGCGATGCAAAATTCTGGCAGGGCGGCTTTGATGTGCTGAGCCGCATGGTGGATGAGTTGGAGAAACTGCCAGTGGAGGCGAAAGCGAAGGCGAAGAAAACAGTTACGAAGAAAAAGAAAGTTGTAAAGGCGAAACCCGCCAAGAAAAAGGCAAAGAAAAATTGAACCGCGAAGAGCGCAAAGGGCGCTAAGAAATCATTTTAAACTTCTCGCTCTTAGCGTGCTTAGCGGTTAAAAAAAATGACGACCTGAAAGGGTCGTCATTTTTTGTTTTACGCCTCGTAATCTGCGGCTTCTTCTTCCACCGTCATTACGGGTTCTTCGCTGGGTTTGCGGTCGAGCATCTGCATCGTGAGCGCAACCACCTTGGTGAAGTACTTGGTCTCGCCTTTGTCTTCGTACTTGTCGGTCTTCAAGCGACCTTCAATGTAGACGAGACTTCCCTTCTTGAGGTATTGCTGGCAGATCTCGCCGAGCCGTCCCCACGCTTCCACGTTGACCCATTCCGTGTATTCCTTGCTCTCGCCATCCTTGCCTTTCCAGCGGTTATTGACGGCGATGCTGAAATGAGCCACTTTCTTCCCCGTAGGGGTGAACTTGCTTTCGGGATCCTTCCCCAGGTTGCCAATCAACTGAACTCGGTTTAGCGCTGGCATGTCTCCCTCACTTTCTGTGTTTCAGGGCTTTTAGATGCTTGTGTACGTGTCATGTTAGTCTCCTTTTTTATCTAAAAGTATTAAGTTGTACGCCCAGCCCCGCGGGTCGAGCGTTGAATAAACAGGGTTATACTTCGATGAACCCTGCGTCTTCCTAGCTTTGTTCCGCCTTCTTGAGGACGAGCATGCCCGTCTTCATCTCAGCGACGGTGTAGCCTGCGGGAACGGCGTCGAGCGCTTCGGCTTCCTTCAATTCCTTCGAGAAGTAGAAGAGGGTGCGTTCCTTGCCTGTTGAAGTCAGCGACTTCTTGGTGTGCAGGAAGTAGGTATTGCCTTTTGAGTTGGTGTATGAGAAAGCCATTTGAGTCTCCTTTGACTGATTTGTAGGCTAAGTTTAGCACAGATTTTCTACTCCTGTCAACAAGGGAAGTTACGGATATGCGAACAGTCTCTACACTGGATGAACTACGGGAAACCCGCCTCTCTTTCGACGGGACGGTTGGTCTGGTTCCTACGATGGGATTCCTACACGACGGGCATCTCTCGCTCATCCGCCGCGCAAGGGACGAGTGCCAGCGCGTCATCGTCTCCATCTTCGTCAACCCGACTCAGTTCGGACCGAAGGAAGACCTCGCCAAGTATCCCCGCGACTTAGACCGTGACTTACGCTTGATCGAGCCGTTCACCGATCTCGTGTGGACTCCGTCAGCGGAGAGCATGTATCCTACGGGCTACCAGACGTGGGTGGAGGTCGAAGCGATAACGCGTCCGCTCGAAGGGGCGATGCGACCAGGTCACTTCAAAGGTGTGACAACCGTCGTTGCCAAGTTGTTCAACGCCGTCCAGCCGCACAAGGCATACTTCGGTCAAAAGGATGCGCAACAAGTAGCCGTCATCCGCCGAATGGTGCGCGATCTGAGTTTCCCCATCGAGATCGTCGTTTGCCCAACCACGCGCGAGCCTGACGGCTTGGCGATGTCGAGCCGCAACGTGTACTTAGATGCCGACCAGCGCAAAGCCGCGACTGTGCTGTTCCGTTCGTTGAGCGCGGCGAAGGAACTGTATGAGGCGGGTGAGAGGGATGCAGAGAAGTTGAGAGGAAAGATACAAGAGCTGTTGGCAAGCGAGCCGCTGGCTGAACCGCAATACGTCTCCTGCGCCGATTACGACTCGCTCGAAGAGTTGGATGTGATCCGAGGAAAGACACTACTCTCAATGGCGGTCTTCATTGGGAAGACACGCTTGATAGATAATTTCGTAATTGGGTAGACCTCACAGGTCTAAAGACATGATCATCCCGCAGTTGAACTGCGGGATGATCTATACTACGGGACATCCTTGCGTGCTATAATTTCAAAAAACATGAAAAAGATACCTGTTGCTTTGCGAAAAGAAGTGGTGGAACGTTTGGTGAATGAGTTTCAACCTGAAACCATTTACCTCTTTGGTTCACACGCTTGGGGCGAACCTCGATCGGGTAGCGACATGGATCTGCTTGTGATCGTAAAGAATAGCCGCCAAAAACCCATCCAGCGGGCGGTGCGGGCACAGCGAAGTTTGAGAGGCGTGAAGGCTCCTGTGGATGTGTTGGTGAAAACGCGCCGTGAATTTGAACGGTTTGTTTCAGTGAAGGCTTCTTTAGAAGCGCAAATTACGCGCGAAGGCAAACTGCTGTATGGACGCAAAACGCACGCTTACGCGTAAATGGGTGATGAAAGCGCGGCGTGATCTGCTCTCCGCGAAAAAACTTGCGCGCGGTAAAGATTCCTATTTAGACACGGCAATCTATCATTGCCAGCAAACAGCAGAAAAAGTCATTAAAGGCTGGCTTGTTTACCACGACCTCTCTTTCGAAAAGACACACGATTTGCGTTTGCTCGTAACCATGGCATCGGAAGTGGAACCAAAGTTCACTTCGTGGTTCGATGTTGCTGAACAAGTCTCACCATACGCGACAGCATATCGCTATCCTGGGGAAACTCTGGAGCCGACAGAAGAAGAATATCTTCAAGCGTATAAAGCGGCGAGCGAATTCTATCAATTTGTTTGTTCGCTGTTGCCTGCTGAAGTAAGCGCTCCGTAGTAGTTAATGATGGAAAAAATTCTTTGAAACCATTGAAGGTTGGAACGCTGGCTAATACACGAAGGTGACTGTCACTTTGAAAGTGACAGTCACCTTTCAAATAAACAAGACCTCACAGGTCTATCAGACCTGTGAGGTCTGACGCGCCAACGCGATCGCGCCCAACACGCCTGAACGATTCCCCAGCGCGGGCGGGACAATGTATGCATCAATATTTTCCGAGACTGCCGACGATTGAACGTATTTGTTCAATATCGTTTTCACCTGATCGCGGATCATTGGGAATAGAAATTTCTGCCCAGAGACTCCGCCGCCGATGATGATACGTTGAGGGGAAATCGTCACGATGAAATTTGCGAGAGCCAGCGCGATGTAGCGCGCTTCCAGATCCCAGGCGGGATGTTCGGGCGGCAGGGTCTCTCCTTTTTGCCCCCAGCGTTTTTCGATGGCGGGACCCGATGCCAGCCCCTCGAAACAATCTTTGTGAAACGGACAAATCCCTTCGAACGGATCACGTTTCAAATTATGCGGGATGCGGATGTGTCCCATTTCGGGGTGGATGAGTCCGTGCAGGAGTTTGCCGTTGACGAGCGCGCCGCCTCCGATGCCTGTGCCTATCGTCAAGTAGATGAACGTGTCCAAGCCTTGCGCCGCGCCCCATGTCCACTCGCCGAATGCCGCGCCGTTGACGTCGGTATCAAAGGCGATGGGAATGTCGAATGCGGATTGCATCTTACCGACCACGTTGAAATTCGACCAGTGGGGTTTTGTCGTCGGGAGGATGAAGCCGAAGGTGGGCGAGGCAGGCTGAGGGTCGAGCGGACCGAAGCACGCAATCCCCAATGAAGAGAGTTTGCCGAAATCCGCTTCGGCTTGTTGGAAGAATCGAATCGCTTTATCCAGCGTTGCTTCTGGGGCTGTGGTGGGGAAGCGTTCCTCGCGTCGAATGTCGTCGGGCGAGGTTCCCACGATGCAGTTGAATTTTGTGCCGCCGCCCTCGATGCCGCCGAAAAGTTTTATGGACCCCATTTGAGTTGCTGACCGAACGGCGCGAGCGTGATGAAGCCCGCTTCGGCGTGTGTGTAAAAAAGTTCGAGTGCGCCGCCTTGATAAATTTGATCGGAGGGCGCGATCGCCGCGATGACAAAACTCGCGTCGGGCGCCCAAAGGGCTTCGTTCATCAGTTGAAACGTTTCAGGCAATAAGACGGTTCGATTCGTCACGCCATCGGCATCCGAGCGGACGAGTTGCAATGGCGTGCGCGAGTTGAATTCGGTGTTGGCGGTGTGGTAGAAAAAATATAATTGACCATCGGGCGCGAGATACGGCTCATCGGCATATTGAAAAGAACTCGTTTCATAATTGCTGGATATAAGTGTGGTGACCAAACCGTTGGACGCGTCCACTCGCCACATGCCTGATTGGATCATGCCGATGGTGGAACTGGCAGAATATAACGTTGAACTGTCGAGAGTCCAATCCACTTCATCGCAACAGATATGCGCGCCCGCATCGTTGGTAAGACGCACAAGTGAATTTGCCGCAGGATAATAAATTGCCGATGACGCGCCTTCGTAATATCCAAGCGTGATGAGCAGTTTCGTTCCATCGGGTGAATATTTGTTGGGCGCGTACAATTCTTCGGGAAATAAAAATCCATTGCCGCTGTCTTTAATTTGATTTTCGATCACGAGGTTGTTCACGCCAGTGGCAACCGCGTAAAGATTCAAACCTTTGTAACCATACGCGATCGTCTGCGCGTTAGGAGAAAACACGGGGTTGGTTACCCGAGCCACAAACGGATTGTTCTCGTCAATCGCTCCGCCGTCCATGAGCATACTCCGCCCCGAACCATCGGCATTGATGTGCAAGAGTTGATTGTTCGACACATACACAACATTGCCATCTACTTGCGAAACGTCATACGAACTCACAGCCGCTGGCTCGAACGTGATCTGCGTTGTCGTTTTTCCATCGGCTTCGAGTCGAAAGACTTGCGCGATGCCTGCGTTGTCGTTGTTGATGAAATATAACGAGTGTGGAAGTAAGCCTGCTGGTTGCGGCGTTGGAGAATCGGGAGAAGTGGGAGTCAACGCCTGCATGGTGGATGCGACTACGGTGGCGACTTGATCGCCTGCTGAAGGCGTTTCTGTCGCGGACGTGGGGCTGTCTCCGCTTCCTGTGGGCAGTCCGCACGCTGAGAGGGATAAGGCAAGGATAATTGCGAAAATAATGTGATGACGTTTTTTCATCAAGACCTCATAATTAAGTCAACGTCATTGCGAGCGAAGCGAAGCAATCCCCAACACGTTGACGGAGATTGCTTCGTCGGGCAAAGCCCTCCTCGCAATGACGGGGCATCTTTTACACCTGCTCAAACTTCTCCACAGGGACAACGAACAACGTGGCGCGTTTTTCGTCCGATGTGGATTTGCCCATCTTCTCGCGGATCAGCGCGATGGCAGAGTCGACGCGGTCATCGTCCACGCCGAGGAGCATGGTGGCGACTCCACTGCGGAGGAATCCGCCCGTGGAGGCGACGCGCGTGACGCGGTAGTCTGCCGAGGTGAGGGCTTGCGTCACGTGGTCCGAGTCGCTGTCTTTGATGATGAGGATGATCATTTTCATGGGATAACTCCTAAAACCTTTTTAACCGCTAAGCGCGCGAAGACCGCAAAGAAAACCTTTTTTAATCTTCGCGCTCTTAGCGAGCTTAGCGGTTAACGCTTTCGCCTGTTGCGTCATTGTTAGATCTCTTCAAATCGTTCCACAGGTAATGCAAAGATCGTCGCGCCGCCGACAGTGACGGGAACAGGCGCGGGCATCGGCAGTGGCGAGCCTTCGAGCGGAAGCGTGAGATATTCGATCCGCTGGCGGCAGGATTCTTCGAGCGACTTGATCGCCTCTTCCTCGCGTCCCTCGCGCAGACCAATGAGCAGGGTCGCGTTGCGCCGACCGAGGAATCCGCCCGCGCTGGCGAAAAATGTGACTGGCAAATTCAATTTCACCAACGCGCGCACGGCGGTATCGTGATCTTGTTCTTGCACAACGGCAAAGACGAGCAGTTTGATGTCGTTCATGGAAACCTCGCTTCATCAACAGTATACAGGATACTTGCGAGATGGCAAGTGTTCAATCGTTATTGGCGTTTAATGCCGAAAATGCCAATAAGGGATTTCCTTATTGGCATTTTGAAGGGATTTTGTCAGTTACGCCGCTTGCTGCGTTGGAAGATTAAGAAGCGTGATAGGAATCGATTCGGCAAACGATGGGGTATATGTTGAGAGGGACAGGATCTCCCTGACTGGCGAAGTTTCCAATATCGAGAGGACAATTTCGCGGGTTTCATCCGATAACTGCGTCAGCCCCGTGAGCGGAAAACTACGCGGACCGAAATCCGCTCGTTGGACGAGGACAGAATAGTTCAGGAGGGTAACGCCGACCGCTTTGCGCTTCTCCTTGTCAATGCGCAGAAGAATGTGTTCATTCAGTTCGACTCCTGTTGCCTTCTCGCCTGGGGCGAATGAAATATACAAGGTGTCGCTGGTTTCATCGTAATTTGTAGTTGGGCTTGTCATGGTTTTACCCTATTTCTTTCTGGTAGGCAGTGACGATAAAATTGTTCGACTCGATTTCACCGATTTCACTTTCGTGCAACCCGAACAAGACAATGGTTACAATATGCGTGTTGCTTGATGATAAGTTTCTGAACTCTTTAGAGTAACGATACTTTTGCGGATTCAACGAATCTTGCTTGCGGATGCCTGTCTTGACCGTCTCTTTCAATTCTTCTTCGTAGTCTTCCATCTCAGGATGGTTGATCGATTCGATGATATGTTCCCATCGCTCCTGGGTTAGATAAATGCTGTTGCCATACCTATCTTGTGTTGTCCAGCGGATGGATTGTTGTTCCATGATTTGTCTGCAACAATTATACCCCCAAGAAACTACACCTCCGCCACCGCCGACTCGCCGCCCTCCACCGTCACAGACTTGCCGTTTGCGAATATCACTTCCGTTTTCTTCTGTCCTCGAATCACTTTCAAACCTTTGAATTGGATTGTCACATCCCAGGGGAAGGGATTTTCGCCTTCGAGTCTCACACGGGTGGGGGAATGAATTTCAACACCGAGAATTTTCAAAAATAAACCGACAGGCGCGAGTCCGCTGAGGGCGTTGCGTTCGCCGATGCCTGTGCCGCGTTCCGCGTGGTAGCGCGCGTGGAAGGCGCGATTCAGTTTCAGGCTTTGGATGACCGCCGTCATGTTGTGCGCGAACAGCCGCGCCGCGTCAGCGCGGAATCCATATCTCAGTAAACCTTCGCACACAAAAAGATTCCAAGGGAGATGAACAGATTGCGAAACAGTCTCCGCTTCGGGCTGAGTCAATGATGGACAAGCAGGCACGCCATACGGACGATAAAAACGCGACGCGTCCAACAGCGCGCGCCCGATCATGTGTTGCGCGTGCGCCTCGTCTGGCACGCCCGCCCACAACGGCGCGAACAACGTGTGATCTTCGGTGGTGTAATCGAGCGTGCTGATGATCACCGTGTCCTCATCGCTGAGTCCGCGCACTGAAACCTTCGCAAGTTTCGAATACGTTTTTTTCGTGGTGTACATCGCGCCGCCGCTTCGCCATTGATAATCGCCGCTCTCGATGACTTCATCGGCGGGCTTCGTGGAAAATTGGTGAATGCGGATTTGGGGACGCTTCGCCGCCGCGCTTTGGGTCTGGATCTCCACTAGCAAGCGGATCTGCCCCTCGAACTTGATCTTCGTCACCGCCGTCCCCGAACCTTGTTGCCTGACGAGAACTTTCCCCGCGAGACTCAACCCCGTGCCGCGTTCGCGGTAATGATACAAACCCGTCCGCGCCTGCCACGTGGACTCGATGGACGCGCGCAATTTCGCGGCTTGCTCGTGGAGTAACGTGAGCGAGTTATGTTCTTCGAGCATCTCCGCCATTTTGATCAAACACGCGGCTTCGTTGTAAAGCATCGCTTCGAGCGCGGGGCTGTGGACTTGAGAGATGTTTACTCCCAACGACCACTCGTGCCACTGGTCGAACAGCGGATTATCTTCAAAGCCCGTTTGCAACACATGTTTCCACTGCGGGATGCCGTCACGGTCATCGTCGTATTCGGGCGAGAACCACGACCAGAAAAATTTTTGCAAGTGCGAGAAGACTTGCTTTAGAAATTCTTTGTCTTCATTTCTTTCATATAGTTTCCATGCAAGGCTTGATAACAACGGCGCGGAGAGGTAACGTCCGCGTTGACCAGCCAAGCCGATCTTGCCGTCTATCGCGCCGTCGTCATTTTGAACCGCGAGAAAATTTTTCAACAAGTCTTGCGCGGCTTGCGAGGCGGGCAAGACATCCGAAAGATAATACGCGTCGAACGGAGATTGTCCGTTCCACGAGGCGGGGTAGTCGGTGCCGTCGCCTTTGGGTGAGTAGCCGTTGTCAGGTCCGCGCGAAGAGACGAGCGAAGGGTTCGGCAAATGTTCGTTCGGCGGGAAAAATAACCCAAACGCCGTGCTTTGACTGAGCGCAAACGCCGCATCCCATTCTTTGTCGGCGGTGCGGATGTCAATCGTCTGACTCGCGTTGAGCAGTTCGAGCCGCGCGCGTTCGGCTTCCCACGGACGCGCCGCCGTTTGACGCGCAAGTTCAAAGGAGGTCTGCAACCGATCCGTCGCGGCTTGAGTCCACGTGAGTTGACGCGTCGCACCTGGACCAAGCTCAAGGTCGAGAAGAAGCGAGGGATGAGGTCCCGCGCCGTGCGCAGGTCCGCCAGTCATAAAAAGGACGGGGAAGAGTCCGCCTGTTTGTCCTCCGAGGATGTTCACCATCTGCGCCTGCGCGGCGGACATACTCTGCCCGTCTATCGCGACGAGCACCGCGCAAAGTTCGAGTTTTATTTTTCGATTCGCGTTGGATTTGTTTGCAACGGTCACGCGCCCGCAGACCGCGTTGGATTGTGGAACCCAGTATTCGGTTGATACGTCAATGTTGGGTAGTGGCGAGTAATCAACGATGAGGAAGTTCGGGTAAAAACGCCGCACGGTCGGCGGGAGCGCGAACGCTTTCGGGTCGCTGATGGATTTTTTGCCTTCGCTGAAACGATGGAAGATGCGCATCGCTTTGGCGCGCAAGCCGTAGGTGGTGTGAAGCGCAAGCGAGGCTGGCTCTGCGCCGCCGAATTCGAGTTCCCAGATGTGATCGTTGAGGTAGTCGGGGATGGAGAGGCGAGAATCCGCCGCGAGGGTGAGGCAAAGCAGGTCGCCAGTGGCAAGTGACCAATCACGCATAGGGCGGTATTGTAGTGTGAGAAGGGCGGGAGGTCAAAGGGTATAATTTATTTAGTCTGCTGGTCTGATAGTCACCTAGTTTGTTAGTCGGCTAGTCTGATCGTCAGAGACTAGGAGACTATGAGACGAGAGACTAGGAGACTACCTAATGGGCAAATATTTTGAAGAATTCAATGTTGGCGAAAAGACCGTCACCGAAAAGCGGACGATCACCGAAGCCGACATCATGCAGTTCGCCGCGCTGACGGGTGACGATAACCGCATCCACACCGATCCTGAGTTCAGCAAGACGACTCCGTTTGGGAAGCAGATCGCGCATGGCGTGCTTGGATTGTCGTATGCGTTGGGTCTCGCGTGGCAAACAGGGATGTTGGACGGAACGGTCATCGCCTTCCGTGAGATCAACGAATGGAAGTTCGTCAAGCCAGTCTTTATCGGCGATTCTATTTATGTGGAAATGCAAACCGTCGAAGCCAAAGCGCTTCCACGCATCGGCGGCGGTTCGGTAACGATTGCCGTGGAAATCAAAAACCAAAACGATGAAGTCTGTCACCGCGGCAGGTGGACGGTGTTGATGGTGAGTAAAACATCTTGATTTACGATTTTTGATTTACGATTTGCGATTAGCCACAGAGACCTTTGAGAAAATCTATTAGAAGTGAGTCTTTTGCAGTTACATCAACCTCCAGTCTCTAATCTCTAGTCTCCAATCTCTATTCTCTAATCCTCTAATTCTCTATTTGCCAATAACCCATGACCAACGATGAAGATAAAAAACGCCGAATAAAAAAATTACTCGACTCTGAAGCCGACACTCGCGCCGAGACTCCCATCGAGCCGAAGATGGACGAGCAAGGGACGACGAAGGCGAGCGCGGCAAAGAAGACGCCGCCGCCCTACTTCGACCCCGCGGACACGCTCCTCTTCGGAGATGAGAATTCCGAACCGCGCCACATCCCGTTGGATGAAAACAACATGCCGCTTCCGCGCCGCGTCAACGAAGTGGATATGGACGGGACGCGCGTATCGCCCGTTGCGTATGAGCGAGCCAGCCGTCCGCGTGGAATGACCGAGACGCGACGCGTGTCAACGCCGCCGAGTCAGCCGCGTAAAGCCGCGTCCACATCCTTCGATTGGAGATCCATCAACTGGAAAAAAACTGGCGGATGTTTGGGACGAGCCGCCGTGCTGGCATTGTTCGGGATCGTCATCCTCGCCATCATCGTCGGCTCGGTCGGAATCTACTCGTACTATTCTATCGCGCGGACGTTGCCCAGCGTGGACGATCTCAAGAACCGCGCGTCGAAATTTGAAACGACTCGTATTTTAGATCGCAACGGAAATCTGCTGTACGAGATTCTCGATCCCACTGCGGGACGCAGAACCTACGTGACGCTCGACAAAATCTCTCCCGCGCTTGTCGCCGCGACGATCGCCACCGAAGACAAAGACTTTTACACGCATCCAGGTTTTGACCCAGGAGCGATCATCCGCGCGTTGTGGGAAAACTATCGGACAGATGGGCAGGGCGGAGGTGCGTCCACGATCACGCAACAACTCGCGCGCGCGTTACTGCTCTCACCCGAAGAACGCGCCGAACGGACGTATCGCCGCAAAGTACGCGAGATCATCCTTGCCGCAGAAATTACGCGGCGGTATTCCAAAGATGAAATCCTCGAACTGTATCTCAACGAAATTTATTACGGCAACCTCGCCTACGGGATTGAAGCCGCCGCAGAAACATATTTCGGCAAGACCGCAAATCAATTGACCCTCGGCGAAGCGTCGTTCCTTGCGGGACTTCCGCAGTCGCCTGCCGTGTACGACATTTACACGAATCGCGATGTGACGCTCGTCCGTCAGCAACAAGTGCTGGTGCTGATGTTCGGACTGAGTCAATCGGAGGATTGCATCGCCGTCAGCAACAGCGAAACGCCGATCTGCGTGGACCAAGTTGCGGCGGTGCAAGCGGCGGACGAGATCAAGAGCCGCGTCTTCAACTCGCCGAACATTGACACGAAGTATCCGCACTGGGTTAACTTTGTCCGCGCCGAGTTGGAAAAGAAATACGACGCGCAGACCATCTATCGCTCGGGCTTCATCGTCTACACCACGCTCGACCCGAAGTTACAAGACGAAGCGCAGAGACTCGTCACCGAACAACTCGCAAGTCTCGTGGACAAGAACGCGAAGAACGGCGCGCTCGTCTCGATCAAACCTTCGACGGGAGAAATCCTCGCGATGGTCGGCTCGCCCGATTTCAACAACGACGCGATCGCGGGACAGATCAACATGGCGGATAGCGCGACGCGTCAGCCAGGCTCTTCGATCAAGCCCATCACGTATCTCGCCGCGTTTGAAAAAGGCTGGACGCCCTCGACTCTCATTTGGGATGTGCCGACCGATTTCCCCGATGGCGTGAACCCTGCGTATCAACCCGTCAACTATGACGGAAAATTTCACGGTCCCATGACCGTGCGGACTGCGTTATCCAACTCGTTCAACATCCCCGCCGTGAAAGCGCTCGAATTCGTCGGCGTGTACGACAACCCGAACACGCCCGAAAAAGACGGCATGATCGCCATGGCAGAAAGACTCGGCATCACGAGTCTGACGGGGAATCAATACGGACTCGCGCTCACGCTCGGCGGCGGCGAAGTGAGTCTGTTGGAAATGACATCCGCTTTTTCTGTGTTTGCGAACGGAGGCAAGAAACTTCCGCCCGTTGCGATTCTCAAGATCGTTGATTTTGAAGGCAACGTCATTTACGAATACCAACCGCCGCAAGCCGAACAAGTCATCCGCCCTGAACACGCCTTCCTCATTTCATCCATCCTCTCCGACAACCAAGCGCGTTCGTGGATGTTCGGACCCAACTCCGTGTTGAATCTCCCCTTCCAAGTCGCGGCAAAAACAGGGACGGCGGGCGATCCGCGCGGCGCCGACGGCGTCAACGTCTACGACAATTGGACGCTCGGTTACACTCCCGACCTCGTCACTGGCGTGTGGGTCGGCAATGCCGATTACACTCCGATGATCAACACATCAGGCACAACAGGCGCGGCGCCGATCTGGTCTGCGTACATGCAATACGCTGTGCCTCTTGTCAGCCCCAACAACACGCCTTCATCGTTCGCCATCCCGCAAGGCATCACCGAAAAAATCATCTGCGCGGTTTCAGGCGCGGAGCCGTCCAATTGGTGCAAGGGCGGTCAACGCAGTGAATTCTACGCCAGCGATCAGCCGCCCCTGCCCGCGTCGCAAGACCTCTTGCGCCAAACCGAAATTGACACGTGGACGGGTCTCATCGCGGGCAATGCCTGTCCCGATTTCGATAAAGAAGAACTCGTGATGAACGTCAAAGATGAGTGGGGTCGCAAGTGGCTTCGCAGTGGCGACGGCAAAGATTGGCTCGAGTCGCACGACATGCCGCGCAATCCGTTCTTCGCGCCCGACCGCGAATGCAGTTCCGACGATCCGCGTCCCATCCTCGAATTCTCGAATCTCAACGACGGCGATGTCATCACCGACCCGAACCTCGTCATCAAAGGCATCATTGACGTCACCAAAGGCGACTTCACTGGCTGGCGTCTCGAAGTCGGCAACGGAGACGATCCCGACGACTGGACGACTCTCGCGCAAGGCAACAACGGAATCGAATCGGACAACATCTTCACTTGGGATATGAAAGACGTGACTTCGGACACGATCACGCTTCGGATCTATCTCATGAACGGAGAAGAATTCTACGCCGAAAAACGCGTCACTCTGACCCTCAACCTGCCTACCCCAACCCCCCAACCCACTCCCACCCCCACCCCCCCCCCCCCCCCCCCCCCCCCCCCCCCCCCCCCCCCCCCCCCCCC
>CAYWCN010000061.1:0-18716 GCA_964456775.1 uncultured Anaerolinea sp.
CTGCCTACAACATCCTCTACTGGGACGGCGACATCACGCTGATAGATTTCCCGCAAGTGACGTTCACCGAAGCGAACCCATCGGCGTGGACGATCTTCCTGCGCGACGTGACTCGCGTGTGTCAATATTTCAAAACGCAAGGCGTGAAATGCGACGCCAGAAAACTCGCCGCCGACTTGTGGACATCGCACGGATATCAAGTCGTCAAAGAAGTTCATCCCCTCTATCTCGACGCCGAGAAAAAAGAAGATCGTCGGCTGTGGGAAAAACAAAAGTCTCGCTAGCATGATGTCGTTGCGAGGAGGGTTGAGATGCGACAGCATCGAAATCCCAACGAAGCAATCTCCTGTTTCGGGCAATTCTTTGTTGTAGTGAGACCGTGTTGTGCCGCGACCCACGTTTTGCCGCAGAGCCACAGAGACTCTGAGAAATTCTTTTGTTTTCTCGGTGCCTCTGCGTCTCTGTGGCAGAAGCACGGAACGTCAATTCTCCAATTCTCTAAATCTCCAGTCTCCAATCTCTAGTCTCTGTTCGCTACCACTAAATTACCAATTACTTCCCCTTCCCCCAAAGCCCATACCCCTCATTCCGCCTCTTCTCGCGCCGCTCATGCTGTTCATGGATCTGCTCCACGTGATCCGCTTTCTCTTCAATGGCGGCTTCGAGCCAGAACTTGCCTTTCTCCGCAGTGGCATGACTCCCCGCACCGTACGCGCCTGTCTTCGTGTCATCATCCCACGGCGGATTTGCTACGAGCGCGCCGCCTTCGATCCAATCCATGTAATAATCTGGTGTAGCGACGAAATCGGTTTCATCCACAACTCTATACATGTGGCAAAGGTCTGGACGCAAATGAAGCATGTACGAAGTTTCGAGTTCACCCGCGTGACCCATCCCGCCGATCTTCGATGTTCGATATTTCGGAATCACCTCCGAACCGATTCTGCCAGACGTGTGAAGGAACGACGTGGCGCAAAAGATTCGGCGATGACGTTCGCCCGCATACTTCACGATGTTGACCAGGAATGATGTGTTGCCACCATGTCCGCTCATCAAATAGAAGCGATCAAACCCGCGTGAGGCGAGTAAGTCAATCGCCGCGACCCAGAAATCTTCAAACGCGCGTCCGCCCGCGTTCATGGTCGCCGCGAAGGATGAACGATGCGTGCTGACTCCGTATGGCATCACGGGCATCGCCCAACAGCGCGTAGGCAATTTGGATACAGTGCCTTTTGCGATTGAATCAATGATGATGGTGTCAACCGAGAGGGGGAGATGGAATCCATGTTGCTCGGTGTGACCGATAGGAATCAATATCACTTTTCCGCGTTCGGAATCGGGCGGCAAGAAAGTTGGCGTCGCGTAACGAGTAGGGGAGGGGAGGCGGAGAACCGATGATGAATTTTGAAGGATGAATGTTGATTGCGGATCAATGCCCGAAGGCGCGAGACAATACACACGCGAGAACCCGTCGTCGCGTAAACTGTCGAGCAAGTTAAAAATGTATTGCGCGAAAATCTTGTCGGGCAATTCGAGTCCGCTTCCGCGCCAGCCGAATGGGAATGGCGGCAGGAGTCCGATGCGGGGCGAGTCGCTTAATTGACTGGCGACCAGATCGAAGTCATAACCTGAACCGAGCGGCAGAAGGAGCGGAGTATCGCGCGGCAAGTCGGCAACTTTATCCCAAGCCATTTCATCGTATTGAAAGAAGGAAGTCATTTTTTATCTCCTTAGAATTTGCGCGTAGCCAATTTACTCTATCTATTTCTGTTCCAATTATTTCACCACAAACAAATAACAAACCACCAGGGTATCTACCATCGAAAACAGACAACTCATCAATGCGAGAAGGGCATAGCCAGATGAAACATTGCGCGGGGCTGTGACGACACAATCCACTTCACTACACAAAAAGACAAAATTAGATGCAGTGACGCGGCATTTACGTCGTGCTTGCTTGAGAATAGTCTGAAAAGCGAGACACTGCACAGCCGCGCGCTACTGCGATCACCATGTTGGAGAGTCGTTTATTGTTATTCGAGCGTTCGCGCCAGCATTTCAAGCGAGCCATTTTGTCTAGTGGATTATCTTTCCTCAATCCTGAATATACAGTAGAATAATTCTCAATGTACTCGACTGAGAATTCAGTACGCGCGCTACCCCAAGTATAACAATGGATTGCCCTGCATCGCGGCTCTGGCAGCTTGCGATGCAGTTCTCATTAAATCTCAAGGAGTGAATGATGAAAACCAGATATACCTTTTTTGCTGTTATGACCCTGCTGGCATTGGTCTTGTCCGCGTGCGGAGGGGGAGCGCCTGCCACACAAGTCGCAACAGATGCGCCCGCCGCTACTAGCGGACCTTCGGTACTGAAGATCGGCTGGCTCGGCGAACCGGATACACTGAACCCGGCTTATGCGTTTCTCACTGAAGCCTATACCGTTTTTGATCTCATCTATTCGCCGTTGGTCACGGAAGATTCGTCGGGCGATTATGTCGGCGCGCTGGCAAAGGAATGGAGCGCGTCGGATGATGGAATGACATGGACATTCACCCTGAAAAACGGATTGAAATGGCATAACGGCGAAGCCCTCACTGCGGATCAGGTCGCATGGGCGATCAACGCGATCATGGCGGACCCCGACGGCTGGGCGGCGCTTTCAGGTTACGTGGGCGGATTCAGCGAGGTCACCGCGCCAGATGACAAGACAGTTCAGATCGTCACAGAATATCCGATCGCCAATATGGAATACAGGTTGTCTTTCTTGTATGCTGTGTATCCGCCCGATTTTGAATCGTTCACTACTCCGGAAGACCTGCAAAACTTCACCAACGACAAACCGATTGGCACAGGTCGATTCATACTCAACACTTTCGATAAAGATACCGGCGTTTTGATCCTCGACTCAAATCCAGATTATGTGGACGGCGCGCCGATCATTAACCAGGTGATCTATCAAAAGTTCGATTCAGCCGACGCGATGATTCAAGCGTTGAAAGTTGGCGATATTGACCTGCTTTCCGACGTCCCTGCCAGCGCGTTCGAAACGGTCAAGGGATTCGAAGGCGTTACCGCGGTCGCATTCGATGGACGCAGTTTCGACGAGTTGATCATCAATGACGTTTCAGAAGATAACGACCCCGCGCCGACAGGCAACCCGGCGTTGAAAGATCCCGCTGTGCGCCTCGCGTTGGAAACCGCGATGAACCGGCAGGATATCATTGATATTGTTCTGCAGGGTCAAGGCACGCCGGGCGACACGATCGTCCCGCCCACGTTAGGCGGCGGATTCTGGCACAACCCGAATATCAAAACACCGGAATTCAGCATCGAGAAAGCCAACCAGATCCTCGAAGACGCAGGGTACGTGAAGGGCGCCGACGGCGTCCGCGAAAAGGATGGCGTGCGGCTTGAATTCCGCTTGCAATTCGATGTGGACTCTTCGAACTATCCGCGCATTGCGGACCTGCTGGCTGATTGGTATAACCAGATCGGCATCAAAGCAACGCCCGAAGGCGTCAACTCGGATACGCTGATCGCCGCGACCACTGGAGTCGGTGATTACGATCTGGTGATCTGGGGCTGGGGCGCGGATCCCGATCCCGATTTCATCTTGAGCATCATGTTGACCGATCAGTTCGTCATCGGCGGCTGGAGCGACGCCGGGTATCACAACCCCGAATATGATCAACTCTATCTCGATCAACAAGCCGCAGTCAACAAAGACGAACGGCAGGAGATCATCTACAAGATGCAGGATATGGTCTACAACGACCGCCCGTATATCGTCCTCTATTACAGCAACTATCTTCAAGCCTATCGCTCCGACCGATTCACGAACTTTATCGAATCGCCTCTGGGTCTTGACGACGATGCCTCGCTTGCCCAGGCAAAACCTGTTCAGTAATTTACGTTACACAGAACGTCCCGCAGGCTTAATTGTATAAGCCAAGTTTTGCAAGAAAACCTGCGGGACGGTTCTAAGCATCCATACCAAAGGATTGGACAAGATGGCGCGCCGCGATTATTTACTCGGCAAGTTTGGCATTGCCCTGCTGACATTGCTTTTCGTTCTTCTCCTGGACTTCATCCTGTTTCGCGTTCTGCCGGGCGACCCCATCCGCGCAGTGATCGGACGGAACGTCCGCATTTCGGCTGAAGTTCAGCAATCGCTGCGCGAACAATTCGGCTTGGACAAACCCATCTTCCCCGATCAATTCGTAGACACACTCGGTCAATGGGCGCAGGGCAATTTGGGAGTCTCGTGGTCGCAGAGAAAGCCGGTCAGCGAGATACTGATCTCCAAACTTTTGAATACGCTCTTGCTGATCGGCTTGGGACAATTGCTCTCGATCATCCTGGGCGCGGCGTTGGGTTTGCTTGCCGGCTGGAAACGCAAGACGCCGTTCGATGTCGGCGCGCTCACGTTCTCGTTGATCGCCTGGGCGACGCCGACGTTTTGGCTGGGAATTATTCTGCTGGTGGCAGGCAGTACATGGTTTGGACTCCCAACAGGAGGCATCGTCAGCCCTGAAAATGTTGGCAAACCGCTTCACACGGTGATTCCCGATCTAGCCCGTCACTTGGTATTACCCACGCTGACGTTTACGATCCTTTACTTGGGGGAATATATGCTCATCATGCGTTCATCCATTCTTGAAGTGCTGAGTGAAGACTACATCCTGACCGCGCGCGCCAAAGGGATGAGTCACTTTCAAGTCCTCACCAAACACGGATTAAAGAATGCGATGCTTCCCATGGTCACGATCATTGCCCTGAACCTCGGCTTTACCGTTTCAGGCGCGATCTACATTGAAACAGTTTTTTCTTATGACGGGTTAGGCAATCTCGTGCAAACCGCGCTCGTCAAACAGGATTATCCGCTTTTGCAGGGCGCTTTCCTATTGCTGGCAGTCAGCGTGATCGTTGCGAACGTGCTCGCTGATTTTCTGTACACGTATTTAGACCCGCGTGTGAAAGCAAACTAAAATTAATGATACCCAACCCTTATTTTCAAACATTTAGCGATGTCACCCTGAGCGATAGCGAAGGGTCTCTTCGATGGTATCAGAGATTCTTCGCTCCGCTCAGAATGACATTCGCAAGGCGGGCAAATTGACATGAGCGAAAACTGGAAACTCATCCTCCGCAACCTTGCGGGGTTTTGGAAAACCTTTCGCCAAAACAAACTGGGGCTGGCAGGCGCCTTTTTGGTGTTAGTGGCTGTGTTGGTGGCGGTCTTCGCTCCCGCGTTGACGGAGTACGACCCAAGAGAAATTATCCGCGATGCAAATAACCGCGCGCTGACATTTGCCCCGCCCAGCGTTCACGGCGTTCTAGGGACCGATGATGCCGGTCACGATGTTTGGTCGCAACTGATATACGGTTCGCGCATTTCGCTCACGGTGGGATTTTTAGCGGGCTTTATTGCGATGTTCGTCGGAAGCGCGTTGGGAATCATAGCGGGTTATTTCGGCGGCAAAGTAGACATGGTGATCATGCGCGTCACAGACGTTTTGCTCGTCATCCCCGATCTGCCTCTCATGCTTGTGTTGGTGGCAACGATCCGCCAGATGGAGTTGAAAATTTCTCCGCTGGCGGTGCTGATCGTTGTGATCGGACTGCTCTATTGGACAAGCACCGCGCGCCTGATCCGCTCACAAGTGTTGACGATCAAAGAGCGGCAGTTCGTTGCCCGCGCGCGCGCGATCGGCGCGGGACATTGGCATATCATCCGCAAACATATTTTGCCGCAACTCATGCCCTTGATCGTGGCGAACACCGTGTTGATCCTGTCCACCGCGATCTTGATCGAATCAGGCTTGGCATTTCTCGGGTTGGGCGACCCAACCAAACCGTCGTGGGGAACGATGTTGAACTTTGCGTTCGACCGAAGCGCGATATCCAATGGCGCGTGGTGGTTTTATCTTCCGCCCGGCATCGCCATCCTGTGGGTGAGTTTGGGATGCATCCTGCTGGGGAATGTCCTCGAAGAAATGTTGAACCCGCGTTTGGCGGCGCATCACCTTGAGGGCGAAAAGGGTATGATCGCCATCGCTGAAGTGGAGTCGAAAGGATGAACGGAAAACCACTGCTCAGCGTGCGCGGACTCACGACGGAGTTCGTCACACCAGAAGGCAAGATCGCGCGCGCGTTGGAAGACGTGTCGTTTGACGTGATGCCCGGTCAAACGATCGGACTGGTTGGCGAATCGGGTTCGGGGAAGACGACCACGCTCATGTCGCTGATGCGGCTGTTACCCGCAGGCGGAAAGATCACGGCGGGCAAGGTGATGTTCAACGATACAAACTTGCTGGCGTTGTCCGAACGCGAGATGTGCGACTATCGCTGGAAGAGCATGGCGATCGTGTTTCAGGGAGCGATGAACGCGCTCAACCCGGTGATGAAAGTGGGCGACCAGATCCGTGAAGCGATCACTTTGCACGACCTGATGGATGAAGACGCGGCAGAGAACCGCGTGAAAGATTTATTGGAGATGGTAGGCATCGCGCGGACTCGACGCGATCAATATCCGCATCAATACTCCGGCGGGATGCGGCAACGCGCGATGATCGCGATGGCGTTGGCATGCGCTCCCGATCTGCTGTTCGCCGATGAGCCGACCACCGCTCTCGATGTGATGATCCAGGCGCAGGTGCTTCAACTGTTGAAAGAAATTCAGAAAGCGCTTGGGCTTGCGATAGTGTTGGTGACGCACGACCTCGGAGTCGTTGCCGAGGTGTGCGATTCGGTCGTGGTGATGTACGGCGGAAAAGTTGCCGAATATGGGACGGCGGATCACATTTACAACGAAGCTCAGCATCCCTACACACAAAAACTCCTCGAGGCGTTCCCCGATGTGACCAAGCCCGGCGACACGCTGGCGTCTATTCCCGGCACGCCTCCGCGATTGACGAATCTCCCGCCGGGTTGTCGCTTCGAGCCGCGTTGTCATGTGAAGATTGACAAATGTTCACAGGTAACTCCGCCATTGCTTGAAGTGTCTCCCAAACATTATGCCTCCTGCATTTTGCGCGAAGGCGCGGAGGCTGACCTATGACGACTCAGACTCCCATGCTCGAAGTGCGCGGACTGTTCAAATATTTCCCGGTGCATCAGGCGCTTGTGGACTCGTTGATGAGGCGTCCTCATTCCAACGTAAAAGCGGTGGACGATGTTTCGTTTTCAATCTCGCGTGGCGAAGTTCTCGCGGTGGTGGGTGAGTCGGGATGCGGAAAGACGACGATTGCGAGAACGTTGATCGGACTGGAAACGCTCACCAAAGGCGAGATCGTGTTTGACGGCAAGTCCGTCAACGCGCATTCGCAACAACCGCACATCGGCTTGAAACAATTGCGCAAACGCGCCCAGATGATATTTCAAGACCCGTATGAATCATTGAACCCGCGCTCAACCATCTTTGAAATTGTCGCCGAGCCTTTGGTCGTTCATGGACTTGTCAAAGACCGGCAGGAACGGATAGCGGAGGTCAAATCGGCGTTGGAGGATGCGGGCTTGCGCCCCGCCGAAGATTATTTCTTGCGCTACCCGCACGAACTCTCCGGCGGGCAACGCCAGCGCGTGGTGATCGCCAGTGCGATGGTGTTGCAACCGGAGTTGTTGATCGCGGACGAGCCTGTCTCGATGCTCGATGTTTCCATCCGCGCCGAGATTTTGAATTTACTGCGCGATCTTCGCCAGAAACGCGGCATCAGCATTGTATTCATCACGCACGACCTCAGCACGGTCGCATATTTCGCGGACCGAATCGCGGTGATGTATTTGGGTCGCATGGTGGAAATTGGACCCGCGCGCGAGGTGTTGCAGAATCCACAGCATCCCTACACAAAGGCGTTGATCTCTGTCGCGCCTGTTCCAAATCCGCGCTTGCGGCGGGAGCGGGTGATCCTTCAAGGTGAAACGCCGAACCCGATCAATTTGCCGACGGGTTGCCGCTTTCATCCGCGCTGTCCCGTTGCGATTGATATTTGCAAAGAGAAAGACCCGCAGTTGATCGAATTAACTGAGGGGCATCAAGCGGCGTGCCTGCTTGTCACAAAATAAGGAGTTGCCATGCTGTCGAACACTTCTCGCTTCCTTACTTATTTAACCGCCGTGTTGTATGCGGTCCTCGGCGCGTTGCTGTTCTTCATGCCCGAAACGCTCGCGCCGGTCTTCGCGTGGAAAGTGACCGCATTCATGACCATGACCATCGGCGGGTGGTGTTTGGGGAATGCGTGGCTGGCGTTCATCGCCGCGCGACGCTGGAACTGGGGGCGTGTCTATTCATCGTTGTTGTATCTGGGATTGTTCGCCGTCGGTGAATTGCTCGTTGTCTATTTCTTCCGGAGCAAACTTAGCCTCGCGCATCCTGTCGCGTGGTTGTATCTGTTGACGTTGTTCGTCAACCTCGCCGCTTCATGGGTGACGCTTGTATTCTGGCTCCGCACTCGTCCTCCGCTAGAATCATCAGCCGAACAAACAAACTCAAAACAATATCTCGCGCTGGTGGTCTTCATCGTCTTCGTCGGTTTCCTCGGCTTATACGGGTGCATCGCATCCATCGGCGCGCCGGGCACGAACGGCGGTATTTTTCCCGAAGTCATGTCGCTATTCACCCTTCGTAGTTTCGGCGTGTTCTATCTTTCCATCGCGCTCAGCGTCGTCCCGTTCCTGCGAGATCGCAGTATCAAAGCCATCCTCACTCACTCCATCGCGTCGTACGGATTGATCGTGTTCATCACCATCGCGGCATTCGTCTACCTCCGCTTGTTCGACTTCGCCTCGAAGCCCGGCGGCCTGCTCTATTTCGGCGCGTATCTCGGCGTGGGCATCCCGTTATTGTTCGTGTTTCGGAAAAACGGAACCGGCGCTTGATGGACATCACCAGCACGCAGAATCCGCGCATCAAACACATTGTCAAACTGCGCGAGGATAAAAAGACTCGCAACGAAGACGGCTTGATGCTTGTGGAGGGATTCGACGAGATTCGACTCGCCCTCGCGGCTGGGCACACCCCGCAGACGATTCTTTCCGCGCCTGAACTTGCCTCGCGAGCGTTGACCGATTCTTCCATTGAGACTTTGACCGTCTCCCGCGCAGTGTTCGAGAAGATTTCGTATCGTGAAAATCCTGATGGCTGGATGGGAGTATTCCCGATCCCTCAAACATCGCTCGATGATTTGAAGTTGAGCAAGAATCCGCTTGTGATCGTGGCTGAGTCAATCGAGAAGCCGGGCAACCTCGGCGCGATCCTCCGCACAGCGGACGCGGCAGGCGTGGATGCGTTGTTGGTGTGCAACCCGCGCGTGGATGTGTGGAATCCCAACGTGGTGCGAGCGAGTCGAGGCGCGGTGTTTAGCGTGCCAGTCGTCGCTTGCGAGAATGCTGAGGCGTTGAAGTGGCTGAAAGGCGGAGCGATGCGTGTCCTCGCGGCGACTCCGTCTGCCGATGAAATTTATTCCGATGTTGATTTGAAAAATCCCGTTGCCATCGCAGTTGGGACAGAAGACGAAGGGCTGTCCGATTTTTGGATGACGAATGCGGATGTACGAGTGAAAATTCCGATGGCGGGAAAAGTGAATTCGTTGAACGTGTCGGTTTCGACGGCGTTGATCTTATATGAAGCGGTGAGGCAGCGCGGATGAGTTGGGTCATTGGCATCGCGGTCGTTGTAATCGTCGGCTACCTGCTCGACCGCGAAATTTATTTTTACGAGGGCGTGCATCTTGGTCCGCGCGCGCAGGCGTGGCTGTATGACCGTTGGTCGCGAAAATATGACGCGGGCAAGCGCGAGAGTCAACTGCGGGATGATGAAATGCTCGCGCGTCCTTTGTTAGAGAAATTGAACGCTTCGCGTGTCCCTGAGCCGTTCATTTTAGATTTCGCTACTGGCACGGGACGATTATCGTTCGCGTTGTTGAATCAAGCGGATTTCAACGGTCGCATCATCGCGCTCGATCTTTCACAGGGAATGTTGGAACAGGCAGTAGAAAAAATCGCTGGTCGAGTAGGGGCGCGGTCTTCGCGCCCCGTATCGAGACCAGAGGCTAGAATCGAATTTCTCCGACATATATCTCTGCCCCTGCCATTCGCTGATTCAACGTTCGACGCGGTGTGCGCGTTGGAAGTGTTGGAACTGTTCCCATCCATGGACGAACCGCTGAAAGAATTGACTCGCGTCCTGCGCCCGGGCGGAATCCTGCTCACCACGCGCGGAACGGAGGAGTCGGGTCGCAGGGCGAAGGTGAAGAGCAAGCCTGTGTTCACGTCCCTGCTTGAAGCAAACGGATTACACGACATTGAAATCACACCTTGGTGGAAGTTGTTCGACCGCGTACTGGCGCGTAAGAGCGGAGAATCGCATCCAGCTGGCGTGAACAAACTGTCTGGGACGCTGCGCTGTCCGCAGTGCGGGCAGGTTGAATGGGGGAATGAAGCGCGGGCGTTCACTTGTCAATCCTGCGGGAATAGGTTGACCGTCACAAAAGAGGGAATCGTCCTGACTTGATGCGGAACAAATCGGCGGGGGAATGAGTTAAACTAAAGACGAGGAGAATCCCATGAAGAACACATCGAAAAAAATATTGTTATTCTGCATCATACTTTTGACTGTCGCCGCGTGCGCGTCCCAGCCGCCCGTGCCGACGAACACGCCGTTGCCGCCCATTGATACGCCGACGCCGTTCGTTGTGCCGACATTCACGCCGATCATCGCCGCTGAAACAGCGACGGCACAGCCAACGCAAGCGACGCAATTCGTGCCGACGAGTACGAATTTGCCGCCGGTTACGACTTCGACATCGTTGCCGCCCGTGACGGGAATCTATAACCCGTATGCCGTCATCCTTGTCGGCAAGAACGATGTGCTGAACATCCGCTCCGCCGCAGGGATCGGACAGCCCATCGTCGGCTCGCTCGCGCCAAACGCCGTCGGCGTGAACCGCACGGGACCGGCAACCAGCGCGGGAGGCGACCGCTGGGTGGAGATCCAAAATCCCGCCGGTGGGACCGGGTGGGTGAACGCGAAATTCCTCACCGAGCAAGTGTCATCGTCCACGTTCTGTTCCGACTCGCGCGTGTCTGACCTGTTGAACAATCTCCGAACCGCTGTGTTGAACTCGAACGGCGAGTTATTGGGTTCGCTCGTCAGCCCCGAGCATGGACTTGACCTGCGCTTGTGGCGTTGGGGAACGGTGGCGAATTACACGTCGAAAGAAGCCGCGTGGGTCTTCCAGTCGGATTACGTGGTGAAGTGGGGACCCGCGCCCGGAAGCGGCATGGACACGAACGGGACGTTCTCCGAACACATCCTGCCGAAGTTGCAAGAGGTGTTCAGCGCGAATTACACGTTGAACTGCAACGACACGCTCGACCTCGCGACGTTCTCGCTGGAACCGTGGCCCTCCGAATATTCCAACGTCAACTTCTACACGGTGCGCAAGCCCGGCTCCGATCAATACGGCGGCATGGACTGGCGCGCATGGACTGTGGGAGTCGAATACGTGCAAGGCAAGCCGATGCTGTTCGCGTTAATCAATTATCAGTGGGAGCCGTGACCCTACCCCCTCCGTCACTTCGTGACACCTCCCCCAAATCCGACTGGGGTTCGTCGGATTTGGGGGAGGGCAGGGTGGGGGTCGTCACCTTTTTATTGCAGTACAATTGACACACCCCCATCACAGCAGGGGAGAGGTGACTGATGAAGCGAACACTCACTCCGTTGATGATCTTCGGTATTATGTGGCTGGCGGTTGTTGCCGTTAGTTGGTTTTTCTTCGATGGCTGGCGAGAAAGCCCCAATGGGATATGGACACTGCTCGGGTTATCCGCCGTTGGCGTGCTTGCCTTTCTCAAGGGAGGATTGGATTTTTTCAAAACTTTCAACGATCTCACCAAACCCGATGAGCCAAAGCCAAAAGACCCTGCACCCGCGATAAAAATAGAAAACCCGACTGGCAACATACAGGCGGCTACGGGTGATGGATCAAGTCAACGACAAGCAAGCAGGGATTGTTACGAGCACGTGGAAATTCACGAAGCGCCAAAACCTCCCTCAACGTTTTCTCTTCTCCACCAACTCCCTCCACCTCCCGCGGACTTCACAGGGCGCGACCAACTCATCGCCGATTTGCTCAAAGACTTCAAAGCCCACAAAGGCGCGACCATCAGCGGACTGACAGGCATGGGCGGAATCGGCAAGACCGTGCTCGGATATGCAGTTGCAAATCACGTCATAGAAAAATATCCCGATGCACAGTTGATTCTTGATCTGAAAGGGACAACCACCCCACTCAGCGCGATGGATATTGCGCGATATGTAATTGTCAATTTGGAACCTGGTTTTGACGTCCGTGGTTTGGATGAAAGTAATTTCCAAGCCGCCTATCAATCCGTATTGCATGGAAAGAAAGTTTTTCTGTTCTTCGATAACGCCCGTTCCGCAGACCAGATCGCAAAGTTGACGCCGCCCGAAACCTGCGCAATGCTCGTCACCTCACGGTGGACGTTCAGCGTGGCGGGCTTGCAGACTCACAAAGTGGGCGTGATGGAGGAAAAAGAAGCGATTGATTTTCTTTTGGAACTCTGCTCACGCATCGGCGACAAAGCCACTGAACTCGCAACTGCCTGCGGAAGATTGCCCTTGGCTTTACGTATCGCGGGAAGTTTCTTGCAAGTTAATTCTCAATGGAAAGTTGAAAAATATCTCGCAGAACTCAAAAGCGCGAAAGGACGATTGGAAACGCTCAAGTCCAGCCGACTGAGCGCGGAACTAACCGCCGAGCCTGACGTGCTGGCGACCTTCGAGTTGAGTTACAACGGATTGCAGGACGACCAGAAAAAGAACTGGCGCGCGCTGGGCGTGTTCCCTGCTTCGTTTGCATCGAGCGCCGCGGCGGCGATGTGGGAGACAGAAATTGATGAAACGGAAAACCTGCTCGGACTGTTCCTGCGTTACAGCCTGATTGATTTCAACGAAACTTCATCACGCTATGAATTGCACGACCTGTTAGCAGAATTTGCTCGCGGACAAATGACTGAGGATGAGGAGCAGGAAACGCGCCTCAAGCACGCACAGCATTACCAAAGTTTGTTGACCACGGCAAATCAACTCTATCTCGAGGGAGGCGAAAAAGTGATTCTAGGCTTGCAACTTTTAGATAAAGAATGGGCACATATTCAAACAGGACAAACCTTAGCATCTAAACTTAACATAAAAGATGCTAGTGCAATGCATTTGTGTATGAATTATCCTCGAGCTTATCATATCCTTGACCTTCGCTTACATCCTCGACAAAATATTATTTGGCTTGAAATGGCAATCCTTTGTGCAGACCATAATAAAGAAAAGATTATTACGGCCGAACTTAACGGCGTATTAGGGCAGCGCTTTCGATCATTGGGAGAGGTTCGAAAAGCAATAGAATACTTTAACCAAACTCTTTCAACGTATAAAGAGATAGAAGATCTGAAGAATCAGGGCGTTTGCCTCAACTCTCTGGGTATTGCGTATACGGATTTGGGTGAGGTGCACAAAGCTATCGAGTTCTATGAACAGGCATTGCTGATCGTCCGTAAAATAGGCGACCGTCGGAGCGAAGGGGGAGTTCTCGGCAATCTGGGAGTTGCGTACATAAATTTGGATCAGGTACACAAAGCCATTGAATTCTATGAACAACAGTTGTTGATCATCCGTGAAATTGGCGACCGTCGGAGCGAAGGGGGAGTCCTCGGCAATCTAGGGAATGCATACATCAATTTGGGTCAGGCGCACAAAGCCATCGAATTCTATGAACAGGCATTACTGATCATCCGTGAAATCGGCGACCGTTACGGCGAAGGCGCTACCCTCGGTAGTCTAGGGAATGCTTATGCGGATTTGGGCGAGGCAAGCAAAGCCATGGAGTTCCATGAACGGGCATTACTGATCGTCCGTGAAATCGGCGACCGTCGGAGCGAAGGGGGAGTCCTCGGCAATCTAGGGAATGCATACATAAATTTGGGTCAGGCGCGCAAAGCCATCGAATTCTATGAACAGGCTTTAGTAATCGCGCGTGATATTGGTGATCGTCGCGGCGAAGGCAATGCCCTCGGCAATCTGGGAAGTGCGTACAAGAATTTGGGCGAGGTGCGCAAAGCCATCGAGTTTCATGAACAGGCTTTAGTAATCGCGCGTGATATTGGTGATCGTCGCGGCGAAGGAGTTATCCTCGCCAATCTGGGAAATGCGTATGCGGATTTGGGCGAGGCGCGTAAAACCGTCGAGTTTTATGAACAGGCTCTGGTAATCGCGCGTGATATTGGTGATCGTCGCAACGAAGGAAATTTGCTCGGCAATCTGGGGATTGCTTACCAGAATTTGGGCGAGGCGCGTAAAGCCGTCGAGTTCTATGAACAGGCTTTAGTAATCGCGCGTGATATTGGTGATCGTCGCGGCGAAGGCAATGCCCTCGGCAATCTGGGAAGTGCGTACAAAAATCTTGGCGAAAAAGAAAAAGCTAGGGGGCTTTGGTTACGAGCGTTGGCGATTTACCGCGCTATCGAAAGCCCCCATGTGAAAACCGTTGAAAACTGGCTGGCGGAGTTGGATGAGTGAGAAACGACCCCCTCCCAGCCTCCCCCAAATCCGACTGGGGTTCGTCGGATTTGGGGGAGGTGCCCGATAGGGCGGTGGGGGTCTAGTCTGCCGCCATCGCCTCCCCAGAAATCTCCGAGGTCTGTGAGACCTCGGAGATTTGCGCCCCGACAGCCTCCGTAAACCCATACTGCTCCTCCAACTCGTGCCTGAATTGTTGCGTGTACAGGCGGTAGTAATGTCCGCGCTGTTTGAGCAACTCAGCATGCGAGCCTTGCTCGGCGATTCTTCCATTTTCGATCACCACGATTCGATTCGCCTTGCGGATGGTCGAGAGGCGGTGCGCGATGACGAACGACGTGCGTCCGCGCATCAACGCTTCCATGCCGCGTTGGATTAACGCCTCGGTGAGCGTGTCCACGCTGGACGTCGCTTCGTCCATGATGAAGAGTTCGGGACGGGCAAGCACGGCTCGCGCCAGACTGATCAACTGTTTCTGCCCAACGGAGAGCAGGTTGCCGCCTTCGCCCACGTTGTGGTCGTATCCCTTTTCGAGGGTCACGATGAAATCGTGCGCGCCCGCGATCTTCGCGGCGTCGGTCACTTCGTCGTCGGTCGCGTTCAACCGTCCATAGCGGATGTTGTCGCGCACACTGCCCGAGAAGAGATGCGGCGTCTGCAACACGATCCCGATGCGGCTGTGGATCGAAGCGAGCGTGTAATCCATGTAATCCCGCCCGTTGATGCGGATCGTCCCTTTGCGCGGCTCGTAAAAGCGGCACAACAAATTCACGATCGTGGATTTCCCTCCGCCCGTCGGACCGACGAGCGCGATCATCTCTCCCGCTTTGACCTTCAGCGAGAAATCGGTGAGGACGGGCTTGCGCTCTTCGTAGAAGAAATCCACGCCGTCGAATTCGATCTCGCCCATCAGCGTTTGCGCCTCGACCGCGTCGCTTCTATCGTGGACTTCGGGCAGGGTGTCTATCAACTTGAAGATTCTCTCCGCCGACGCGATGGAGTGCTGCATCTCTGCGTAGACGCGCGCCAAATCCTGCACGGGCCACATCATAAACGTGAGATACGACACGAAGGCTTGGATCCCGCCGATGGTCATCGCGCCGACGGTGATCTGCTGTCCGCCGTAGCCGACGATGAGTCCCAGCGCGAGCGCGGCGATGATCTGCACGGTGGGGAGGAAGAGCGCCGAGAGCCACGCGGCTCGATACGACGATCGGTACATCGTCGTGGTCAACTCTTGAAATTCTTTCGTGTTCTCGTCCTCGCGCAAGAGCGCCTTCACCACGCGCACGCCTTGAAAGTTTTCGTTGAACGCGCCTGTGATCTTCGAGTTCGTGCGGCGCGACACGCGATACTCCACCAAAATGAACTGGCGGAATTTGATCGCGATGAAGATCATCAACGGGATGATGGTGAACACGATCAACGCCAGTTTCCAGTTGATGATCGCCATGAAGATAAGCGACGTGACGATGTTCATCACCGCCCACGTCGAGTCCACGATGCCCCAGCTGACGAGGTCCGAGACGCGCCCCGTATCCGATGTGACGCGCGCGATGAGGCGTCCCACCGAGTTCTGCGAGTAATACGAAAGCGACAGTTGTTGCAGGTGATTGAACAGCATCCTGCGTAAGTCATACTGAACGCGTTCGCCCATCACGCCCGCGAGGTAGATGAACGTGAACACCGTGCACGCCTGAAACAAGATGATCGAGCCGTAGATCCATGCGATGCGCGTCAAAGCGGCGGTATTCTCCAGGCGGATACCTGTATCCACGATCTCCTTGTTCAGGTATGTGAAATACGCATCCGTCGAGGACGTCGCCGCGATGGTGATGAAAAACCCGACCACCCATTTCCAATGCGGGCGAAGCAGTGCCGCGATCCGCTTGAACACGGGCATGGTGAGTTGGGATGTGAATTCTTCTTCTTCCAATTCAATTTGTTCGTCACTCATGATGATTCTCCGTTACAAATGGTAGTTGAGTAGGGCGAGCGATAGCGAGCCCGTATCGAAACCACACCTCATGTTTTCATGAAATCATATGCTTACTTGTTACCTGCTGGTTTCGATACGCCCTCGGCTGTCGCCTCGGCTACTCAACCAGCGAGGTCTAATTGATTCGAGAAATCTCCATTTCTAACTCTTCATCTATTCTCGTTTGGATATCATAGATTCTTCGATACATTCCATCCATCTGAGACAAAAGCTCCTCATGCGTTCCCATCTGAATGACTTCACCTTTATCCAACACAAGGATCAAGTCCGCGACCATCACGGATTGGATGCGGTGCGCGATGATGAACGTGGTGCGGTTCTGCATCAGTCCATTCAACGCGCCGCGGATCTCGGCTTCCGTTTCTGGGTCCACGCTGGAGGTGGAGTCGTCCAAAATCAAAATGCGTGGATTCTTCAACAGCGTGCGCGCGATCGTCGTGCGTTGCTTCTGTCCGCCAGAGAGCGTGACGCCTTTTTCGCCGACAATAGTTTTGTAGCCGTCGGGGAAAGTCATGATCACATCATGGATCGCGGCGGCTTTCGCGGCGCGTTCGACTTCTTCATCTGAAACATCTCGACCAACTCCGTACGTGATGTTCTCGCGTATCGAGCGACTGAACAAAAACGGTTCCTGCTCCACGATGCCGATCTGCCTCCGCAAGAATGAGCGCGAGTAATCTTTCAACTCCACGCCGTCGAGCAGGATTCGTCCGCCCGTGTATTCGTGGAAGCGGGGGAGCAGATTCACCAGCGACGTTTTGCCCGATCCCGTTGACCCAAGCAACGCCACCGCCTGCCCTGGCTTCACGTGGAAGGAAATATCTTTGAGCGCGTTCGATTTGCCGTCTGAATACATAAACGAGACATTCTCGAAGACGAGATCGCCTCTCACCGCGACTTCGGGCTGGTACGCCCCATCGTGGAGCGGTTCGCGCGTCTGCTTCACCACGTCCATGAGGCGACCGTACGAGACAAGTCCCGTTGAGGCTGAGACGATGATGCGTCCCAAGTTGCGGATGGGCCAGATCAACCACACAACCAGACCGACGTATGCGATGTACATGCCAACGGTGATCTCTCCGCGGATCGCCATGTTCGCGGCATAGATGAACCCGAACAACATTTGAAACCCAAGCACGATGTCCGAGAGGGGCCAGAACATCGAGTGCATGAACAGCAAAATCTTGCCCTTCAAGAATTTGCCCCAGTTATCCTTCTCGAATTTCGATTTTTCATACTCCTGCCGAGCAAAAGCTTTGACGACTCGCACGCCCGTCAGATTCTCTTGCAGGGTGGTGGAGAGGATCGCCTCCTGCGCTTGATATTCTTCGTAGGCTTTTGTCACTTTCTTGAAGAACCACAGCGAAACGAGCAGGATGAACGGAATCACCACTACCGAGACCAATCCCAGCTTTACGTTGAGATTTAAAATGGCGATGAAGTTGACGACAAACAGCAAAACGATTCGTCCCACACCGATGCCTTGTTCGCTGAAGAAGCGGCGAAGCGCGTCCACGTCTGAGGTGACGCGTTCGATCAGGTCGCCTGTCGGCGTGGTGGCGTGATACGAAAAACTCAAACGCTGGATGTGATCGAAGAGGAAGTCCCTTAGTCGGCGCGTAATGCCCTCCGCTGTGTAGGCGGCTAAACGTCCCGAAATGAACGAGGCGCTTCCTTCCACGAGCGCGAGCAGGACGAATCCCGCCGCAATCCAAAGCGAAGTCGTGATGAGGCTTCCGCCGATGAAATTCTGCTGGGTCAACACGTCGTCGGCAAAATAGCGGAGCAAAATGTACGTGTACGTCTTCGACAGCGCCGAGATGGCAAGCGCGGCGGTCGCGCCGAGATACGGCATGCGGTAATCCACCATCATGCGCCAAAGCCCCTTGAGGCGGTTTTCATGCACGGTGTCGCGGAAGTCAAATGTGATTGCGGGTTCGATTGTGGTCATTGCATTCTCCATTTCGTCATTGCGAGGGCGATGCTCTTTCGCCCGAAGCAATCTCCCTCAATGTTGGTGGGGATTGCTTCGACCCTTCGGGTCTCGCAATGACGGGGCGAAATTAAACAAAAAGGCTGTGACGAGTACGCCACAGCCCGAAACGACAGGGAGGTTTG
>CAYWCN010000062.1:0-18535 GCA_964456775.1 uncultured Anaerolinea sp.
TCGATTGTGTTGTAGTTCATGTGCCTATTATGGCACACTTATGCAAGAGGTCTATTTAACCGCGAAGCGCGCTAAGAGCGCAAAGATTCTTAATCCTTCTTAGCGGGCTTCGCGTTCTTAGCGGTTAATTCTCTGTGGCAAAGGTTTAGAAATGATCCGTCTCTATAACACCCTCACTCGCAAAAAAGAAGATTTCGTCACGCTCGAACCGAACGTCGTCAAGTTATATGTCTGCGGCGTGACGGTGTATAACGACGCGCATGTGGGTCATGCCATGTCTGCCATCGTGTTCGACATCATCCGCCGTTATCTCGAATATCGCGGCTACAGCGTGCGGCACGTGATGAATTACACCGACGTGGACGACAAGATCATTAACCGCGCCAATCAACTCGGCGAAGATCCTCTCAAATTGTCACAGCGTTACATCGAAGATTACGCCAATGACCTCAAGAATTTAAATGTATTACCTGCCACGTCGAATCCGCAGGTGAGCAAGACCATGCCGCTCATCATCGAATTCATTCAAGGCTTGATAACAAAAGAAGCCGCGTACGCCGCGTCGAACGGCGATGTCTATTTCAGCGTCACTGACGATAAAGATTATGGAAAACTTTCGGGTCGCAAGCTCGACGACATGCAAGCCGGCGCGCGCATCGAAGTGGGCGAAGCGAAGAATCATCCGATGGATTTCGCGTTGTGGAAAGCCGCGAAGCCCGGCGAAATTTCATGGGACAGTCCGTGGGGCAAAGGGCGTCCCGGCTGGCACATCGAATGTTCCGCGATGAACCTCGCCGAACTCGGCGAACAAATTGACATTCACGGCGGCGGCAACGACCTCATCTTTCCGCACCACGAAAACGAGATCGCGCAGACCGAATCGTACACGGGCAAACAATTTTCGCGTTATTGGATTCACAACGGCATGCTGCAACTCGGCGGCGAGAAAATGTCCAAGTCGCTGGGCAACATCGTCAGCATCAAAGATTTTTTGAAAACGCGCGACGCGGATGTCATGCGGATGCTCGTGCTGATGGGATCGTACCGGGCGCCGCTGATCTTCAATGACGAGACTCAAGACGCCGCCGAAAAATCGCTCGACCGCCTCAAGTCCGCCCTGCGGCCTGCCCGCTCCGTCCTGAGCGAAGTCGAAGGGCCCTCCTCTAGCGGACTCTCCGCTGGGACCGCCGCCGAACTCGCCGCGCACGCCGAAGCGACTCGCAAATCCTTCACCGACGCGATGGACGACGACTTCAATTCCCCGCTCGCGCTTGCCGCGTTGCATGAACTCGTCAAAGCCATCAACACCGCCCGCGATAACGGCGCGAATGATGGTCAACTCGAACCCGCGCAAAAAACTTTACGCGAACTCACTAGCGTGTTTGGTTTGCAACTCAAAGAAAAGACCGGCTCAAGCGAGAACGAAGCAAAGGTCATTGCGCTCATCGCCGAACGCACGGAAGCGCGCAAACAAAAACAATGGGCGCGTTCGGATGAACTCCGCGACCAATTGAAAGCCATGGGCGTGACTATCGAAGACGGCAAAGACGGCACAACGTGGCGGTGGGGATAATCCCGAAAAATTTTTTGTAGGGGCGGACGGCCGTCCGCCCCTACTTTATTTAACGGGGTTTATAATCTTCAAAACTTTTCAGGAGACAACCATGCTCAAAGTCGGATATATCGGATTGGGATTGATGGGCAAATCCATCGCGCGGAATATCCTCAAGGCGGGCTTTCCGTTGTTCGTGCACAATCGTTCGCACGCGGCGGTGGAGGAACTCGTGGCGGAGGGCGCGGTTGCCGCGTCTACGCCGGCTGTGGTCGCCGCGCAAGCGGACGTGGTCTTCACCAATTTGCCCGATACGCCTGACGTGGAAAAAGTCGTCCTAGGCGAAAAAGGAATCATCGAAGGCGCGCATCACGGACTCGTGTATGTGGACAACTCCACCATCAAACCCGCGTCCGCGCGCATGATCGCGGAAAAGTTGAAAGAGAACAATGTGCTTGCGCTCGACGCGCCCGTCTCAGGCGGCGACATCGTCGCGCGCAACGGCACGCTCACCATCATGGTCGGTGGCGACGCGTCCGCGCTGGAACGCGTCAGGCCGGTATTGCTCGCCATGGGCAAAACAGTTACACACGTCGGTGACGCGGGCGCCGGTCAGGTGGCAAAAGCCGCCAACCAGATCATGGTCGCCGCGCAGATGGTCGCAATGGGAGAATTGCTCGTCTTCTCGAAAAAAGCGGGAGTTGATCCGCGTAAAGTGGTGGATGCGATCAAAGGCGGCGCGGCGCAATGCTGGACGTTGGATGTGAAGCCGCCGCGTTTGTTCGACGGCAATCGCAACCCCGGCTTCAAAGCGCACATGCAATTGAAGGATTTGCGAATTATCATGGAGACCGCGAAGGAATACGATATTCCAATCTCGTCTACAATTGAAAATACAAAACTTTTTCAACAGATGATAGACGCCGGCATGGGCGAACTCGATAATTCGGCGGTGGTCGGTGTGATCGAGAAGTTGGCGGGGGTCGTGATTTTGGATTGATGCGTAGGGGCGAGGTCCTCTCGCCCCGTGTTTGTGATTCAACAACAGGGCAGGGAAACCCCGCCCCTACCAAAAAACAAAATGAAAAAATATCTTCCCACCCTCCGCGATTATTTCCTCATCATCCTTGCCGCGTTGATCCAGGCGTTCTCGCTCCGCACATTCTTCATTCCTGCCAACCTCGCATCGGGCGGCGTGAGCGGCATCGCGCAGTTGATCAATCACTTCACAGGCTGGCAGATCGGCTTGATGATCCTCATCGGCAACATTCCGCTTTTTATTTTGGGCTGGCGCTTCCTCGGCGGACATCGCTTCGCCTTGCGGACTGCGGTTGCCATCCTTACGTATTCCATGTTAATTGACTTCCTGCCGACGACGCCGCTGTTTGCACCGGGCGGCGCTGGCGCAGCGTTGATCCGCGACCTGCGAGGCGACATCTTCCTCAACACGTTATATGGAGCCATTGTCAGCGGAGTCGGCTATGGGCTGATCTATCGCGCGCGCGGCACCAGCGGCGGCTCGGATATTCTTGCGCGCATCCTCAACAACTGGCGCGGCATTCCCATCACGCAAAGTTATCTCTTTGTCGATTCGGCAGTCATCCTCGGCGCGGGATTTGTGTTCGGCTGGAAGCAAGCCCTCTACGCGATGATCGCGTTATACGTGAGCGGTCTCGTCGCGGAGACGACTCTCGAAGGCAGTCGTACTGTCCGCACGGCGATGATCGTCACCTCTGAATCGGAAGCGATCGCCCAGCGCGTGTTGGATGAACTTCAACGCGGCGTGACCGTTCTCGAAGGCTCAGGCGCGTACACAAAAGCGGATCGCCCGGTGTTGTATTGCGTGATCACGCGCGCCGAAGTGTCCACGCTCAAAGCCATCGTCAATGAATGTGACCCGCGCGCATTTCTAGTCATCGGCGCGGCGCACGAGGTATTGGGTGAGGGCTTCAAGCCTTTGAGAAAGAATTAATTCAATTCCATGGACAACGGCTGATATGTTCCTTGGCTGGTTTTATGGGAAATGGAAACTTGGAAATCTACCAAGCGGTCTCTCAATTAATGGTCAGCCCAAATCCGCCTATATGGACAAATACATGCCTCTATTGATAAGGCTGATTGGCAGGTAAGAGATGATAAAAGCGCAGTTTATCTTATTAACTTTGGTTATGGTGCTATTGACCAACTGTACAGCGCAACCGCCTAATGTATTAAATACTGACGATGCTGCTGCTCAGGAAACAAATACAATAACGCCTACTATAAAACCCTCTCAGACTGTCACACAGATCCCTCGTCACGCAGATACGCCAACCTTAGTGTCTACTTCTACATGGACACCATTGCCGACTTTATCCGAGCAACAGGCGCGTGAAAAAATAAACGGACTGTTAGAAACTAATAATGGATGTGAATTGCCGTGCTGGTGGGGAATACTTCCAAATGAGACCAAGTGGACAGAAGCATCACATTTTCTTAGACCATTTATCGTCGATTTAGAAGCAAGGAGTGATGTACGCATCGAAAACGGGAATAGGCGTGTTTTTACTGAAATTCAGTTTTATTATGACGCGCCTAATGAAACAGCAGTAGGGCGAATGACATTAGGCGCAATAGATGACATCGTTGTTAGAATGACTGTTTACCCACCAGGGGTTGAATACAAATACCAACTTCATCAACTATTGACATTGCTTGGTCCACCTAAGCAAATTTTAGTTAATGCGCAGTCTAGTTCACCCATACCTGAATTACCGCCGACTGTACTTACACTTGATTATAGTGATGCTGGTGTTTGGGCTTCGTATGGATACATTCCCATTCGGGTTGGGGAAAACTTAGTAATATGCCCAGAATCCAGCTTGGGAAAAGTAACAACTTATCATTATGACAATCTTGGTGGAAGGTTTGAGTTATTTGGACCAAAAATGGAGTATCCCGGTGCACTTTCTATCGAAGAATATGCAAATATGGTTGGAGGATTCACTGCAAAGAGATTGGAAGATGTTACCAATATGAATATTGAAAAATTTTACACCACTTTCATTGATCCCGTTCCTGAAATCTGTTTAGAAACCCCTGCGGATTTATGGCCATAGTATCTAACCAACTTTGATCGCAGGTCTTCCCATGGGATATGATTTCAAACACAGAGATCCTCAGCCTCATTTCAGCATGGACGACTCGACTACGACGAATGAACTCAGCTGACCAAGATATTATCTCGCTTTACGTTTCTTCTTCCCCATCCGATACCCCAATCTCTGCAACGCGTTCTCATCATTGCGCCAATCTTTCAACACCTTCACGCGCAATTCCAAAAACACGGGGCGTCCGCCCATCTCTTCGATCTCTTTGCGCGCGGCAGAACCGATCGCTTTCATCATCTGCCCGCCCTCGCCGATCACGATTCCCTTTTGCGACTCGCGTTCCACGAAGATCGTTGCGCCGATATACAGCATCCCATTCTCGCGTTCTTTGAACTCGTCAATGCGCACGCCCACGCCATGCGGCACTTCCTCGCGCAGTCTGTGCAAACACGCCTCGCGGATCAAGTCCGCGGCGATGTCGCGCTCGTACGAATCGGTGACTTGATCCTCCTCGAACTCCGGCGCGCGAAACGGACTCAATGAGACGAGCAACTCGATCAACTCATTCAGATTTTGATTCTGCGCGGCAGAGATGGACGTTGCCCTCGCCTCTTTCTTCAGGGACGCCTGATACGCTTCGAGATTCCGACTCAACGCCTCGGCCGAGACCAAGTCCATTTTATTCGCGGCAAACACAAGCGACGTCCGACGCGGCAGTTCGTTGAGCAAGAGTCCGATCTGCGCGTCCTCCTCGGTCGGGCGAGCGGATCCATCCACCAGCCAGAGGATCACATCCATGCCTTCGAACGCTTCTTCGGCTTCGCGGTTCAAAAACTCACCCAGCTTGTGCCGCGCTTTGTGGATGCCGGGCGTGTCCACGAACACGAGTTGATACTTGTCGCTGGTGAGAATTCCTAACTGACGCTTGCGCGTGGTCTGCGGTTTCGGCGACACCGCCGCAACTTTCTGTCCCAGCAACGCGTTGACCAGCGTGGACTTGCCCACGTTCGGTCTGCCAATGATGGCGACATACCCTGTTCTGAAATCGTTCATTTGACTCTTTCATAAATGCGGATGGTGGGGTTGGCAAACAGGACTCGAATCTGCGGCAAGTAAGGCGGCAATGTATATTTGAACTCCGCGGTCAATTTGTAGTGTTCTGTCCCTCCGCTTTCGAGTTGTGCGAAGAATGTACATTCAAGCGGGACCTGTTCGCACACATATTTATCCTTCAATCTGTCGGCGGTAAAGTTATCTACGATCAAATAGTCGGTGCCGCGGTCGAGCAAGCCTTCCTCGGCTTTATTGAATTCGTAATGTTTGTTCGTGGGGACTACATCCGTCGCGCCTTTGATGATATACAACGGATAGGTATGCTCGCGAGAAAAGTACCCATCGGGATAACTCGGCGGATAGTTCGTATGCTCAAGCGATGCGCCGGCGGGTAAGGTGAGCATGAACTGCGTGGCTGGGATGCGCGCGTCGTTCATAAAAAGAAGCATGATGCTTGCCAGCCGCGCAAAGGAATAAAGGACGATGGCAGATAGACCGAGTTTCATTACGGCGGGAAGAATGTGCGGATACAATGACTTTGTTTGGATAAAGATTTCTTCGACAAAGAATGCCGCGAGAATTGCCAGCGGCGGCACGATCGGAAGAAAATATCGGAGTTGGTAATTGTAGGAGAGCATGATGGGGATGTCCGGCACAATGACTGCCAGCAAAATGATAGCAACCCCAACTGATTTTGGGTGGGTACTCAATGAATGGTTTCGAATGGATCGCGCCGTGTAGAAACAAGCCCAAAGAAACGCGCCTACAAAAAGCAGGAAGAGCGCCGTTCCTATTCCATCCTGCATCACAGAATATTGACCGATGATCCCCCGAATGCTGTCGGGGTTTCTGCCATAGTTGACCTGCCAGTTCAAGGCGGCGAATACCCTCTTAAAATAATATGCCATCCACGTCAGCGCTTTTGGGGTGCCGAGCGCGTAACCCAAATAAGTAAGCGCGCCGCCGATGAAAAGCGTCTCTCCGATGCGGAACCAATCAGATTTGATGTTGTTCCATTGCAGGATGAAATATATCAGCAGGACAGCGAGCAACATACTTCCGCCGGTGTATTTGCTCGAAGCCGCCATGCCCACAGCAATGAATGAAGCGTAGAGCCAGCCTCGGACTCCGCTTTGAACATGGCGGATCAGAAAGAGAGTGACAAGCATCATGAAGAACACAACGTACATATCGTTGTGCGCGAACCGGGCATTGGAGGAAAGCGGACTAACGCAAATGAGTAAAAGACCCGCTAACCCTGCTGTGCGAACGTTCGCCCCGATGCGCCGCGCAATGATGTAACTAAGAACAATGATCGATCCCCCCAGCATAGCGGACAAGACGCGCGAAGCGATCAGGACCTCTCCATCCGAATATCCCAGCGCGAGGATGATCTTCCCCAAGTAAAACATCACATACTGCGGCAGGTCGGGGTAATCGAAGTTGTATTCGCTGAACTTCCACTCGCCGTGCAGGGCGCTGATGACGCGGACGACGATCTCGTCGGGGTGCCAGATGCTCGGCGCGCCCCAAGAGATGCCCGGCAGGGTGAAGGCAAGGAAAAGAATGAACAATCCCAGCGGGATCGTCCATTCATGTTTTTCGAAAAAAAATTTTTCAGGTTTTTGAATCATTCAGCGGTTTGAACTTGTTTTGCGGGCTGCCAATTGACCACTGCGAGGCTGAGGATGATCAAGAGCGTGCCAGCCAGCAACTGCCATGAAAGATGTTCGTTCAAGAATATCACACCGAGGATCACGCCGCCAACAGGGAAAAGATACGTGACGAGCGTGGCGCGGGTTGGACCAATCTCGTGGATCAAATACCACAGCATGATAACCGCCAAACCTGATCCCAAAATGCCAAGCCATAAAATTGAGATCCAGGTAAGCGATAAGGTTGGGAACTCGAACGGCCTTTCCGCGAGCGGACCGACGATCCACATAAAAATGGCGGAGGTGATCAATGGCATGGCGCCGCGCACGGTGCTTTGAACATGTTGTGTTAATTTGCGAGCGAAGACCGCGCTTCCCGCGTAAAAGATCGAGGCGACGATCACAGCGACCTGCCCAAGGATCGAGCTGTGCGCGCTGGTAAGCAGGTCTTCGCTGAGAAGCACCACTGTCCCTGCAAAGCCGATCAACAAGCCAAGGACTTTTTGCACGGTCATCTTATCATCTTGTAACACGAAATGGGCAATGAAGATGGTGAATAGCGGAACGGTCGCGTTGAGAATGGACGCGACAGCCGAGTCGATCGTCTGCTCGCCCCATGCGATGAAGAAAATGGGAATGGCAAGGCTGGTGGGTCCTAGCACGCCAAAGATGATCCATGTTCTCAGGTCGCGGGGCCATTCCACTCTATAATAGATGCCGATGGCGATAGCCGTGAGCGCGCCGAACAACATGCGGAAGGCGGTCAACGACATGGGACCGATCTCTTGCACGCCGATCTTAATCCACAAAAAAGACGAACTCCAGATCGCGCCGAGAGTGATGAATACGAGCCAGTGTTTGGGTTTCAAAGGGACTCCTTATGATGTAGAACGATGAAATAGCGATGGACTGATTGGGGAATTTATTACGCGCGATAATTCTATGGAACCCACACAACTTTGACGACCCGATTCTTGCGGTGTTTCATGTTAGGCCTCACAGGTCTTTAAGACCTGTGAGGCCTCGTTACGCGATCACCGCGCCTTCCATTTGCAACAGCCACTCTTTGGTCTTGAGTCCCTGCCCGCCGCCGTAGCCGTGAAGTTTGCCGTCCATGCCGATGACGCGATGACAGGGGATCACCAGCGGCATCGGGTTCATGGCGTTCGCGCCGCCCACCGCGCGATACGCGTGCGGACGGTTGATCTGCTGGGCGATGTCGAGATACGTCCGCGTTTCGCCGTAGGGGATGCGGAAGACGGCTTGCAATGCCTCGCGCTGAAACGGGGTGATCAGGGTCCAATCAACGGGGATGGTGAAGGCGTGACGTTTCCCTTCGATATATTCCGCCAATTCTTTCGCGTACGGCTTGATTCGTTTCGCATCTTCCACGACGGGACGGCTGAGTCGCGCCAAGTACGCGTCAAACTCACGTTGAGAGTCCGCCCACTCCACTGCGACCAGGCCGAAGTCCGAGGCGGCGATGCGGAAATCCCCAAGAGAAGTCCCATTTAGCCCGCCGATGTAGATGGGAGATATTTCCTGTTTTTTTGCTTTCATGGAATCACCATCGAGAATAGAAATCTCGATGGTGATTATAGTCTCGTTTAATAATTCGTCGTCTGATCGATCATGCCACGCTCGCGGGCGATGTGGTCGCACCAGCGGAAGGTGTACACAGAGATAATGCCGAAGGCGACCGTCAACCCGGAAAGAATGGCGAGCAATTCAGCGTTGGAGAATTGCGCCATGGTGGGGAAGGCTTGCGCGACGCCGCCGATGAGCGAACGACGCATGAGTTCAAGCCAATAGGTGATCGGCATCGCGTACCCGACGGGACGAATCCACGCGGGCAAGGCTTCCAACGGGAAGATCGCGCCGCTGAATAAATAGAGCGCGCCTGCCACCGCCTCGCCAATGAAAAAGTTGTGCTGCGCCATCATCAAGGTGAGGCTGGCAAGGATGAGTCCCATCATGCCGAGCATGGTAACCCCGATGAAGAGGGAGACGATGAACAATCCCCAGTTGACTTCGGCGAGATTCAACGGCAGGTTGAAGAATAGCGTTCCGACTGCGATGATGATAAAGACCGCCACCGTGCCAATGAGGAAGCGCGAGACGCCGCGTCCCAGCCAGTAGAACGGAATGCTGATCGGCGCGATGTACATGTACTTGAGCGTTTTGTAATGCTCGCGGTCGTCGATCACTGCCCACGAAACTCCCGTCATCACTGCGCCGACATAAATGTAGAACGCGTTGCCGAGATAGATGTACGGGAAAAGCGGCGAGGTGTAATTTCCGTTGGTGATAATGCTATACATCACAACAAGGATCGCGGCAGTTGCCAATGGTTTGATGATGACGTAGATGGCGAAGAGGAACGGGTCAGTCCAATTGGACTCGATCTGCCAACCCAACCACGTCGCCATCGTGAACGAACGAGATGATTCGGAACGGTTCATGTATGATGCTCCTTACGCAATACGCAGTACGGAGTACTCCGTGCTGCGTATTGCGTACTGCGTAGTTATCTGCGATTTTCGGTGATCCTGCCCTCACGGATCGCCAGCCTCTCCATGTAATCGAGCAGGAACTTGGCGCCTGTGATGAAGACGATGCACAACACAACCAAAACAGTGATTTCAGTAGCCACATTCAAGAATCCGAGCGAGGCGCCGGAGGGGAAGATCAACTGCCGCATTGCGTCGAGTCCCAACGTCAGCGGGATGAACGAGGCTGCCGCGGCGATCCAAAAGTTGAACGACTTGATCGGGAAGTAAAATCCCGAAGCGAGATAGATCGGTTCTTGCGCAAGGTTCGAGATGTGCCATGCTTCGCGGCTGAGAAGCAAGAACAGCGACGCGCTCATCATGCCCATGCCGTATAACGCGGTCATTGCGAGAAAAAATACCGCGAACAGTTGCGAGAAACTCATTACCGTGAATTGCACGTTGAACATCAACGTGCCAAGCACAATGATCGCCACCGCGCGGATCGTCGTCGCGACCAATCCGCCCACCGCCATGCCGAGCAGGACCGCCATCAATGAATTGGGCGCCATGATGTACAGCGCAAGATTGCCTTGCTCTTTTTCCCAATACAACTGCGACGACATGCTCCACAACACGTTCATCCAAAACGCGGTCATCGCGCCGCCGACGACAACGAAGCCCACATATTCTTCGGGCGCGCCGATCGCGCGATACACAAACACATACGCCGAGACCGCCAGCATCGGCATGAAGATCTCAAAGAAGATCCACGACTTTTCGCGCTGCTGCCCGATGATGCGCGGATACGAACGCGCGAGGATCGTCTTGATGAACAACCTCCAGCCCGAAACTTTTTCGGTGGAGGCATACGCGAGCGACTCGTTCGCTTTCATGCCTCGCCTCCTTCATCCACTTCGTCCATGCGCGCGCCGACCAACTCCATGAACACATCTTCGAGCGTCGGCTCGCGCTTGGTGAGACGCATCACCTTGATATTTTTTTGCGTCAACACATTGATGACGTTCGCCAGCGCGGATTCCTCCGCAAGGATCAACTCCAACTTCGCACCGCCTTCGATTTGAGTCGACGCGGCTTTTCGGACTTCAGCCTGCTCCTCCAACTTCGACGGACTCCACCCGTTGAGCGGACTCGTCTCCACCTCGAAGATCGCGTCGTGTTGCAGTTTACGCTTGAGGTTGGCAGGCGTATCGCACGCCAATACTTTCCCTTTGTTGATGATCGCCACGCGGTCGCACAACTCGTCCGCTTCGACCATGTAATGCGTGGTGAGCAACAGCGTGCGCGGCGCCGCGGCGCCATTCGCATCCAGCCAACTGCGGATCAACTTGCGCACATCGCGCGACGCGCCCACGTCGAGTCCCAGCGTCGGCTCATCGAGGAACAGCACTTCGGGGTCGGTGAGGAATCCGCGCACGATGTTCATCTTCTGCCGCAAGCCCGTCGAGAGGTCGGATGATTTCGTGTGGATGCGGTCTTCCAATCCCACCATCGTGAGCAGTTCGACGATCCGTTCGTTGGCGACCTTCGAGTTCATGCCGTAAAACTGCGAGAACATCCACAAGTTTTCGCGCACCGTGAGCAGACCGTAGCCCGAGGTCTCTCCGCCTGAGACCATGTTGATGCGCGGTCGAACCAGGTTGGGAGTTTTGCTCACATCGTGGGCGGCGACGCGCGCCCAGCCCGAAGTCGGGGCGAGAAGCGTGGTGAGGATCTTGATGAGGGTGGTCTTGCCCGCGCCGTTCGGTCCGAGGAGTCCGAACAGTTCGCCGCGTTCGACGGTCAGGTTCACGCCTTCGAGGGCGACGAGTTCCTTGCGGATCTGGCGTTCCTTTTTGTTGCCGCGGATTTTGTACACGCGGCCCAAATCTTGTGTCTCAATCGCGAAATTAGACATTCTGCTCCTCTGTATTCAACCTGTTGCTGTCTGGAAAATTTGTTCTATTATACCGCGATTTTATCGTTATCGTAGGGGCGAACGGCCGTTCGCCCCTACAAGAGATTTGTCGGACAATCGTAGGGCAATCGTAGGTTTGGCGTCAAGCACGATGGAGTCGGCTATGATAAATTTGACCCTGTAAGGTGATTTCTCTTCTCCTCCTTTCGTAGGGAACCGCGGTCGGCGTCCGCGGTTCTCGCACTTTAAAGGGCAGTATAATGCGCTTACTCCAATCCTTGCGAAGGCTGAGAGCCTTCGCAAGGATTATGCAAAAGAGGAAAAGATGAGCGTTCAAATCACCATCATTGGTCTGGGACAGGTGGGAAGTTCCATCGGGCTGGCTCTCGCGGGACAAAAAAACATCAAACGTGTCGGGCATGATAAAGACTTCGATGCGGCGCGCGCTTCGCAAAAAGCCGGGGCTGTGGACGAAGTGAAATATAACCTGCCAGCCTCCGTCAGCGGTGCGAACGTGATCATCTTGAGCCTGCCCCTGAGCGAAATCCGCGACACGCTCGGATACATCGCGCAGGATGTTCAAGAGGGGACAGTGATCCTCGATACGGCTCCCGCCAAAACGACAGTTGCCGCATGGGTCGGTGAAATGATCCCGCAGGGACGATATTACATTGGGCTTTCCCCCGCCGCCGGCGCGGACTATTTACACGGCATTGATTTCGGCGTCGAATCCGCTCGCGCCGACCTCTTCAAGAACGGACTCTTTCTTATTAATGCGCCCTCTGGCACGCCCGAAGAAGCGGTTGTTCTCGCTACCGATCTGGTGTCATTACTTGGGGCGCAATCTTTATTCACTGATTCAGTGGAAGCGGACGGATTACTCGCTTCCATTCATCTGCTGCCTCAACTCGCGGGCGCGGCATTGCTCGACGCAACCGTATCTGAACCCGGGTGGGTGGAAGCGCGCAAGGTGGCGGCGCGCCCGTACGCGGCAGTCACTGCGGCGATGGCGTATCACGATGAAGCGAAATCGCTCTCTGATGCCGCGTTTGCAAATTCTGCGAACACGGCACACATGCTCGACGCGTACATCGCGTCGCTCATCAAGATCCGCCATAGCATCGCGAATTCGGACAAAGAGGGTTTGACAACCCTGCTCGCGGACGCGGTCAAATCCCGCGACCTCTGGTTGAACGAACGCGCCAGAGCAGATTGGACTCAAGCCATGCAAGAAAAAACGGATAAGCAGACCTTCGGCGAGAAATTCAGCCAGATGTTTCTTGGGAAGATGTTCTCGCGCAACAAGAAAAGCAAGTGACGCGCTGTTTTTGTTACATCGTCGAATGCGCCGATGGGACGTATTACACCGGCTGGGCAATTGACCCCGAAAAGCGCCTTGCCGTCCACAACAAGGGACGCGGCGCGAAATACACGCGGATGCGGCTCCCGGTGAAGTTGGTCTACGTGGAGGAACAAGCGGATCGAACTTCCGCCATGAAACGCGAACGCGCCATCAAAAAGATGAAGAGGGAAGGGAAGATGCGGTTGATTCGGGGTGTGAAGCAAAGACGTAAACAAGTAACCAAGTAGACACGTATACACGGAAATAAAAACAAGGCTGGAGAGTCTCCACGACCTCCAGCCTTGTTTACTTGTCTACGTGTATACCTGTGTACTTTATTCCGTAAACAATGGCAGATGCCCTAGCGAGATAATGTGCATCCATTCGGCGCGGTCGCCTTCGGTGAGGATCGCCGTCTCTGCCACAATCGTGGAGTCTGCCTTATCGAGGATCATCCGCATCGCTTGCAGGGTGGACCCCGTGCTGATCACATCGTCCACGATAACGACATTTTTCCCTTTCACCAGTCCGCGGTCTTTCTCGTCGAGGATCAGCATCTGCGGTTGACCGGTGGTGATGGACAGCGTCTCGGCTTTGAGCGCGTCGCCCATGTAGAGTTTATACGCCTTGCGTAACACCACGTAAGGCTTTTTTGTTTCCACCGACAACGCATACACCAGCGGAATAGATTTTGCCTCCGCCGTGACAAGCACATCGTATGATTTGTCTGCTAACTTCTTTGCCAGTTCCTTCGCGGAAGCCTGCACCAATTCGGTGTCGCCGAGAATGTTGAGGATCGCGATCTTCAACCCCGGCTTGATCTCGAACAAAGGCAGTTCGCGTTTTAATCCCGCAATTTCTATAGAGTATGTTTCGTGTTTAGACATTCCATTCTCCACAGCCAAATCTCAACCGAAGTTTATCACGATTCATTTATAATGTTCACCAATCCAAGTCTCCAGTCTCCAATCTCCAGTCCCAATTCTCTAATTCTCCAATTCTCTCCTCCCTCAATTACCACTTACCAATTACCAATATGCTCCCCAACCTCCACCTCCACGACCGCCTTCAACTCCGCAAACAACATCCGTGCGGCTCTTACGAATGGACGGTCACGCGTCTCGGCGCGGATATCGGGCTGGAGTGCAAAGGCTGCGGTCGGCGCGTCATGCTCACCCGTCGAGAATTGAACCGCCGCCTCAAAGTGAATCTCACCCAACATGAAGAAAATCAAAACGAAAAACCAGCATAAACCGCACATCGTCTTCTTTTTTTCAGACACCGGCGGCGGGCATCGTTCCGCGGCGGAAGCCATCATCGAAGCGGTGCATCTTGAATATAAAAACGAAGTGACCACCGAGATGGTGGATTTTTTCAAAGAGTACGCGCCGCCTCCGTTCAACCGCCTCGGCGCGATGTATCCATACATGGTGAAGGCGCCGCGTTTGTGGCGCGCGAGTTTTTACGCCACCGACGGACGCGCCCGCGCGCGCATGATCACCACCACCACGTGGCCCATTGCGCGCCGCGCGGTAAAAGCGCTCGTGCGCGAACATCCCGCCGACCTCATCGTCACGGTGCATCCGTTCGCAAACACGTTCGCCTTGCGCGCGCTTGGCAAAGACCGCCCGCCGTTCATCAACGTCGTCACCGACATGGTCACCACGCACGCGCTCTGGTATGACAAACGCGCCGACTTGATCCTCGTCCCAACAAAACAGGCATATGACAACGCGCTCCGCTTTAACATGCCGCCTGAAAAAGTTCGCGTGGTGGGTTTGCCGGTCGCGGATAAATATTGCAAGCCGCCCGGACGAAAAAGCATCATGCGGAAAAAACTTGGTTGGGTGTTGGATAAGCCCATCGTCTTACTCGTCGGCGGCGGAGAGGGGATGGGACCTCTGGCGAAGACTGCGCGCGCGATAGACGCTTCCGGTCTGGACGTGGGGCTGGTCATCGTGTGCGGGCGGAATCAACGCCTCAAAGCGACTCTCGAAGCGGAGACATGGCAGAACCCAACATTCATCTACGGGTTCACGCACGATATGCCCGATCTCATGCGCGCCTCCGATTTCATCGTGACGAAGGCTGGACCCGGCACCATCGCCGAAGCGCTCAACGCGGAATTGCCGATCATCTTATATTCCAAACTCCCGGGGCAGGAGGATGGCAATGTCACATTTGTGGAAGAGGAAGGCGCGGGCGTGTGGGCGCCGAAACCGCAAGATGTCGTCCGCGCGTTGACGCGCTGGATCATGCGTCCAGAGGAGAAACGGCAGGCGGTCGAAAACTGCCGCCGCGCCGGAAGACCCGAAGCCGCGCGCGCCATCGCGCGGATCATCGGAAAAAAACTTAAGTTGTGACGGTTATGATTTCTTGCCGCGTTTTTTCTTTGGCAGGCTGACCGGCAGGATCCGCGCGGTCAGCGGAATGTCGATCGCCTTCTTGTCAAACACCTTCTTGATCATCGAAAGGGCGGAATCTTTTGCCGCGACCGTGTTTGTCATTTGCGCGTCGATCCAGAAATAGGCGTTCAATCCCATCGCCATATCGCCGAAATTGGAAAACCCAACCATCGGCGCGGGCTCCTTCACGAACCCCGGTACGTTTTGGATCGTATCCAAAACCAGCGAGCGGACGAGTTCGGTATCCGCGTCATACGCCACACCCACCGACACGTCCACGCGGCGGCGTTCGGCGCGCGTGTAATTGATGATGGGGTTCGACAACACATCCGCGTTCGGCACAGACACGAGTCTGCCGTCCAGCGCTTTCATTTCGGTTGTCCGCAAGTTGATCTCCAACACGGTGCCGTCGAAGTCTTTCACGCCGATCACTTCTCCAACGCTGAACGGCTTTTGAATGAGCAGAATGACTCCCGCCGCGAAATTTTTCATCACATCTTGCAGCGCGAAGCCGACGGTGAAGCCGATGATCCCCAAGCCAGCCAGAAAAGCGGTCACATCGAAGAAGCGTTGCAGGGCTGTGATCGTCCCTGCGAGGATGATCGCCCAGCGGACCAGTTGCGCCAGCAAATTCGTGATGCTCAAGGGCGGGTTGCCCCGGCTGAGCGCGCGGCGCAGTACTCCGCTCACGAGGCGGGCGAGATACAGGCTCGCGATGAAAATGAACAACGCGATCAGAAAATTAGGCAGACCGGCAACGATCCCATTGACCCATTGTTCGAAAAAAGATGTCATCAGTTCAAACTCCTCGAGATAAGAACTTTCTCCGCCTGCGGTTCGGCAGGTATAAATCTTTATCATCTTAACCGAAAGCCCGGCGTGAGTCGAATCGTTTGGAGGCGCAGTGAATAGGTAAACACGTAAACATGGAAACAGGTAGACACGTGTGTACTTGTCTACGTGTCTACCTGTCTACCTTCCTCACGGTATAATCTCACCGATGTTTGCAATTGATTCACACACGCTCGAAGTGAAAAGCCATAGCCCGGAACAAACACGCGAACTTGGCGTGTGTTTGGGCAAGTCGTTGCAACTTGGCGATATGCTCTGCTTGCAAGGAGATCTCGGCGCGGGCAAAACGACTTTCGTGCAGGGCATCGCGCAGGGATGGGGTTCGCTAGATTCGGTTTCCAGCCCAACATTTATTTTGGTCAACATGTATCGCCGCGCGGATCAAGGTGTGGGCGGGATCACCCAGCCCCTACTTTTTCACATGGACGCCTACCGCCTCGACTCGACGGGGGAGGCTGAGGAGCTCGACCTCGACTCGATGCTCGCGGAGGGCGCGTTGATCGTCGAGTGGCCCGAGCGGATGCAAAGTCTCATTCCGAACGAACGCTTGTGGGTGGAGTTCACTCAATCGGGCGAAGAAGAACGCGAAATGAAATTCAACGCGCGCGGCAAGCGATATGAAACCTTGCTCGAAACGATCCGCGGAGGCAAGTGATGTTGCTGGCTGTGGACACGTCCAATGAATGGATGGGGCTGGCGATCTACGATGGCGAACAAGTCCGCGGTGAACGCGCGTGGCGGAGTAGTCAACATCACACGATTGAACTTGCGCCAGCGATCCAAGAGTTGTTGGCGAGTTGTAACTTAACAATGAAGGATATCACCGCACTTGGCGTTGCGATCGGTCCCGGGTCATTTACAAGTTTACGAGTTGGTCTCGCATTGGCAAAAGGGATTGTCTTTGCGCGGAACATTCCCCTCATTGGCATTCCGACTCTCGACATTCTCGCGCGCGCGCAGGCCGAGTCGAATCTTCCGCTGGCGGTGGCGATGCAGGCTGGGCGCGGGCGGTTCGCTATGGGCTGGTACAAAAATGTCGAGGGTGTGTGGCAGGCTGACGGTCCGGCACGAGTCGTGTCGGTTGAGGCGTTGAAGGATGAAGTGGCGAGTCCCTCGCTAGTGTGCGGAGAGTTCACGGGCGAAGTTCGTCAAAAAATTGAATCGAATAAAAACGCGCAATTGACTTCACTTGAAGATTCACAACGCAAGCCCGCGGTGTTGGCGAAACTTGCGTGGGCGCGTTTTCAAAACGGCGACGTGGACGATGCGGCGTCGCTCGCGCCGATCTATCTGCACACCGCCGCGCCGATTGAACCATGAACATCCGCCGAATGACGCTCGACGATCTTGCGCAAGTTGTTGCGATTGACAAAGTCTCGTTCAGTTTGCCGTGGCCCGAACGTTCGTTTCGATTCGAGATCACCGATAACCCGGCTTCGCGCGCGTGGGTGGCGGAGGAAGATGGGAAAATCGTCGGCGCGATCGTCGCGTGGCTGTTGGTGGATGAAGCGCACATCGCGACGATTGCCACGCATCCCGATTTTCGTCGGCAGGGAATCGCGAGCAAGTTGTTGGTCCACACGTTGCAATCCATGATGAACGAAGGCGCGTTGACTTCGGTGTTGGAAGTGCGCGCGAGCAACTCCGCCGCGCAAGAGATGTATCGCAAGTTTGGTTTTGAAGAGTCGGGACGCAGACCGCGTTATTATCGCGATAATAATGAGGATGCGATATTGATGACGTTGGATGATCTGAAAGTAAATATGGGAACAGGTAGTAGATAAATGGGTAAACAAGAAATATGTCACCCTGAGGGAGCGTTGTTTGCGACCGAAGGGTCTCGCTTGGCGTGGTAGAGATGCTTCGCTCCGCTCAGCATGACATGACCGAGGAGAACAACTTATGACCGCTGAAGAAACCCTTGCTCAAATTGCAAAAGAAGTGACTGTGTGTACGAACTGTGCGTTGCATCATTCGCGCAAGAAGTCTGTGCCCGGCGAGGGACCTGCCACCGCCGAGATCATGTTCATCGGCGAGGGACCGGGCTTTCACGAAAACGAGCAGGGACGTCCGTTCGTGGGCGCGGCGGGGAAGTTTCTCGACCAACTCCTCGCGCAAGCGGGAGTGACCCGCGCGGATGTGTGGATCGGCAACGTGGTAAAATGCCGCCCGCCCGAAAA
>CAYWCN010000063.1:0-18533 GCA_964456775.1 uncultured Anaerolinea sp.
GTGATCGCCTGCGCGAACGAAGCGCACACGCGACTCAACGCGGGCGAAAGCGGACTCGCCGTCCACGAGGGATGCGGAACCAATCTCGTCGTCGCCACGCTTCTCCCCGCGACGTTTGCCTGGATGCCCCTTCGTGGAGCGCGTTCCACCTTTTGGCGCGTCGGCTTGATTCCCTTCGCCTTGATGCTTGCCCTCTTCGGCTATCTCTTGAGCCGTCCGCTTGGACCGTGGCTGCAAAAATACATCACCACCGAAGCGGACTTGGGAAATATGCAGATCGTTGATATTCGTTTGGTCCGCAAAGGCGTTCATCGGATCATCACGAAATAATATAACCGCGAAGGCGCGAAGAACACAAAGTTTTCTTTTTTCTTCGCGAAGTTTAAATCCCCTTCGCGCGCTTCGCGTCTTCGCGGTGAAAAAAACATGTCCAATATTTACTTCCTCTTCGGCAACGACGAATTCGCCATCTCGCGCAAACTCAAGGACTTCGACTCCGATTTCACCGATCCTACCAGCGCGGACATGAACACGGCGCGCCTCGACGCGCGTTCGATGAGCGAAACGGACTTGAATACCGCCGTCAATGCCATGCCGTTCCTCGCCAAGCGGCGACTTGTCTTGCTGGCGAATCCATCCTCGAAATATAACAATGCGTCGTCGAGAAAGAAATTTCTCGAATTCATCGAAAAAGCGCCAGAGACGACTCGGATTGCGATGTACGAATCCGTTGAACCAAAAGAAGCGGACAAACACTGGCTGGTCAAATGGGCGGAGAAAAATAGCAAGTCCATTCAAACCAAAGCCTTCATGCTCCCGAAGCTTAGAGACATGACAGGCTGGATCGTCAACGAAACGAAAAATCAAGGCGGGGGGATCGAGCCGCGCGCCGCAGAGATGCTGAAAGACATGGTTGGCGTGGACACGCGTCAGGCAGGGATGGAAATCTCGAAGTTGTTGGCGTACGTCAATTGGGCGAGGCAGGTCAAGGTCACGGATGTGGAAGCGGTGTGCATTGTCACGTCACAGCAATCGGTGTTTGACTTCGTAGACGCGTTATCGAATGGCAACGGCAAATCGGCGCAACATCTGTTGCATCGCCTGCTCGAAACCGAAGATCCGTTTTCGTTGTGGGGGATGGTCGTGCGGCAATTCCGTTTGCTGATTCAAGCGCGTGAAATTCTGGATGGACGCGGCAACAAAGACGACGTGGCGCGCGCGCTGGGCGTGCACCCCTTCGTGGCGGAGAAGACCACGCAACAAGCGACGCGCTTTTCCATCGAGTCGCTTGAAAGCATTTATCGAAAGTTGTTGCGGATCGACGAGGGGGTAAAAACAAGCCAACTCATGCTGGAGTTGGCGATGGATACGCTGGTGGTGGAGTTGACGCGGTAACGAAAAAGACCTAACAGGTTTTCGAAACCTGTTAGGTCTGCATGTTTTCAAAACAAACTTTCCTGCCTCGGCTCATCCGCCTCATCGAGTCCTCTCCACCCAAACTTCTTCAGATCCACTTTATCTTTCACGAACACGATTCCCTCCTCTTCCAGCAAGAGACGTTGCCTCTCCGCGCCCGCGCGTTCGCTGATCTTCCCCTGCGAATTGATAACCCTCTGCCACGGCACATCGTTGGGACAAGCCGCCATCGCGCCACCCACCCAGCGCGGACCGAACGCCTTGTACGCCTCAAACTCCACCCCGTTCGGCGGCGGGAGCATCAGCGCGATCTGTCCATACGACGCAACCTTCCCGCGCGGAATTTGCCGCACAAGAGTCCACACTTGTTCGTAATAGGCTTGCTGGTTGGGAGGGGAGGTGTAGCGCATCTTATGTCGTTGCGAGGGTTGAGACGCGATAGCGTCGAAATCCCGAAGCAATCTCCTCGGTACAAGAGAGAATTAGAGACTGGAGACTAGAGACTGGTAAATTCTGCGCCAGTGATGGTCTTCTCAATCAATTGACGCGCCGAGTCGAAGGTTAATTCCACCTCGATCTGTTGAAAACACAAGTTGCTTCCCATCAACCCTTTGCGGGCGAAGTAGCCATTGCCTTCATCGTTGAGGCTGAGGTCGTTGTCCAAGTTCACGCGCCCTTCGAGAATCTCGCCGCAACGATTGCATTTCACGTGGAAGGTGAGATAGTTTTTGTCGGACTTGGCAGGTTCGCTAGAGAAAAGTTTTTTGAGGAAGGACATGTACTATTTCATTCCAACTCTGGTGGTCGAGTAGTTCCGAGCGATAGCGAGGAACGTATCGAGACCACAGCGTTTCAAGTAATGTATTGTTCGTACGCGACCAGTTGGTCTCGATACGCCTCGCAAAGATCATGCGGGGCTACTCGACCAACAGATTGTTTTCAAAAACTCCACTTCTTCAACACATCCATCGCCTTGTAATTCGTCAGATCCAATTGCAACGGCGTGATCGAAACGTATCCGCTTGCCAGCGCGCCGACATCCGTTCCCTCTTCATTGACTCCCGTCGGCTCGTCGCCGCCGATCCAATAATAGGGATGCCCGCGCGGGTCAATGCGTTTATCGAGCGCGTCGCGGTACACGCGCAGTCCCTGCCGCGTGATGACGTATCCGTTGATCGAATCAAAACTCAAATATGGGATGTTGACGTTCAACACCACGCCCTCAGCCAGTCCCTGCTCGATGACTTTTTGAGTCACAACTCGTGCCGCTTGCGCGGCGTGGCTATAGTCTGTGACGGTGTTCGCGGGTTTATCTTGTGAAGCCAGTGAGAATGCGATTCCCTTCACCCCATTGATCACTGCTTCCATCGCGGCGGTCACGGTGCCAGAGTAAGTCACATCGTGACCGATATTCGAGTATGGATTGATCCCTGATACAACCAGATCAACTTTTTCGTCGAGAAACCCAAGCAGTGGAAGCGCAACACAATCCGACGGTGCGCCATCACACATGAAAGCAGACGTCCCGTCGGCAAGAGTCGTTTCGCGCACGCGCAATGGACGATCCAGCGTCTTCACGTGTCCCGACGCGCTCCAGTTTTTATCAGGCGCGAACACGGTCACTTTGCCGAGTTTGCGAACCTCCTGCGCGAGGGCGAGCAGTCCCGGCGCTTGAACGCCGTCGTCGTTGGTGACTAATATGTGCATGTTTCGATTTCCGATTTCTGATTTTGGATTTACGATTGAATTATAACTCTCCCGCTTAACGAAGTAGGACAAGATGTCATCTTGTCCTACCACCGTTTCACCCAACCACCGCCGCTTCCACCGATTGGATCGGCGGCAGGAAATCTGCCAGCAACTCCCAACTGTCGCCTGAATCGCGCGTGTAAAACAGTTGACCCGTGTTCGTGCCGACGTAAACCCCGGCATCCTCGAACGAATCGAGTCCCATCGCTTCACGCAGGACGTCCACGTGAGCGCGTTCGGGTAATCCCTTTGTGAGTTTTTCCCACGAATTGCCCGCGTCGCGGCTTCGCCACACTGCAAACTGCCCATCCACGCTGATGTGATATTCCTGACTTTCTTCAGGAACGGTGAAGATCGTGCGCGGATCCGTCGGATGCACGCCGATTGCAAAACCAAATGGAGTCGGCAACTTGCCCTCGCCGATATCAACCCAATCCTCGCCGAAGTTGTCACTGCGATATACGCCGCAGTGATTTTGCTGATACAACACATTCGGCGTTGCCGGGTGCATCGTCATTTTATGCACACACTGCCCGAACTCGGGATATTTATCGGGCATAAAATCGGCGCGCACATTTTTGTTATATGGTTTCCACGTCGCGCCGCCATCGTCGGTGCGATAACAACCCGCGGCTGAAACGGCGATGTACATGCGTTGTTCATTCGTCGGGTCAAGCAGGATCGTGTGCAGGGTCAAGCCTCCCGCGCCCGGCCCCCATTCTCCGCGTTGAGGATGATCGTACAGACCTTCATTCAGAGTCCATGTTTCGCCGCGATCATTCGATTTGAACAACGAAGCGGGTTGCGCGCCTGCGTACAACACATTCGGTTCGCTCGCGCGCCCGGGTTTGATATTCCATACTTTGATCATCTTCTCGGGTTTATCTTTGATGCTCTCGCCGCCCTCCGAAATAAACGCTTCATCCATCGTGCTGGCTGGTCTGCCAGAATTCGACGAACGCGTGAGAGCAGGCGATTGCTTCGCTTGAGTCCACGTTTTGCCGAGATCGTCTGAGTGATGGATGGTGGGACCATACACAAAGTGACTCGTCGCCGCGTGCACGCGTTGATCGCGCGGGTCCATTTGCATGTGCATCACATTCCAGCCTTTGAACAGAATGTCGCTCATCTTCCATTGTTTGCGTTTTTCGTCGCTGGTAAAAATGAAACCGCCCTTTGTCGTCCCCACGAAGACCGTCACCTGTTTGCCCATGAGAATCTCCTTTCACTGAAAACCGAAAATATGTTCTAAAAACGGATTGTACCACAGACTCGTTTTTGTCAACCATACCCGAAGGGCTATTGCGGCAATATCCCTAGCCGATTAACATGTGCCTCTCAATAAGGAGGAGGAATGAGAAATTACTACTGGATCGTCAACGCCGTGATGCTCCTGACCTTGGCCGCTTGCAACTTCCCATCGGATGAAACGCCTCTTTCCACGCCGACAACTGATTCGCCGTCTTCTGCTTCATCCACCCCCACGCTGATTCCCATTGAGACCTTGCTTGCTCTGCATACCTCTACCCCAGAGCCGACAGTTACGCCGAGTCTTTCAGTCGCCTTCACCGACAACGCGCCGGTGAATTGTCGCTCGGGTCCCGCAACTTCATTTACCGTGATCGGCGAGTTGAGACCCGGCAGGCAGGCGGAAATGATCGGCAAAAGCGCCGACCTTGCCTGGTGGTATGTGAAGAATCCCAGCGACCCGTCCACATCTTGCTGGCTGTTTGCAGATGTGGTGACCGTGGTGGGGAATGTGGAATCGCTTCCGGTGGTGAATCCGCCTGACGCGGCTGTAACAGCCATCACCGTAAGCATTGACCCGGTAGTGATGAACGTCGCGTGTAACGCGTTTCCGCGCTTGGTCACGCTGAACATCCAGATCTCGGTCAGCGGGCCAGCCACTGTGGTTTGGCGTTGGGAGGAAGTCAGCACCGGGGATGTTTCGGAAGAGCAGAGCCTGTTCTTTGCGGAGGGCGGCGTGAAAAGTGTTCAGGATTTGTATCAAGTGAAAAGCGCGCGGGATTACACGATGGTGGTGCGGACGCTTCAACCAAATGAAGCGGCGGGGCAGGCAACTTTCAAAGCCGTTTGTTTACCGTAGTCAAGCGTGTCTCCCGTTTGACATGCACTATAATTGCTCAACCCTCAAGTGAAGATTGCCGTCTAAGAGTCTGTTCTGAACATGAGCGTTGAGATGCTCGCCAAGATCATACGATTTTTTTCCCCGCCTGTTTTTGAAGGAGATGAAGCGAAAACTCGCATAGCGAGATTGTTGAATATTATCGCTTTGGCTGGCATTCTAGTAGCGGGAGTCGGTCTTTTCGTTTTGCCGGAGTCCCGGCGAACGTTTTCCTTAATCTCGATCGGCGTTTTCTTGGCGGTTGAACTGACGATGAGACGGGGGTATGTTCGCGTTGCCTCGATTACCATAATCACGTGTATGATCGTCATTTTGGTGGTTTCGACGTTTACCGGCGGGGGAATCTATTCAGTGGGGTTTCATGCGTTTGCCGTTCTCATCCTATTTGCCGGATTACTCCTTGGGGGCAGGGCGGCGATTGGAACCACAATTTTTTCCATCCTTTACGGAGTTTTTTTGTATGTGGCTGACGCTCGCGGGTGGTTGACAGACCTGTATGCGCCGGGAATAACTGCTTCCTGGATTGCCGGCAGCGTGTACTTTGTTATGACCGGGGCAATGCTGACTTTGGCGCTTCAAATGATCGACCGCGCAATGAAGCAGGCAAAGTCGGCAATGGAGGAACTTGAGCAGGTGAGCGATGGGTATTACGCGCTCTTCGACAATTCTCCCATTGGAATCTACCGTTCAAGCGTGGACGGGAGGATGATCGAGGCAAATCAGGCGTTGATGCGATTCAACGGGTATGAGAACAAGGAAGAGTTTCTCAAGAGCGTTACGGATATTGCGGCAGAGTGGTATGTGGAGCCGGGGCGAAGGAATACTTTCCAGCGTGAATTAGAACAAAGCGGGCGGGTTATAAATTTTGAATCGGAGGTATTTCGCCATAAGACGCGCGAACGCGTGTGGATCACCGAGAATGCGCGCGCGGTGCGCGATTCAAAAGGGAAGATTCTCTATTATGAAGGGACAGTGGAAGATATTACTCCGCGTAAGCAAACGGAGAGCGAGCTGGATTTTCTGTATAACCTCGCCATCTCTTTTGCGCGCGGCAAAGATTTGATCAGCGTCCTTCGCACATTGCGATCCGAAGTTCTTAAATTAGTCCCCGCGGATGCCTTGTTTATTGCCACGTGCGATGACAACGCTGATTTTGTGGATTATCCAATTTTTTTCATTGGCGCAGAATCAAAAGAATATCCTTCACACAGTCTCAGCGATTCACCGGGGTTGACCAGAGGGGTGATCGTCGGGGGTCAAACGCTGTATTTGCCAGATATTCTGGCGGATGGTAATGAGACGCGCTTTTCACCAGCCGACAAGGACGCTCCGCTTTTACGCACATTTCTTGGTATCCCTCTGACGATTGATGAAAAAGTGATCGGGATGTTGTCTGTCCAGAGCGGGAAGAAAGACGCCTACTCTCCGGATCAAATTCGACTCATGGAAACCATGGCGTTTCAAGCGGCATTGGCGATAGATAAAGCGCGCCTGCTTGATCGGTTGAAACTTGAGTTGCAGGAACGGGAAAAGATCGAAAACGAGTTTCTCCGCCGCGCCGAAGAGATGTCTTTGCTGTACCAGATCAGCCGCGTCTTGACGAGCGGGCAGGATCTGTATCATGCCCTGCGCGCATTTGTCAAAGAGTTGACGCGTGTGATGGTGGTGGACTCGTTCCATGTTGGGTTTTACGACGCCCAAAACGATCTCTTCACCTACTCCTTGTTCTTGGACCTGGGTGAAGATTTTGAAATACCGCCGCGTTCGCTTCGTGAAAATCCCGGCTTGACCTGGGAAGTGATCTCAGGCGAACGCACTGTGTATTTGCCGGACATCACTGACCCTCAAGCGCAAAAGCAACACAACATCCTGGTCGTGAGAGATATAGGTATCCGTTCCTATGTGGGGATTCCATTAAGCCTGCAAGATCGCGTGGTCGGGGTGATGTCGGTGCAGGCGCTTCAGCCCGATGCGTATAATCCGAACCAGATCCGTTTGCTTGAAACGCTCGCGGCGCAGGTCGCTAACACGGTGGAAAAGGGCCGCTTGCTCGATCAGTTGAGGAAAGAATTAGCCGAACGCACAAAGGTTGAAGCCAGTTTGCGCCAGCGCGAATCAATGCTGGAAGCGGTGACGTTCGCCGCCGAACAATTCCTGAAGACCTCCGATTGGCGCGTGGATATTAACACCGTCCTTGAAAATCTTGGAGGAACGATTAATGCCTCGCACTGCTATGTGTTCGAGCATCACAGCGGAGCCAATGGGGAAGAGCTTTCCTCTTTGCGGTACGAATGGGCGGCGCCCGGTTTCACGAGTTCGGTTAACAATCCCGTCTATCAGGCGCATCTGATTCGACGGGAACCTGGAACCACCGATGAGATCTTGCGAAGAGGGGAAGCATTCATCGCTTCGGCTTCCACGTTCCCGCCGTTGGAAAAACAGCGGTTGAGCAGTTTGGGAATTAAGGCGCTGATAGAAGCGCCTGTGTTCGTGAATGGGCGCTGGTGGGGCACGCTCGGCGTGGATGATATGACAAAGGATCGCGATTGGTCCTCGGCGGAGACCGATGTCATTCGCGCCACAGCAAATGCGCTGGGGGCGGCGGTCAAACGTCAATTGGATGAATCAGCCATCCAAGTGGAATTGAGCGAACGCCGGTATGTGGAAACCAGCCTGCGCCAGCGCGAATCCATTTTGGAGGTGGTGGCTCAAGCGGCGAACCGTCTGCTTAAATCACCCGATTGGACTTTAGAGATCGAATGGATGCTGGAAAATTTGGGCATGGTCATTCGCGCGAGCCATGCCTACCTGTTCGAGAATCATCCCAACGCAGATGGCACGCCCGTGACCTCCATGCGTTTTGAATGGACCGAGGCGAGCCATCCTAGCGATCTCGGCGTGGCGTTATTTCAGAATGTCTTATTGAGAGAACCTAATTTTGAATCGTGGTATGAGGTGATGAGCGCGGGTCTGCCTTTCATCGGAGACCAGCAGCATCTTGCCGAGGACGATCTGCATTTTCTTCTTGCGCGCGGGATGAAAGCGCTGTTGGATGTGCCCATTATCGTGGACGGCGAGTGGTGGGGGACGATCGGCTTCGACGATATGGATCACGCCCGCGTCTGGTCGAATGCCGAGGTGGATGCTTTATTGGTTGCCGCCAACATCCTTGGCACTGCCATCGAGCGGCGCAGGGTGGATCAGTTGCTTCAAGAGGAACTCGTCCAGCGGAAACAGTTGAACGCCGAACTTGCCGCGAAGAATTCCGAACTTGAGCGGTTTACGTACACGGTGTCGCACGATCTCAAATCTCCGCTGTTCACGATTCGCGGCTTCCTCGGGTACCTGGAAAAGGATCTGGTCGACGGGGATCATGCGCGTTTTAGAGCCGATGCGCAGAGGATCGAAGATGCCACCGAAAAGATGCAACAACTGTTGAACGATCTCCTTGAACTTTCCCGCGTTGGGCGGCTGATGAATGAGCCGGATGAGATCAACATGAACGAACTCGTCGGCGAGGTGCTCAAATTGGTGGAGGGACAAATTCACGAACGCAAAGTGACCGTGCAGGTTGATGAGAATCTGCCGATCGTGATCGCCGATCCTCAACGTATTATGGAGGTGGTGCAAAATCTTGTAGATAATGCTGTGAAATTCATGGGAAGCCAGCCTCAGCCGCGCGTGGAGATCGGTCAGGCTGGCGTGGAAGACGGCATGGCTGTCCTTTTCGTCAGGGATAACGGTATGGGGATCTCCCGCGAGCATTTCGAGCGGGTGTTTGGTTTGTTCAATAAACTCGATCCAAAAACGGACGGCACGGGTATTGGGCTCGCGCTCGTAAAACGGATCATCGAATTTCATGGCGGCAGGATCTGGGTGGAAAGCGAATCGGGCAACGGCTCGACATTTTTCTTCACGCTTCCCGCCAAACCCAAGTTGGATTCCGTTATATAATATTGACATTCCCTTGCGGAGGAGAGAAGTTTATGAAACGTGCTGTTAGTATCAGTATAGGCTCGTCGAAAAGAAATAAAGCAGTGGAAGTGACCTTGCTCAATGAACGCGTCAGCATCGAGCGCATCGGCACCGACGGGGATATGGAAGCCGCCGCGTTGAAGTTCAAAGAACTCGACGGGAGCGTGGATGCCTTCGGCGTAGGCGGCGCGGACCTCGGCGCGCTGGCGGACGGCAAGTGGTATCCGCTGTATTCGGTTCAGCCAATAGTAAGGTTTGTCAAAAAGACCCCGCTGGTAGACGGCGGAGGATTAAAGAACACACTCGAAAACAAAGCCCCGAAATTTCTGGATAAAAAGATCGGCGAGTACATCAACTCGCATGGACGCAAAGCGCTCGTGACGGTGGGCGTAGACCGTTGGGGACTCTCGGAAGCATTTTCAAATTCAGGATATGAAATGGTCTATGGAGATCTGATGTTTGGGTTGGATATTCCCATTGCCATTCATAAACTCAGCCAGCTCAAAACGCTCGCGGCTTTGCTCATGCCCATTGCGGGAAGACTGCCGTTTGCATGGATCTATCCCACAGGTGAAAAGCAGGAGAAGCGCACGCCGAAATGGGGGAAGTATTATGAATGGGCTACGGTGATCGCGGGAGATTGTCATTACATCAAACGCTTCATGCCAGACCGCTTGCCGGGTAAAGTGATCGTTACCAACACCACGACCCCGGAGGATGTTGAGCAATTCCGCCAGGCAGGCGTGAAGTATCTCGTCACTACCACGCCGGTGTTGGATGGGCGTTCGTTCGGCACGAATATGATGGAAGCCGCGCTGGTCGCCGTCTCCGGCAAGGGACGTCCGCTCACGTGGCCCGAACTCACCGAAATGCTCGATACACTCGGCTTCGAGCCGCAGTTACAGGAATTGAATTAAGTAGACAAGTAAACAAGTAAACAAGTAGACAAGTAAACAAGTAAACAAGTAGACATCCAAACGTGTATACCTGTTTACGTGTTTCCTTGTATACGAATTACAAGGAGATTTTATGGATGCAATCGTAATCGCCGGTGGGATCCCCAGACCGGAAGACCCGCTGTATTCCTTCGTGAAAGGCGACGCGAAAGCGCTCGTAGATATTGCGGGCAAGCCGATGGTGCAATGGGTGCTCGACGCGCTCAGCGATTCCAACCGCGTGGACAATGTGATCATCGTCGGTCTGTCGCCGAAGAATCATTTGAGTTGCAAGAAACCCCTACACTTTCTGCCGAACCAAGGGCGGATGCTATCGAACATTGTCGCTGGGATCAACAAATCAATACAACTGGATAAGAAAAGCAAATACGTGTTGATCGTTTCCTCTGACATTCCCGCGTTGAAAGCGCACATGGTGGATTGGCTGGTGGATACGTCCATGCAGACCAAAGATGATCTTTACTATGGAGTGTGTTCGCGCGATGTGATGGAAGCGCGCTATCCCGGCTCGAATCGCACCTACACCCGGCTCAAAGATATGGAACTCTGCGGCTCGGATATCAATCTGTGTCACGTCCGCATGGCGACTGAACATTTGGATCTGTGGGAGTCCCTGCTCGGCGCGAGGAAGAGTCCGCTGGCGCAGGCGAGCAAATTGGGATTGGGGTTATTGTTCGCTCTTGCGACAAGGCAACTAACTTTGGAAACGGCGGTGGCTCGGATCAGTGAGCGCATCGGCATCAAGGGACGCGCGATCGTTTGGCCCTATGCCGAACCGTGCATGGATGTGGACAAGCCCCATCAACTCGAATTGATGCGCGCGGACTTGTCGAAGTCTCAGCGAAAAGCCCAGCCGAAACAGAAGAGCGCGCCGATGAAGATGAAGAAAGCCGGCGCGGTGAAAAAGGTCGCTCGAACAAAATCAAAATCCAAAACTCGTTGACGATGAACTTTCGCGCCGTTCTTGAACTGGATGCACGCCTCTCCGATCAAATGCGCGTGGCTGAAAAGCCAGGCGCATTGCGCTCTATTTCGGTATTCTTCGCGCATTCCGGCGATTCATGGTTTTGGTGGCTGGCGATGATCCTGTTATGGTGGTTAGGCGATTCGTTCTGGAAAGAATGGGCTGTGGCGCAATTCGTGGGGATCGGCGCGTTGGCGGCGCTGGTGATGGCGATCAAATTCATGGTGCGGAGGCGGCGCCCGGAAGGGGAATGGGGTAGTATCTACCGTAACACAGACCCGCATTCGTTTCCCTCCGGACATGCCGCGCGTTCTTTTATGATCGCGGTGTTGGCAACCGGGCTGGGACCGGCGTGGCTTGCGGTCATTCTTTGGATCTGGGCGCCGCTCGTGGCGCTGGCGCGCGTGGCAATGGGCGTACATTATGTTTCAGATATCGTCGCCGGCGCAGTGTTAGGTATTCTCTTCGCCTTGCTGGGGTTGCAAATTTACGAACCGCTGTTGATGTGGGTTTCAAGCCTGATAGGTTTTCCCCTTTGGTAGTCTGTAGCGCAAGATGTTATCTTGCGCTACCCTTCACTGATATTGTATGTTCTTCGATGTGGGCGAGGCTGCGTTCCACCCACGTTTGCAGGGTGAGTCCGCCTCCTAATGTGACGTGACGCGATCCGCGCGCCCAGGCGTCTGCCGGCAACCCGCGCAAGATCTCCACAAGGGATTTAATGCTCGCGACAAAGCCGTCCAACATATCGCCGAGCGGTTCGTTCGGGTCGTAGTGTTCCTCGGCATATTTTTCGCCGCTGAAACTTTCGAATTCCGGATTATCTTCATGGACGGTGCGGCGCGCGCGCAACCCATAGACGAGTTTGTCCACGTCGCGGGTATGCGCGGCAATTTGATGCGTGTTCCATCCGCCTTCTTCCATTGGTGCGAAGGGGTCTTCATTAGCAAGACATTTCGCGCGGAAATCTTCAGCGGCGGCAAGCAGTCTTTCGATCAAACGCGCGCGATATTCCAGTAATTCTTTCATTGTTCCTCCGATGTTTCGCACATGGGAACGCGGTCAGGGTTATCGTAGCCATTCAAAGGCAAGCCCAGATAAGGCGATGGGTCAAGAGTGTTGTTGATGTCTGTTTCATTTTTGAATTGACCGGTGCCGTCATCTTCCACGATTGAAAAATGCAAATGAACGCCGACCGGATTGTTCGGGTCGCCGGAGTAATCTCCTTGATAGCCGAGAAATGTTCCGGTCTCAATCGGCATTTCGGATGTGCCTGCCGGGAATTCGTCTGAGATGAACGAGTTGCCGAAGCGGTCAGCCATGTGTGTATAGTACAACCATATCTGTTGACCGGGGTTGAGCGGGTCGCTTGGCACGCGCACGATCACAGCGGATTTCCACTCGGGGAGGCGGGTGAGGTAGCCCGGATAAGCGGATATGACGCGCGTGACGCCTGCCTCTGCGCCCCCGAAAATATCCACGCCTTGATGCTGGTGCAGGCGTCCCATCGAATCACCCCACAGGAAGCCTGCGAAGCCATCGGTGGGGAAGTCGAACGGGGCGGACCCGCATTGGGAACCGGCGACCAGCCTCCAGTCCGGATTCGAAGCGGGGTTATTCATCCACAAGCGAAATTTTGCGATACGTTCCGCGTTGGGGCTGTACATATAATACGCGGTGATGACAGCCGTCACGATGACGACTACGACGATGGAAATCATGAGGAAGCGTTTGGACATAGCGGGAGAATTATACTGTTGCAATTGCTAGGGCGAACCGAGTATGGTGATGTAGTCGAAAAAAACCTGGTCGCCATCTTGATGCGTGAGAACAACCCCATAGACTGCGTAAGGAAGTATGGGAGAAGACCATTCGGCGCCATTGGATTGGTCGAGTGTAAACTCGTTCTCATTGATCGATATTATTAGAACGCCAAGGTCGGATTCGCCTAAATATCCGATCTGCAATTGTTGCCCCTTAAAACTGAAAGATGCGGTACTTCCAATCGTTGTGGAATATGAGATTGTTTCCTCGAAAGCATCAGGGATGAGGTCTTCACTGCTCCAATCTCCAACGTAGAGGATACGTTCATCCGCATCATCATATTTACCGGCAGGAAGCGCATTTTTCTCATTCAATACTGTGGAGGGTGTGCGGGTTGCCTGTGGTGTGGTTTGTGTGCCGGTGGGGTTCCCAATGATCGGAGTTGGACTGGTGGACGCGGCGATTTGCGTGTTTGCATCCATTTCTTTTTCAGAGTTTGTAGGCGTAAGAAATGAGGTGGCGGGTATTTTCTTTGCTTTTTGAGTAGCAACGTCAGTTTCGGTGGCTAAAAAAATGAATTTGAACGGTGTACCTGTAGGGGCTTGAGGCGCGCTTGCTTTCGATCCATCGAGGGTGACGATCCATACGATTAGGCCGATGCCCGCGATCGAGATGATGCTAATGAACAATGGGGGGAAAAGTCCGCGGTATGGTGAAGGTTGTTTTTCCATAACGAGATTATACCGAATTGAGAATCGACGTTGTGCGGCTGAGCTTCTAAACTGTTTTCAGGCAGGAAAAGGTTTATTGGCATTCCAAAACTTGTGAACAAACTATAACAAAATAGAAGGTGCTTGACTTGAAACATTTGTTCTACTACAATAGCCATCCTTGTTTTCCTTTTGAGACTGGCTATGGTGAATGAACAAACCGACAAAACACGTACGCGTATTTCTCATCCACGCGCATGACGACCGCGATGCGGTGCATAAACTCAATCACCGATTGAGGCGGGATTCAATTGGCACATGGCTCGACGCGGCGAACCTCCAACCCGGGCAAGATTGGCAAAGCGAGATCCGCAAGGTGATCCTCACCAGTGACGCGGTCATCGTCTGCCTTTCGCGCGCGTTCAACAAACAACACGGATACCGCCACGAAGAATTAAAACTCGCGCTCGAGAAAGCATCCCTGCTTGTGGATGAGGTCTTCATCATCCCCGCGCGGCTGGAGGATTGCGACACACCCGAATCGCTGAAGCATCTGCATCGCTTGGATCTGTTCGTGATGGGAGGGTATAGGAGGTTGGTTAGGGCGTTGAAAGAAAGTGAAGGGTAAATCAGACAATAGACGATAAACCACAGTCAATGGTCAATCGTCCACCGTCTTTTCATCAGTTATAATCCCCTCGTAATCGTAAATCCAAAATCGTAAACCTGAAATCGAAAATGTCATCCTCCTTCCAATCCATCATCCTCAACCTCCAATCCTTCTGGGCGTCGCACGGATGCCTCATCACCCAGCCTTACTACACCCAGGTCGGCGCAGGGACAATGAACCCGTCCACCTTTTTGCGCGTGCTTGGACCCGAACCGTGGAACGTGGCGTACGTCGAGCCGTCTGTCCGCCCCGATGACGGGCGATACGGCGAGAATCCGAATCGCTTTCAGAAGCACACGCAGTTTCAAGTCATCCTCAAGCCCGATACGGGAAATCCGCAGGAGTTGTATCTCGACTCGCTCAAGGCGCTCGGCATTGACCCGCGCCAGCACGACATCCGCTTTGTGGAGGACAACTGGGAACAGCCCGCCATCGCCGCGTGGGGTTTGGGTTGGGAGGTCTGGCTCGACGGGCAGGAGATCACGCAGTTCACCTATTTCCAGCAGATGGGCGGCGTGGCGCTTAACCCCGTCTCGGTCGAGATCACCTATGGGCTTGAACGCATCCTCATCGCGCTCAATAACGCCAAAGCCATCTGGGATGAAGAGTGGGGCGCGGGCGTCACCTACGGCGAGATCATCCGCCGCGAGGAGTTTGAACACTCAAAATATTATTATGAAGTCGCCGACGTCGAGCGCGCCCGTCAGATGTACGATCTCTTCTCCGCCGAAGCCGACGCCTGCCTCGCGCAAGGTCTGCTCGTCCCCGCGCACGATTACGTTCTCAAATCTTCGCACACCTTCAACATCCTCGACGCCCGCGGCGCGATCTCTGTCGCCGAACGTCAAGCCTTTTTCAGACGAATGCGCGAACTGGCGAGACGTGTCGCGGAGGGGTATGAGGAGCAACGTAAGGAACTTGAATACCCTCTGTTGAAAGTTGAAAGTTCAAAGGTTGCAAGTTCACACGTTTCAACGTTCAAACCTTCCAACCTTCAACCTGCCAACTTCATTTTGGAGATTGGTGTCGAAGAACTTCCAGCATCAGATGTGGATATCGCCTACGAAGCCTTATCCACCCGTATCCCGACTCTCCTCAACGAACTTCATCTCACGCACGGAGACGTCCGCGTCTTCACTACCCCGAGGCGGATCGCCGTTTCGATTGACTCTCTCTCCCCGAATCAACCCGACCGTGAAGAGGTCGTCAAAGGTCCCCCCGCGGACAAGGCAATCGTAGGTCGAGATAATATCTCGACCTACACCCCCGCCGCGCAAGGCTTTGCAAAGAAAAACGGAATCAACGTCGAAGACCTCCAGGTCCGTGAACAGGACGGAGGCAAATACGTTTTCGCCGTCGTCAAACAAAAGGGACGCCCGACTCCCGAAGTCTTAGCCGAGGCATTACCGAAACTCATCGCAGAGATCAAATTTGAAAAATCCATGCGCTGGAATGACTCGGGCGTTTCATTCTCTCGTCCGATTCGCTGGTATGTGGCGTTGCTCGGCGACATGGTCATCCCGTTCGAATATGCTGGCGTTGTCTCTGGTAACACCTCACGCGGACTTCGCCCGTACGACTCTCCTGAAATCAAAATCCCCTCGGCAGATAAATATTTTGACATCATCCGTGAAGCAGGAATCATCCTCGATAAAGAAGAACGCAAAGCCTCCATCGTGGAGCAGGTCAAGCAAGCCGCGTCGCTTGTTGGCGGGGAAGCCATTTTTGATTTTGTAGGGGCGACGGGCTCGTCGCCCTTACTCGAAGAGGTAGCCAACCTCATCGAAATGCCCACCGCCGTCATGGGCGGATTCAACTCTGAATTTTTGTCGTTGCCAAGAGATGTGCTGATCTCGGTGATGAAGAAACATCAACGGTATTTTCCCGTGCAACGCGTAGGGGCGGACGGCCGCGCCGAGCGGCCCCTACTGGCACACTTCATCGCCATCCGCAACGGAGACGACATCGGCGTAGACATCGTCCGTCAGGGCAACGAACACGTTCTCAGCGCGCGCTTCACCGATGCCAACTTCTTCGTCCGCGAAGACCTCAAACTCAAACTCGAAGAATATCGTCCCAAACTTGCATCGCTCACCTTCCACATCAAACTCGGCTCGATGCTCGACAAGTCGGAGCGTGTAGGCAAATTAGTTAATGAGATCGCGCCTTCGCTTGGAATTACTAATGACCAGTTACCAATTACTAAACGCGCCGCGCACTTAATGAAAGCGGACTTGGTCACCCAGATGGTGACAGAAATGACCTCCCTTCAAGGGATCATCGGCGGAGAATATGCTCTCCGCTCCGGCGAACAAAAAGATGTTGCCGCGGCTATCGCTGAACAATATCAAACCGTGCCGCAATCGAAAATTGGGCTGGCAATTGCGTTGGCAGATAGACTCGATTCGCTTGTTGGTTTGTTTGCCGCGGGGCTGGCTCCCACAGGCGCGAAAGATCCGTTCGGTTTGCGCCGCGCCGCGATTGGAATTGTCCAACCGCTCATTGAGCATGATGTTGATTTAGATTTGGCAGATGCAGTGAAGAAATCTGCGAAGACGCAGCCGATCAAGGTTGATGATGCAACGCAAAAACAGATTTTGGAATTTATCGCTGGTCGTTTGTCAGTCGTCTTGAAAGATGCTGGTTACAAACACGATGTTGTCGAAGCCGTGCTTGTGGAGGAGTCCGCTAACCCTGCCGCGTCCGCTCGGGCGGTGAAGCAACTTCAAGCGTGGGTCGGACGCGAGGATTGGTCCACGATCCTGCCCGCGTTTGCGCGTTGCGTCCGTATCACGCGCGATCAGGAAAAAACGTTCAAGGTCAACGAGAAAGCCTTTGTCGAAAAAGAAGAAAAGGATTTATTCGCCGCGTTCCAGAAAACTGTCAAACATCAACCATCAACTGTGGACGAACTATTCGAGATCGTCGTCAAACTAACCCCATCCATCAACGCATTCTTTGACAAAGTGCTGGTGATGGCAGATGACAAGAAGTTGCAGGAGAATCGTCTTGCCTTACTGCAACAAATTGCCGCGTTGTCAAAAGGCATCGCCGACCTAAGCAAACTTGAAGGGTTCTAACCTTTATTGTTTTTGATGTGTAGTTGGCGTTCTCTAACGCCAACTACAAACATAATTCTTTGAGTGGTTACACAACGTCTCATTTTCTGGATTAAGTATGACTACTTCTAAAATCGCACCAAAACTTGCAATCTGCATTCGATCTGACGATCCTGACTTGCTTACCCCGCGTATGATCTATGAAATTCTGCCAGACAAAAATGCGGCGAAGTCAAGCCATGTTCGGGTAATTGATAATGAAGGTAAAGACTATTTGTATCCAGCCAAGTATTTTCTGTTTGTGGACTTTCCGCTCACGGTTAAGCGTACACTGAGAAAAATTTCTTCCCGCCCAATTTCCACTTCGCGATTGCCCCGCGTATAGCTTGAAATGTAGCGTTCGAATATTCAGTTGCATGATTAAAGGCACATAAGCATTTCGCTATATCAGACTCAAATGGGTATAATCCTGTCATCGTCAAACGGGGATGCAATCAGCCAATTCGCGCATCGCTCTCTTCGTCACTGCAACGTCTTTTGAAAAGGAGAAAATCATGTCCAAGTCAAAAGTTCGGATCGCTGTTTCCCTGTTGATCGGTTTGGTGATCGTTCTGGCGGTGTTTATGACTGCGCAAGCGGCATCCTCGCGAGCCAGCCTGAGCGGGGAGCGAGCCTTCACCACCGCAGGCTTGTTGCCCGACATGAGCCACATTCGGAGCGCGGGTTTTGCAGGTCAACAAAACCTCAATTCATATAATGAAGTCCCATATCAAAATGAAGGCGGAGGCTGTGACCACGACAGCCCAGACGATTAACGTCCATTGAAATTCAAGGATCATAGCAAGGGCAGATGAACGTCTGCCCTTCTTCTTTTAATGTGTCAAACTCTCGATTGCGTCTATAATTCAGCCACTGATTACTACAAGTCATCTCAAAATGTCACCCTGAGCGATAGCGAAGGGTCTCTACCGCCAGAATAAGAGACTCTTCGGTCGCGAACCCCGCTCCCTCAGAGTGACATGGCGTTTTTGAGATAGGCTCTAATTACTGATAACTGTTTACTGAACCCATGTCCACCATTGATGAAATCAAATCTAAAATAGACATTGTTGACCTCGTCTCGG
>CAYWCN010000064.1:0-18092 GCA_964456775.1 uncultured Anaerolinea sp.
GCGGGGATTTATCTCGTGATGGGCTGGCTCGCCCTCGCCGCGGCGGGACAAATGCTCGCGGCTCTGCCCGCCTGGGTGCTGACGTGGCTCATCATCGGCGGCGTGTTGTACACGCTCGGCGCGGTTGTGTACATCACGAAAATTTTCAACTTCAAGCCCGGCGTCTTCGGCTTCCATGAGATGTGGCACATCTTCGTCCTGCTCGCCGCCGCGGCGCATTATGTCGCGGTGATGGGCGTAGCGATATAAAAAGGTGACTGTCATCTTGAAGATGACAGTCACCTTCGTTCATTCATTTCAAGATCTGAAACAGATTGCTGTAATCATCCGTCCACAATTGGATGGTTGTGGAATATCCATTCAGATCAACAGCACGCTCTTGAATGGCAGGGACATCCAACAACGCAGGGTCACGCGCCAGCAAAATCCAATGGGAGGCATAGCCACCGCTTTCGTCGCCTCCGTAGTTGACGCGTACCATGCTCAAGCCATAAAACTTTGCCAATTGCCAGAACACGGGTTGCAGATCGAGATGTAAATTTGTGATGTGCGCGGCGATGATTCCGTCAGGGGCGAGATGTTCGAGATAGATCGCAAAGGCTTCTTTGGTAACAAGGTGAACGGGGATCGAGTCACTGCTGAACGTGTCCAAGACCAGCACATCGAAATTTTGCGCCTCCCCTTCGGCAAGTTCGCGTTCGAGCGATATTCTCGCATCGCCGAGGACGGTTGTAATGTTCGCCTCGCTGTCTTTCAAGAATGAAAAATAATCTCCCTGCCCTTCTGCCAGATCAATGACCACTGGATTGATTTCATACAAGCGATACACGTCGCCGGGTTGACCGTAGGTCGCCAGAGTCCCAACGCCGAGACCGAGCAAGCCGACGCGCATGTTCTTCCCATATTTCGGGTGATTCAGAATCGCCAGCCCCGCCCCTCCGTCGCGGACATAATACGTGGTGGGCACGTCGCGCAGGTCGGGGTTCGTGAATTGGAGTCCGTGCACGGTGATTCCATGCGACATAACGAGCGCGGGTTCGTTCGAGCCTTCGAGTACAATGCCGCGCACACGAATCACGCCGTAGAAATTTCGTTTTGAATACAATGCGCCAGAGTAGACGTTGCTCAGAACTGACAGAAGGATGGCGACGAGAGCGAAAGTGGTGAACACGAATCTCGCTTTTTGTATCACTCTGAAGGGATTGGTTTCGGCAATAGAAGAGTCTGTTGTTCGCGCGGTCAGAGACCCTTCGCTGGCGCTCAGGGTGACATGTTGCTTGTCGCGAATCACTGTAAGCGCGATGGCAACCGTCATTGCCAGACCGACGAAGAACTCCCAGTAGCCGTTGAAGATGGCAGGTGCGATCAGGCTGACGAACAGTCCACCCAACGCGCCGCCGATGGAGACCATCAGGTAAAAAGTTGTCAGATGTTCGGCATCGGGGCGAAGCAGATACAACTCGCCGTGACACAACATGCACGCGGCGAATAGCAACAAACAATATGCGCCGATCTGCCAGTAGATGTGCAACGCAGTCGCATTGAGCATGACGAACAAGGTCAACGCGAGGGAGATGAAAAATAAAATGGAATATATTTTTCGGTGATAGCCGCGCCCTGAAAACGTGAGGATGAACGAGAGCAGATAAATGGTCAGCGGAAGGATCCACAGAAATGGAATCACCGCCACCTCTTGCGAAATTTGATTCGTGACCGAAAGCAGAAACAGCGACGCGGTCGCGCTCAACGCCAGCCACAGCGCGAACAAGGCTGGGGACGGGCGTCCGCTCGACGAGGGCGAATCAACTTCCACTGGGGAAAGAGGCGAAGCGCGCGAGGAGCGAATCGCGATCCAAACAGCGAAGAGTCCAAAGAGCGCGAATCCGATTGACCACATCCATCCTTGCGCGCGCAATGTCAACAAAGGTTCGATCAATACGGGGTAGGCGAGCAAGCCGAGCAGTGATCCGAGATTCGATAATGAATATAAACGCGCGTAGGATTGGCTTGGAAAGATTCGGCTGAACCACGCTTGCATGAGCGGGCCGTTCGCGGCGAGGATAAAATATGGCAAGCCGACAGACACGATGAGCAATGTGAAAATATGGATGATCGGCGCGTCGACATTTTGCGGCTTCCAACTTGAGTCGGGTGTGATGGGCGATCTCCACGCGAACGAAAGCGCGATCAACACCGCGATGGAAAAAAGAATCAACGCGATGTGGATCGAAGTTTGCAAATTTATTTTCACGCGGCGAATGAGCCAATACGCGTACGCGTACCCGCCCGTGAGCAAGGCTTGAAAAAATAACATCGCCGTCGTCCACACGGCTGGCGCGCCGCCAAACCACGGCAAAATAAATTTTCCGATCAATGGCTGAATTTGAAAAAGAAGAAACGCGGAAAGAAAAATGCTAAACGCAAACGAGATGAACATGCGCCGATTGTACCCCGCCCGAACTTTATTCGTCGGGGTCTCCGCTGCGCTCCGACAGCAACGCGGGATTTCATGTACAATCGTGCCATGCGATTACTTGAGATCATCACACCCATCCTGCTCGCCGTTCACCTGTTATGGCGCGCGCCGCGCCCGATGCCGATTCGATTTTTACCGCTTGCCGCGCTCGTCATTGTTTTGATTCATTTCGCGATCGAAGGCTATCGCTGGCAGATGATTCTGCTGTACGCGCTGACTGTCATTTTTGCGACACTCGCGTTTTTTCATGTGGAGATAAAGAGCATCGCTTCTATCTTGACTTTCATCCTGCTCGCACTCGCGACGGCTCTTCCCATCCTTCTGCCTGTTCCGCGCATCGCCCACCCCAGCGGACCCTACGACGTCGGCACGCGCATCTACGAAATGGTGGACAACTCGCGCCGCGAAATTTATTCAAACAAAGATGAACCGCGCCGCTTCATGATTCAAATCTGGTACCCGTCTGAAGCGGACTCGTCCGCCGAGCGCGCGCCGTGGATGGCGAATGCAAAAATTTACGCGCCTGCAATTGCGAGTCACATCGGGTTGCCTTCGTTTTTTCTTGACCATCTTGCGTTGGTAAAAATTCCCACGTTCAAAGAAACAAAAGTTGCCGAATCGCCTGAGCCATTTCCAGTAATTTTATTTTCGCACGGCTGGAACGGATTCAACGCGCAGAATACCGAGCAAGCGCTCGAACTCGCCAGTCACGGATACGTTGTGGTCGGCGTGCAACATACCTACGGCGCAGTGGTGACGGTTTTTCCAAATGGCGATGTGGCTTTGAATAACCCATCGGCTTTGCCTCCCGATGAAACTCCCACCGCGGAGTATGAAGCGACGGCGCAAAAATTGGTCAACCAATGGGCTGGTGACTTGGGGTACACGCTCGATGTGCTAGCCGTGATGAATAGCAGTTCGCAAACTCCGTTTGCAGACAAACTTGATCTCTCCCGCGTCGGCGTCTACGGACATTCCACCGGAGGCGGCGCGGCGATCCAATTTTGCGGAACAGACCCGCGCTGTATCTCCCTGCTCGGTATGGATCCGTTCATGCGTCCCGTTTCATACGAAGTGATTGATAGCGGCGTGACTCAACCGTCGTTCTTCATGTTCAGTCAGGTCTGGGCAGACGAGGTTGACAGCCGCAACAATGAATTGTTCAATCGCTTTTACCCGAATGTTGAACAACCCTTCGGCGTGATCAAAATCGAGGGAACTGCCCACTACGATTTCACCGACCTGCCCTTGCTCTCCCCCCTCGCCCCGCAACTTGGACTCAAAGGTCCAATCAACGGGAAACTGGTCACAACAATTGTGAATGACTATTTGCTTTCGTTCTTCAACGCGACCTTGAAAGGTGGAAAGTTCGATAATTCAAGTAAGTATTCCGAAGTGAAAAAGGTGCATTAGCCTCTCACATAACCGACTTGTAGGTCAGGCTTTTAGCCTGACACAACAACATGGAGAAACTATGGATACCAAACCCGCACTCGAATTAAAACTTGTTCAGGAATTTGTCAGCGTTGCGCACAGCGACTTGGCGCGCACCAAAGAGTTGCTTTCACAAGAACCCGGGCTGATCAACGCAACATAGGATTGGGGCGGCGGCGATTTTGAATCCGCGCTTGGAGCCGCGGCGCACATGGGCAACAGAGAGATCGCCAACTTCCTCTTGGAAAACGGCGCGCGTCTCGATCTTTACGCCGCCGCCATGTTGGGAAAACTGGAAATTGTAAAAGCGGTCCTCACAACCTACCCCGACGTGATACATATCCCCGGCGCGCACGGCATCCCTTTGATCGCTCACGCCAAAGCAGGCGGCGAAGACGCAAAAGCCGTGTTGGAATTTTTAGAGGCACGGTCAAAGTAAATCACCTACCCAAGAATGAACTTCCTGCCACGGATTACACGGATTGACACAGATTTAAAAAAATCCGCGCTAATCCGTGAAATCTGTGGCGAGGTCCTTGACTCAGGAATGTGCCCTCATCGCCCGCCGCTTGATCGCGGTGCGAAAGATTCGATCCAAAAATCCGTCATGCCCAGCCGCGTCCCATGAGATCGGCAAGTCGGCGTGACTGCGGTCGTCTGGACCATAATACAACACCCCGCAATTCGGATTGATCTCGATGATCACGATCTCGCCGTTCGGTCTCACGCGCAGGTCAATCCGCGCGTACCCGCTCCCGTCCATTGACAGGAAAAATTTTCGACACACATCTTGAATTCGCGCACTAAGCGCTTCGTCATTCAAGGGCACGATGTAAATATCCCAGTTGTACCACTTGGCGGCTTCGTGCAGAAACGTCTCACCTTCAGGGAACTGAACCTCTGCGGGAGAATACACAAACGGAGACTGGGCATCGTCTGCGTTTTCAACGACCAGGCAAGACAACTCGCGTCCTTCGATAAATTCTTCCACGCGGGCTGAGCCATATTCTTTTGACATTTGCTCAAACTGGATTTTCAATTCATCAGGGTTCGTGACGCACGATTCCTTCGTCAACCCCGTGCTGGCAAAACTATTCGGATGCTTCACAATCAGCGGATACGAAAGTCCATCCGCCCGTTTCAAATCCTCAAGCGACTCGGCATGGAATCCGCGCGCAAAACGGATCTGATTCGCCTCCGCCGCCGCTTGCATCTCCTCGCGATTAACTTTGTAGAATTTCGATTCCGCCCCTGTGAATGGAAGGTTCAGCTTCTCAAGCGCTCGAACGAATTGCAGTCCCGAACTTTCTTTTTCGTCTTCTCCTTCATAAATATTCAAATAAACATCGTAATGACGCGAACGCGACAACTCGGCTATAAACTCGGTCGCGGGCGACGAGACTGTAACGTGATCCCAATCGTAATTTTTAAAGTAAACCTCGGGGTTGAAATCCTCGACCTTTTCATCGGTCAACAGGCAGACACGCATACAGCCTCAACGCGCCGCGCGCATTGCCTGTCGCAGTTTTGCCACGCGGAACATACGGTCGAAGAAAACTTTATAACCGCCCTCGTCATACAGGATCATAAAATCGGCGGGACCAAATTCATCGGGGCGAAGCATGATCGCGGGGTTCGGATTAATTTCAAGGATGAACAACTCACCGCGTTCGTTCATCCGCACATCGCAACGCCCATAACTCACCGCGCCGATGGCTTTATACATCCGCACGCCGATATCTTGCAAGCGCGGAATTAATTCAGGGTCAGTGACACGCGCAAAGTTGAACGGAAGAGACGCGTCCCACTTCACCACCGTGTGCCAAAATTCTTCACCAGGTGGAAAGACCAATTCCGTCGGCGGGTACGCGATCGGCTTACTGAAATCATCGGGGTTATCCACGACCAGTACATTGAACTCCCTGCCGACGATAAATTCCTCCATCCGCGCCGCGCCGTATTCGTTGCACACGCGTTCCACTTGAGTCAACACGTCTTCCAACGAATCACAACGCGACTCTTTGATCATCCCCGTGCTTCCATAACTTTGCGGATGTTTCACCATGATCGGATATCGCAGACCTTCGACAAGCCGCTTCGCTTCGTCCTTCGAGTTGACTCGGTATCCTTTAGCGAATCCAACCCCGTGCGCATCGGCGGCGGCTTGCATCTGCTCGCGAGTCGGGTCGAAGAACGTCGAGTCCGCGCCAGTGAACGGAAGGTTCAACTCCTCCAACGCATTGATCACATCAACGTATTTGTATCCTTCCTCGCCAAGGTCGTTTTCTTCATATCCTTCGCATACATTGATGTACACATCGAACACCTTACGCGCATCGAGCGCGCGCAGAGTTTCTATGACAGGTTTTTTCATCGTGACAAATTCCCAGTCATGGCCTTGCATGAACTGCGTTGGATTAAAGTCTTCCATCTTTTCGTCGGAGAGAATACAGACTCGCATGAATCACCTCACACAGAGATTTGATTCATTATCGCACAACTTTCAATTCACAAACAAATTTATTAAGGCTGAACCATGATGCGCAAAAGTATAATCTCACCTATGAACCGCAAAAACTCATCAACCGTTTTTCTTGTGCTTGGTCTTGCCTTTCTCACCATCGGTCTTGCAACGGACAACACCGCCTTCTCATGGGCAGCCATTGTCTTCATCTTGTTGTCTCTTGTTACTGGAGGTAGATGGATGAGACCGAGAAGGTAGTTGAATGTCACCCTGAGGGAGCGACAGCGACCGAAGGGTCTCTGTCGGGTGTGGCGGAGATGCTTCGCTATCGCTCAGCATGACATGACTTAACGTATTATTTCGTCTTCGTTACTTTATGGATCGTGCGCGGTTTTTCGGTATCGAATCCCTTTGCCAGCGTGAGATGATACGCAAACAATTGCGCGGGCAAAATCGTGACCAACGGCGAAAGCCACTCTGGCACATCGGCGGGAATGGACAGGGGAATTTGCGCAAGAGACAACGCGCGTTTATCGTTCGAGATCACAACCAACTCGGCAGAAATCCCATTCCGTAATTGTTTAAGCATTTGCAACATCGAATTGAACACCTTCCCCTTCGGCGCGACAGCAAACACTGGATAGCCGCTCTCCACCAGCGCGATCGGTCCATGCGCAAAATCGGCGGAGGAATACGGCTCAGCGATGATGTACGACAATTCCTTCAACTTCAGCGCCCACTCGAACGCGGTCGCGTAATTGAATCCGCGCCCCAGCACCACGGTCTGGTCAATGTAGCGATAGCGTTGCACAGCCTCAGAAATGAAATCGTGATGCTTCAAAACGGATCTCATCCAACCTGCAACGCGCTTCAACTCGTCCCATTGTTTCTTATTTCCACTCAGCGCGGCGGACAGCATCGCAACCGTCATCAACTCGGTGGTGTAGGTCTTCGTCGCGGCGACGGCTTTCTCTGCCCCCGCTTGAATATCCAGCACAAAGTCAGAGACATGCGCGAGCGGCGAGTTCGACTCGTTCGTGATCGAAAGCGTCAGGCACCCCTGCCGCTTCCCCTCCTCCAATACCGCCACAATATCAGGCGACGCGCCCGATTGCGAAACGCCGATCACCAGCGCGTTCTTCAACTTCGGCGCGCGCTTGTAATACGTGAACAGCGACGGAGTCGCCAGCGCGAGCGACAATCCGTTCATTGCGCCGAGCAAATAATTCGCATACCTGCCCGCGTTATCCGAAGTCCCGCGCGCGGCGAGGAACACATACTCAATGTTGTGTTTTCGAATGGCGGTCGCAACTTGCTCGATATGCCTTCTTTGCGAAGCGAGCAGTTGTTTGATCCGCTCGGGTTGCTCGATAATTTCTGAAAACAGTGTCATATCCTTGCCTCCGTATCATGTGGCGCCGTCCAGTATAGCCCGCAATTCGCTCAAATCTGCCCTTGACAGAATATTCGTCCTCTCCTAAAATTTAGTCTAACCTAAATTTTTGTTTAGTTAATCACAACGGAGAAGCGCATGACCACCAAGTTCACACGAAGGGACTTCCTCAAAGCGGGCGGACTCACCCTGCTCGGCGCGGCGGGAGTCAACGCTCTCGCGAACGCGAGGCACGATCACGCTACCAAGAAGGTTTTCGCCGCGCCAGCCATACAACACGATGGACATGGCGGCATTATGCCCGGCACCGTTGGCCAAGTGGATCACGAAGCGAACGGCTTCAACCCTGACGATATTTTGACCGATTTCGATTACGGCGAAGTCTCCACCCTGCCCAACGGACAAACTCTGCGCGAATACAAGATCGTCGCGCACAACAAGGATGTCGAAGTTGTTCCGGGCATCGTCTACCCCGCGTGGGTCTACAACGGACGCATCCCCGGTCCAACACTGCGCGCGACAGAAGGCGACCGAATTCGAATCAATTTCGTCAACGGAAGCAATCATCCGCACACGATGCACTTTCACGGCTTTCACCCAGGCTCAATGGACGGCGTGCCAGGCTCAGGTCCGGGAGGAAACGTTTTGCCCGGCGAATCATACGTCTACGAATTCGATGCGGAACCGTTCGGACTCCACCTCTATCATTGTCACGCGTTCCCGCTTGCGCGTCACATCGCGAAAGGACTCTACGGCACGTTCATCGTTGATCCCAAAGGCGGACGTCCGCGCGTGGACCGTGAGATGGTGATGGTGATGAGCGGCTTCGATGTGGACTTCGATGATGCAAATGATTTTTACGCGGTCAACGCGATTCCGTTTCATTATCAAAATCATCCGATCCAGATCAAGGTCGGCGAGACGATTCGTATCTATCTCGTGAACATCCTCGAGTTCGATCTCATCAACTCGTTTCACTTGCACGCAAACTTTTTTCAATACTATCCCACTGGTACAAGCCTCACGCCCGCCGAGTTCACCGACACGATCATTCAAGGGCAGGCGCAACGCGGCATTCTCGAATTCAGTTACAAATATCCAGGCATGTACATGTTCCACGCGCACGTGACGGAATTTGCGGAACTCGGCTGGAACGGCATGTTCGAAGTGACGGAATAGAGGCTCATCATGACTCATTCGACTGAACCCACACGCTTCACTTTTCGGACCTTCGTCCTGCTTCTGCTCCCCATCATTCTCCTCGCTGGAGTAATCGCGCTCTTCCTCTCCACAGGCGGCGGCTTGGACATGGAATCTGCCGCGCCTATCGAGACTCTCGACATCGAGCGATACAACCTCCAACACGACGTGATCGAACTTCACGTCCGTAACACGGGACCCGATGCGCTCACGATCGCGCAAGTCGGCGTGAATGAAGCCATCATGCCATTCACCGTTTCGCCAGATTCAACGATACCGCGCTTGGGACGCGCCGTGATTCACATTCCCTATCCGTGGAATTACGGCGAAGCATACGGCGTCAACATATTCACAAGCAATGCGATCGTTTTTCCTGTAGATATTCCTGTTGCGTTCGTAACTCCGCAACCCGACGCGGCGACGTTCTGGGGCTTCACATTGATCGGCTTGTACGTCGGCGTGATTCCCGTTTCCTCGGCATCTTCTGGTTCCCCGCACTGCGGACTCTCGGTCGCCGTACGATGACTTTCCTCATGGCGGCGACGGCGGGACTGCTCATCTTCCTCGGCTTGGACACGCTCGCCGAAGCATTGGAGTTCGCGGTTGAGGTTCCAGCCACATTTCAAGGCATTGGACTCATTGGGATTGGCGCAGTAGCGACATTTCTTTTGCTCGATGCAATTTCGAAGAGTCAAACCAACACATCAGGCGATGAATCGCAGAGACGTTTGTCAGTCGCGTTCATCATCGCGGTGGGAATCGGATTCCACAACCTCGGCGAGGGACTCGCCATCGGCGCGGCGTATAACGTCGGCGAGATCGCATTGGGAACTTTCCTCGTCGTGGGCTTCATCATCCAAAACATCACCGAGGGACTCGGCATCATCGCTCCCGTGTTGCGCGATAGACCCACGATTGGGCGACTCGCCGTGATGGGATTGATCGGCGGCGCGCCAGCCATCCTCGGCGCATGGATTGGTGGGTATGCTCCCTCACCATTCCTTGCCGTGTTGTTCCTCGCCATCGGCGCAGGCGCGATCTTCCAAGTGACCTACGAGATCGCGAAACTCATTCAAAAAGACACCCAACGCGAAGCCATGCCCATGACCGTCTTCAGCGGCGTGTTGACAGGCATGATGCTGCTTTGGGTAACGGGATTGCTGATCAAATAAACCGTAGGGGCGACCCGCCAGAGTCCGACATTCGTAATGATTTGCAAGAGACCTTCGCTTGCCTAGATCATTCGATTGCATTGTCGGGTCGCCCCTACATTACGCAAATTATTCTATGGAAAACATTCTCCTCCCCCTCCGAATCTCTGGATTGCTCGCCTTCCTCGGCGCATTCCTCTACGCCATCGGCGATGTGCTTTTGCTCGCGAGCAAAGTGAACCTCGACGAGTATCCCAAACTCAAGCCGTTCGCCAAACTCCTCTCTGATGCAGAAAAGATGATCGTGCTTTCGCCGAACCGAATGATCTGGGGCGCGTTGCTCGGCGTGTTCGGGACGCCTTTATACGTCGCAGGCTACTGGCACATCTATCAAGGCTTGGGCGGCGCGAACGCCTCCGCTGTGCTGACAGTTGTCGGCTTGTTCGGAACCGCCTCCATTCTCGGCGCGTTCGTCCACGGCACGTTTTATTATTTGGGCGAGTACGTCCACGCGTTGAACAACGTCGGCGAAGAGTCTCAAGCGGTGATCGTCAAGATGATCGAACGGCATAAAAAAGTTTTAATCATCACATACGCGCCTATCATGCTCTTCATTGTGATCGCATCCATTTGGTTTTCGATTTTGGTTGCGTCGGGTCAAACGTCATTCCCGCTTTGGTTGACGTGGGTCAACCCACTCACAATGACCATCGCGTGGCTGGTTATCAAACGCATCCTGCCGCAATTTTTGCGCGACGCGACAGAAGGCGCAGGTTTCAACATCGCGTTCATGGTCTTCTTTGCCTGCACAACGATCACACTTTGGAACGGCTAATGGAACAAACACTCACCATCTCGATTCAGGATTACCTGAAACACATTTACGAGCTCACTGATCGCGGCGCGCCCGCCAGCACGAACGCGCTCGCGGAGCGGCTTAAGATCAAGCCCGCGTCGGTGACGGGGATGATTCAAAAACTTGCCGCTTCGAATCCGCCGCTGGTTGAATATCAAAAACATCAAGGCGTAACACTCACGAAGGACGGGAAGAAAGCCGCGCTCGAAGTGATTCGACATCATCGTCTGCTCGAAGCGTGGCTCGTGCAAACGCTCGGCTACTCGTGGGATGAAGTGCATGAAGAGGCGGAGCGACTCGAGCACGTCATCTCGGAAGATTTTGAGCGACGCATCGCCGCCGCCATGGGACATCCGCTTCGGGATCCCCATGGAGAGTTGATCCCCACCGCCGATCTTAAGATGCCGCTGGATGATTCGACTCCGCTCTCCGCGCTGAGACCGAATCAAACTGGCAGAATCCAATGCGTCAAAGCCGCGAACGATGAGTTACTTCGTCATCTCGAATCGCTCGGCATCACGCCTGGCGCAAGTATCGAAGTGAAAGAGTATTCATCATATGACCACAATCTGACGGTCAAGGTTGGAAAGAAAACTTCCGTATTGGGATTGAACATCACGAGCAAGATTTTTGTTGAAGAAACATAAAGAAGAGACCAAATGCAAATCAATCGGAAATTACTTTCACAAAATCGCACAAGCACACTACCGCCCGGTCCACACGGCTGGCCCCTGTTGGGAAGTCTGCCTGAGTTTGCGCGCGACGTATTAGGCTTCCTCACACGAACCGCGCGCGATTATGGCGATACCGCTTATTTCAAGATCACAGGTATGCCGTTCTACTTGATCAACGACCCACACGATGTCGAATATGTTTTAACACACACGAACGGATCGGACTTTGAAAAAACTCCCGGCGATGCGGTCAGCCAGTTGGTGCTTGGTAAAGGGTTGTTAACCAACATAGGCGATTCCTGGTTACGGCAAAGGCGATTAATGCAACCGGTCTTTCACCGTCAGCGAATCTCCGGCTATGGGGAAGCCATGGTGACATTCACTGAAAAAATGCTCGCCGAATGGCAGGACGACCAGACGCTCGACATCCATCATGAGATGATGCGCCTGACGTTGAACATCGTCTCCAAAACTTTATTTGATGTGGATTTGAGCAGTGGGCGCACTCATAGTGTCGGCGACGCGCTAAAGGTCGTCATGGATACCTTTGTGATAATAATGCGTAACCCGTTCTTCACACTGCCGATCTGGGCGCCGACTCCAACGAATCGACGCTTCCGACGCGCGGTGGCTGAACTCGACCGGGTTATCTTTGATATCATTCGTGAACGCCGTTCTAAGAACGAAGATAAAAACGACCTGTTGTCCATGCTATTGAACGCGCAAGATGAGGATGGCAGTCGAATGTCCGACCAACAACTCCGTGATGAAACGATGACGTTGATCCTGGCTGGGCACGAAACAACCGCGCTGGCGCTATCCTGGACGCTGTATCTTCTCTCACAACATCCGGAGGTCGAATTTCCACTGCTGGAAGAACTACAGCAAGTATTGAATGGCCGCAACCCAACGGTTGCCGATCTGCCAAAACTGATCTACACGGAAAAGGTGATCAAAGAAGGGATGCGCTTGTACCCGCCTGCGTGGGCAGTGGACGCGCGAATCGCAGTCCGCGAAACCAATCTCGGCGCCTATCCTATCGCTAAAGGCACATTAATGCTTGCGAGCCAATGGGTGATGCACCGCCATCCACGCTACTACACTGATCCCGAACGCTTCAATCCCGATCGTTGGACTGATGAATTCGTAAAACAATTACCCAAGTACGCCTACTTTCCATTCGGAGGTGGACCGAGGCTTTGCATCGGGAACACGTTTGCAATGATGGAAGCGACTCTGATTCTGGCGAGGCTGGTACAGTCGTATCACTTTGAACTGGTGGCTAGCCACCCTGTCGTCCCGCAAGCATCCATCACTATCAGGCCAAAGTATGGTATTCGGCTAAAACTCAAACGGCGATGATTTATCGGTCAAGAAAACTAGAAAATGAGAACACAAATAATTTTCGGAATTATTTTACTTATCCTCATCGTAGATAATTAAACATGTTCGGTGATTCTATTTTGTTTTCCTACCTGCCAGCAGTGACCTTGACCGAGATCATCATCGTACTGACGATTGCCAGCCTTGCTTACTTTGTTGTCTTCAATAAATTTGAAAAGCACGTTCCAGTGAAAAGAAGGATCATTAAGCTGGTCATCCTCATTGGCATGCTTGCGATCATTGGAACATTGTTTAGCAGGTTTGCCTTTTGGGGCATGATTGCCCTGATGACCGTCGGGCAGGTTTATCTGCATGGCGTGTATTTCCCCAAACACGGAGTCAACGGCTGGACAGCCGAACCGTACGACAAATATCTGGAACTAACAGAAAGAATGAAAGGTAATAAATAAAAACAGGTGGTTTCGATACGCCGCAAAGAGCAAGAGCGCGGCTACTCAACCACCGAAAACTGAAAGGTGAAAATCATGAACGAAAATATTTTCCGCATGATCGCCGCGCTTGTCCTGTTCACAGGCATTGGCATCTCAGGTTACTTCCGCCGCAAAGCGGACAGAGAATCGGGCGAATCCATTTCCCGCAAAGTGGACGGCTCGATGATGATGAACTTCATCCGCGTCGGAGGCTTGATCCTCTGGCTGAGTCCGCTGGTCTATCTCATCAATCCCGCGTGGATGGCTTGGTCAAAGATCGGACTCCCCGAATCGATCCGCTGGCTCGGGGTTGGGATGGGAATCCTTTGCGTCTTCGGCATCTACTGGCTCTTCAGCAGTATCGGGAGCGGAATCACCCCCACCAGCGCGACGCGCAAAGAACACAAACTCGCCACGAACGGGATCTACAAATACATCCGTCATCCGCTGTACACGATCGGTTCGTCATTCATCTTGTCCTTTGGCATGATGGCGGACAACTGGTTTATCGGAATGTTCGGAGTGTTGGCGTTCATCCTCATGGCGATCCGCACACCGAAAGAGGAAGCCAACCTCATCGAAAAATTCGGCGACGAGTATCGTGAATATATGAAACGCACAGGTCGCTTTTTGCCGAAACTATTCTAAAAGACAACTCAAAAATGTCACCCTGAGCGATAGCGAAGGGTCTCTGCCGCCACCACAAGAGACTCTTCGGTCGCAAACCCCGCTCCCTCACATCGTCCCGATGTCTTTCGGGAGAGTGACATAATATTTTGAGACAAGGTTTCAAATCTTTTATCACTCAAGCATCGAAGCACAAACATGAAAAAACATTCGCAAAACTCCCTTTCAGAAGTACACGAATCCGTGATTGTGCCAGCCAAAGCCTCCTCGTGGAGACGATGGCTGGCGATCACTGGACCCGCCCTGATGGTATCCGTCGGCTACATGGACCCGGGCAACTGGGCGACCGATATCGCAGGCGGAAGCCGCTACAGTTACGCCTTGATCTGGGTCTTATTGATGTCCAACCTCATGGCGATCCTTCTACAAAGTTTAGCCGCGAGGCTTGGCATCGTCAGCCGCCGCGACCTGGCGCAAGTCTGCCATGAAGATTACCCGCCCATTGTCAACATCCCGCTCTACATTCTGGCGGAGATCGCCATCACCGCCTGCGACCTGGCGGAAGTGATCGGCTCAGCCATCGCGCTTCAATTGCTTTTCGGCATCCCACTTCTGTATGGCGTGATCCTTACCGCGCTGGATACGTTCCTGCTTTTGTTGTTATCACATGCGGGGATTCGCAAACTGGAAAGCGTCGTCATCGCGTTGGTCGGGACCATCGGCGTCGCTTTCTTCATCGAGATCCTGTTGGGCAAACCTGATTGGGTTGGCATCGCTCATGGCTTTGTCCCATCCCTGCCCGACGCGACCGCGTTATATATTTCCATCGGCATTTTAGGCGCGACCGTCATGCCGCACAATCTGTATTTACACTCGTCCCTCGTGCAAACCCGCAAGATCGGACGCGAAAGCGACGAGATCAAAAAGAATCTGCGCTGGAACACAATTGACACTTCCTTGGCGCTCAACATTGCATTCTTTATCAACGCCGCGATTTTGGTCATGGCGGCTTCGGTCTTCCACAGAAACGGTTATTTTGCAGTCGCGGAGATTCAAGACGCGCATCATTTGCTCGAGCCTCTGCTTGGGGCGTCCATCGCGCCGATCGCGTTCGCCATCGCGCTTCTTGCCTCGGGACAGAGTTCCACCATCACCGGCACGCTCGCCGGTCAAATCGTGATGGAAGGATATCTCAACCTGCGGATTCGCCCGTGGCTGCGACGCCTCATTACCCGACTTCTGGCTGTCATCCCCGCGATACTTGTTATCGCCCACTTCGGCGAAAATGCCACAGGCGCAATGCTCGTGCTGAGTCAAGTCGTCCTCTCGCTTCAACTGCCGTTTGCGATTATTCCGCTGATCAATGCGGTAGCAGACAAACGCCGCATGGGTGAGTTCACCATCAGCCCGAAGATAAAGATCCTGGCATGGGTCGTGGCGGGGATCATTTTGTCGTTGAACATCAAATTGATCGCTGACCAAATCGGAACATGGATCGCGGACTCAGGCAGCGACGCTTGGATCGTCAAAGCGACTGCGATCCCGTTAACTCTTTTGCTGGGACTGTTACTGCTGTATGTCATCGCTCATCCCTGGCTGGATAAAAACGGATTTCGAATCGGAAGCGTCCATCGTCAAGCCGCGCAAACGATCAACACAATTCAACAACCTCCGCCCTATCAGCACATCGGCGTGGCATTGGACTTTTCAGGCAGGGACGAAAAGCTGCTTACCGAAAGTCTGCGCTTTATCAACAAGTCACAGACGAAACTGACGCTCCTGCATGTTGTCGAAAGCCCAGTGGCAAGAAGGCTGGGCTCCGAGGGCGAAGATTCTGAAACGCTCGCAGACCGCGAACGATTGGAAAAATTGACCGAAATGATGAAAGCCAACAAAGTCAACTCCGAGTGGCAAATCGGCAGTGGCGAACCAGGCAAAGAACTGGCGAAAATGATCAACGATTCAAACATAGAGATGATCGTCGTCGGCGGGCATGGTCACACAGGCGTTTCCGACCTGATCCACGGAACAGTCATCAGCGACTTGCGCCACCACATCAAAGCCAGCGTGGTGATCGTACCGATCGGGGATTAAAAATAGCCGTGTGTATCGTCCCGAAGGTTTTTCGGGAAAACCCTTGTCGGGCGATTAAACCTTCGGGACGTTTTTTGCAAATAAACCCTATCTCTTGACAGGGTTTATTTCCCGATGTAATATATGAACGCTTGCTCAACTATTCAATATTATGAAACTCACCGAACTCAAAGCCATTCAACTCGCCGAACTATTCAGCGCCCTCAGCGACGCCAGCCGCGTGCGGATCATCTCCCTGCTCCTCGATGGCGAGATGGGCGTCGGCGCGCTTGCCGAAAAATTGAACATGACCGAATCCGCCGTGTCGCATCAACTACGCGGACTGCGGCAGATGCGCTTCGTTCGCGCGCGCAAATCGGGACGGCAGGTTTTCTATCGCCTCGACGACGATCATGTTGAAAAACTCTATCGCATGGGTCTTGAGCATGTGGGGCATGGGTAGAAACCCTACAGCGTAGTTGGCGTTCTCTAACGCCAACGGGCGCGCAAGAGAACGCGCCCGCATAATCTAATCCATCAAGGAATCATTTTATGGAACAAACAATAGACATTGACATCCCACTGCTACTCCCAGGCGTGGAAAACGAAAAAGACGAATGTCTCGTGCGGCTCGAAGCGGCGCTTCAAAATAAAAAGGGAATCATTCGCGCCCACGTCGAACGCGATAAAACGCCCGTAGACTTGTGCCTGCACTACGACCCCAACTTGTTGACTCTCTCCGACGTGAAGCGCCTCGCCGAACTCGCAGGCGCGCAGATCGTCAATCGCTATCATCACGAATCGATTCCCATCGAAAACATGGACTGTTCCGATTGCAGTCTCGTCATTGAGCATAGCGTCGGGCGCATGGACGGAGTGCTGTCGGTCAACGTCAACTACCCCACCGAGAAGATGTGGATCGAGTATGACAATCACAAGATCACTCGCAGCGCCATCGAAAAGCGAGTCCGTTCGTTGGGATATCAAATCCCATTCAATGAATTTCAGGCGCGATTGCAGGAAAATCGAGAATTGTTGTTCAGCCTCCTTTCAGGCTTATTCCTGCTGGTCGGCTGGCTTGGCGAAATGTTTTTTGGATTTCCCACACTCCTCAGCGTCGGACTCTTCGCTATCGCATATGTCTTGGGCGGATGGGATGTCTCGCGTCACGCATGGCACGCGTTGCGCGAACGACGCCTCGACACAGACGGACTCATGGTCGTTGCCGCAATTGGCGCGGCGTTCCTCGGCGAGTTTGCCGAAGGCGCGTTGTTGCTTTTCCTCTTCAGCCTTGGGCACGCATTGGAAGAACGCGCGTTAGACCGCGCGCGCCGCGCCGTCCGCGCATTGGCTGATCTCGCGCCGAAAACCGCATTGGTGAAACGCGACGGCAAAGAGCAGGAACTCCCCGTTGAGTCGTTGCAACTCGAAGATGTCGTCATCGTCCGCCCTGGCGTGCGCATCCCCGTGGACGGAATCATCCTCGACGGCGATTCTGGCATTGACCAATCTTCTGTCACAGGCGAATCGCTTCCCGTTGATAAAACAGTTGGCAATCAAGTTTTCGCAAGCACGGTCAACGGCGAGGGCGCGCTCGAAGTGAAAGTGACGCGTCTTGCAAAAGATTCCACGCTTGCCCGCGTGATGAAAATGGTCGAAGAAGCGCAAGCGCAAAAATCACCCACGCAACAAACCGTCGAAAAATTTGAGCGCGTGTTTGTTCCAGCCGTCCTCATCCTCACCGCGCTCGTGATCGTCGTTCCTCCGCTCTTTGGTTTTCCATTCCGCGAATCATTTTTACGCGCGATGACTCTGCTCGTCGCCGCGTCGCCGTGCGCCCTCGCGCTTGGCACGCCCGCCGCAATTCTCGCGGGTGTTGCGCAAGCCGCGCGAAACGGCGTGCTGGTCAAAGGCGGCGCGCATCTTGAAA
>CAYWCN010000065.1:0-17667 GCA_964456775.1 uncultured Anaerolinea sp.
CTTCAGAGCCTTCCAGTTTCTCGTGAATTTCGCGCGTGGCTTTCCAGATCAAGAAGACGCCGCCCGCCAGAAGGACGATGTCGCGCTCGGAGAGGGTATACCCCATCACGGTAAGGATGGGATCCTTGAGATTGATGATCCACGAGAGCGAGAACAACAACAGCAATCGCGTCACCACCGCCAACAAAATACCTGTGGTGCGGGCGCGCGACTGGTCTGCAACAGGTAATTTACCCGCCAGAATCGAAATGAAGATAATGTTATCCACGCCGAGGACGAGTTCCAACACAACGAGCGTGAGGAACGCGATCCAAGTTTGGGGTTGTAAAAGCCATTCCATGTAAGACTCCTATAATTGAATGCGGCGAAGTATACCCGAACAAAAGTCCCACACAAAGGGTTTCTTATGAAATGCTATAATCTCATGAAACAACATGGCGCTCGCTTCACTCACCACCCTCTCCCAATCATCCCTGCAAGATTATGTGGACTGCGCCCGGCGATTCCAACTCCGCTACGTGGAGCGGCTCGCTTATCCCGCCGTCGAGTCGGAGCCTGCGCTGGAGAACGAACAGCACCAGCGCGAAGGGGAATTTTTTCATCGGCTCGCGCAACAATATTTGGTTGGTATTCCGAGCGAACAGGTGAGCAAACTGGCGAACACGCCAAACCTGCAACGCTGGTGGGAGAATTTTCAAAATGAAAAAAACCTGTTAGGTCTTAAAGACCTAACAGGTTTATATCCTGAAGCCACCCTCTCCGTGCCGCTCGGAAATTTCCGCTTGCTCGCCAAATACGATCTCATCGCGATTCACGAAAATAAAGCGACGATCTACGATTGGAAGACCTATCGCAAACGTCCGCGTAATGAATGGCTCGCCGCGCGGATGCAGACCCGCGTCTATCGCGCGTTGCTCGTTCATGCGGGCGCGCATCTCAACAACGGGCGTCCCTTCGAGCCTGAGCAGATCGAGATGGTCTACTGGTTCGCGGATTTTCCCAACGACCCCGCGCGATTCGCGTACACATCCGCGCAATATAAACGGGATTGGGATTTGCTCGTCAAACTAGCGGATGAAATTCAAAACGCCTCTCTCTACCCTCTAACTGACGACGCCACCCGCTGCCTTTACTGCCCTTACAGATCGTACTGCGAGCGTGGAGTCCGCGCGGGAGAGGCAGACCAAGCCGAAGCAGAGACAGAAGCGGAAGAATTATTCGACGTCAACTTTGAGCAGGTTGGGGAAATCTCCTTCTAAGTCCCGCCGTCATTGCGAGCCACAAAGTGGCGAAGCAATCTCCACCACCTTCTTGGAGATTGCTTCGTCAGCCCTTCGGGCTTCCTCGCAATGACGGAGGTTATGGCACATACACCCCAATATGATTCGCAACAGGGCGTTCGCGCCCGGGGATGTAATTATCAATCGGGGAATTGAGGATCACAGGCTCGCCGTTTTCGCCCTCGATCACCAGCGTGGACGAACCTCCCCCATCGAGACTCATCGCAGAATAGACGCCTTGATCTACCAGCAGTTGCGCAAGATCGGCAAACGTGATGCCCGCGCTGTAAAACGGCTGGCGTCCATCCACGACGATGAGATACACGTATCGCCCATTTCTATTTAATCCAATCGCCGTGCGCGGATCGAGTTCGGAATCGTTGAGTCCGGGCACGGGCTGACCTTGCAACACGATCATCCTATCGCCTGAGATCGCGTTGTAGACTCGGTTCGGCTTGTCGTTAAAACTGAACGCGTTGCGGCGGCTGATGTACAACGTGGGACGCTCCCCTTCATCCAACTCGATGCCCTTCCAATAATCGCCACCGTTCGAGGCCGTGAACCCCAGCGGTGCGACGGGATCGCCAACATGCGGATAATAATCCGCGGGACCGCGCGACCACCACGGAGTGAATCCATCGCCGTTGATGGCGATCTGCACACCGAACTCATCGAGGAATTGCGATGTGGTTCGCGCGTTCAACGGTGTTTCGCTTTTCGAGTCGGCTGGCGTGATGAGAAATTGAATCCCCTTCGTCTTTGTGTCAATCTTGATAATGTGCGCGATCATCGCGTTCGGGAAATATCTCACCACTCGTTGATACGTCACGCCTTCGTAGAGGGTTTCTTTGATGGGAATCGGCGCGGGTCTGCCTCGCGTCAACACCAAGAAATAGACTGCAATCCCCGCACAAAGTACAATCAGAGATAATGTAGCAAATCTCGTTATTCTTCTTTTCTGCATGACGAAATTCTACGCGAGTCTGCCCTTCGCAATACCCATGAGTTTTAGAAATCTACACGCCGGGAGTGCCTAAACTTGAAGTGATGATATGTCACCCTGAGCGATAGCGAAGGGTCTCCAAGACTATCGTGGAGATTCTTCGCCGCAAAGAGCAAGAGCGCGGCTCAGAATGACATCCTGTTGTGTTGGGATCATCTCGATATTAGGTACTCCTTACACGCCAAGGGATGGAAAGAAGCAAAATTATGGAAATATCCTTGTTTGAGCGCCATCGTTTGAAACGATTACGGCCTGATCCAAATGGTCGAGATGTATGAAACTTAATAGGAGTTTGCTTCCATCTTCGAGGTCGTATTCAAACCAATATATCCCCGAACCCGTACTTCGATCTGGTTCACCTATCTGCAAAGATACAGCATCAAAGCTCATACCAATTTCTAGGAAAGTGAGATCAGAGCGAGCTATCAGTCCATTATCGGGATTTTCATTGTTATGCGCTGCGAAGATCATAATGACTGTAACAATGATCGCAACGAGTATTCCTATGATCTTTCTTTTTTCCATAGATGAGAATCCAATTACTAATTACCAATCACTGATAACTGATCACTTCTTCACTCACCCTACACCACTTCCCCCTCCGCCACCCTCATCGTCTTGAAAGACTCGATCGCCACCTCCAGCATGGACGTGTCGGGTTCGCGCGTGGTGAGGGATTGCAAAGCAAGATTCGGTTTGATGATGAAACGCACGAAGGGATTGGTCAAATTGTTGGCAGTCCAGCGGATGAATTCCACGGCAAGCCCCGCAATGACGGGAATCAACAAGACGCGGCTCGCAAGTCTCCACCAAAACTCCATGTCACCGAGCAGACTGTGGACGAGAACGGAAAGCAGGACAAAGGTCAGCAAGAACGCCGTGCCACAGCGCGGATGCTCCAGCGGAAATTTCGCCACGTTCTCTGGCGTGAGTTCCACGCCTGCTTCATAGGCGTTGATGGTCTTATGCTCTGCGCCGTGATAGCCAAACAGACGTTTGACATCGGGCATGAATCCAATTCCCCAAATGTAGCCGACGAGCAGGACGAGCCGCACCAAACCTTCCAGCAGATTATGCGCGAGGTTATGCCAGCCGAGATAATATTCCGCGGCGCCGCCCACACTGGCGGGAAGCAGAACGAACAACCCAATCCCAATTGCCAGCGAAGTTGCAAGCGTGAGATACAACGCGGGACCTTCGAGTTTTTCTTCTTCGCCTGTTTGCGTGTTGGCAGAAATGGTGAGCGCGCGCATTCCCAAACCGAGCGCGTCCCATAACAGGATCGTGCCGCGCAAAAACGGAATCTTCGCAATGCGCGAACGATACACTGCCGCGAGACTTTCCTTGTGAACGACGATGTTGCCGTCGGGCGCGCGCATGGCAATGGCGAACGCTTTTTGTCCGCGCATCATCACGCCTTCGATGACGGCTTGTCCGCCGTAGGTAATGATCTTATCTTCCATAAATTCCTTGTAGGGGCAGGGTTCCCCTGCCCTTTTGTTAGATTGAATCAAAAAGGGCGGGGAGACCCCGCCCCTACGAATTACGTCAAATTAAAAATCGTATGAACCAGCGCATCAATGCCCTTGCGCCATGTGGGCAGGTGCAACTTCTCGTTCGGTGAATGCGCGTTATCTTCGGGCAGACCGAAACCGGTCAGCACCGAATCCACGCCGACGTATTCTTGCAATTGCACAACGACGCCGATCGAGCCGCCTTCGCGTTTGAATAGCGGACGCTTGCCCCACGCTTGTTCGAGTCCCTGCGCCATTGCCTGCACACCCAGGCTGTCGCGTTCTGTGATCGCCGCGCCCGAGCCGGTGATGATCTTCACCTCCGAGCGGATCGTCTTTGGCGTGTTCGCTTTCACATATTTGATCATCGCCTTCTCAATTAATTCCGGCGTTTGATCTGGCACAAGGCGGCAGGATACTTTTGCCATCGCCCACGCGGGGAGGACGGTCTTCGATCCTTCGCCGGTGAAGCCTGACAGCAAGCCGTTGACCTCTAACGTCGGGCGAATGGATACCCGCTCTTCGGGCGTGTACTCGGGTTCGCCCCACAACGCCGGCACGCCGGTCATATTGACGATGTCTTTCGGCTTGATCGGCAAGCGCGCAATTTCGGCGCGCTCGGCTTTGCCCGCTTTACGCACTTTGTCGTAAAAGCCTGGCAAGGTGATGCGTCCTTTTTTATCGTGCATGCCCGCGATCAATTCGACGAGCGCTTGCGCGGGGTTGTGGATCGTCCCGCCGAACAGACCGGAGTGCAAGTCGCGGTTTGGACCGTACATGCGGATTTCAAAATATGCGAGACCGCGCAAACCGTACGTAATGGTCGGCAAGTCCGCGCCGATCATGCCAGCGTCGGGGTTGATACAAAAATCCGCTTTGAGCATCTCGGCATTTTTCTTGATGAACTCGCCGAGATTCTTCGAGCCGATCTCCTCTTCGCCTTCGATCAGCCATTTGATATTCACGGGCAATCCGCTCGTCCGCGCAACGGACTCGACCGCTTTCATCGAGGCGATGACTTGTCCCTTCATATCGGACGAGCCGCGCGCGAATAAATTTTCTCCGCGCACTTCGGCTTTGAATGGATCGGTCGTCCACAGATCGAGCGGGTCAACGGGTTGCACATCGTAGTGACCGTAGATGAGGACGGTCGGAGCGTCTTTCCCCGCTTTGAGCGACTCGCCGTAGACTGCGGGATGCCCGCCCGTCGGCATAACACGCACGTTGTCCATTCCCAAAGATCGCAGCTGCGCGGCTGTCCATTCTGCGCAGCGGAGCGTATCCGCGTTATGTTCGGGGCTGGTCGAGATCGAAGGAATCGCGAGAAATTGTTTCAACTCTTCGATGAACCGTTCGTTGTTCTGGTGAGCATATTCAAGCGCGGATTGTCGTGAGTCGGTCATGGTGTTCTCCAAAATATATGTGTGGGCATTGTAGGGGCGAGGCAATGCTTCGCCCCTACGTCAAATCATTTTACGGCGAAGGCGTTGCTGTTTGCAACGCGCGGCGAGTGAGCAAATACCATTGCGTGAATGTGGCGAAGCGGTCACTGGGATCATACAGCGGCGCGACTTGCACGCCTTGCACCTGCGCGTCTACCGCGTACGAATAGACGGGAATGTACAAGGGCAGCGCGGGCAATTCTTTTGCAAAGATCACTTGAAAGTTGCGATACAGCCGCGCGCGGAGTGAATAATCGGCGGTGACGCGCGCTTGTTCGAGATATTCGCTCGCGGCGCGGTTGTCCCATTGCGAATAATTTTGCCCAGCGGTGGCTTCGGCTTGATGCCAGAACGGATACGGGTCGGGGTCGGGCGTGCGCGAAAGGTTGATGTCAACCAGCGCGGCTTGATAGGCGCGCGTGGCGAGCGAGTTCAATACGAGTTGATCGTATGGCATGGCTTGCAGATCCACGCGCACGCCGATCTTCGCCCATTGAGACTGAATCGCCTGCGCGATTTTTGTGTGCGTGGCGTCGTCGGGATGCAGCATCGTGAAGGCGAGCGGCTTGCCGTCCTTGGCGCGCACTTCCCCTCCGCCAGCGGGAATCACATAGCCCTCGTCTTTCAATAACCTGATGGCTGCTTCGGGATCATATTCATAACGCTCAGTGCCGTCGAAGTACGCCCACGAGTTCGGCAGGATAGGTCCGTTGGCGAGGATCGCTTGTCCGCCAAGAAATGAATTGACAATGGACGAACGATTCAATCCAAGCATCAACGCGCGGCGGACGTTCGTGGTTTGCAAAAAATCAACGTCAGTGTTTTTGAGGTTGAAGAAAATAAAACTCATCTGCGGGAGCGGACTCGAATACATCGAGAGGTTCGGCTCTTCGAGCGCGGCGGGCAGTTCGTCCGCAGTGACGCGACTGATGGAAAGCACATCGCCTTGCTGATAAGCATCCAACGCTTCGGCGGAGGTGGCGTAATAGCGGAACACCACTTGTTCGATGTACGGCGCGTTGGCGTAATAATTTTTATTGATGGTGAGAACCACGCCCGTGATCTTGCCGCCCTCCACGATGAGATGATCGAATTGATACGGACCCGTGCCAACGGGATTGATGTTGAACTCCGCATCGGGCATCTGGTCGGGCGAAACCGATTCGAGCAAATGCTTGGGCAAAATTCCGAACGTCAGATAATCCATGAACGGGACGAACGGCTCGGGCAATGTGAATTTCAAATTTTTGTCGTTGAGTTTCTCGACAGTGATCCTCCCCCACAGATCTTTGATGTCTTGCGGAACGAGCGAGCCCGCGCTCTTCATCCGCTCGATGGTGAAGATGACGTCATCGCTTGTAACAGGCGTCCCGTCGTGCCAGACCGCGTTCGCGCGGAGGCTGAAATTGTAGATCGTGCCGTCCGTCGCCACGCCCCACGCTTCGGCAAGGTCGGCACGCGGAATCCCGCGTTCGTCAAACTTCACGAGTCCGTTGAACAACAGGCGATCCACATCGCGGTCGGCGGAATTGTTCCAATCGAGCAGGGGATTCAAGCGTCCCAGCGAACCGACGAGCGCTTCGGTGTACACGCCGCCCTGCTCGGGCTGTGAAAGGATGGGTCCGCCCGTCGTCTGCTGGGATTGTTGCGTGAACAGCAACACCGCCACGATGACGAGCGTGATAAGCACGACCAAGATCTGCCAGCGCAATTGTTTCATATACAAAAAGAAAGGCTCGTTCGCGCCACGCACTCATACCCGCGCGGGTCAAACGGGCCCTATTGGAAAAAAAACTCTGTTCGACTCAGGAAATGATGAGAAGCGTGATAACCAAGCCAAAGAACACGACGCTCAACACGATCGTAATCCAGAACAACGTGCGCTCGATGCCTCGGCGCGCCGTGAACACGCTCCCTGCGTCGGCGCCGGTGAGTCCGCCCAAGCCTGCGCCCTTGCTCTGCAAGATGACGCTCGCAATGAGCAGCACCGAGATTATAATCAACGCGTAATCCAAATACGTTACCATGTACAACTGCCTCCTTTTATTAAGCGGGGTCATTATACCCGCTGGGCGGAAAATACGTCAAACCGAGGTCACAGGAGAGAAACATTGAAGATGCCACCCTTAGCCACAGAGCGCACAGAGACCTCTGAGAATTTTCTCAAAATCTCTGCGGTCTCTGTGGCTGGATTTTAAACATGCAAGAGATCATCATCAATTTACACATGCACACGCGCTACTCCGACGGGAGCGGCGCGCACAAAGACATCGCAGACGCCGCGATTCACACCGGCGTGGATGCGGTCATTGTGACGGATCACAACGTGCTCGTGCGCGGGGTGGAGGGATACTATCGCCTCAACCAACGGGGAGTCCTGCTTCTCGTTGGACAGGAGGTACACGACCAAGCCCGCGCTCCCCAAAAGAATCACCTCCTCGTCTTCAACGCCGAGCGCGACCTTGCCACCCTCGCCGAAAATCCGCAGACGCTCATCAACGGAGTCCGCGACGCGGGCGGACTCTGTTTCATCGCCCACCCCAAAGACCCCGAAGCGCCCGCCTTCCACGAAACGGATATTTCATGGGAAGACTGGGACGTGCAAAACTACACGGGCATCGAATTGTGGAATGGGCTGAGCGAACTCAAGACCGTCGTGCCGACAAAATTGCACGGATTGTTTTATGCTTTCTTTCCGCAATTCATCGGGCACAATCCCATCCGCGAAACGCTCACCCGCTGGGACGAATTGCTCTCGCACGGACGTCCTGTCGTTGCCATCGGCGGCTCGGACGCGCACGCCATGCACATGAGCATGGGACCGTTGCATCGCGTCATCTTCCCATACACGTTCCACTTCAAAACCATCAACACACATGTGTTCATCCCTCAGCCGCTGACGGGCGATGTTCCCACCGACAAGAAAATGATCTACGACGCGCTCGCGGCAGGGCGATGTTTCGTCGCGTACGATCTCCCTGCCCCGACAAAAGGATTCACCTTCAAAGCCAAAGGACTCGAACAATCCGCGATCATGGGCGAGGAGATTTCGGTCAAAGGCGGCGTGACACTCCACGCGCACACGCCCAAGCCAGCCGATATTCATCTGCTCAAAGATGGTCAACGCATTGGCGTGTGGAAAAATTCCTACGCCGCCACGCACAACGTGAACGAAGCGGGAGTCTATCGCGTGGAGGCGTATCAGAGTTACCTCGGCAGAAAACGTGGTTGGATATTCAGCAATCCGATTTATGTGAGATAGCAAGACAAAAAATTAACCGCCAAGCGCGCGAAGTGCGCAAAGAATTTAAAAGGGTTTCTTAGCAGTCTTAGCGTTCTTCGCGGTTAAAAGCCTTTATGCCCAAAATTCCATACAATCGCCTCGTGGTTATCGGCACAACGAGTTCGGGCAAATCGACTCTCGCAGAAAAGATCGCCAGTCGATTCGATCTCCGCTTCATCGAACTCGACGCGCTTCATTGGGAAGCCAACTGGCAGGAGGCTCCGCTCGATGTGTTCCGCGAACGCGTGACAAAAGCAACGCAAGCCGAACGATGGATCGTCGCGGGGAATTACAGCGTCGTCCGCGATCTGGTGTGGACAAAAGCCGAAGCGGTCATCTGGCTCGATTTTCCATTCTTCCTTGTTCTGCGACAACTCACACGCCGCACGTTCACTCGCTGGTGGACTCAAGAAATCCTTTGGGGCAAAAACATCGAGCCGTTTTGGGTGCATTTCAAACTTTGGTCGAAAGATTCGCTGTTCCATTGGTTGTTCGCAACCTATTGGCGCAGAAAAAGGGAAACGCCAAAATTGTTGTCACTGCCACAACATCGGCATTTGAAGTTGATCCATTTCAAACATCCGCGTGAAGTGGATGAATGGCTGGAAGGGCTATAATAAAATCACAAGCATGTCACTCTGAGCGCCAGCGAAGAGTCTCTACGTCGATGTCGTAGATTCTTCGCTCCGCTCACATCGTCCCGATGTCTTTCGGGAGAATGACATAACGTGAAATACATAAACAAAACGAGGAACCATCAATGGAATATCGCAATCTAGGCAAAGCAGGCGTGAAAGTATCGGCTATTGGGATCGGATGCAATCAATTCGGCGGCAAAGTGGACGCGGCTGGCACGAAAGCCGTCGTCCAGCGCGCGTTGGATGAGGGGATAAACTTTTTCGACACGGCGAATGTGTACGGCAACCCAAACGGCACATCGGAGGAATTCGTCGGCGCGGCGTTGGAGGGGCAAAGAGATAAAGTCGTCCTCGCTACAAAAGTCCGATTCAAAATGGGCGACGGTCCGAACGACGTCGGCGCGTCGCGTTATCACATCATGAGCGCGGTCGAGGCGAGTCTGCGGAGGCTGAGAACAGACCACATTGATCTGTATCAAATTCACGCGTGGGATGAATCGGTCCCCGTCGCCGAGATGATGCGCGCGCTCGACGATCTCGTCCGCGCGGGGAAAATCCGCTACATCGGCACGAGTCAATTTTCGGCGTGGCAGTTGGCGCATTGCAACACGTTCGCCGAGATGATGGGCTGGGAGCAATTCGTCACGATCCAAACGCACTACAATTTGTTCGAGCGCGACGCCGAGCGCGAACTCCTGCCCTATTGCGCGTGGTCGAACGTGGGCGTTCTGCCGTACTTCCCGCTCGCGGGCGGTCTGCTCACTGGGAAATACACGCGCGGCGAACCGCCTCCTGAGGGATCGCGCGGCACGTTCAGCCCCTACGTGAAGAATCGACTCACCGACTCGAACTTCGACAAACTGGATGCGCTCCGCTCTTTTGCCGACTCACGCGGACGCACGCTTCACGACCTCGCTTTTAGCTGGTTACTCAGTCGGAAGCAGATCCCCTCCGTGATAGCGGGCGCGACGACGCCTGAGCAAGTCTCCGCAAACGCGGCGACTGTTGGCTGGAAATTATCGGATGAAGAGATGAATGAGATAAAAGAGTTGATTTGAAACTAAAGCCCGTCATTGCGAGGAGCGTTCGTTGCGACGAAGCAATCCCCAACACGGTGATGGAGATTGCTTCGCTTCGCTCGCAATGACGGGTATTTTTTTCCTACCAACGAGGGATTTGACAAAATGCTTTCGCGTGTATGATGGCTTTAGACAAGAAGGAGAATGAAAAAAGTTCTTGACGCAGTTGCACTGCGTCAAAGCAGGCGACAGTGCAACTGTCGCCTGAACTTTGGCAATAGAAAAGAAGGAGAATGAAATGAAACATGCGCGCGTATTCGCCATCGTGATCGTCGTCATGTCTTTCGCTATTTTGGCTTGCGGCTCGGCGACGCCAACTGTAAGCCTCGAGCCGACTACAACTGTTGAGCCAACCTTTGTTCCGTCCGTTCAGCCAGAACCCGAAGCCACAAAAACTTTAATCCCAACAATCGCGCCAACCCCAACGATATGGCCCCCAGTCTTTGATCTTTGGTCACTGCAAGACCTCCGCAAATTGGACAGTTTTGTGGTCACCATAAACGAAAAGAACACGGTCAACGGTCAATTGACGGAGCGCACGTTCACGATTGGATATATCCAGGAGCCTTACAGCGCCTATCGTGTGCTTGAATACAATGGCGGCGTGAACAAAGCCTATGTCCTCAATGATCGCGTATATGAGCTGACGGGAAGCGGAGACTGGTACATTTCGGTTGGCAAGGGTGATGAAATCTTTTCCGACGCTGACCCTGCGAGGTATGCGGGGAGATTGATGGAAGCCACATTCACAGGCGAGGAGGAGTATGAGGGAATAGCGGCATATCACTTTGTGCTGGATGCGGCAAACTCGACGGAATCGAACGCCAATTATCAAGTGGGAGGCGAACTCTATCTGGCGAAAGAAGGCAACTACGTCCTTTTTTCGAATCAAGTGGAAACTAGCAAACAAGGTGACTTCTCGCAGATCTTCGAGATGACAGGTGCTTTATCATCCATCAACCAGTTGACCGAGATCAAGTTGCCTGCCGACATGGAAGACATGGTATCAGCATCCAACCTGCCCTTTGAGATCGGTTTGCCTCTACCGCCAAACAGCGCTTTCTATGGGATGGTACGGTACAAGAACGGGATTGGAGTTGACACGTACACCCTGACCACGCCGAAAACCAGCATCGAGGAATTTCTAAATTATTACCGCAACCTCCCACCCACAGACGGCTGGACGGTCTCGCATGTCGGTCACGTTACCCTCCACGAAAATGACTGCGAGTTCACGCGAGAGTGTGTGATCATCAACAACGGAAATACTCAGGTGATCCTCTATTACAATGGAGGAAGCATTCGGGCGGAGTTTGATTGGTCCCATCTGTATTCTCCGCTGAAGTGATGACTCTCGCTTCAAAGCATGACGAACATTCAGAAGAGATGAGTTTGAGACAGTTCAAGGTTAGAGTAATTCGAGACTATAATGCTGTATATAGGATGGTATACAAAGAATCTGCCGTATAACCACCCAAATAGCGTCTTATACAGCATACGGGCTGGCTAAGACATAGTTAGCCTGCTAAAAACTTCAAATTAGGCACGAGAAATTAGATATATAGAAAGGCGACTGAATAAATGGAAGAACTCAAAGAGAATCAAAGCCATAAGCTGCGGATGTTATTCCCGGAGTACAAATGGGACTATATCGCAGATGCAATTCTGGAAGGCTCAATGGGGAAAGTGCTGGTTAATAATGCGGAAAACCCTCAGGTTGTAGCTTTAAGTATATATGAAAACAAGATTCAAATACTTGGTGGTGATGCAAAACATCCAGCCGCCCGCGAATACTTGTCCGCGTTACCGGGGTTAACAATGCTGTGGGTAGGCGCGCAAGAGTGGAAGACTTTACTAGATGAAGTTCACCAAGGGAAAGTGATTACCCTAAAACGATATGCTTTTAGCAGTGAAAGTTTAGATTTATGCCGATTGAATGGGTTGAAATCACAACTTTCTGATCGCTTCAAAATTGAACGGATTGATTTGCGTCGCGCCCAGCAGATCGCGCTTAAAAAGAGTTATTTGACTGAAAATCACCTGACCTGCTTTACTTCGCCCGAAGATTTTATCAAGCGTGGCTTTGGGTATTGCGCATTGGAAAACGAGAAAATAGTCTGCATTGCTTCTACCTGGGCAGTTTGCTCTAAAGGGATTGAAGTACAAGTCAACACACATAAGAAATATCGTGGGCAAAGTCTAGCGTCAGCTACTAGTGCCGCTTTGATTGTCGAATGCCTTGAAAATAACATTGACCCTAATTGGGATGCTGCAACTGAAATGTCAGCCGGTTTAGCAAAAAAGTTAGGTTATGTACCAAAAGGTGAATACGATATGTATTTCTATACTGGTTCACGTTTCTTGGTAAATCTTCGAAATTTTTTGCGTAGAATTCGGGGCAAAGAAGTTTGAAAATACAATTAGAATTGTTTATTCCGGTGCATTTTGAGGTATATCGAGTTTCGAGAAATCGGGTAGATAGCCAGTAACCGCAGGCTATCGATGAACAGCAGTGTCAAGGGTTGAGGAAAACTCGATCTAAAAAGCCCTACGTCTGGCAAAAGACGTTGACTTTTTCTTTTTTGGGAAGGTTTTGAAAGGCCAAATCTATCGAAAGTTCGGTCTACTGGCAACCTTCCAGAGTCACGCCCGCTCACCAACCACTAACGCTCACCGTTACCCTAATACTTCCTCAACCTCATCACCAATCGCGGCAACCCCGCAATTTACAAATTTTCTCTCAGCCACGCGAGCGCGTCGCTGGGCGTGCCGATCCGCAAGCCTGAGTTCTCCGCTACTTTGGGGTCGTCTAGGAAATGCCTGCGGTCGTGAGTCGCGAGGTAATCCACGCTTGCTTTCATTGCGGCGAGTAAAATAGCGACGTCGTTTGGGTCGGATATTAAATAAAAATTTTCGTTGGTTTCGTTCTCGATGGGATCTTGAACGATCGTTAGGTTGGCATCCTTAATCGTCTGGCGGAACCCGGGTAAAGCGCGCGGAGATTTAATGGCGACAGATCGTTCACTTTCCACAACCACCTGTTCACTGATAATTCCTTCGATTTGTCCATTTTCAGACATAACCAACAGTACCCGCGCCGCTCCAGTTGATGAAAGGACTCCCGCAATCAGGGCGCTACTATCAAGAAAGACCCTAATTCTTGGCATAATGCTCTTGGTAATAACGCTTACGTTCCTCGTCTAACGTTTGGAGCAGATCGTCCAAAGTCACATTGTCTTCCTTGAGTATTCTTGCAACTTCGTCCGCGCTTTTCATAACTTTGCTCTCTTTTGGTACAAGAAAAAAGGAGCCGTCGCCAACATCAATCAATCGAAGAACCTCCCCATCCTCCAATTTATATTTCTTACGCAAACTAGCGGGAAGGGTGATCGTTCCCTTACTACGAATTTGAAGATTGGCCATAGTGTTTCTCCAGGAAATCCGAATTCCAGAATTTCTGGAATTCTACCATATCCCCCGATCAAGCAAAGGTTCAAAACCTCCTCAACCTCATCACCGACCAAGCCAGCCCAAGCGCGGCAAGCAGCACCAACCCCACAGCCACTTCAAACGCCAATCTATGAATCTGAATGACTGAACTCAGGAGCGCGATCCCAGCCCCAAGCGCGGCGACGATGCCTGCCCGTTCCAAGTGGCGACGTTCCATCCCGGCGACATCATCCATTGGCGCGGCGTAACTGAGGCGGCGGGCAAAATCGGAGAGGTCCCAGCCGAGCAAACCGCCGAGCGCGCCGAGCAGCATCCAGACCGTGGTGAAATTGTGCCACACGCCATATGCCGCGCCGAGAATCAAAACAATGAAAGCAACGGAGGAAAACCAATACGTTTTTCGCCGATGAGCGAAAATCCACACGACGCTGAGAATGATGAACCAGCGCGCGGGAGCGATCATGCCTGCTTGCGAGAATCCATACGCGAGCGAGGCGCAACTAAGAATTACACTGAGGAGGAAAGCGATCAAGGTCATGGATGATTCACGATGGGATCAAAAATGGATTTTACCATCGGGGCTATAATCGCCGTAACACCCATGAACGATTCGTCTGTTGATTGCAACGCCCCGCTTCATCCGCACGCTGTGGAGGGACTGCGCTTGTTCAACGAGGGGAAATATTTCGAGGCGCACGAAGCGCTTGAAGTGGCGTGGCTGGAGGAGAAAGGCAAAGTCCGCGACTTGTATCGCGGGATTCTGCAAGTGGGCGTGACGTATCTGCACATCACGCGCGGAAATTATCACGGAGCGGTGAAAGTCTACAAGCGCAGTCAACGCTGGCTGAAGGATTGGGCGGATGTGTGCCGGGGAATCCACGTGGAGGAATTACGCCGCGACGCGGAAGAGGCGATCCATGAAGTGATGAGGCTGGGAGAAAAGAGAATTGGGGAATTCGATCTGGCGCGGCTGAAACCCGTCAGATGGGAGGAAGGCTGGGGGAAACTGAAGCAGGCTGACCCTGAGTCGGACCGGCGCGTCTACATCTGCGACCGATGCGGGAGCGAGATGCGCGAGTCGAATTGCAAAGTCACGTGTCCCAATTGCGGGAATCGATTCGATTGCTCAGACTTGAATATTTATTTTGATTGAAGTCGGCGAAATCTATTTCACGAGGCGGAACGTGAGGATGCTTTTCTGGAACGTTTCGAGGTGTTCGTAAAATTCGCTGATCTCTGCCCAATAGCTGACGTACCAGACCGTGCCGCCGTCTTGAAACACGAACGTTAATTCTTTGACGTCGAGATTATCCACTCGGATCTCAGAGAGGACGCGCACGGCGGGGACATTGTTCAACTCAATGTTTCGGCGTTCGACCACGCGCGCGGGCAACTGCACCGATTGGACCTTCATATCGAGGAATGAATCGAGCGTGTCGAGGGTGAGCGGTTCATACGAAATGATCACCCACTTGTTGTATGCGGTGGTCTTTTTTGTTGCGGGCTGAGACAATGTGAGCGCGCTTTGCGCCGCCAGCGCTTCACCTTCGGGACCAGGCAGTTTGGATTCTTTGTATGCGGCAGGCAGCCATATTTCGACTAACGCGGTGCGGTGTTGAACCCAATCTTTCGGGATCAATTGTTCGTATGGAATCGCCGTAGGCGCGGAGGTGGGCGTGATGGTTGGGGTCACGATCAATGTGGCGGTCGGCGTAATGATCACAGGGAGCGGTTGAGGACTCGCTGTGTTCAACCCACCGCCGAGGATCAGCCATCCGCCAACGCAGAGGATCAAGATCAACGCGCCTGCCAAGCCGGCAAGCACGGCGAGTTGAGGGATGGTCATGCCGAGATATTTGCGATTTGAATCCATGAGTCCTCCGGAGGCATTCTTGTCACAGCGAGTCAGCAAGATCAACAACAAGCATCAAACAAGAGGAGATGCTTCGCCGGGCTCAGCATGACATGCCCATATATTACCCCGGTCCGATGCAGACCGAGCGTTTTAAGTTCATGACCGAACGATCTACGGCGTGGGCGTTGCCATAAACGTTGGAATGGACATCGGCGTAAGCGTGGGCGTGATCGTTGGCGTGGGAGTTGGAACGAGCGGAGCCCATCCGCTGTAATAAAAATAATCGTTCAAGAAAGCGGCGCGTTCCTCTGCGGTCATCCAGCGCGGACGCGAATAATCTTCGAGCATGGCGGTGAGCAACTCAACACTGATGAGCTTGCCGTCGTAGATCACGTAGCGGTCTAAAAACTCGCGGCGGATTCCGGGCGGCATCCAATCCTGTCCGCCCATTTGGTCGAAGAACAAATTCCCGAGTCCGTAATGGATGAATGAGCCTCCGTAAAATTCCATCATCTGCGAGTAATGTGCCTGACTGCCGCTGACGATAGACGCGCCCGAATCAACCATCAAACGGAAATCGTCCCTCTGCTGGGGACTGGGTCGCGCCGCATAACTTTCATTCCATTGAAACGTCGAGATGACGACATAGCCCTGCGACTTGAGTTCGGCGATCTTTCCCGCCAAATATTTAAAATCGCACGGCGCGGCGCCGGGTTGAATATCCGTCGCGGTGGGGAAGCGTCCCACATCGGGCTTGTTACATCCGATGAACGCGATCTTGTTCCCGTTCACATCAAACAACGCAGGCTTGAGCGAATCTTGCAAATCCACGCCGCCGCCGAAGTAGGGCAAATTGTGCTGTTTGTAAATGTCAACCGTTTCCAACATCGCCTGCCTGCCGTGATCGGCAAAGTGATTGCCGGTCAACTCGACGACATCCGCGCCGACATCTTCAAGCAGGTCAATATATTTCGGGTCACTGCAAAAGACCAACGCCGCCTGATCGGCTGTGGGGAACGCGCACCCCGTCTGAAATGGAATCTCATTGCTGATGTGGGTAATGTCTGCTTCGCGCAGAACATCGCGGATCTTTTCGCCGGGATACGTCACGCCTTTGTATTCCATCGTCAGCGCGATGGCGCGCACGAGGGCAGTGACGCCGGTGAGGATGACGGTGGTTAGTTTAGAGGCATCGTAATTGGAGATTAGAGAATTAGAGATTAGAGAATTGGTTGACGATTGAAGGGTGAAGTCAACGACTAACGGATAAGATGAAACGTCGAATCCTTTTCGTATCGGGGATTGACCGTCAATGGTCAACACTTTCCACTTCGGCTGGAGTTCCTCAAACGGGATGATCGCCCACGCGGATTCGCTCCACGCTTGGTCAACCAGTTCGCCCGTCGAAACGATTCGAATCGACGGGGAGGCTGGCGCATCCCATAGGATGGTTAAGGCGTCCCGTGTAGATTCTTCCATCAACAGAGGCATCCCATTGAGCAATTTGCCTTCCGTCCACGCGAGGTGGAGTTGGTCGAGCGTGACGCCGTCTGTGACAGTTGGGAACGGCGCAACGAGCGCGTACACCCATTGGATTTTTTTCTCGCTCAGCGATGGATTCGATTCGACGAACGGCGACGCGTCGAGGATGAAATTCGACGGTTTCAAATTTTGGATTTGTTCGCGCAGTGACGCGGGGACCGACTCGCCGATGCGCGCGCCCGGCGCGGAGGTGAATGTGATGGGTTCGAGTGTTGTGATTGGCGTTGGCGTGGCAGAGGAGACTGGAGATTGGAGACTGGGTGGTGTTGCTTGAGGGGAGCAAGCAGAGAGTACCAATGTAATGATAAGCAGAATGAAGCGTGGGGATTGCTTCGTCGCGCCTGTGGCGCTCCTCGCAATGACATATGTTTTTTTCATAGGGCGATGATTATACTCTCCCCCAATTGTTCGCTTGTTCCAAAAATATTTCGGGAGTACCTAATATCGAGATGATCCCAACACAACAGGATGTCATTCTGAGCCGCGCTCTTGCTCTTTGCGGCGAAGAATCTCCACGATAGTCTTGAAGACCCTTCGCTATCGCTCCATTAGACTTTAGAATGTATTTCTGCAAACAAGAA
>CAYWCN010000066.1:0-16778 GCA_964456775.1 uncultured Anaerolinea sp.
CCCTCTGCACGCTTCCCTCGCGGACTTGAGGCTGGTCGCCCAGCGCGATCAACGCGGCGCCCACGCCTTTCTTCGCCAAGTCGCGCAGCCCGCACTGAATGGACGATAACATTTCGCCCTCAACAAATCCCTCGTTGAATACGCTGCGCACTGGACAACTCGTTTGCGCGGCAACAACAACCTTCTCAACTTCCTCTCTCGCCGCCCCCGTCACAACAACAATATCTTCGACTCCCGCATTCGCAAACACGGAGATGACATGTTCAAGTACGGTTGTCTTTCCCCACTTCAACAACATTTTCGGCTGACCCATCCGCTTCGATTCGCCCGCGGCGAGGATGATCGCTGAGATCATAATGTCTCGTCCACCAACAATCCTTGATAATGTTCGGGCGTGTCCACGTCAAGCAAGAGCCGGTCATCATGCCAGGGGAGATATTCCACTTTGTGTTTATGGAAAATAGCGCGACCGCCAGTGTCGCCTTCGAGAGTCAATAAGTCGGCGAATGTTCTGCGGTCAAATAGCACGGGATTTGCGCGGCGATCCATCACCATCGGCGCGATGATGGGATACACGCCCTCCGCGTGTTTCTCGGTCAACGCCTGCAAAATGGATGTTGTGATCTGCGGCTGGTCAACGAGGAGGAAGATTGCGGAACCGACCCCCTCCGCCGCTCGCTCCGCTCGGGCACCTCCCCAAAATCCTACATGAGATGATTCTCGATAATCAAAATTTCCATGTCGGATTTGGGGGAGGCTGGGAGGTTCTTTGAGGGAGAAAACCCCCTCCCGAATCGAACTCGCCTGTCCGCTTTTCCAATCATTGTTCCTGATGATCTTCACGTCTAAATCCTTCACCGCTGATCCAACCTGCTCTGCATTCGCTCCAGTCACAACAATCACCGGGGACAGGCCTGCCTCCAACGCGCGTTTTGCCACCGCGTGAACAAACGGCTCGCCTTTCCAATCCAACAATTGCTTTGGCTGTCCATACCTCGAAGATTCTCCCGCCGCGAGAACGACTCCAGCGACAGGCTCATGCGCTGCGAAAATTTTTCCCTGCTCCAGACTCGCAATGACAACGGAGTGATATTTGGCAAACAACTTTCTGGTCATTGCTTGGGCGCTTGCTTGTAGTTCGGGTGCATCTGCTTGATTGAACAGAACAGTCCGCCGCGCATGTGGGGGAGTATTTTTCAAACTGCTTTTGTCATGCAAGAGGACGCGGGTCAATGAATTTGATTCGATGACCTGTCCAACTTCTGTGCCGCTTATTTCCGCAAATATTTCTGGACGATGGGCGTATTCCTCGGTCAACGGTTTGCCTAAGCCTGATAAACCAACAACGGTCACAACATGCTCAACAAAATCAGGGATGGGAGGCTCATGCTCCGCCCAGCCTTTCAACGGCTTTTGACGTGAGCCATCCGCCTCGACCAGCAGTGGAATGGAATGATTCGCGCAAAATCCCCGGAGCGACGCGAGAACCTCATGTTGAACGGGTTGAAATTTATCTTCTTTTGCTTCGCCCGTGACTAACAGGACGCCTGGCAAGCCTGTTTCGAGATTTGCTAAATCGCTTTGAGATTTTGCAACGATATGCCTGTCTGCAAACGGGACTTGCCATGCCCCCAAATGCGAGGTGACAGTGACGATCACCGGGGGTTTCAATTGCCTTGCCAGCTGAAACATCGCGGTTGTCTTTCCTCCCGACCCAACGAACGCAATGTTTTGCGACTCTTCAACGCGCAATGCCTGCGCAAGCGTGAGATTCATGATTGGATTATACATCTTGAGTTAAGGTACGGTATAATACTGCCCGGCGAAAAAGACTTGCGCCAAAAATTTTTCATCAAGGCATGGTATGGTAAGCAACTTACTCGAATCTCTCGATACATGGGCTGAAATTCAGATCACCCGGCAAGACGTTGAATTCCTGCACAACTATTTATTTGAACACGAGACCCCTCTCACCGCGCGCGAACTCGCGCTGGTGTTGATCCACGAGCGGAATCGCGCCGAACGCGCCGCGGTCCGCAAACAGCAAGAGGGTGGAGGAAAAGTTTATTTCCCCAAAGACTCGCATCCAGTGGGTGATGCGCTCGTCTTCCCCGCGTTAGCATGGAAGCATGGAAAGGTCGCTGAAGTGCGGCAGGGTGTCAATCCCGAACTGGGCGAGTTCAATGTCCTCACCGTAGAATTTGAGGATGGTTCCCGCCGGATGTTCGCTTCCACACTGCCCAAACATGCGTTGAACAATACGCCGGTCACAGTTGAAAATGAAGGTTTCGAACCGGATGCGATCATGCGTGAGTTTGGAAGTGAGATCGAGCGAAAACTCGAAGCCGCGCTCAACGACGATTCCCAGTTGATCCGCATTGCGGGACGATGGTTCCCGCGCGCTCTGCTTGTGGATGTGAACGAGGGCAACCTCAATCTCGCGGAAGCCGTGCTGGATGTTTCCGCGGGCGAACCGCTTCCCACCTCCGCGCTTCTGAAAGATGTCGCGTTGCCCGACGGTGTGAATCCCAAATTGGCTGAGTTCTCGTTGAATCTTGCATTGCAGGAAGACGGCCGCTTCGACGAAGTGGGTCCTGCCGGTGAAGTGTTGTGGTTCCTCAAACGCTTGGAGCCCGAAGAAGTTCGCCATGTGCCGCCGTTCTTGCAATACCATCCCGTTGAACATGACCGCGCATTGCTGAACAAACAAATGCTCGATCTCGAAGCGCAGTTGGATGACGAACTCAGTGAGATGGATGGAAAACCCGATTCTCAACTGAAGGAAGTTTCCATCGCGCTCATCTATCCTCACCTCCGGGCTGGGACACTGCCGATCTCGGCGCGCGTCCGCTCGTTCTTCCCGACAGCGTATGAATCCTCCCGCGTCCGATTCACGCTAGTGGACGGGAAGACGCGCCAGCGCATCCCGGCTTGGGTTGTGCGCGAACAACACTACGTGTTCGGTCTGCGCGATTGGTACAAATCCAATGGATTGATACCGGGCAGTCTGGTGCGCATCCGCCGTGGCGATACGCCGGGCGAGGTGATCATCGAAGCGCGGACGTATCGCGCCACCAAAGATTGGATGCGCACCGCCATCGTCGGCGCGGACGGGGGCATCGTGTTCGCCATGTTGAAACAAGCCGTCTCTGCCGAATTCAACGACCGCATGGCGTTCGCTATCCCGTCGTTCGAAGCGGTTGATCCGCTGTGGGCGCAGGATTCAAAACGGCCCTTCGAAAAATTGGTGGCTGACCTGATCCGCGAACTTTCAAAATTAACTCCGCAAGGGCATGTCCATGCGCAAGAATTGTACGCGGCGGTCAATATCGTCCGGCGGGTTCCGCCGGCGCCGTTGTTCGCTCTGCTGGCGAGCAAGCCCGATTTTGTGCATGTCGGCGACCTGCATTTTCGGTTGGGAGAGGCGGAATAAATGACCGAAGTAAAACGAAAGAGTCTCGTCAAACCGACGGCAAGCACGCCATTTCATATTGACTTCGACTGGTGGAAGAAGAACGAGCGCGATTGGCACGTGTATCTGCGCACCTTGCTTTGCGAAGAACACCGCGAGATGTACGCTGATTCACAAGAAGGTGAGACGGTAGACTGGGTTGACCCGGTCACCGCCGAGGTCAAGCAGGTGGAAGGCGTCCAGAACGCTTTGATGACCCATTGCGTGCGCCAGCCTGATTTCCTCACCGAACAGACCGCCATGGTCGAAGCGGTGTTTCGGTTGTTCCTCACCAACGGAAATATTCCCATGTCCTCGAAGGACTTGGGCGAACGGCTCAACCGCCCGGCAGAAACCATTTTGCGCACACTGGCTGGCCCGCGCGTGTATAAAGGGATACGCCCTTATAGCGCTTCATAGATTTCCACGCAGGGGAGAAACATAAGCCGGTTTGCCTACTTTGCAATGCCGTACTACAATAGCCTTGAACTGCCCCCGTAGCTCAATGGACAGAGCGACAGCCTTCTAAGCTGCAGGTTGTGGGTTCGAGTCCCGCCGGGGGCGCCAGTTCGATGGACGCAATACATAACTCAATTCTATTGTGTCCTCTCTGATTGTGTCATTCTGAGCGTAGCGAAGGATCTCCGTTTCGTCAGGGAGACCCTTCAGTCGCTGGGGAACGCTCCCTCCGAGTGACCAAAACGATGCAAGGAGAAAGACCATGCCCGCGATCATCCGCAAAAATTTACCCACCGTTGTTGAAGCCCGCAAAGAAATCCTACAAGCCATCCGCTGGCAGGTGCGTTCCAGTGTGTGGAGTCCGCCGACCGATGTGTACGAGACCGAAGAGAGTTTCGTTGTCCGCGTGGAAATTGCCGGGATGCGCGAAGAAGATTTCGAAGTGACCCTTGAAAACCACCACCTTTTTATCGCAGGTCATCGCCCCGATTTTGGAGGTCGGCGCGCTTATCATCAAATGGAAATTCTCTCCGGACGATTCGAGATCGTCGTGGAGATCACCACACCCGTGGACTTGGACTCTTCCACGGCTGAATACAGGGATGGATTCTTGACAGTCAGTTTGCCGAAAGCGCAATCAAAACAGATCGGGGTTGAAGAATAGTTATGCCCGCCTCCCGCTGGAACACAAGTTTCAACGAACTCTTTCAATGGATCGGGGAAACGGATGACGGTTTGCTTTCCATGATCATGCCGTCAATGTTTTCGCGCGCCCCGGTCAAAGATTCAAACAATCCCGAGCCGAATTCTCCGCAAACCTCTGGGCAAAATCAATATCCTCAAATTCTGCCGATCCTGCCTCTGCGCGGCGTGGTGGTGTATCCGCACACTGCCGTTCCGTTGACGGTCGGTCAGCCGCGTTCGATCAAACTCGTGGATGATGTTGTCGGGGGAGATAAACTCGTCGGCTTGGTGGCCGCGATGAATCCCGAACTGGAAACCCCGGGTCCCGCCGACCTTTATACTGTCGGCACCATCGCGACCGTTCACCGCCTCCTCCGCGCCCCCGATGGGACGATTCGCCTCCTCGTGCAAGGCATGGATCGTTTTCGGCTGGGCGAATTCGTCGAGCAGGAGCCGTATCTCAAAGCGCGAATCGAACTCGCGCCCGAGTCCGTCGAAGAGGGATTGGAGATAGACGCGCTCGCCCGCAACGCGCGCGACCAATTCCAACAGATCACGCAGATGATCCCCTCGTTCCCCGAGGAACTTGCAGGTTCGATCACCTCGGTCGAAGATCCGCTGCAGACTGCATACACCATCGCTAACTTCCAACGCATGGACTTGAAAGATTCGCAAGAGATCCTCACGCTTGATTCGGTCTCTGAAAAATTGAAGAAGTTGATCGGCTTGCTCGTGCGCGAAGCGGAAGTGTTGTCGCTGGGGCAGAAGATCCAAAACGAGGCGCGCGGCGAGATCGAAAAAGTGCAGCGCGAATATTTCCTGCGCGAGCAGATGAAAGCCATTCAAAAAGAATTGGGCGAAAAAGACGAGCAAGCCGCCGAAGTGGAAGAGTTCCGCAAGAAGATCGAAGAGGCGAAGATGCCCGAAGAAGCGGCGAAGCAGGCGTCCCGTGAGTTGGAACGTTTGTCGCGTTTGCCCACTGCCGCCGCGGAGTACGGAGTCATCCGCACGTATCTCGATTGGCTCGTCACGGTCCCGTGGTCGAAATCCACCGACGATAATCTTGAGATCAAGCACGCGCGCGAAATTTTGGATACCGATCATTACGGTTTGGAGGATGTGAAGGAACGCATCCTTGAGTTTCTTGCGATCCGAAAATTGCGCATTGACCGCAAGGATGAAACCAAAGCGCCGACCGAAGACGCGATACGCCGCGAGCGCGAGGGCGTGATCTTATGTTTTGTTGGTCCGCCCGGAGTTGGCAAAACTTCCCTGGGACAATCCATCGCGCGCGCGATGGGGCGGAAGTTCGTGCGCGCTTCGCTGGGCGGCGTGCGCGACGAAGCCGAGATTCGCGGACATCGCCGCACATACATCGGCGCAATGCCGGGGCGGATTCTGCAATCGTTGCGGCGGATCGAATCGCGCAACCCGGTTTTCATGCTCGATGAGATCGATAAGTTGACATTTGATTTTCACGGCGATCCCGCTTCGGCTTTGCTTGAGGTACTCGACCCCGAACAGAACAGCGAGTTCCGCGATAATTATCTCGAAGTTGCCTACGATCTTTCGCAGGTGTTCTTCATCACCACCGCGAATACGTTGGAGACGATTCCTGGGCCACTGCTCGACCGCATGGAAATTATTTTCCTTTCGGGGTATACCGAAAAAGAAAAGATCGCCATCGCCAAGGGATATTTGATCCCGCGCCAGATCCGCGAAAATAGTTTGCGTGAAACGGAAGTCTCGTTCGCCGATGAAGCCTTGCAAAAAATTATCCGCGAGTACACGCGCGAATCAGGCGTGCGCAACCTTGAGCGGAAGATCGGCGCGGTGTGCCGCAAAGTTGGCACGCGCATCGCCGAAGGAAAACTGACCGAGGTGAAACTTGTTCCCGACCTGGTCGAGGAATACCTCGACCACCCGATCTATCATGGGACTGAAGAACTCAACCGCCGCATTTCGATCCCCGGCGTTGTGCCAGGACTGGCATGGACACCCTACGGCGGTGATGTGTTGTTCGTCGAGGCGACGAGTATGCCCGGCGGAAAAGGATTCCAAGTCACCGGATCAATTGGAAATGTGATGAACGAATCGGCGCGGGCGGCGTTGTCGTTCGTCCGTTCGCACGCGCACGATTTGAAACTTGACGATCAATTTTTTGACCGGCACGACATCCACATGCACATCCCTTCCGGCGCTCAGCCGAAGGACGGTCCATCCGCCGGCGTGACGATGGCGACCGCGTTGGTCTCGCTCGTGTCGGGGCGCAAGGTCAAGCCGAATATCGGCATGACCGGCGAGATCACATTGCGCGGGCAAGTGCTTCCCATCGGCGGCGTCAAAGAAAAAGTGCTCGCCGCGCATCGCAACGGATTGAAGACCATCATCCTGCCGAAAAATAACGAGCAAGACCTGGACGATGTGCCGGACGAGATCAAAGATTCGATGAAATTCGTTTTTGCGGAAACGGTGGACGATGTGCTTGCCTCCGCATTGGAAACGAACCATGCGGCGAAGCCGAACAAAAACCATAAGAACGGAAAAACAAAACGAAATGGCAAAAGTTCTCCTCGCCGAAGATGACCACACGATGATCGCCCTGCTTCAAACCCTCCTGAAAATGGAGGGCTTTGAAGTTTCCGTCGCCGATGTGGACGAGGATATCCCCGCGCTCATCTCGCGCGAAAAGCCCGACGCGCTGTTCATGGATGTGCATCTCGGTCAGCACAGCGGCTTGGAATTTGTCGAAGCGATCCGCAGTGATCCGCAGTTTGCGAATTTGCGAATCGTCATGACCTCCGGGCTGGATGTGCGCGACGAATGTCTGCGGCGCGGCGCGAATGACTTCATCCTCAAACCGTTCATGCCCGACGATCTGATCGCCAAACTTAGAAGCAACAACGAGTGATGATACGAGTTGGGATTTTGACTCTCTCCGACCGGTCTGCGCGCGGCGAACGTGACGACTTATCGGGTCCCGCGCTTGCGCTTCGCATCGGACGGGAGGGCTGGTCTCTCGTAAGGAAGTCCATCCTCCCCGACGATGAGTCCGCCATCCGTGAGACGTTATCCGCGTGGGCAGACGCGGGCGACCTCGACCTCATCCTCACCACTGGCGGAAGCGGATTCGCCCCGCGCGATGTGACTCCCGAAGCCACGCGCGCTGTCATCGAACGCGAAGCGCCCGGTCTTGCCGAAGCCATGCGCGCCGCATCGCTCAAAATCACGCCACATGCCATGCTCTCACGAAGCGTCGCCGGCATCCGCAAGCGGACCATCATCGTCAATTTGCCGGGCAGTCCGAAAGGCGCAGTGGAAAATTTGGAAGCGGTGATCTCTGTTCTCCCTCATGCAGTTCAGTTATTGCAGGACGATCCCGAATCGGAAAAGAGTCACTGAGTTCCGCTTTTTTCTTGTAGTATAATCCCGCCGCTTCGACAGAATTTCAAACTATAAAAGGAAAGTGCGCGCATGATTGACGTCAACGAATTACGAAAAGGGGTTACCTTCGAACTGGATGGAAACCTCTACAAAGTGCTGGATTACAGCCACAATAAAACGGGGCGCGGCAATGCCAACATCCGCATCAAAGCTCGGAATATGCAGACTGGCGCGAACATCGAACGCACGTTCAACTCCGGGCTGTCGGTGCAGGATGTGAGACTCGATTTTCATAACGTCTCGTATTTGTACAACGACGGCGATTTCTATCACTTCATGGACAACACGACGTTTGAGCAACCTTCCATCAGCGCCAAGATGCTCGGCGAGACCGCGCTCTACCTCAAAGAAGGCATGGAAGTTAAACTCACGTTCTACAACAACGCGCCATTGGATGTGGAATTCCCCTCCACGGTTGACCTCAAAGTGGTCGAAGCCGAAACCGCCATCCGAGGCGACACAGCCACCGGCGTGACCAAAAAAGTGGTCACCGAGACCGGCCTGGAAGTGCAATGCCCGCAATTTGTGAAAGTCGGCGACGTGATCCGCATCAACACCGAAACGGGCGAATATACGACGCGGGTATAAATAAGACAGGTGACAGTCACTTCTAAAGTGACTGTCACCTGTATGAATGCGGGGTAATGAATCGACTTGTTCGCTCATCGCTAATTTAGACTGCTGGCATACACTTGAAATATGAAAACCCCCTACGGCGCTGAATGCCCTCACTTCTACGGCGATTATTTCCGCGGACGAAATGTGGAAGAATGCCGCCTACTCAAAGCCTCTGGGCAGGAATGGACGCGCGACCTGTGCAAATTCTGCCCTGTGCCAGAGATCTCGCGTGCCAACGCCTGCGAACACATGCGCTTGACCGCAAAGGTCGCGCGTCCGTTTTCGGCGGCGTTCATGCGGCGGGTGCAAGTCTCGGCGTATTGCGAAAAAACGAAGCGAAAAGTTTCAGAGCCGCAGATCGGATGCGGCGAATGTCACGCGCTTCCGTTCAAGCTTGAGGTTAAATCCTAGATCAAGATTTACGCATTCCGATTAACACAATGACCATCACATTACTACTCGACCTCGACGACACGCTCCTCAACACGAACCTGCATGCCTTCATGCCTGCCTACTTTCAAGCGCTGGCTGACCATGTGTGCGGCCATGTCCCCTCTGAAAAATTTCTGCGCGAACTGATTCGCGGCGTGAACCGCATGAACGAAAATGAAGACCCGCGCTTAACCCTGCGCGAGGTTTTTGATTCTTATTTCTACCCGGCCTTGGGCTTCCCGAAAGAAGAGTTGCAGGACGTCCTCGAAGATTTTTACGATCATGTATTTCCGAAACTCGCTCCGCACACCACGCGCATGCCCGGCGCTGTCGAGTTCGTGGATTGGGCGAGCGCATCGGGTTTTCAGATCGCGATCGCAACCGATCCGTTGTTTCCCATCAAAGCCACACAACATCGTTTGCGCTGGGCTGGCTTCGAGCCGCAACAATTCGAGTTGGTCTCCGCGTTCGAAGATTTTCATTTCACCAAGGCGCACCCAGCCTATTACGCCGAAGTGTTGGGAAGTCTCGGCTGGCAAGATCAGCCTGTGTTGATGGCTGGAAATGACGTTCACCGCGACATTCTCCCTGCACAGCGGATGGGATTGAAAGCATTTTTAGTTGGAAGTGAAGCCGCTTCATCACCCGACGGGGTAGCTGGTTCCGGCTCGCTGGCTGACCTCCGCCGCTGGCTTGAATCAGCCGTCCCGTCGGCTCTTGAACCGGATTTCAAATCCCGCGAGGCGACGCTGGCGATTCTTTCGTCCACGCCGGCTGTGCTCCCGCAGTTCATCCGTTCATTGACCGACGACGATTGCCGCCATGAACCCACGCGCGACGATTGGGCATTGAACGAGATCATTTGTCATTTGCGCGATACCGAACGCGAAGTGCACGCTTTGCAAGTTGACCAGATGTTGAAGAAGGATGATGCGTTTATTTCGCGCCCCGATGCGGCGGTTTGGGCGAGCGAACGGAATTATCTGAACGAGGACGCTCTCACAGCAATGGGCGAATTTAGCGAGGCGCGAGTGGCATTGCTGGAAAAAGTAAAAAGCGCGCCGACCGAAATCTGGGATCGGAAAGTTCGTCACGCCATTTTTGGGCCGTCGAATTTTGGCGAGGTGATGGGTTTCGCCGCCGACCATGACCGTTCGCACCTCCAGCAGGCGTGGAAAACCGCGCAGACGGTCGCGGGCAAGCGTGTCCATTCTGCTTGAGGCGTGTTATAAATCCCAGTATCCAGCCAAAAAACGCGCCGTATGGCGAACATTTTGAAGGAGTTCGAGCCGATGAGGAAACGTGTTGTAGTCACAGGGATGGGTTGTATCAGCCCTGTGGGAAATACCGTGCAAGAAACATGGCAAGCGCTGTTGGCGGGAAAGTCTGGCGCGGGACCGATCACTCATTTCGATGCGAGCAAACATAAGACGCGCTTTGCGGCGGAGGTCAAAGGGTTTGACCCTGCCGCGACATTTGGCGCGCGCGATGCCCGCAAAATGGATCGCTTCACTCAATTCGCCACCGTTACGACCATGGAGGCGTTGGGGCAAGCCGGTCTGAAAATTGATGATTCGAATCGTGACCGCGTGGGAATCGTCATCGGTACCGGCATTGGCGGCATTGGCACCATCATGGAGCAGGCAGAGGTTATGCGCGAACGCGGCGTTGACCGTATCAGCCCGTTCCTCATCCCCATGATGATCTCAGACAGCGCGGCGGGTATGCTTGCCATCCGTTTCGGCGCGCGTGGACCGAACATGTCTATTGCCACGGCATGCGCGACGGGCAACAACGCCATCGGCGAAGCGGCTGAGATGATCCGGCGCGGCGCCGCGGATGTGATGATCGCTGGCGGCGCCGAGGGCGCGCTGGTTCCCATCACGATGGCGGGCATGAATGTCATCGGCGCGTTATCCACCCGGAATGACGATCCGCAAACTGCATCGCGTCCATTTGATAAAGATCGCGACGGCTTTTTGATGGGGGAGGGTTCCGGCGTGTTGATCCTCGAATCGCTCGAGTCGGCGAAGGCACGCGGAGCGGCGATCCTTGGCGAGATCAACGGGTACGGAACGTCTGACGACGCGCATCACGTCTCCGCGCCTGCGGAAAACGGCGCCGGCGCGGCGATCTCGATGCAACTCGCGCTCCATGATGCGGGCATGAGCATTGACGATATTCAGTACATCAACGCGCACGGCACATCCACATATCTGAACGACAAGAGCGAGACTGCCGCCATCAAGACGGTCTTTGGCGAAAACGCTTATTCGATCCCGGTGTCATCCACCAAGTCTATGACCGGGCATTTGCTTGGCGCGTCCGGTGCAGTAGAGGCGATCATCTCCATTCTCGCCATTCGCGAAGGAATTATCCCGCCGACCATCAATTACCAAACTCCTGACCCGGAGTGCGACCTTGACTACGTGCCGAATCAGCCGCGCAAGGCAGCGATGAAACACGTCATGTCGAACTCGTTCGGGTTCGGCGGTCACAACGCGACCTTGGTGGTCGGAAATTTCTCAGAATAGAAACTTGATTCTTTTATCACGCCTGTTTTGCCGGCGTGCTTTGTTTTACCCTAGGAGTTCAAATGCCAAATGCACATATCACGGGTTGGGGGATGGCTGTGCCCGAGACGATCATGACCAACGATGACCTGGCTGAATTTGTCGAAACCAACGATCAATGGATCCGCGAGCGGACCGGTATCCGCGAGCGGCGCATCGCCCGCGAAACCGATTTCACTTCCACGCTCGCAGTGGATGCGTCGATTCGAGCGCTCAAAGTGGCGAATGTGCGCCCCACCGATATTGACCTGATCATCTGCTCCACGTCCACACCGGAATATTTGTTCCCTGCCACGGCGTGTTTGATCCAGGACCAACTCGGCGCAACGAAGGCGGGAGCGTTTGACCTGCTTGCGGCTTGCTCGGGATTCATCTACGCCTTGAACATGGGCGCGCAAGCGATCCGCAGCGGTTCGATCAAGACCGCGCTGGTCATCGGCTCTGAGACCCTTTCGCGATTTGTGAATTGGAAAGATCGAAATACATGTATCCTTTTTGGCGATGGCGCGGGCGCGTTCGTTTTACAGGCAAGTGAGAGACCCGGCGGAGTGTTGTCCGCTGTAATGCACTCGGACGGTTCCGGTGGCGATCTGCTGACGCTTCCCGCCGGCGGGAGCCGCAACCCGATCTCAGAAACTACCTTCCAAGAGGGAAAACATCACATCCAGATGGACGGGAAGGAAGTCTTCCGCTTTGCCACGCGCGTGATGGCTTCTGCCACGCAAGAGGCTCTCGACGCGGCCGGGCTGAAAGTGGAAGATGTCCGCTGGATCGTGCCGCATCAGGCAAACGTCCGCATAATTGAAGCGGCGGCGCGCGGACTCAAACTTCCGATGGATCGTTTCATCATCAACCTCGACCGCTACGGCAACACATCCACCGCGTCCATCCCAATAGCCATGGTGGAAGCGATCGAGGGCGGGCAGATCAAACCCGGCGATAAATTCGTCATGGTCGGTTTTGGCGCGGGTCTCACATGGGGCGCGCTTGCCGCCGAGTGGACTGGACCGATTCCCAGCAAAGGGCACGTGCACCCCGAGCAATACCGCAGGCTGGGCAGAGTGCGTTCCTGGGTGCGGCGTTTCATCCGTTTCATTGAGGGCTTGCTGTATCGCCGCGAACTATAATGGTGGATTAATCACGATTGTGGTACGATACGGTTGATATTAGTAAAGGAGTATCACATGCTTGGATTACCACGTGGCTCGGAATGGATCATCATCTTGTTGATCGTCATCTTGCTCTTCGGTCCCGGTCGCATCGGCAAGATCGCCGGTGAACTTGGCAAGGGCATCCGCTCGTTTCGCGAAGGACTCAGCGAAGGCAAACAGGATGAAAATTCAACCGATTCGTCGGGCAACATCGAACCGAAATAGAAAAAGGCTCTCGCAAGAGAGCCTTTTGATTTTCTGTAACGCGACATTTATGTCGCTCTCCCGAAACGCGAGTTAATACACCAACTCTTTGACATCCTTCTCTCTCAACATCGCATCAACGAACATTTCGTGATCTTTCGGGGAACCGATCGCGCGCCACATTCCGGTCAGGGTAGATTCGTTCTTGGTCTGGTGATGTTCCAGCACCATCAGCGAATTCGTCTCAAGTGCGAGACGGATCTTTTCAAAACTTTTGAGTTTGCTTGTTGGGAGAACGATTTTATACGTGCGCGATTCGCGGATGCGGTCGATCCGTTTTTCGATATGAGGGAATACAAGCAGAACGATCAGTGTGATGAACGTCGCGGCTGAGACAAATATCAACTCGCCCGCGCCGATGCCCATTCCCAGCGCGGCAGAGAGCCAGATCGTCGCGGCAGTGGTCAAGCCGCCCACCTTGCCATGCTCGCGTATGATCGCGCCTGCGCCGAGAAAACCGATGCCCGTCACGATGTTCGCCGCGATACGCGTCTGCGTGAAGCCCGGGTCTATGGTCAGCGAAAAGATGGTGAACAACGTCGAGCCGACGGTGATCAAGATGATCGTACGAAAGCCCGCGGCTTTATCTTGATATTCGCGTTCCGCGCCGATCACGCCGCCGACCAAAACCGCCATGCCAAGTTTGATGAGATTTTCAGTAAGTATCGGATCCATGCGCCAATTTTACAACAACTCTTTTAATTCCGCGATTGATGTGACGGGGTTTTTGCACACGAATCCTTCGCACACGTACGCGGTCGCTTTTCCGTTTTTCAACGGGCGATCTTTCAACAACGCGGGCGCCTCATCTGATGGGGGATAGGCGGATGCGGCGATGATGGCGTTTGGTCTGTAGGCGGATTCGACGACTCGAATCAACTCGGACGCGTCTTCGCCGCCCGCTTCACTCACCACTGCAACCTGCTTCACCTTCCCCAAAGCAAAATCGGCGGCTGACAGCCAGCGCGCGAACGCAGTGGGGTAGCGGACAGCCATGCCCACCACAAGTCCGAGTGATCTCTCTGCGAGGTCGCGATATTTCCCTTCATCAGTGAGCGCGGCGAGTTTGAGCAATGCCTCACACGCAAGAGCGTTTCCTGATGGCGTGGCGTTATCTTGAACATCTTTTGGTCTCAACAACAATACTTCTCCATCTTTTGACGTGTCGAAGAATCCGCCAGCGGAGTCGTTGAACAGTTCGATCATTTCATCGGCGAGTTCTTTTGCAGAGGCAAACCATTTGTCGTTGAAGTCTGTTTGATACAGTTCGAGTAATCCTAGAATCAGCGCGGCGTAATCTTCGAGAAAAACTTCATCCGTTGTTTTGCCGTCGCGCCAACTATGTTTGAGTTTGCCGTTGGGTCGAAGGTTGGAAAGCAAAAACTCCGCATTACGTGTAGTCAATTTATAGTACATGTCATTGCGAGGAGCGTTCTTAAGCGACGAAGCAAACTCCTCGTTGTTTGATGAATTTCGTTTCGTCGTTTCGTCACTCTCGATGACACGCGCCGCTTCTGCCATCGTCGCAAGCATGAGCCCATTCCATGAAGTGAGCACTTTATCGTCTGTCCCTGGGCGGACTCGCTTCGCGCGCGCGGACAAAAGTTGAGAATGGCAGTCGGCTAATTTGGTTGGGACAGTTTGAGGGTCGAGTTTGAAGCGGGCGGCGAGGGAGGAGTCATCCAACGCGCGTTGCAAGACGGTCTTGCCTTCCCAATTTCCGCGCGCGGTGATCCCGTACGCCGCTTCAAAGAAATCTGAATCATCTTTGAGGGTGGCGCGAATTTCGTCGAGAGTCCACACGTAGAATTTGCCTTCTTCGTGTTCAGAGTCCGCGTCGAGTGACGAATAAAATCCGCCATCGGGATGAGTCATTTCGCGGGCAATGAAATCGAGCGTTTCGGTGACGATGCGTTTGAAAAATGGATCGCCCGTGATCTGCCATGCGTGCAGATAAGCGCGCGCTAGCAACGCGTTGTCATAAAGCATTTTCTCGAAGTGCGGCACGCGCCAGAAATTGTCCACGCTGTAGCGCGAGAAGCCGCCGCCGACCACATCGTACATTCCGCCGCGCGCCATGGCTCGTGATGCGTGAAGAGAGGATTTGAGAATTGGAGAATTCTCCCAATTCTCTGATTCTCGAATAACGCGCCTCAACAGGAATTCAACTGTCATCGGTTGTGGAAATTTTGGCGCGGAACCCCAGCCGCCATTCCCCCAATCGTAATTATCGAGCAAGTTCTTCACTGCTATGTCAAGGTGTTCTTGTGTGAACGCTGAATCGGACTGGATGTTTACACTGAGCGCCTGTTGAAGATGAGTTGAAACTTCGTCGCCGACGCGCGTGGCTTCGCTTTGTTGTTCCTTCCATGTACGGGCGATACCAGCCAGCACATCTTTGAACGACGGCATGTTGTAACGCGCAACGGGCGGAAAATAAGTTCCCGTAAAAAACGGTTTGAGATCGGGCGTGAGAAAAACCGACATGGGCCAGCCGCCTGAACCCGTCATTGCGACCGTGGCTTGCATATAGATCGCGTCGAGGTCGGGACGTTCCTCCCGATCCACTTTGATGTTGATGAAATGCTCGTTCATGAACGCGGCTGTAGTTTCGTCCTCAAAGGATTCGTTCGCCATTACGTGGCACCAGTGACACGCGGCATAACCTATACTGAGAAAGATCGGCTTGTTCTCGGCTCGCGCTTTTGAGAGCGCTTCTTCGTCCCATGGATACCAATCTACGGGATTGTGGGCGTGTTGTAAGAGATAGGGTGATGTGGATGTGGAGAGTTTGTTCATAATCGTGTAATAAGTTGATTATAGCGCAGGGGAAAGATGCCATGCGGATTCTGCGTCAAATCCATCGAAACAAGTTCTTGATGCAGTTGTACTGCGTCAAGACTGTCGGCACGATTCGCCAAGCAAATCGAACTGCCGTCACATTATTTTGGAGGATGTTATGGCTGAATCAAAAGTCACTGTCTACGGCGCGTATTGGTGCCCTGATTGCCGCCGCGCGAAGAAATTTTTGGGCGAAAATTTTGTCCCATACAAGTGGATTGACATCGAGCAGGATAAAACGGCGGAAGAATACGTGTTGAAGCGCAACAACGGCAAACGTATTATCCCCACGATCGTTTTTGAAGATGACACGTTCCTCGTCGAGCCGTCGAATGCGGAGTTGGCGAAAAAGCTGGGACTCAAGACCGAAGCATCGAAAACGTATTACGATCTGATCATCATCGGCGGCGGACCTGCGGGACTCACTGCTGCGATCTATGCCTCCCGCGAGGGCGCGGATGTGCTCCTCGTTGAACGTTCAGGACTCGGCGGGCAGGCTGGTATCACGGTGGGACTCGACAACTTCCCCGGCTTTCCCGAAGGCATCAGCGGACAGGAATTCTCCGACCGCGTGGCGCAACAGGCGCGGCGTTTCGGTGTGGAAATCTTGCAAGCGGTGGATGTCGAACGGATGGAAAGGGAGGAAGGCTATCACAAAGTCTACATGTCGGATGGCAAGCATTATCACTCGCTGGCAGTATTGATCGCTACGGGCGCGTCGTATCGTAGGCTCGAAGTCCCGGGTGAGGATGATTACATCGGCGCGGGGATTCATTTTTGCGCAACGTGTGACGGTCCGTTTTACAAGGGCTCGAAGGAAATTGTTGTTGTCGGCGGCGGCAACTCGGCAGTGGAAGAAGG
>CAYWCN010000067.1:0-16623 GCA_964456775.1 uncultured Anaerolinea sp.
CGCACAACCATTGCGTCGAATCGAAATTGATCCGCGAACGCGCCTATCCGCTCGCGCGCGCGGCATGGGAAGTGGGCGCGCCGCAGATCCGCAACCGCGGCACGGTCGCGGGCAACCTCATCACCGCCTCGCCCGCCAACGACACCATCACGCCGCTCATGGCGCTCGGCGCGTCGGTCACATTGCGATCGGTGAATCAAACTCGCACCGTCGCGCTCAAAGATTTTTACACCGGCGTCCGCAAGACAATCATGCAAGCGGATGAAATGCTCGTGGACATTTCCTTCCCCGCGATGAAGACGACGCAGCGCGGCACGTTCATCAAACTCGCGTTACGCCGCGCGCAAGCCATCTCCCTCGTGGACGCGGCGATTCTTCTCGACTTTGATTCTGATTCAGTTTCCTCAGCCTCCATCACGCTTGGAGCCGTCGCCCCGACGATCATCCACGCGCCCGAAGCGGAAAAATATCTCGCGGGCAAAAAACTGACAGACGATGTCATCGCCGAAGCCGCGCGTTTGACGATGGACTCATCCAAACCAATAGACGACATTCGCGGGAGCGCCGCCTATCGCCGCGAGATGGTTCGAGTGTGTACAATGCGAGGACTGAAGTCAATCCGCGATGGACAGGAACAGGCAGGGATGCCATCCGATGCGGTTTTGTTGTGGGGCAAACAATCTGCGGAACGCGGACTTTCAGTCCGCCCTGAGCCACACGCAGAAATTGAAACAACGATCAACGGCAAAAAATATTCATCGAAGAACGGTCACGAAAAAACATTACTGCGATTCCTGCGCGAAGACATCGGCTTGACCGGCACAAAAGAGGGATGCGCCGAGGGCGAATGCGGCGCGTGCACCGTCTTCCTCGACGGCAAAGCGGTGATGGCATGTCTCGTCCCCGCCCCGCGCGCGCATGGCGCAGAGATCACGACGATTGAGGGATTGAATCCCCCTCTCCCTGCGGGAGAGGGGTTAGGGGTGAGGGAGAATCTCCATCCCGTCCAAGAAGCCTTCATTAAGCATGGCGCGGTACAATGCGGATATTGCACGCCGGGTTTCATCATGTCGGCGGCGATGCTGATGGATGAAAAAGAGAACCCGACAAAGAACGAGATCGAACAGGCAATTACCGGTAACCTGTGCCGATGCACAGGCTATTACAAGATCGTGCAAGCAATTGAAGATGCCAAGTCAATGGCGGAGGTGAACCATGGGTAAGTATACAAGCATGAGTCGGAAACAGGAAACGCCGCGCGTCACCGGTGTGAACCCGGTCATGAAGGGATTGGGATGCTTCATGATCCTTCTCGTGCCGCCGCTTTCGTATGGGATAGCCGCGCTGCTGGTTCCGATCGTGGCTCAGCAAGGACAGTTCATCCCTCCCTCGTGGCTCGGCCGCGTGACGATCAACCCGATCGTCTGGAGGCTGGAAGGTCTCGCGCCGATTCTTAGCTTCATCGAGAACCAAGACCACCTGATGGCGAACCTTGTGTTTACATTCGGCGTGATGGTCGTGATCGGCGGACTCATGTCCATCTTTTTCGGGTATTTGTATAAACTCGCAGGTCCCTCGCAATACGGACCCAACGATGTGCCTCCGCTTCGCGTGAAGGTCAAACGGTACAAGAGATAAACGAGACCATGAGCGTTCACGAAGTGATCGGCAAATCAATTCCGCGCGTGGATGCGCGCGGCAAAGTCACCGGCGCGACTCCCTACTCCGGCGACCTCACGATGAAGGGCATGTTGCACATGAAGATGCTCTTCGCGGGACGTCCGCACGCGCGCGTGGTACGGATCAAAACCGGCAAAGCCGAAGCCGCGCCCGGCGTGGTGGCGGTCTACACGGCAAAAGATGTGCCGGTCAACGAATATGGATTGCAATGGCAGGATCAGCCCGTGTTATGCGGACCCGGCTCCGCAAAGCCCGGCGCGGATGTTGTCCGCTTTGTGGGCGATCAAGTTGCCGCAGTTGTCGCGCGCAGCGAAGCCGAAGCGGCTGAGGCGGTGAAGTTGATCGAGGTGGAGTATGCAGACCTCCCCGTCGTGACAGACGCGGAAGAGGCGATGAAGCCCGGCGCAACGCGCATCCATGAACACATCGGCGATTCGAATGTTTGCGTCCACTATAAGATCCGCCGGGGAAATGTGGACGAAGCGTTCAAAAATTCCGACGTGATCGTCGAGAGCGAATATCGAACGCCGGTGCAGGAACATGCGTATCTACAACCCGAGGCGGGGCTCGCGTACATTGACGAGGAGGGGCGCATCACGCTCGTCTGCGGCGGGCAGTGGACGCACGAAGACCAGCATCAAGTGGCGCACTCGCTGAACATGCCGAATGAAAGTATTCGCGTCATTTACCCGGCGATCGGCGGCGCGTTCGGCGGACGCGAGGATATGTCGGTGCAGATCGTGCTGGCGCTCGCCGCGTGGAAGTTGCAGAGACCGGTGCGCATCATCTGGTCGCGGCAGGAATCGATCATCGGTCACGGAAAACGTCACGCGGTTTTGTTGCGCGCAAAATGGGGCGCGACGAAAGACGGAACATTAACCGCAATTGAAAACGAGATCATCGGCGACGGCGGCGCGTACATGTACACGTCGAACAAAGTGTTGGGCAACACCACCATCACTTCGTCGGGCGCGTATCGCGTTGATAACATCAAAACGGATGTGTATGGCGTATACACCAACAATGTGCCCGGCGCGGCGTTTCGCGGATTCGGCGCGCCGCAAGCGTTGTTCATGGCTGAGATGCAAATGGATAAACTCGCGGAAAAACTCAGCATGGACCCGGTTGAGTTCCGCTTGAAGAATGCGCTGCATGACGGCGATCCGCTCGGAGTTGGCACGCCATCGCCGAGTCCGGTCAGTGTGACACAGTGCATCGAAGCGGCGAGGGATAGGTTTGGATGGGAAGATGAAAAAGGGAAAGCGAAAAATGGAAATCCTCACTTGAAGCGCGGAAAAGGTTTTGCCGCAGGTTTCAAGAACATCGGATTTTCGTTTGGCTATCAAGAAAACTGCTGGGCGAAGATCGAACTGCACGGCAAAGGCGACATCAACCAGGTCGTTTTGCATCACGCCAGCGCGGAGGTTGGTCAAGGCACGCACACGGTGATGATTCAAATGGCGGCGGAGGCGGTGGGAGTCCCATTTGAAAAAGTGAAATTGATCTCGTCCGATTCTGCGACGATGGGCAACTCTGGCTCCGTCTCTGCCTCGCGCATGACGTTCATGTCGGGCAATGCGATCAAAGGCGCGGCGGAACTTGCGCTGAAAAAATGGAAAGCGGAAGAGAGACCGGCAGTCGCCGAATACAAATATCTCGCGCCGCGTACCACACAATTCGATAAAGAGACCGGTCATTCATTGCCGAACTTTGCGTATGCGTGGGTGGCGCAAGCCGTCGAAGTGGAAGTGGATACCGAAACCGGTCACGTGCGCGTTGTCCGCATCACATCAGCGGATGATCTCGGCAAGCCGATCAATCCATCGCTCGTGGAAGGACAGATCGAAGGCGCGGTCGTGCAAGCGCAGGGCTATACAATTCTTGAAGATTACAAAACAAAAAATGGGCGCGTGCTTTCCGATCAGCTCAGCACGTATCTCATCCCCACCATTTGGGATATTCCCGAAAAAGTCGAATCGGTCATCCTCGAGATCCCCGATCCCATCGGGCCCTGGGGCGCGCGCGGCGTGGGCGAACTCCCCTACCTCACCGTGGCTCCCGCCATCGGCGCGGCGATCCACGATGCCATCGGCGTATGGATCGATGAATTCCCGTACACGCCCGAACGCGTGCTCCGCGCGTTGGGAAAAATTTAATTTCTGTAGTAGGGGCGAGGTTATCTCGCCCAGGGCGGGAAGACCTCGCCCCACGAGTACAATGCCCTTCCCTTATCGAGATGAAACCAAAGAATTGAACGACGACGCGCGCAAACACGCGCATGGATCGTTCGTCGGTCTTCCCAACGGCGTCACACATTACGAACTCGGCGGGAACGAATCGGGCGAGCGGATCGTTTTGGTGCATGGCTTCTCCGTCCCATATTTCATTTACGATCCCACGTTCGATTTTTTAACCCGGTCGGGATTTCGCGTTTTGCGATACGATCTCTTCGGACGCGGATTTTCGGATCGTCCGCGCGAACGCAACAACTTGGATTTCTTCGTCCGCCAACTTTCCGATCTACTGGATGCGCTTCGCTTCACTCGACGGGTCAACTTGGTCGGCCTCTCCATGGGCGGACCCATCTCTTCAGCCTTTACCGTCCGCTACCCGGAGCGAATCAACAAACTCATCCTCATTGACCCGTGCGGAGCAAAACCCGTTGACACCGCGTTCGTAGTCCGCTTGGCGCGAATCCCATATCTGGCTGAGATACTCTACGGTCAACTTGGAACAACAAGTTTAGTCAACAGCGCGGCAAAAGATTTCTTCGATCCCGCGCTTGTGCGTCAGTTTCAGGAACGGTATAAGATCCAGATGCAATACAAAGGATTTTTTCGTTCCATCCTTTCAACGATCCGCGAAAATATGTTGGGCGCGAACATGGAACTTTATCGCGCGCTTGGAGAATCGGAGAAGCAAATCCTCCTGCTCTGGGGAAGGGACGACAAAACTGTCCCGTTTGAACACAGCCGCCCCTTGCGTGAAGCGATGCCCAACGCCGAGTTCCACGTCATCGAAAACAGCGGTCACATCCCGCATTACGAAAAACCCGATGAGGTCAACCCCATCCTGTTGAAATTTCTGAGGCAAAATGATCCGCAAGTTTCTTGAGTACTTCTCTCATAACAAATACCGTCTGTCCATGTTCGCGCTGTTGGCTGGCGCGACCGTGTTCTCGGTCCTCGTGTGGCGCATCCGCGCAGATTACAGCGACTCGGGCAATTACGCCTTCATGATCTGGAATCTCTTCCTCGCGTGGATTCCCTTCCTCATCGCGTACTTCACCTACACCGCCACACTGTCGCGGCGATGGGTGTATGTGATCGTGCCGGTCTCGGCATTCTTCTGGATGCTCTTCTTCCCCAACGCGCCTTACATGCTGACCGATTTTCAACATCTCGCAACCGATTGGTGGAGGAACGCGCCGGTTTGGTACGACGTGCTGTTGATCATCTGGTTCTCTTTCACCGGCTTATTGCTCGGCATGGTTTCGCTCTTCCTCATGCAAGAGGTCATTCGCCGCGAATTCGGTCACTGGGTTGGATGGGGATTTGTGGCAATCGTCGCCGCGTTGAGCAGTGTCGGCGTGTACGTCGGCAGATTCCTCCGCTGGAACTCGTGGGATATTTTCAATAACCCGACAGGCATGGCGCAATACACGCTCGCAAGCGCGCAAGACCCAAGCCTGCAATCCATTGGCTTCACCAGTCTCTTCGCGGCGTTCTTCCTTTTTTTGTACATCACACTGTACACCTTCGGTCATTTACTCCTTGAAAGACAGGCGCAAATTACGGAGCAAACGAAATGAACAAACAAGATATTCATCTCCTTTACAAGTACAACCAATGGTCAACGGCAAAAATTCTGGATGCCGCTTCCGGCGTGACCGAGGAACAATTTCTCGCGCCCGCGCCATTTCCGCATGGAGGCTTGCGCGGCACGCTTGTCCATGCTTTGTTCGCCGAATGGATCTGGCGCAGCCGCTGGGAAGGCACGTCGCCAAACTATCGCTTGAAAGCGGAGGACTTCCCCACTTTCGAGTCGCTTCACGCGCGTTGGATGGAGGAGGAAAAGAAATTGCTGGCTTTTGTTGACGGCGTGACCGACGAAAGATTGAGCGCCTCTTTCGATTACACTTCCATCGAAGGAACGCGCCACACGCGCATCCTTTGGCAGACGATGGCGCATCTCGTCAACCACGGCACGCAACACAAGACCGAAGCGGCGGCGATCCTCACCGGCTACAACCGCTCGCCCGGCGACATTGACCTGATCTGGTTTTTGATCGAAAACAAGTAACTCATGCGAAACAGACTGCGTAATTTTGTCCTCCGCAATCGCCACAACCTTGCGGTTTTTATGTTGTTGAACATTGCCTGCGCAATGTGCATCGGGCTTGTCCTTGCGCGGGTGGTGTACAGCGAATCAGGCAGGCATTTGGGTTTGGTATGGAATCTCTTCCTCGCGTGGATTCCCTTCATGCTTGCGTACGTTGCTCATGCGATCTCGTGGCGCCGGATAACGCTTTACATTGTCATCCCCGTGATCGCCGTTTTGTGGCTTCTCTTTTTCCCCAACGCGCCCTACATGCTCACAGACTTGCAAGACCTTGCCCGATTTTCCACCGGCGCGCCGCTTTGGTACGACGTGATCATCGTCGTCTGGTGTTCGTGGACAGGCACGTTACTCGGCATCATCTCGTTGTATCTCATGCAAGATATTATCCTGCGAACGTTCGGACGAGTCACCGCATGGCTGTTCGTCTTCATCATCACGCCGCTGAGCAGTTTCGGCATGTACATCGGTCGCTTCGTGCGGCTCAATTCGTGGGATATCCTGCAAGACCCGGCAGAGACCGCCATGTCCATCCTTGGCTTGGTCATTGATCCCAGCCGCCGCCTTGCCGCATTTATCTTGCTGTACACAATATTCTTCCTCTTTATCTATCTCCTGATCTACTCATTCAGTCACATGCTCAGCGAGCAAAACCTCAGAGCCCGCGAAACCCCAGAGCAATTGGCAGCCACTCAACCCAGCGATGCGATTCGATAACTGCGTTTTGATCCGCGGCGGCGGCGATCTTGCCACAGGGGTTGCGCTTCGTTTGCATCGCGCCGGGATCAACCTGCTCATCACGGAACTCCCACAGCCGCTTGCGGTCCGCCGCGCGGTATCGTTCTCCGAGGCGGTGTATGATGGTGCGCACACGGTCGAAGGCGTGACGGCAAAGCTGGTCGAAGCGAATCAACTCGAACCGTGGAAAGCTCGCGCTGAGCCCAGTCGAAGCGAAGCGGATGTCATCCCGGTCATCATCGATCCCGATGCGGCTGTCGTTTCTAAATTCCAATTTCCAGTAGTGATCGACGCGCGACTCATCAAGACTCCCCCTCAGCCCCTGCCGACTCCCGTCCCGCTTCAAATCGGACTTGGGCCTGGTTTCACAGCGGGGAGCAATTGCCACGCCGTGATCGAAACGCGGCGCAGTCACACGCTTGGTCGCGTCTTTTGGCAGGGAGCAACCCAGCCCGACTCCGGCGAACCTGATGGCGATCCGCGCCGCGTGTTGCGCGCGCCGGCGGACGGCGTATTGATCTGTTTGAAAAGAATCGGCGAGCATTGCGAGGCGGGCGATGTGATCGCCGAGATCGAGGTGGATACGAACGCGCGCGAAAAAGTGTTCAGCCCTTTCAATGGAGTATTGCGAGGCATTATTCGAAACGGATTGCAAGTAATGCGCGGATTGAAGATCGGCGACGTGGACGCGCGCAACGATGCCAGCGCCTGCTTCCTCGTATCCGACAAATCGCTGTCCATTGGCGGAGGCGTGCTTGAGGCGGTTCTGACTCGAACCGAAATCCGCAAGCGGTTGTATTCTCCATAGCCACCCGATTGGTTGATAGAAGTTCTTACCAAGGTGTGAGATAATTTTCCTGTGGAAAACGAACAAGAAAGCATCGCTGTCGCCAACAAACCCAAAGATTACGCCGGGTTGCTTTGGATATTTCTTGCCGGCGCGCTCGGCTTCAGCCTGTTTTGCGGCACGTCTGCTATCGCGCTCTCCGACCCGACACTGCCTACGCCGATCGTGATCGAACCGAAGAACATCGCCAATCTGGCGTTCTCGAACCTCAACACCGCCGCCGCGTTGACGGCAGAGGCATTTCAAAAATTAGTGGCAACGTCAACGCCCACGCAGACCTTCACAGCCACCTCGACTGAAACAGCGTCGCCTACTTCCTCCCCAACACTCACGCGGACGCCGTTCATCCCAACGAGGACTCCGACGAACAAGCGCGAAGAACCGCAACCGACGATCATTTTTTACACACCCACGCGGACGCCGAAGCCTACGAATACCGCCATCATCATTGTGCCGATCACCGGGACTGCAACGATGCCGGAACTGCCAACCGATACGCCTGTTCCGCCGCCTTCGAATACACCGATACCCTCTCCCACAAATACCAACCCGCCGCCTGCAACAAACACGCCGGTACCTACAAATACGCCAGTGCCTTCCGCAACACCAACTCCGTAGACAAGAAAAGTCCTTCGGGTAATCGCATTTGTAATTTTTGTCCGCTAATCCTCGCGAATTCACGCTAATCATTCTCGGAAAAATTCGCGCAGATTGGCGAAGATTAGCGGATTCGCAGACAAAATGCCAAGTCTTGAGCATCAAGATTTTCTAATGCGATTGCCCAGATAAGTCTTTGTCTTGACGGATAGATTGTCCGTGACTATACTCGAATTAATCATATTAATCAGATGATAGTTCGAGACCGAGTTTCTTCCCCTCACATTTCGGAATTTCTTCGATACCTAGCCGCTCACGAGGAAGCGGAAGATGGGCTGCCCACTCTCAACGAACTCAGCCAAGAGTTGGAGGTGAGCGTTCCATCATTGCGCGAACAGGTCGCTGTGGCGCGAGCGTTGGGATTAGTGGAAGTCAAGCCGGGACCCGGAAAGACGCGGCGCCGCGCGTTCGCGTTCACACCCGCGATACGTCAATCCCTGCAATATGCTCTCGCGCTCAACGATGAACACTTCCGAAAATATGCCGAACTGCGGAATCATGTGGAGGCAGTGTTCTGGGAGGAAGCGGTCGGGAAATTAACGGACGACGATAAAACAGAATTGCGGTCGCTCATCGTCCGCGCGCAGGAAAAACTGGCGCGAACTCCAATTCAAGTTCCTCAAGGAGCATCGCGCTTTACATTTATTGATCTATAGCCGCCTCGAAAATCCTTTCGTGACGGGAATCCTGGAAGCCTACTGGGACGCGTATGAAACTGTCGGCTTGAACATGTTCACCGGCGGCTACGAATATTTGCAGGAAGTTTGGGGATACCATCAAGCGATGGTTGAGTCAATTTGTAATGGAAACTATAAGGCGGGGCACGATGCGCTCGTAACGCACACCGACCTTTTGTATCAAAGACCGTAGCAGAGGAATACATGAATAGAGTAGTGAACGATTTTTCGATCATTGTCGGCACAAAGAACGGCTCGGGCAGTTCCACCGCCAACAACACCATCCTGCGGGCGATCTTCAAGATGGGCATTCCCGTTTCGGGGAAGAATCTTTTCCCGTCGAACATTCAGGGTCTGCCCACGTGGTATACGATCCGCGCGAGCAAGGATGGATTCCTCGCCCGACGCGAGGAGCAGGAGATCGTGGTGGCGATCAACCCCGATTCGTTCACACGCGACCTTGCGTCTGTCGCGCCAGGCGGAGCCTTTTACTACGCCGACGACATCAAGCTCCCCATCACTCGCGCGGATATCGCGATCTATCCCTTGCCGATCAAACAACTCGTCCGCGCCGACGCGAGCATCCCAGCGGACTTCCGCGATCTCGTGGGCAACATGATCTACGTGGGCGTACTCGTCCACATGATCGGCTTGGACCTCGAAGCGGTACACGCGGCGTTGAACTTCCACTTCAAGGGCAAACAAAAGCCAATTGACATGAACCTCAACATGGTGAAGACCGGCGTGGAATGGGCGAAGGCGAACCTGGAAAAGAAAGATCCGTTCTATCTCGAACCGATGAACAAGACCGAAGGCTTGATCATGGCAGACGGAAACACCGCCGCCGCGATCGGTTCTGTTTTTGGCGGCGCGCAATTCGTGGCGTGGTATCCGATCACGCCGGCTTCCTCGCTTGCCGAGGCGGTCCACGATTACATGCCAATGCTCCGCAAACGCGAAGATGGCAAGAACACTTACGCGATCGTTCAAGCCGAGGACGAACTCGCTGCGATCGGAATGGCTGTCGGCGCGGGCTGGAGCGGACTCCGCTCGATGACTTCCACTTCGGGACCTGGTTTGAGTCTGATGACCGAGTTTGCAGGCTTGGCGTATTATGCCGAAGTCCCGATTGTGGTCTGGGATGTGCAGCGCATCGGACCCAGCACCGGCTTGCCAACGCGCACCTCGCAAGCCGATCTTTCGTTCGTCGTCAACATGGGACACGGGGACAGCAACAGCATCGTGTTGTTGCCCGGCAATATCAACGAATGTTTCGATTTCGGCTGGCAATCCTTCGATATCGCCGAGCGCGCGCAAGCGCCGGTCTTCGTGTTGTCCGATCTCGATATCGGCATGAATCAATGGATGAGCAAACCGTTCGAGTATCCGCAGACGCCGATGGATCGCGGCAAAGTGCTTTGGGAAAAAGACCTCGAAGAGCTGAAAGGCAACTGGGGGCGCTATCTGGATAAAGACGGCGACGGGATTCCGTATCGCACATTACCCGGCAACAAGCATCCCATGAGTTCTTACTTCACGCGCGGAACGGGTCACGATGAATACGCCAAGTATACAGAAGACCCAGCCACGTTCATGCGCAACATGGAGCGCTTAAAGAAAAAGTACGAAACGATCAAAGAATACCTGCCGAAGCCTGTCCTGCATGAAACCAAGGGCGCGAAGATCGGCATCATTGCGTATGGTTCGACCGAAGCCGCCATCAATGAAGCGCGCATTCAATTGGAGCGCGACCATGGCATGAAGACCAACTTCCTGCGCGCCCGCGCGCTGCCGTTCTCGCCGGAGGTGGATGAATTTGTCGCCAAGCATGATCAGGTCTACGTCGTGGAAATGAACCGCGATGGGCAGTTGCACCAACTGCTCACGCTGGCGAATCCCGAATCCGCGATGAAATTAATTTCCGTCGCGCACGGTGACGGTTTACCCGCCGCGGCAAGATGGGTGCGCGAAGGCATCCTTGCGAAACAAAAAACTGCGCCGAAGAAAAAATCCACGGCAAAGAGCTCGACTTCTCAAAAAAAAATCGTTTCTAAGAATGGCAAGAAAGGAGCCAAATAATGTCTGCACTTCCCATGGCGGGCGCGCCCGTCAACATCAACAGCGTCGGTCTCACCAAGAACGATTATCGCGGCGCTCCCACAACATTGTGCCAGGGCTGCGGGCACAACTCGATCTCGAATCAGATCATCGCCGCGATGTACGAGATGAATGTGCTGCCTGAAAATGTGATCAAGTTCAGCGGCATCGGTTGTTCGAGCAAAAGCCCCACGTATTTCATGAATCGCTCGTTCGGGTTCAACAGCCTGCACGGACGCATGCCCTCCATTGCCACCGGCGGACTCTTTGGCGATCATTTGCTCAAAGGCGTCAGCATCTCCGGCGACGGCGACACAGCCAGCATCGGCATGGGTCAGTTCAAACACGTGATGCGCCGCAATTTGAACATGGTGTATATCATCGAGAACAACGGCGTGTACGGACTCACCAAAGGGCAGTTCTCTGCCACCGCCGAACACGGACTCGAACTGAAGAAGCAGGGCACCAACCCTTACATGCCGATCGATATTTGTATGGAAGCGATGATCTCGAACGCCACATTTGTGGCGCGTTCGTTCGCGGGCAACGCCAAGCAGGTGAAAGAATTGTTGAAAGCCGCGTTCGCTCACAAGGGTATCGCGGTGCTAGACATCATTAGTCCGTGCGTCACTTTCAACAATCAAGAGAACGCGCATTATTCGTACCCGTGGGGCAAAGACCACGAAGCGCCGCTTCACGACATTACATACGTCGCGCCGCGCAACGAGATCATGCTCGAGACTGAGTTGAAGGAAGGCGAGGTGCGCGAAATAACCATGCACGATGGCTCAGCGGTCATCCTCAAGAATTTGGAAAAGAGCCACGATCCTACCGACCGCTTCGAGGCGATCCGCACGCTTGAGGAAGCACAGCGCAACAACTGGCTGATAACGGGATTGATCTATATCTCGAAAGATAAGCCCACGCTCGCAGAAACATGTAACCTGGTGGACATGCCTCTCAACCGCCTCACCGAAGCGGACCTTCGGCCTGCCCCGGCAATGATCGACAAAGTCAACGCGTTGATGTTTTAACCGCCCCCACCCCACCCTCCCCCAAAATCCGACTGAAGTTCGTCGGATTTTTTGGGGGAGGGTGCCCGAGCGTAGCGAGTGGCGGGAGGGGGTTATACTTCCACTATGATTCGAATCTCTCCCACCATCCACATCCACGAAAACGAACTGCACTTCGACTATATCCGCGCGTCGGGACCGGGCGGACAGAATGTCAACAAGGTGGCGACGGCTGTGCAGTTGCGATTCGATGCGCGCGCTTCATCGTTGCCCGAAGATGTCAAGTCGCGTTTGATCCATCTTGCGGGAAAGCGAGTCACAGACGAGGGAGTTTTGCTCATCGAAGCCAAACAATTCCGCACGCAGGAACAAAACCGTGAAGACGCGATTCAACGACTGATCGCATTGGTGAGGAAGGCTCTGATAAAACCCAAGCCCCGCAAGAAGACCAAGCCAACAAAGGCGGCGAGGGAAAAAAGATTGGAGTCTAAGAAACGAAGAGGGGAAGTTAAAAAGAGAAGGCAGAGCAAAAATTTTGATTAACTCCGAGATGGAGCAATGATGCTAGCCAATGAACTTCAATTTCCTGACAGTCTGAGAATCACTCTTCAAGACGCCAATTCCAGAGAGCCAATTTCCAAGATAGTTGTGACTCTAGTGATTTTTGCTAAGCGCAAGAATAGCTATTATCTGGGACTGCCATTAAGTGACGCAAATGGAAATATTGAAATTACAAAGACATGGGTGGAGAATGCGATAGGATATTTACGAAATACTTTCATCATGGATTACTCATCCACCCTCACAGAATGCCTTCCCAGGATAATGCTTGATATTATGTCGAGCGAACAAATTGAGCGCGCCAAGTCTGCCATGAAATTGCATGACGCAGAACACGGCGGACCAGATATTGCATACACCATAGTAGATCTGGGTAGCGCTAGCAATAAATATTTTGAACAACAAGAAGTTTATGTGGTTTTAGATACCGTTGGGATTTCAAATAAAGATATTGAAATTAACTTGAGTAAATTGAGCCAAGACCTTTAATCTCATGAACAAAACCTTTATCGCCCTCCTCTGCGGACTTGGCGCCGCGTCCATTTGGGGCGGGATGTATGTGGTTAGCAAAGTGGTGTTGGAGGTCATTCCGCCGTTCGCGCTGTTGACGATTCGACTCGTGTTGGGATGCCTCTCGCTTGGCGCGGTGATCTGGTTTCGCAAATCAGAAAGCACGTTCACACGGAAACAATTCTGGCAAAGTTTTCTCGTCGGTGTGATGGGATATGGAATTTCGCTCGGCTTCCAATTCACAGGGACAAAACTTTCCACCGCCTCGAACGGATCGTTGATCACCTCCGCTACGCCCGCGTTTGTCTTGTTGTTCGCGTATTTCCTGCTCAGAGAAAAGATAACGAGGCGGCAAACGCTCGCGTTGATCGTTTCCACGATCGGCGTGCTGGCGGTCATTGACCCGCGCACAGCGGAACTATCCCCATCTTTGTTTTCAGGGAACATACTCTTATTCTTCGCGGGTCTGACGTGGGCGTTATATTCCACGCTTGTGCGCAAGGTGGCGAGAAACACCGACTTGCTCATCGCCAGCGCAGTCATGTTGCTGGGAGGAATTCCGTCTTCCACAATTCTTGGTTTGTATGAAATCAACTCACAGGGACTCGGCGCGATCACACCGGGCATCATCGGCGGGATTCTTTACCTCGGCATCATCTCAACTGCTGTAGCCATGTTCATGTGGAATTACGCGTTCAAAGAATTACCCGCCTCGCTCGCCTCGCTGACCTTCTTCGCCCAGCCCGTTGTCGGGACTTTGCTCGGATGGTTCTTCCTCGGCGAAAAAATCACGCCGCTGTTTCTACTCGGCGGCGTGTTGATCGGGGTTGGGATTTTGATTTCAACGAGAGAGGGCTAAACCCTCTTTACCACGAAGTACACAAAGATCACGAAGGGAAAAACCCTTAAGGCTTATATCCTTTGTGTACTTCGTGTCCTTTGTGGTTGAAAAAGTTCTCAGCCAGATATTCAACTCTCCCCAACCATATGCAGTAACGCCATGTTCGGCGAGCGGACATCGCCGACGGGGTAACCGCACACCAGCACAACCTGGTCGCCGGCTTGCACCACATCCGAACGCATCAGCGCCGCATCCACGTGATCGAGCATTTCCTCCAGTGAATTGGCAAACGCGATCAACTGCGGACGCACGCCCCAAAGGAACGCGAGTCTGTGATACGTTTCTTCATCGGGCGTGAAAGCCATCACCGGCACGCGCGGACGTATCTTCGACATCAGCCATGCCGTTCGCCCCTGCGTGGTGAAACATGCAACAGCAGTGACATTTTTATCATTTGCCAATGCCTGCGCCGCGCGCGCCATCGAAGCCGCATCGCTGTCTTCAAATCCGCTCACGGTTGACGCAACCCCCCACTCCACAAAATGCGACTCGGCTTCGCGCACGATGCGATCCATCATCTGGACGGATTCAACGGGATATTTTCCAGACGCGGATTCAGCGGACAACATCACCGCGTCGGTCCCGTCGAAGACAGCGTTTGCCACATCCGACGCCTCTGCCCGCGTGGGAAGCGGATTCGACACCATCGACTCCAACATTTGCGTCGCCGTGATAACCAGCTTAGCGCGCGCATTCGCCGCGCGGATGATGTGTTTCTGCAACGCAGGCACGCGCTCCGGCGGAAGTTCCACGCCGAGGTCGCCGCGCGCCACCATCACGCCGTCCACAATGTCGAGGATCGCTTCGAGATTATCGAGCGCTTCGGGCTTCTCCAATTTGGCGATGAGCATCGGCAGTCGTTTGCCGTTTGAAAAACGTTCCATCGCATAGCGGACTTTCTTCACATCCTCCGCCGAGCGCACGAACGAGACGGCAACCGCGTCCACGTTGTGCGCGATGCCAAACTCAAGGTCGGCTTCGTCTTTTTCCGTGAACCCCGCGATCCGCAAGCGGACGCCGGGCAGGTTGATCCCCTTGTGGGAGGAAAGCGGTCCGCCGACGATCACTTTCGCGATTAACGCGTTGCGGTCTTGCACTGTGAGGACTTCCAACGTGAGGCGGCCATCGTCAAGCAGAAGTTGATCGGCAGGGCGAACCGAATCGAACAGTTGACGAAAGTCTACGGGGATCTTTTGGCAGTCGCTCTCTGGGGGCGTGGATTCGGTCGCGTAGAGGCAAACCTGCTCCCCATCCGAAAGTTGAAGCGGGTTCGTCAGTTCGCCCACGCGGATCTTTGGTCCCTGCAGATCCTGCAAGATGCCGACCGCCACTCCCAGTTTTTTCGAAACTTTGCGGATCAACTCGATGCGCGCCAAATGTTGTGCGTGCGTGCCGTGCGAAAAATTCATGCGCGCCACATTCATGCCCGCTTGAATCAATTGCTCGAGCGTTTCCTCGCTTTTGCTCGCGGGACCTACCGTTGCTACGATCTTTACTTTACGTGTCATTGTTATTCTCGATTTATGATTTTCTGCCGCGCAGATAGATGGACCAATACACCGCCGCCACCAGCACCGAGCCGCCAATGATATTGCCAATGGTGACGGGAATCAGATTGGCGATGAAAAAAGATTTCCATGTTAGCACTTCCAAATTAGGAACGCTCTCGCCAACTCTTGAAATATATTCGGGGTCGAACCACTTGATCAACAACGCGTACGGAATGAAATACATATTGGCGACGCTATGCTCAAACCCCGCGGCGACGAACGCGGCGATGGGAAAAATAATGGCGGCGATCTTATCCAATGTGCTGCGCGCGCTGAACGTTAGCCAGATCGCCATGCACACCAGCGCGTTGCACAAAATTCCGAGAGCGACCGCCTGCACGAACGAATACTCGACCTTGCCGACGGCTATTTTCATTGCGGTAATTCCAACCGCATCCGCGCCGAACGTATATTGACGGGTGAAGTACATGATCGCGGCGGTCCACAACGAACCGAGAAAATTCCCAAAGTAGACGATCATCCAATTACGGAGCAAGGCAGTGGTAGACACCTTGCCGCTCGCCCAAGCCATCACGATCAGGGTGTTGCCTGTAAACAATTCCGCGCCGCCGACGACCACAAGCACCAGCCCAAGACAAAAGACCAAACCCGCCAGCAAACGCGTGACTCCATAAGGCAGTGCCGTGGCGGCGCTTCCCGCAGAAACCGTGGTCGAAAAGATCGCGCCCAATGATATGAACGCGCCAGCCAGCACCGCCAGCGTCAACATCGGCAAGAAAGGCATCTCCGCTTTACGCACGCCGATCTGTTCGGCGCGGACAGCCATTTCGGAGGGCAGAAGCGCATCAATGTGGAAATCGTTCATATTCCATTCTCCATTTCATCGGCGGGACGCGCCTCAAATGTAATGCAATTGCGCTGCCTGTTTTTCCAGTTCATCCCTGAAATCGGGATGAGCGATGCTGATCAACTGTTGCGCGCGTTGACGAATGGGCTTGCCGTACAGATCGGCGACGCCGTATTCGGTCACCACGAATCGGACGTGATTGCGGCTGGTCACCACGCCCGCGCCTTGTTTCAACATCCCGGCGAT
>CAYWCN010000068.1:0-16484 GCA_964456775.1 uncultured Anaerolinea sp.
TCGAGCAGATCGGTGTCGGTGAGAATTTCGATCTTCGCGTTGCCGCGCATCGCGTCCACGAGATGCTTCGACGCGGTGGGTTCGTGTCCGCGCACCAACACGGTGACCTTGCGCGCGAATTGACTCAAATAGATCGCGCCTTGCGCGGCAGAATTCGCGCCGCCCACAACGAACACATCGCCATCTTTGTAATTCATCGCCTCGGTGTACGCCGCGCCGTAATAAATTCCCGCGCCTGTGAGTCTGTCTCCGCCTGGCATTTTCAACATGTGGAACGACGCGCCCGTTGCGATCAACACCGCGTGACAGGATATCTCTGCCCCATCTTTTAACTTGACGATGCGATACGATTCCTTCACGACGATCTGGCTTGCCTCCTGCGCCGACAGGATCTCGACCCCGAATTTTTTCGCCTGCGTGACCGCGCGACGCGTGAGATCGTCGCCAGAGATGCCCGTTGGGAAACCGAGATAATTTTCGATCCTTGGGCTGGAGCCTGCCTGACCGCCTGGCGCGGCTTTCTCGATGACCAAACATTTGTATCCCTCTGAACCTGCATACACTGCCGCGGCGAGACCCGCAGGTCCACTGCCGATGATAATGATGTCGTAAAACGGAAGCGCGGCGCGTGTTTGCAAACCGACTTTGTCCGCGAGCGCTTGCAGGTTGGGTTCGATCAACACGTTGCCATCGGGGAAAAAGATGACGGGAAGTTTCGTCTCAGCCGAAACACCTTCGACCAACTTTTGCGCGTTGGAATCTTTTTCAATGTCGAGCCATTGATAGGGGATCTGATTCCGCGTGAGAAAATCTTTCACTTGATGACTGCCCAGCGACCACAACGTCCCCGCCACGCGAATCCCTTCGTAGGGCATCCGCACATGCGCTTTCCAATCTTCGAGCAATTCATCGAGGATCGGATACAGCCTCTCACTGGGCGGATGCCACGGCTTCATCAGGTAGTAATCGAGCCGCACCTCGTTGATCGAGTCAATCGCGGCTTGGGTGTCGGCGTAGGCGGTGAGCAGGACTCGTTTGGCTTGCGGATGGTTCTTCATCGCCTCGGCGAGAAACTCGGTGCCGCTCATTTCGGGCATGCGTTGGTCAACCAAAAACAGCGCGACGGTCTCGTTGCGCTGTTCCATCTTCTTCAGATAATCCAATGCGGCTTTGCCCGAGTTGATGGGGAGGATGCGATAATCCTGCCCATAGTGCGAGCGCAGGTCACGTTCGATGGAGTTCAAAACGGAGGGGTCGTCGTCTATCGAAAATATGACAGGCTTGGGCATGAAGCGGATTTTATCACCAATGAAAACGCTTCCAAAGAATATATCAGGCATCCTTTGAAAATCGGAAGTTTTCGAAATTATTTATCTAAAACCTGAAAATTTGATATTGCAAAACCGCCACAACAATCTGCAATCCTTCCTCGAAATATGCCCTGCCATGTATAGTTCCCAAAACCAACATGAGAAATGAAACCGTATGTGGGGTCAAAAGATACTGAGTTTACATAATCTGTTGACCTTTCAAGAATATCAAACAGAATCGGCATTGTGTAATTTCGAGAATTGCAAATATAAGGATCATCCAAATAAAAGGTGTCTGGCGGAAGCCATAATGACTCTTCGGGGTCAATTAATTTAGCCTGTATCACTTTCCCGTCTTTAACTTCGATGTTCCACCATAAAAAGCATTGCATTGAGTTTCCCCCTTCAACATCAAATTTATAATGCGAAATTTCTTTTGAATCCCATAAAGCACGTGCAACAGGTAACTTTGTACGCGCCTCAACACGTTCTTTCCATAAGAAAAGTTGTGACCAAGTCCCAAAAAAGAATTGAATCGCAACCCCAACAATGAGAATTGCCCATAATATTCGCTTAATATATCGTTTGATGTTCATGATTTGCAGTACGGTGATAGGATTGTATCATTGCTTGCCGCGAAAGTTTTCGCACCTTTGAAGCGTCTCAACAACGCTGGAGAAAACATGAACCAAACACAAACAGAAACAAAATCAGAGTTCTCGATCCACCCGAAGACCCAGATCGGGCATATCTCGCTTACGGTGGCGAACCTCGACAACCAGATCGCCTTCTATCAACAAGTGATGGGATTCAAACTGCATTGGAAGGAAAACGGCAAAGCGGGGCTGGGCGCTGGAGGGGCGGACATGCTGAGGTTGGTGGAGCAGGCAGACGTCAAGAAATATCGAGGCGTGACGGGGTTGTATCACGTCGCGTATCTGTTTCCGAATCGCCGCGAGTTGGCGATCGCGGTCGGACGTCTGTTCGCGTTGAAATATCCCAACTCGCCCACCGATCACATATTGACGAAGACCACGTATCTCGATGACCTTGAACACAACGGCATCGAGTTGTATTGCGAATCGCCCGACGACGGCACGTGGATATTCAAAGACGGCAAGTATGAGTCATATCGCAAGGACGGTTCATGGAGCGACGGGCGCGAGCCGCTCGATGTGGACGCGTTGTTCGAGCACTTGCAGGAGGGCGACAAGTTGGACGCGCCCATCCCGCCCGACGCGCGGATCGGTCACGTCCATTTGCATGTGCGTAATGTGGATGAAGCCATTGATTTCTATCACGGCGTGCTTGGATTCGACGTGATGGGCAACGTCAAAGATTTTCAAATGGCGTTCGTTTCCGCGGGCGGATATCATCACCACCTCGGACTCAACACCTGGCAGGGACGCGGCGCGCCGCCGCCTCCACCCGATGCAGTGGGTCTGCGTTTCTTCACCATCGAGTTGCCCAATCAACAAGCGTTCGATGATGTCGTCGCGCGCGTGGACAAGGCTGGCATCCCGTCGAATCAAACGGATGATGGATTGTTGATCTACGATCCCTCGCAGAATGGCGTTGTGTTGACCGTTGCAAAGTAAAAAAGTGACTGTCACGTTTAACGTGACAGTCACTTCGGCAAAAAGGCGGGATACCATCCCGCCCCACGAAATCAAAACATCCGAAGTCATGTTGATTTCGGATGTTTCATTTAATCGTCTTCACCATATGGACGCTATCGTAATAATCGTTCGGACCCCACTCACGCACCGCTTCTTCCAACGGGACGGCTGTTCGCACGAACCCGACCTTTTCGTACGCCCGCATCGCCCGCGCATTCCGCGCCGACGGTTGGACCATGAATTGCTCCACCTTGAATCGTTTCGCGAGAAAATCACAAAACGCATCCAGCGCGTCTGAGCCGTAGCCTTTGCCGCAAAATTGTTCGGTGCGCATCCACATATCCAGTTCGACGCGTTTGATTCCGTTTTTCATATTAATGTCGTTGAAATAGATCTGTCCCACATCTTCCCCATCCACTTGCATAATAAAACATCTGCCCTGTTCGGTGATCTCGCCCTCAAAGAAATGGGACGTGTGATCTTCGCAAAATTCCTCCCATGTGGCTGGCAGAGAATCAGGGAAGAGAGGTTCGCCTGCCATGCTGGCGGTTAAGTCCGAGTGAGCGAACCAGTCATAGATTCGTTTTCGATCCTCCAGTGTGGACAATCGCAGGACGATGAGTTTGCCGTGAATGGTCTCGTCATTCATTTTTCAACACTTTCACCACATTCCTTCCGCTCACGCCGCTGACTCCGCCTCCGCCATGGACTCCGCTTCCGCACAGGTATAAATTATCAATCGGCGTTTTGTGATTCGACCAGCCTGAAATTGGTCGCATGAATAAAAATTGATCAAGTTGTAATTGTCCGTGATTGATATCGCCTTCGGTTAATCCATAAGTTTCTTCTAAATCTTTTGGCGTAATTACTTTGAGATTAGAGACTTGAGACTGGAGATTGGGGAAGTATTCGCTCAGAGTCTCTATCGCTACTTTCTCAACCTTCTTAGTCTCTAGTCTCCAGTCTCCAGTTTTTAATTGATATGGCGCGAACTGAAAATGAATCGAAACCACATTCCCCGAAGTTGTGACTTCAAGATACGGCTTTTCATAAATTTCACCATACTTCGCCGCGTCGTAGGCTTTCTCTAAATATTTGACAGATGGAGCAACGCACAGCGTCCCTTCTGGTAGGGGCGGACGGCCGTCCGCCCTTACTTGCAAATGAACCTTCGCCACCGATCCACGCATTTTGATGGATTGCGTGTGCCAGACGAATTCAGGCGGCAAATCCTGTGCGCCGACGAGTTTTAGCAGAGTATGTTTCGGGTCTGCGGATGAGAGGATCGCATCCGCTGAAATTTCTTCGCCGTTTGCAAGGACTACTCCTTTGGCGATTTGATTTTCGATTTTGATTTTGGCAACTTCGGCATCGGTTCGAATCTCGCCACCGAAAGAATTGACGGCATTTGCAAGCGCTTGGGTGATCGTGCCAATTCCCCTCACCTCTAGCCCCTCTCCCACAGGGAGAGGGGGATTCGCCAGTCCACCACGATTCAACCAATTATGAATTAACGTATATCCCGTCCCAGCGGACATCGGTCCCAGCGTGGAGCCGTGAATCGCAACTGAAGCAATCGCGGCGCGGACGATTTCCGACTCGAAATATTCCTCCACCAACTCCTGCGCAGACATGGGCAAGGTGCGGATGAAGTTGAGCATGTCCTTTCTGCCAGCCAAACGTAATTCAAGACCTAATTCCAAAAGTCCATAGCCATCACGCAGACTCATATTCTTCGGCAAGCGCGGCATAATCGTGGCATAGGCGGCATCGAGAATACTCGCGGCTTTATCCATAAAGCGGACGAATTCACCCCAGCGACTCGCATCTTTTTCAGAGAATCGTTTTATCGATTCTTCGTTGAGGGTTAAATGATTTCCATCTGGTTGTAGAGAAATGAAAGGCGGTCGAGTAGAGTGAGCGTTCTTCTCACTCGTATCGAGACCCAAATCTTTGATAATATCTGGGCGAAGTTTTCCACCCGTTTCCACAGAATCGACAGTGAAATTTTCGCCGAAAGATTCAGTCACCACCGAACCGCCGACGATAGAACGACGTTCAAGGACTAAAACTTTTTTGCCTTGTTTTGCAAGATACGCGGCGGCGACTAATCCGTTGTGCCCCGCGCCGATGACGATGTGATCATAAATGTTTGACATAAAAATCCTTTTTATCGCAATGTTACTTTGCCTGCCATGCCCGCACGGGGATTAATCCCCGTGCTATTCATACAAAGTCCGCTCAAGCGGACTAGCCGACTTTCAGTCGGCTTCGTAAGAATAGCATGGACGTTCACGTCCGTGCGGGCTATGTTCGCCTCGCGCCGATGAGGATGGTGTCGTAGTGGTTTGTCATGAATGATTCCTTGTGCTATTTTACTCAAAGTTTTTTATAACTTACTTTTCGGCTTGTAATTTCAGAACATGCGTGCTATATTAGTGTTATGTGAAAGGAGTTAAAGATGTCTTTCAAAATTACTGGACTAGATAAATTACAAAAGAAATTAAGTGACCTGCAGAAAAATGCCGAAGCACTAGATGGTGAACACCAAGTATCTTTTAGTGAACTGTTCAATTCTTCATTTATGCAACGATATACAAATTTTGCATCGATTGAAGCCTTAATTGATGCTGGTGGATTCCAAGTCGAGACACCAGAGGATTTCAAGGCAATTCCAGATGATGATTGGGACAAACACATTGCTAAAACAACAAAATTCTCTAATTGGCAAGAAATGATGAATGAAGCAGCCTCCGAGTGGGCAAAAAATCAATTAGGGCTTTAGTTTCGCAACTTAGGAGTTTTCTATGAAACGGGATATGGAATTGATGCGAAAAATACTTTTCGCCATTGAGGAAAAATATAAACCAGGCGATGGCTATATTGTCGGATTGAAGGTAGATGGCTATGATATGAAAACAATAGCTGAGCATTGCGATTTTCTCCACCAACAAGGTTTAGTCAAAGAATATAAGTCGAGTTTTGGCGGTGGGACGATTATTGCTTTTACTGTTGGTAATATAACTAACGAAGGTTTTGACTATTTAGAATTAATTAGAAGCGACGATGTTTGGCGTAAAACTAAAACAGAAATTGAAGAAAAGAAACTTCCCAATACAATCGAGTGGTTTGCAAAAATTGCTGGCATTTTTACAGGTAATGTTGTGAAAGAGTTAAATGGCTAAACTCCTAAAAACATTTATCACCAGATTCTAAAAGATAAAACCAACCTCCATTTCGCAGAATCAACTTCCAGTCAAGACCGAAGCGGCTCTTTATCCACAAACCAATTCTCCAATCCTCTAATTCTCAATCTCTGGTCTCAATACGCTCGCTACTCGACCAACAAATTACCGCTCACTAATTACCATCCTTAAGAATCTCCTTCGCCGCCAACATCCCCGCCGCGCCCATCACTCCGCCGCCAGGATGCGCGCCGCTTGCGCCGAAATAATATCCTTTGAGCGGCGTGCGGAAATCTGCCCATTGCGGCATGGGGCGCAGGAAAAAGATTTGATGCAATAACAACTCGCCGTGAAAAATATTTCCGCCCGTGATGCCCGCGATGCGTTCGATATCTTTCGGCGAAATCACTTGCATGCCCACAATACACTTGCGGATGTTCGGCGCATAACGCTCGATGGTCGAGATGACGGCTTCACCGAGTTCGTCGCGCTTCGCATCGTTCCATCCGCCCTCCAAATCATACGGCGCATATTGCACAAAACACGACATCACATGCTGACCAGGCGGCGCCATATCGGGGTCAATCATCGAAGGGAAAATCATATCGAGATACGGTCGCTTCGAAATCTGCCCATACTTCGCGTCGTCATACGCGCGCTCGATGTAATCAATGCTCGGGCTAATTGAAACCGCGCCGCGATGCAGGATCGATTCGTGTCCCTTTTCAAATGGCAATGCCGTAAAGTTTGGCAGTTCGCTCAACGCGATATTAACTTTTCCCGACGAGCCGCGCGTGCGAAAATTTTGAATAGACGTGACGAAATCATCGGGCAAATATTTTTGTTCGACGAATTGCAGGAACGTTCTTTTTGGATCAGCGGCAGACATGACGACTTTGGATTGAATCTCATCTCCATTTTCTAGGATGACACCCACTGCGCTTCCATTCTTGACCTTGACCTGGTTCACCGAACAATCGACTCTGATCTCCACCCCCAGCGCTTGCGCCGCGTTAAGGATGGAACCGCTGACTCCGCCAGAGCCGTTCTTGGCAAAGCCCCACGCGCGAAAGGCTCCGTCAATTTCGCCCATGTAATGATGGAGCAGAACATACGCCGTCCCAGGCGAGCGCGGACCGAGAAACGTGCCGATGATTCCGCTGGCGGCTTTTGTCCCTTTGAGGGCGTCGGTCTCGAACCACTCTTCGAGCAAATCTGCTGATGATTGCGTGGCGAGTTTGGCGATTGTATAAAGTTCTTTTTCTTTTAAACTCGCCGCATATTGACCAACTTTCAATAATCCCAGCATGTCACGAATGCTTAACGAAGATGGGTCGGGCGGAATCAAATTAATGATCGGCTTGATCGCCTTCGCCGCACGCGCCATCACGCGCGCATACTCATCGTACGCTTCTGCATCTTTCGGCGAGTGACGATAAATCTCGCGGCGAGTCAAGTCATGATCGTCCCATGCGGCGAGATAATCTCCGTTTTCCATCGGCGTGAATGTGCTTGGCAACGGCAGGATTTTGAGTCCATGCTTGGGCAATTCCAAATCACGGATGATCTCTGGGCGCAACAGACTCACCACGTACGAAAATTCGGTGAACTTGAACCCAGGGAAAATCTCCTCCGTCACTGCCGCCCCACCGACAATGTGCCTGCGTTCCAGCACGACAACTTTCTTGCCCGCTTTGGCTAGGTAAGCCGCGGCAACAAGTCCATTGTGCCCCCCGCCGATGATGATTGCGTCGTATTGATTGGATGTCATTGCTTATTCCTTTCAGCAAAAAGAGCACGTTGTTTATTGAACGGCGGCATTTCGTTGTGGTCACCTTCAAATCGAATAAGCAATTGCGACTCAAGTCTAGCCGCACTTTCCTTGTCCAATGTCGTCATGAACCCAAGCAATAGATTGGAGTTAGCCTGCATTTCTTTTTTCATCCTGATGTTTGTTTTGTTATCCCAACCCGGGTGAAAATATTGTCTGATGCGATGTTTTATTCCACCTTGGTTTCCTGCTTTGCCAATATATGCAATGTCCGAAGCCCCATTCTTTCGAGGCTGGGTTGACATAAATTTAATTATGTAAACTCCTTTGCTGTTTGGTAACTGACGCAATAGATCAGGTTCGCTTTCTAAAGAAAAAGAAAACCATCCTTTTACTCCAATCAAAGTTGAATCGTTGCTGTTCATTTTTTTTCTTCCACTCTGGTTCATAAAACTGCTGGTTTCGATACGCCCTCAAAGAGCATTCGGGCTACTCAACCAGCGACTGTTCACTGATTACTGCTCACTACTTCACTTCTTCTTTCCACTCTGGCTCATAAACCAGCAACTTAATTAGGCGAACTTTTCCTACGCCGCCTCCATTGCCGATACCAACCTCTTCCTCGATAACTCGCAATACTTCGCATCCACTTCGATGCCGATGGCTTTGCGTCCATTCGTCACAGCCGCGATGATGGTCGAGCCGCTGCCGCTGAACGGGTCAAGGACGGTATCGCCGACATAACTGAACAATTTGACACAGCGGCGCGGCAATTCGAGCGGAAACGGCGCGGGATGCCCGATCTTCTTTTTGCTTTCGCCGTTGAACGTCCACACGCCGTTGGTCCATTCCATGAATTCGTCGCGCGTCACGTCTGAGATTTTGCTTCCGCCCGTTTTCTTCCAATTCTTTTTATACAGCACAAGGATCAATTCCACCGGCGCGATGACGAACGGCGCGCTGGCGCTCATCCATGAACCCCATGCGGTGCGGCGCGAAATATTTCCCTCGTTCCAAATGATGGTGGAGTGATAACCAAAGCCGATCTGTTTTGCGAGCGTGGTCAAGTCCGCGCCCACGCTTTGTTGCCCGCCTTTATTTTTATCGAGCGGAATGTTCAAGCAAAAACGCCCGTCGTCTTTCAGCCATTGATAACAACGCATCATCCATTGTTGGCTGAACTCAAGATACTCCGCGTACGAAATATCATCTTTGTGCGAGTTGTAGGCGATGTCCACATTGTACGGCGGCGAGGTGACGATCAGATCAACGCTCGAATCGTCCACGCGATCAGTGGCGACAACATCATCGTGGATGATCTTTACTTGTTCGGTTTCAAAAAAGATTTTGGGATCGGACATCGGATTCACTTGCGCGGATTATAGCACGCGCGTTTTTCGACTCGCTTCATCATACGGGTTGGGTTGATTCAGTTATGCTTCTGCCTTGACGCAACCATGACGCAGTGCAACCGCGTCATGAACAAGGAGACAGTTATCCTTCAAGCGGATTCTACGGGACGTCCGTCAGGTCGATCGCCACAACTAGCGCGGTCTTTGCCCACTCGCTGAGCGAGCCATCGGATTCGCGTTCGTTGTATTTGTCGGCGAGCATGGTTCGGGCGGACGATTCTTCCTCCGAAGACTGAACCAGCCGTCCCGTCGCGGTGAAGCGGCTTGTCCCGATCCGCACGGTGACGTTGGGATTCTTCGTCAGGTTCTTCACCCAATCCGATTTGTGCCCGCCGCCGGAAAGGATGTAGAGCGAGTCGCCTTGCATCCCAAACCAGATTTCGATCTCGTGCGGGTTGCCGGTGACGCGACCTGTGGTGGTGAGGTAGCAAAATTCCTCATTTGCAAGAGTTCGTAGAGTTTTGGTGTTCATTGATTCCTCATGTTGTTTTGGCGCGCGATCCCCGCACCAACCAGAGATCCATATCTCCTTTGCCTTTTATGAGGATCGTCCCGCGTGATTCGCAGACGTAATCATCTTTGATCAATTCATAGGTTGCCTGCGAGATCTGAATCTGTCCCGGCACGCCTTGCGATTCCATGCGGCTGGCAGTGTTCACCGTGTCGCCCCAAACATGATAGGCAATTCTTTTTCTCTCAATCACTCCGGCGGTGACGGGACCTGAATTGATGCCGATACGGCAATCGAGTCTTTGTTCGTCCAGAAACACACCGCGTTCAAAATAGGATCGGATTTCCAAAGCCAATTGTGTGACCACTTGGGCGTGATCCGGACGCGGACGTGATAACCCTGTCGCAACCATATAACTGTCGCCGACGGTCTCGATCTTCTGCGCATCATATTCCTCCACCCACTGATCGAATTGGGAAAATATTTCACTCAACACCCTTACCATCTTTTCGGGCGTGGCGGAGGCAGATAATGGCGTGAAGTTCACGATGTCCATGAATAGAATGGTCACTGCGTCGTGATGATCGGCGATCGTTTCCTCTCCTTGTTTTAACCGCGCGGCAATGTTGGCTGGCAGGATGTTAAGCAGGAGACCTTCCGATTTAGCCTGTTCGACCCCCAGCAGGCGATACGCCTCGTCCCGCTGGCGCATGAAATAATGGAGTGCCGTGAAGATGACGGCAGCCATTACGAGTATGTTGTACATGAAGAGGACGGTAATTAATCTCGGAGGCAGGTTGTTCGGCGCGCGCACATGCGGATCAATGACCCCGCTGATGACAATAATGACCGCGCAGGCAAGGAACCATCGAATGGAATATCGCGGACCGGAGAGGGCAAGGGCGAACAGAGGCGTGATCAAGCTCCAGGCGAACACCGCGCCGGAGTTTGCGATCCCGCCCAGTTGTACGGATACGATGAAGGGAACGATCAAAAAGGAGAGCAGGATCACCACGCGGCTGAACGGAAAGATCCGTGGGTAGATGCCGAACAAGATCAGAAGAATTGTACAAAGGCTGAACCATCCTACCTCAACCCATGCCGCATCCGATTCATCGAATAAAAACAACAAGGTGGTCCATATTCCCCAACTAGGAAATCCCGCAAGGATGATCCCGTAGACAGAGATCGCTTTTTGGACGCGTAACTCTTCCGAATCATTCGGGTCTGCGCCGATCTTTGCGAGGGATCGAAAGATTCGAATGAGATCATTCTGAAGTTTTTGCACGGAACTTGCCTCTCATTACTCCTGATCAGTCTCTTCATTCGAGAGGAAATAGGTTTGCGCGGGCAGGAGCAGGTGCTTGCGCGTCCACGTGGCGTAGACGGTGGTGCAATGCGAGCGCGGCAGTCGTTTGATCTTCGACGAGTCGTATAAAAGAATGGAGCGGTTGGTGATGGCTTCGATCACTGTCCAGTGGTCGTGGTAGCCCTGCAAGCCGAGGATGATGGCGCGGTTGGGCGTGCCATCGAGAAACGTTTGCATGGATTTCCAAAAGGTGGTGAGGTCGGGGTTTGGCACGCCGCGCCACGGGACCTCGACGCTGGAGATCCTCTGTTTGCCGACGACTTTATCGAGGATCAACAGCATTTCCGTATGGATGATCCCGTTGATGAGGAGTTTGCGCAACAGCCGGCGCCGCGATAAGAAGCGGATCAGATCGTCGAACAGTTGCTGGGTTTCTTCATCGGGGGAATGGTTGACGATGCGTTCGGCGTTGATGATACTGTACAGCCCGCACAGCGAGTCGAGACCGCCTTGTTGGAAGGGGAGCAGACCGGAAGGGAGGCGTGAGGCGCGGGGCATTGCCCCATTGTAACGCAGTCGAAAGTTGAGATTCCGCTACTCCCCGCGAATTTACGCTAATCTTTCAGGGAAATCCGTGCTAAGATTGAGGCGAGATGAGACGGATCGAAATACTTTACCTTTGGATCATCCATGCGATGCCAAGCAAAAGCCTGACGGGTACAAACGTACCTGCCAGGCTTTTTATTTTCAAATCATGGATTCCTTACTGTTCATTTCTAAATTATTTACCGCAAAGCGCGCTAAGAACGCAAAGATTTAATGGTCTTCTTCGCGATCTTTGCGAGCTTCGCGGTTCGATGTTGATACTCGCACAATAGAAAAATTGCGGATTAAAATCCGCAATCCGGAGAGGAGCCTGAATGCAAACACCCTGGGAATATCGCTACGCTTTTCGCACCCAACAAATGTCGAGTTCGGTCATACGGGAATTATTGAAGCTCACCGAACTGCCGGAGATCATTTCGTTTGCCGGCGGACTGCCGGCGCCGGAGGTTTTCCCGCTGGAGCGGTTCCGCGAGGCGAGCAAGTACGTGCTGGAGAATTTCGGTCCCCAGTCGCTTCAATACAGCACGACCGAGGGACACCATCCCCTGCGCGAGATGATCGCGCGGCATATCTCGCGCTTCAGTTCGGAGGTGAGCGCGGACAACGTCCTCATCACGTCCGGTTCACAGCAGGCGTTGGATTTTGTCGGGCGGCTGTTCGTCAATCGCGGCGATTACATCGTGGTCGAATCGCCGACGTATCTCGGCGCGTTGCAAGCGTGGAACGCGTACGGCGCGCAATACATCCCTGTGCGAGCGGATGAACACGGGATGATCGTGGATGAATTGGAAGCGGCGCTTCGTGTCGGACCTAAATTTATCTACGTGCTTCCGAATTTCCAAAACCCGAGCGGGTCCACGCTGAGCCTCGAGCGGAGGAAACAACTCATCAGGATCGCGGATAAATACGGCGTGCCGATCATCGAGGATGATCCGTATGGGCAGTTGCGTTATGAGGGCGAACATATCCCATCCATTGTGGCGTTGGACAGCGAGTATCGCGGTCCGAACGGCGGACATTACAGCGGCAATGTGATCTATCTCAGCACGTTCTCGAAATTGCTTGCGCCGGGTCTGCGGCTGGGATGGGTGATCGCGCCATCGGAAGTGATCCAGAAACTGGTGATGAGCAAACAAGCGGCGGACTTACACACCTCCTCGTTCAATCAATATATCGCGTTCGAGGCGGCAAAGGGCGGATTCCTCGACGAGCATGTGAAGTTGATCCGCGCCACATATAAAGAACGGCGCGATGTGATGATCGAAATGATGGAGGAGATGTTCCCCGCCGGTGTGACGTGGCGAAAACCGAAAGGCGGAATGTTCCTGTGGAGCATTTTGCCCGAAGGCATGGACTCGGCGGAAGTGTTGAAGCGCGCCATAGAAAAGAAGGTCGCGTTCGTGCCGGGCGAAGCGTTCCATCCCATCGGCGGGGGCAGGAACACGATGCGGTTGAATTTTTCCTATTCCTCGCCGGAGACCATCCGCGAGGGGATTGCGAGGCTGGGGGTTACGTTGAAGGAGTCGATCGCGGATAAATAATGTAGGGCTATCCGCGCTGAGCGGAGGTCTGAGCGAAGCGATAGCGGAGACGAAGACCGAAGTCGAAGCGCCGCCCCTACATACATATTCACAATTTTTTTATCGCTGGAATCAATTCATCGAACGATTTGATGACGGCGCAATCGGCTTCGGGGAAGAATCCGCTGGGGTCGTAGAGGACAGGTTGAAGTCCCGCGCGGCGCGAACCGATCACATCCGCGTAGTAGTTGTCGCCGACATAAATTGTTTCGCGGGCGGAAAGTCCCGCGACACGTTTGATTGCGTGATGGAAAATTTCAGGCTCGGGCTTGAACGAATCCACTTCACCGCCGGCGAACGAGAAATCGAAGAAGGTGCTTATGCCGTGCGATTCGAGCTCCTCGGCGAAAGACTTGTCGCGGTTCGAGATAACCGCCATGACGTATCCATGTTGCTTCAATTCGATCAGGGTATTCTTCACATCGTCGGGGACGATGCTTTTGGGCGTGTAAAACTCTTGCATGTATGCGGAGACTTTCGGCGCGAGGGACTTTGATTTTTTGAGAGGGATGTTCAATGCAACGAGGCGGCGATAACTGTAGTTGACCCAGAACTTTTCGTTTTCGCCCTCGTGCTTTTTGAAATCATCGAGCAGGTCGGAAGAATTTGCCCAGTACGCGAACTCCCAGCGCATGGCGCGTTGCAGATCGTCGTCGCTGAGATCGAGTCCCAGCGAGCGGACGTGTTCGGAGAAAATTTCCCCTCCGCCGGGGATGTTGTGGCGGAGCGTTCCGTCGAGGTCGAAAAAGATGGCTTTGATTCCGTTTGAGGGCATGAAGGCTCCGGGATGTGTTATGCGAGAGGGGAAACAAAAAACCGTTGCCACAGATTTCACGAATTCACACTGATTTTTAAAATGATCTGTGAAAATCAGTGTAATCCGTGGCAAAGAACTTTTTAATTTCTCTAACCACCAATATGCGACATTTCCACTTTGGGCAGGTCAATCGTATTTTCAGAGCGAAGTTCCGAGTAGCGGTCGTCGCGTTTGCCCCAGATGCGAGCAATGGTCTGTGAGATTTCGTCATCCGATGCGCCGTTGCGCATGAGCGATTTCAAGTCGTGACCTTTCACGGCGAACAGGCACGTGTACAACTTTCCTTCGGCGGAGATGCGCGCGCGGTTGCAATCGCGGCAGAAGGCATGCGTCACCGATGAAATGACCCCGATCTCGCCGTTGCCGTCTGTGTAACGCCACCGTTCGGCAACTTCGCCGCGATAATTTGGGTCAATGGGTTCGAGCGGCATCTCGGCAGAAATCATTTTGACGATCTCCGCCGACGACACCACATCGTCCATGCGCCAGCCGTTGGTGTGACCCACATCCATGTATTCGATGAAGCGCAGGATGTATCCCTTCTCGCGGAAGAAGCGCGCCATCGGCAAAATGCTGGACTCATTCATCCTGCGCTTGACCACCATGTTGACCTTGATCGGTTCCAACCCGACGAGTGCGGCTGTGTCCATCCCCTCGAGCACTTTCGCCACCGGGAAATCCGCGTCGTTCAACGCTTTGAAGGTTTCATCTTCGAGCGAATCCAAACTCACGGTGACGCGCTTCAAGCCCGCGTCTTTCAACGCCTGAGCCTGCTTCGCCAATAACGCGCCGTTGGTCGTGAGCGTGAGGTCGAGACCGGGAATCTCCGCGAGCATTTGCACGAGCAGATGCACATTTTTGCGGACAAGCGGCTCGCCGCCGGTCAGTCGAATCTTTTTGACGCCGTGCCCGACGAACACGCGCGCCAGACGCGCGATCTCTTCGAAGGTCAGCACTTCGCTGTGCGGCAGGTAGGGGTAATCGGAGCCGAAGATCTCTCGCGGCATGCAGTATACGCAGCGGAAGTTGCAACGGTCGGTGACTGAAATGCGCAGGTCGCGCAGGGGGCGGTTTAAGGCGTCAGTGAGGTTCATGGTTGAGGGTGAGAGGCAGGCGAACCCGTGGAAAGAAGCGTTCGTCTGCCTCAAGAACTTGATGGAAGGAAGCGTCCATCCATTATAACAACTCCACCGGAAGGTCTATTTGACTAGCCATCTCTGCCGTGCTATCATCCATCATTATTCGTACTTTATCAAGGAGTTATTTATGAACGTCAGCGTTGAGTTTATTCTTCGTATCGTTGGCATGATCTTTATCGGAATTATCGCAGGCGTCTGGGGGTTCAGGTTGGGCGGAAATGACTTTTCAGAATCGATCCGCTATGCCGCGATCATCGGGCTGTTGGGCGCGCTCACGGGGCTGGTGCTAACGCCGTATGTGACGACGCGTCCCGCGCGCGCGGTGCGTGTGAGGCTGGGACGGCTTTCGGCAGAGACTCTCTTCGCCGGGTTGATCGGCATGATCGTCGGTTTGTTGACCGCCGCGCTGCTCGCTTTTCCTCTTTCCTTGTTGCCTGAACCGTTCGGTCAGATCATGCCGCTGGTCGGCGTGATCGCGTTTACGTGGCTGGGCATTTCGCTGTTCGTGATGCGGCAGGGAGATATTATGGGTCTGCTCAGCACGTTGAGCGGACGCGGCGGCGAAGGCGGTTCTTCCTCCTCATGGACGAATCTCAACCGCACCATCTTACTGGACACCAGCGTGATCATTGACGGGCGCGTCGCTGACATTGCCCGGACGGGGTTTTTACCCGGCACGCTTCTCATCCCGCGCTTTGTGTTGAACGAACTTCAATATATCGCCGACTCACCGGACGGTTTGCGCCGTCAACGCGGACGGCGCGGCATGGAAGTGCTGGCTGAACTGCAAAAACTGCCGAACATCCTCGTGCGCATCAGCGACATCAACGCGGAAGGCGTGCGCGAAGTGGACGATAAACTCGTGGTGCTGGCGAAGCAGTTGAAATGCCCGATCCTCACCAACGATTACAACTTGAACAAGATCGCCGAACTGCAAGGCGTGACGATCCTTAACATCAACGAACTGTCGAACGCGGTCAAGTCTGTTGTGTTGCCTGCCGAGCGCATGACCTTGAACATTTTCCAGGAAGGCAAGGAACATGGTCAGGGCGTGGGCTATATGGACGACGGCACGATGGTCGTGGTAGAGAACGGTCACGATTACATCGGCGAATACAAGGAAGTTGTCGTCACGAAAGTCCTCCAAACCGCGGCGGGACGCATGATCTTCGCGCGAGTGGAGGATGATAATGGGCGCAAGAAAAAATAATCCGCAGATTCAGAAAAGATTAGACCTCTTGCAAAAGTCAATTTGCGTTGAGTTCAAGGTTGTAAATGGCGGCGA
>CAYWCN010000069.1:0-16459 GCA_964456775.1 uncultured Anaerolinea sp.
TTGATCGTCAGTCAGGTGCATGGAGTTTCTCCGCCAACAGTTTGCGGGCGCGGAAGAGATGACTCTTCACGTCGCTCAATGGGATTTTTAATTCAGCCGCAATTTCATCATACGACATTTCTTGATAGTGCCTGAGTTCGACGACGACGCGATAATGCGGAGGCAATGACGCGAGCGCGCCGCGGATCTGCTCGCTTCTTTCTCGCACTTCAACCTGCTTCTCAGGTCGTTGACTTTCGTCGGCGTCCCGTTCTTCATTCAGCGGCGCGGTGACCTTCTGCGACTCGAGATGATTGAGGCACAAGTTCGCGGCGACGCGTCTCACCCACGGACCGAACTCGCGCTCGAGATCGAACTGTTCGAGGCGATTATACGCGCGCATGAACGTCTCTTGCGCCAGGTCTTCGGCTTCGCCGCGCTCGTGCAGGATGCGATAGCAGACGTTGAACACGTTGGTCTGATAACGCGTGACGAGTTCGCTGAACGCGTCGCCGTCACCGCGACGGGCGCGGACGATCAGGTCGCGGTCGGTGGGCGCGGTCATGGCTGAATTGTAGTACAGGAGTCGGTGGGAAAAAGTTGCAGGAAATTTTTTATCTGCAATCAACTATATCAAATGTACCTTCGTCGTTAATAACAAAAATAACATCATCAATCTTAACTCCCGACTCACGAAACTCTTTAGTCCCTGGTAACTGTTCAATCATCGTGAAATAGACATCCCTATCCTCTTGAGTAGCATCATAGGGCCAGCTTATCGAGATGTACGGGCCTAAATCGAAACTTCCAGAGATATCCAAGGGAAACCCACCATTAATACGAAATTCATCTGGGAGAAGAAATTTCATGGAAGAATCACCATAATCTATGGGACCATCATTAAATTCTAAAGCTCGGATGCCTCCATCAATGAAAACGAACTGAGGATTAGCAACCCAAAATTCCTCCCAATTTCGATTGAAGTCAAACCCTCGCAAGGGCGTATTTTTATCTGGCAGTTCTTCCCTCCATGGAACGCCTTCACAGGGGGTGACTCTTGTCGAATGCTTTCCGGGAAGAATGGAGCCGAAACTATATTCAATATCTGCGCCGTTGTTAGATTCATAATAATAAAGGTTGAGCACTGCATCTTGCTCATGATTCAAAATGTTCCTGGTAATTGGTTGTCGCAAGACATCAGTTAGCAAGGTCTGTAATTCATATGGATCAATATCCCAACGAACAATATTTCCATTTTCGATGCTTAGTGATGTCATAAGAGTGTAGGGAATTGTCATTCCACCCCACGCCACTTGTCCGAGTAGAAGAATATCGGCACTGAATGCGTCATCCAGTCTGCCCTTGACTATATCAACTTTTGCATCAAAACCCAATAACAAGATCTCATGATTCTTACGCAAAACATTATATGGCTCATAACTGTCTAGAATTTTCTGAATCTCTGGCGGAAATACAACTTGCGGAATCAATATACCTCGATTCCAATCCCCAAATAATATGCCCTCGGAAGTAACTCTTTCCCCTTTATCCGTACGGAAGGAAAGCTTTACGGAGTATAGATAAGAGCCAACGACATTCGGCGCTTCTGCAGGACAGATAAAGGACCATTTCACGCTGGACGGGTTATATTCGTTTTCTAGGGTTTTTATAGAGCAATTTACCTTACTATGGTCATTCTTTTCTAATGTTACTTCCTTCAGGTCAGTAACAAATCCAGTAATCGAATCCCTAAATCTGTTAATCGAAATGGGGCCATTCAAGGTTCCAATAATTTCACCCGCACTTGCATTTGCCTCAAAATCAATTGCTCTATGCATTATCAATAATCCTAAAAAACCATCATTAAGAGGGCTGGGTAAGCGATTGCTATTTACAATAACCACGTCTCTCTCCAAATTTCTATAAAAGGAGTACGTCATTGCTTGATCCTCATCTATCTTAAACAAATCTACTAAAGGAGCAAAAACGTCTCCATCGTACTGGGCATAAACATGACCGTTATAAATAATATTCCATGGCGCGAATGGAATCGAATTACTGCGCGATGTTAGTAAAATCCTTTCCCCATTCTCACTTGTAATTTCAATTGCCCAGATAGGATAGTCATCAGTAAGGGCATATGATGAGACCGTTTGAGGAACAAGATGCAAATCCTTTATCGAATTTACTAGATTCTCAATTTTCTCTTCGAGAACCACCTCGCCTGCTAATTTATAAGTATCCCCAATTCTCCGAATTTGCTTGTAACTAGAGACAATATCATCTATATGTCCAAACCATTGATACGACAGTTCTATTGATTCAACTTTGAGGCCGTCAATCAATTTGAAAGTGTCACCATCTGGAACGATCAGTTCGGGCCAATCCTTGAAAACATATGGTTTAGTAAAACGCCACTCTCCTGAATTCTCAAAAGATACTGGATCGGGTTGGTAAATCAGAGTTGGAGTTACAGTTGGAATGGGAGAAGGCGTTGTGGTCTCTGTTGCATGTATTGGCGAGGTAGTCGCTATAGGTTCTTGATTAGAGGTCTGTGATTGACAACCAAATGTTATGGCTATAATCAACAAGCCGCTAGAAATCTTTTTTACAAAAAGGCAAAGATCTGGAAAAATTTGCTGAAAATCCAACACAATTGCTGTCTCGTTAATTCAACTATTTCGCCAGAATCTTATTCCAATCCATCATCGTCTTCATATGCTCGGTCGGAACCTGACCTTCCGGCACAAAGCCAACGAATGAACGGTTGTAGAAATCCTCGGTGCCGTCATCGAGATTCCAGCGGAGCGAGTTGCGGAAGACGCCAAGGCAGGATGTGCCGCGGAAGTCATCGGGCAGGGAGGTTTCGAAGGTGTACACGTACGTGCCGTCGGCAGTATCCACGACTTCAACGACTGTTGCTTCGTGGATCCATCTCAGCCATTGGTTTTCGATCACCGATTTTTTGTTGGCGTCCACGCTTGTTCGCTTTCGCGTGATCGGCTCGCCCATTTTGTATTGCCACGGAGCGACGGCGGGCGCATTCTTTCCGCTTCGATCTTTTTGCTGTTTCCCGACAAAGTTCCCTGAAAGCAGACCTTGCCCATTCGCATCTTCCACGCCTTTGGCGATCTGCCACGGGCTTGGGTCGCCGCCGACAAACCTTAGCCAGAAGATGCTCGCGCCTTGTGTGTAATGCTCCGCTCCCGTCGGGCGGATGAAAGTGACGCCGGGGGTTTTCGCTTTGAACAATTTGAAATACCGCGCCGCGTTTTCGGTCAATCCGCCGGGCGGCAAATGTCCGCGGATGTGTTGCAGGTGTTCGGCGGTCTCGTTACACACCGCGCGCGAGACGATCAGTTCATGGCTTTGCCCATGCTCGGGTCGCCACATGCCGGTGTTATCCGTCGCCCATTTGCTAAGGAGCGGATAGAGAGTTTTATCGGCAAAGCGGACTTTATCTTCCTCGGCAGTGAACGTTTCCCAACCCGGCGCGGTGACGTAATTGACTCGCAACGGAGTCAGCAAGACGATCATCTTCCATGCCCACGCGGGGAATTGACCCTTCATCGCCTCCAACTTCGCCAACGCCTGATCGGTCGTCATGGACATGAACTCGTATTTGGCTTCCGCTTCCGCCAAGCCGTCCAATCCGATTCGGCGGGACTGCGGTCCGCGCGCTTTGACTCCCTGCATGTGCAACGCGACGCGGTCTTTCCAGACTTTTTCAGTTGCCTTCGCCAGACCCGGCTTGTTCACTCCCGCCCCTTCGTACTGGGCGATCTTCTCCTTACAACGCGCTTCCACCTCCCCGTCGGAAAGAGCCGCTTGGGCTTTCTTCACTTCCTCCACGCGCAGGCGTACGAGCAAGTCCTTCGGGTCTGCCCACGATCCATGCGCCGATTTGTAGCGCATCCCCGAAAAATGGACGATCATGTATTGAAGCCAGACCGGGAAACGCTTCGGCTCTTTCTCGAACCTCGCGCGGATTTCCGCCAGCAGTTGATATTGATCCTTGCCCTCGAGGGTCTTGGCGTATTGCTCCGTTTTCAAATGCGCAATATCTTTCACGGTGACAGGCGTTTTCGAATCGTAGGTGCGCAGGAATTCCTCTTCGGAGGTTTTGAAGTTCGGGTCGGCTTTGGTGAGTTTGTACCATTCCAGTTTTGGCGCGCCGAGTTTGTCGTAGCACAGGTCGAACTCGCGCAGTTTTTCCATTTCATCCAGCAACATCGGCATGGACGATTCGCTCTTGAGTTTAAACTCCGCCTGCACCTTCGGGCGGTTCGGATGTTCGGGGAGCATCCCATCAAGCTGGCGCTGGAGGTAACGCGCCCGGTCGCGCACGAATCCCGACTGCAACTTGAACGATTCGATGCGGCCTTGAATGAATCCGCGCTCGCCGCGAATATCCTTGGGCCACGACGCGATGAAGAGGTCATGATTTTTTTGGATGAGCGCCATCGCCTCGGGTTCGACGGGTTGATATTTGGCAAACGCGCCGCTCACATCTTTCGTGAGGAAATACGTTTTGAGTTTCGAGTAATTATCAATTTCCACTTTGCGGGCGGCTTCCATCCCTCTTTTATATTCCGCCACATCCGCAGTCAGCGCGGCAATGTCCTTGTTTTTATATTCCGCCCACAGGTCGGCTTCTCTGAAGAAGACCAGAACGTCGCGCAGTTTCACCAGCCGCATCGGGTAAATATCTTTGAGCAAAATTTCGTTCTGCCATTGGAAATATTTTTGAGCCGCCATGATACGCTCCTTGAATTAGGCTTTTGTGTAGTGAGTTCTGCTAGCCGCAGAGATCACAAAGACCGCTGAGAAAAACTCTTTTTACTCTGTGTTCTCTGTGGCAAACAATCTTTAGCAAACGATGTATTGATTGTATTCCATTTTGACGAAAGACTGCGAATCAAAAACCCCTTCGGGCTGGTTCGCCTTCGGGGGCTTTTGTCTACTCGTTTAGTTTTCGCGCGTCATTCCCACAGAATCGGACCGGTCTTGCGGTAATTCTTCGCCAGCAATTCCAGATCGAACACGTTGATGATGCCGTCGTTGTTCAAGTCGGCGGCGGGGGGAGTAGACGTGTTGTAACTCATCCCGAGAGTTATCGCGTCGAATTGATCGATCACGTTGTTCCCATCAATATCGCCAGCCACCAAATTGATGGTGGGTTTGGTGGTCGTAGAACCAGCCGTGATGATCGCGGAGCCTTGCGCGCTGAGGAATCCACTGGCGGAGGCTATCACCGTGTAGGTTCCAGCAGGCGCGGACAGGTTGAATGTTCCATCCGCGTTGGCAGTCACAGAAGTGACAAGCACATTGCTTGAATCGAACAGGCTGATCGTCACAGGTTTGGAAGCGATGACTTGTCCCGCAAGCGATCCATCCGAAGGAAGCGACGGCGTCGCAGAGGGCAAACCAGTAAATGTAGGCAAGGGCGTGAGCGATGGCAATGGCGTGAATGTGATCGTTGGAGTCGGCGATGCGCCTGGGACTGGAGTGAATGTAGGGGACTCAATTGGACCGGGCGTAAAGGTCGCTGTTGGAACTGGCGCGCTCGGACCGATAATCTTTTGCACGGTGCCGGTGGAATAGTCGGTGAGATACAGTTCGCCCGCTTCATCCTCGCCGAACGAGGAGATGAAGAACGAGGTATCCGTGATGAGGTCAGAATCCCAAACACCGGGAGATTGTTGCAGGAGCCCCCAAATTTCTCCACTGCAATAATCGCCGTAGAAATAGATGCCCGTCATCGGCGCAGACTGTGAGCCGCGATAGACGTAACCGCCGGTCACCGCGCAAGTTGCTCCCGTGTTGTCATATTCCGCGACGGGAAAAATTTTTCCGCTGGTGTCGCATCCGCTGGAGGGGTTGAAGCAGAGACTGCCTTCCATCACCCGCCAACCATAATTCAAGCCACCGGAGGACGCAGATGGCTCGAAGTCAATTTCTTCGCGGCTGCCCTGCCCCACATCGCCGATGTACAGATCGCTCGTGCCGCGGTCAAACGAAAACCGCCAGGGGTTGCGAAGACCGTAATCCCAAATCTCGCCGCGCGCGCCTGAGACACCAACGAAAGGATTATCCGAGGGGATCGCGTACGGACTGCCGGAGTTCACATCCAAGCGCAGAATTTTTCCCAAGAGGACATTCGTGTTCTGCGCGTTGTTGGGGACATCGCCCGCGCCGCCACCATCGCCGGTTGACCAGTAGAGATAACCGTCACTGCTGAAGGCAAGCATCCCGCCATTGTGATTCGCGTTGCCCGGATGTGAAATGGTCAGCACGGTCGCCGCGCTGGCGGGGTTCGCCACATTCGGGTCTGCTGAAACCGAATACTTGGCAAGAACGAGATTGCCAGATGTATCGGTGTATGCGACAAAAAATAATCCGTTCGATTCGTAGTTGGGATGAAAGGCGAGTCCCAGCAAACCTTCTTCACTCCCCGATGAACCCACGATAGACGTGAGATCTAAAAAAGAAGTTGGAAGAAGACTGCCTGTATTGCTGATCACTCGAACGCGCCCAACGCGCTCCAAAACAAACAATCGTCCAGAACCATCGCTTGCATTCGTGACCAAGACCGGTTGAGATAAACCGGTGACGACAGGAACGAAAGATAGCGAAGGGACTAAGTCACCGGGACCAAGCGGAGTGGAGATCACCGTCGGGGTGGCGGAGGGATTGGTCGAGGTGGGGATCAATGTTGAGGTGGGCGAGGCCGGCTCAGGCGTCGAAGTGACCGGCGGCGTCGGTGTGGATGATCCAAGAACAGTGATACTTGTCCCAACATAGGGAATGCTTGTCAATGCGCCGTTCCCTTGTGAAATACGCGCTGTGCAATCAATGGCGGTCAGCCCCGCTTGCAAACCTTGCACGGTGAACGTGAAGACCGTTCCGCTGGTGGTGGCTCGATTACCCTTCTTGCCCGCGATGGCGGCGATGAAACTTCCGCCTTGCGGACCAAAGATCGTTGTTGCGGCATCGGCGCCGAAGAGATTCGTAAAGACGATGTTGCTCGCTTCAAGAAGACTCGCGTTGTATGTGCAAGTGATCTCCGCGCTGGTGTAGCCCTCGACTGGCACGTTGTTCAAATTGACAGTGACAAGCGCGGTGTCGCCCACAGCCACATTGGGCGCGCTAACCGTCGTCGAAACGTACGGACCCGATGGCGCGGTGCTGGTCGCAGTGGGGATCAATGTTGGAGTTGACGATGTGGAGGATGTTGGCGTTGATGAGATCGGAGTTGACGGCGTGGAAGTCGTTGGTGTGGACGATGTCGGAGTTGACGGCGTTGCATTGGTCGCTATCGGCGTCGGCGTGGTGGACGAACTCATCTCATTCAAGAGCGGTTTGAACAGACCGAGGCTCTGCCCGTTCTTGATGAACGTTGTGACATTGAACAACGAATTGTATTTGAACTCCCAACCCGCGAACGCCGCGCCGACCATGTTGGGGCGAACCGAAAAATGTAAATGCGGCGTATCCTGGTCTTCACTGCCGCGGCACACAGGTTGTTGCGCCGAAGCGTTCGCGATCACAGCAAGCCGCTGATTGCGCGTCACCGCATCGCCCAACTTCACTTGCACATTTGCGATATGTTGATATTCGCTCGACCAACCGCCGCTATGCGCGATGACCAAACGACAAGTGGAAAACGCCACCACGGTTCCGTCCGCCACGGCGGTCACCCACGCGTTCGAAGTGTCTTCCCCTTTTTGCATATTCGCGTGCGGCGCGAAGTCAATCGCTCCGCCGTTGTTGAAATTATGCGGGCTTCCCGTAGGTCGCCGCGATCCGTTATCGAATCCATCGTACGCCACCCACGCCTTGCCCAACTCCCACGGAAGTTGGAACATATCCACCGGGGGAAGAACAGGCGCGGCAAACGCAGGATGAGCGATCGGGATCAACGAAGCGAGCATGATAAGCAGACTCGCCGCGCGAAACATTTTGTTGGACATAATTCCTCGCTTCTTCACTACGGGACGGCTGGTTCAACTTCTTCAGCCTTCATCGCCGCAGACGCCTTTCTCATCGCGCGCTTCCGCCGCTGAACACTTTGTAAATGCCGAACATGCCAAGCACAACCAACACGCCGACGCCGATCCCCACGAGCCAGAAGGGAAATCCGCTTTCGGCTGGCGGAGGCTCAAGCAAAAGAACCGAGCCAGACTCTGGCAACACTTGGGTTGCCCCGGTTTCGTTAGAAACATTCAATGAGACGTTCCTTTCACCGACCAACACGCTCGTCAACGGAGCGGCGAACCCCTCGGCATTGCGGACCGCAAGCGCGGCGCTCTCAAGATACAAACCGGTCTGGCATCCCTGCAAAGCGATGAACCGCACTTCCGCAAGAACGCCATTCACAGTTTGCGGCGTGGTGCTGGCATACGAACCGTCCACTAACCCGGAGATCTGCGGCAACTGCAAGCCATTCATGCCGGGGAGCGGACTCGAAGCGTTGACCGGGCGCAAACACGAAGGGTCATAGCGGATCTGAAACGTGAATCCCTGCACGGGTGTCGCCGAGGAAGCGTTGAGTGTGACGATCACGGTCTCCCCGGTTTTATAAGCAGTGGTAGATGCGCTCAGCCAAATGCTTTCGGGCGATTGCGCTTTGGCGCTCGTAAAAAATACGAACGCCAGCAGAATTGCTAAAAGCGGCGATATCAATCGTTTCACAAGTAACTCCAAAATTCCGGGCGCACATTCCATGCGCCCGGAATATTTTTACTTTCTATTCCCAAGACGTGGGACCCGTATCGCGGTAGTTCTGCGCGAGTAACTCAAGATCGAGCACATTGATGACGCCGTCGTTGTTCAAGTCTGCGGCGGCGGGGGCGGCAGAGTTGTAGTTGATGCCGATGGTGAGCGCGTCGAACTGGTCAATCACGTTGTTGCCGTCAATGTCGCCAGCCAGCAGACTGATGGTGGGCTTCGTGGTGGTACTGCCCGGCAGAATGTCCGCAGAGCCTTGCGCCGCGAGGAATCCACTCGCTGTTGCGACGACCGAATAGTTTCCGGCGGGAGCCGTGATGCTGAACGTGCCATCCGGGTTCGCGTTCACTGTTGCGACAACGACATTGCCTGAGAACAAGGTCACGATCACCGGTTTGCTTGCGATCACTTGTCCGGTCAATGTGCCATCGGGCGACGTAGTGGGAGTCGGCGAACTTTCAGGCGTGAAGGTGAAGATCGGGGTGGGCGATTCAGCCGGCGTTGCGGTGAAGACTGGCGTAGGCGATTCGACCGGCGTGGGAGATGCGGTCGGGGTGGGCGATTCAACCGGCGCGGAAGTTAATGTTGGGGTCGGCGATTCAACCGGACCTGCGGTGGGAGTCGGTGATTCCAGCGGAGGCGTGGTAGTAGCCGTCGGCTGGCTTGTCCCTACCGGGGTGGGAGAGGAGGCTGGGGTGGCTGTGCCAGCTGTCCCTGAGATGGTGAGCGTGCTTCCCGTCGAAGGCAGGCTGGTCAACACGTTGGTCCCCGTCGAAACGCGCGCGACGCAGAGGATGTTCGCCTGACCGGCTTGAAGCGCGGTCACTGTGAACGTGAAGACGGGTCCGCTCGTTGTGGCTTTGTTTCCGTTCGTGCCGGCGATCGCCACGATGAATGAACCGTTTTGAGGATCGTTCACCGCCACCGCCGGGTCTGCGCCAAATAAGTTACCGGCAACGATGTTGCTGACCTGCACGAGATTGGAATCGTAGGTGCAGGTGAATTCCGCGCTGGTATATCCCGAAGCGGGGACGTTATTCAAACTGACGGTGACTGTCGCAGTTTGACCGACATCCAAGCTCGTGGGGTTGACGACCGTCGAAGCGGACGGCGAGGTATCCACGGCTTGACGAATGGTGAGGAAATAAAATCCCGCGCCCGACTCGGGTTGCACTTGAACGTAGAATGTGCCGGCAGGTTGTGAACTGGTCAACGAGCCGGTGCCGCGCGCAAGTTCAACGCCGTTCGAATCTTGCAGGATCAGCAATGGGACCAGGTCGCCCGCTACGGTGTTCGCTGAGACAACGAATGTGTGCGGCTCGGTCAGGTCTAACTGCCATTTTTCGAAGATGCTTCCGCTCACATACCCGATGTAAGTTGCATTCCAGATATCGAGACTGCGATTGATGACGATGGGGTCTTGCGCGGGCGCGGCATCGGCGCTGGCGAACGCCGGCTGGCTTCCCCCAAATGAACTGAACAATAGCGCGAAGACGACAAGGATTTGAAACAGACGTTTGGATTTCATGATCAACTCTCCTCCGAATTAAAGTTTTTTGTAATCAACGACTGGCGGCACGATTTGATTTTTTTCGGCGCGAAACCCCGGACACAATTTCATCTTTCATTTATGATCTATGAGGACGATCCATGCGGCAATCACAGGGTTTCAGTCCTTTCCATTGTATGACTCACTCGCCGATTCACGCGTTACAGTAAAGTTGCCGCGAAGTTGCAAAACGATTGCATAGAGCGCAGTACTTTCGGGTGAGGAGGAATCAAACCGATGACGATTTCTTCTCAACGGATTTTCATCCTTTTGCATATAATGAAGATATAACCCCTTGCCCAAAATATAAAAAAGAGGCTGTCATGAAAAAAATTTTGCTGGCAATGTTTCTCCTCCTCGTGTTGTTGACCTCATCCTGCGGAGCAAACCCTCCCGTGGAAACATCCACGCCGCCTCCTCCTACTGAGACGTCTGCTCCGACCGCGACGCAAAAACCAACGGAGACTCAATCACCGACGGAAGAATCCACCGTTGCCGCCGAATTCCCCACTCCCACAACGCCGATCCCAACCAATTCGCCGGATTGCACCAACAGCGCCAGCTTTGTCGCCGATGTGACCGTGCCGGATTACAGCGACCTCCCCGCCAGCACGCTCTTCACGAAGACCTGGCGCGTCAAGAATACCGGCTCTTGTATCTGGGGTCCCGATTACACCGTCAGTCATTATTCCGAGGAGGCAATGGGCGCGCCCGTTTCCAGTCCATTGAGCGTGACTTACCCCGGAGAAACTGCGGATATATCCCTGAACCTGATCGCCCCTTCGACCAACGGCAGGCATCGTGGCAACTTTGTCATCGAGAACCCAGACGGAAAGATCATGAGCATTGACCGCGATTCGCGCCTGTGGTTGATCATCAATGTGAGCGGCGCTGCGTCCGCTGGGACAGGTTCAACGCCCGCTTCAAGCGGAGGGACAACTGTCGCTGCCGCGTGCGCCGTTACCTTCGACCCGGCCCAAGTGTCGGCAGCCATCAACGCCTTAAACGCGTACCGAACAAAAAATGGACTACCTGCGTACACCGTCAACCCATTGCTGACCAATGCCGCTGCCGTCCATGCCAACGATATGGCGTGCAACAACTTCTTCACGCACACCGGCACCAACGGCTCGACACCAACAACACGCGTAGCATCCGCAGGCTATTCGGCATCGGATGTCACTGAAAACGTCTACGGAAGTTACCCTCCGTTGAATGGACAAGGAGTGATAAGTTGGTGGGCAAACGACACAACAGACCTGAACCACAACAAGAACTTGCTGAGCGCCAAATACACCGAGATCGGAGTCGCTTACTCGTTCTTCAACAACTATGGATACTACGTCATCGTGTTCGCTGTTCCAAAATAAACCCACATTTTCATTTCAAAATACAAAGTCCCTGCGAGTCAAAAACTCACAGGGACTTTGTATCTAATCTCCAGTCTCTAATCTCTAGTTCTACACCACCACGCTCACCAACTTCCCATGCGCCACGATGACCTTGCGCGGCTCCTTCCCCTCCAGATATTTCTTGACGACCTCACTTGCCAGCGCGGCGTTGCGGATCTCATCTTCGCTCGCGTCCACTGCGACGACGATTCGGTCCCGCACCTTGCCGTTGACCTGCACGGGAATTTCGATCGAGTCTTCGCGCGCGGCGGCTTCGTCCACTTGGGGCCACTTCTGTTGATGGATCGAATACGGCTTGCCCAGGTGATTCGTCCACAGTTCTTCGGCGATGTGTGGCGCGACGGGAGCCAGCATCTTCACGTAGATCTCGGTCGCTTCATCCCATTCGGGTGTGCCGACCGCGCCAGCCTCGCGCGCTTTGTACATTTCGTTCAGCAATTCCATTAGCGAGGAGATGATCGTGTTGAACTCGAAGTTCTCGAAATCGTGCGTGACGCGCTTCAACGTCTGGTGGACGCGTCGGCGTAGATTCTTCAACGTCTCGCTCGTCGGGGTCTGAGACCCCGACGGAACAACGTCGGTAAACAACGTCCACACGCGGCGCATCCAGCGCGCAGTCCCTTCGATTCCATTTGAGTCCCAGGGCGCGCCTTGTTGCCAGCGCGCGAAGAACATCAAATACGCGCGGACGGTGTCGGCTCCGTATTTTTTCACCAGCACATCGGGCGCAACGACATTGTCTTTGCTCTTCGACATCTTGGTATGATCTTCCGCCAGCACCATGCCCTGATTGCGCAACTGCATCACTGGCTCGTTGCCCTCGGTGATGCCCATGTCGCGCAGCGCTCTGTGGAAAAAGCGGAAGTACAGCAAGTGCATGTTGGCATGTTCGCTTCCGCCCGTGTATGTGTCAACGGGCATCCAGTAGTTGTATTCGGCGTCGTCGAACGGCGCGTCGTCATTATGCGGACTCAGATAACGTAAGTGATACCACGACGAACACATGAACGTGTCCATCGTATCGGTCTCACGCGTGGCAGGCTCGCCGCACACGGGGCAAGTCGCGTCCTTCCACGTCGGATGAAACTTCAAAGGCGACTCGCCCGTCGGCTTCCACTCGTCAATGTCATCGGGCAACAGCACAGGCAGTTGATCGTCAGGCACAGGATTCCATCCGTGCGTTTCGCAATGTACCATGGGAATCGGCGCGCCCCAAAAACGCTGGCGCGAGATCAACCAATCGCGATACCGATAATTCACATCGCGCTTGCCGATTCCCTTTTGCTCCAGCCATTCGGTCACGGCTTTGATCGCGGGATTCTTCATCCCTTTATCGTTCGTGGCGCGCGTGCCATTGAACGGACCCGAGTTGATCATCACGCCATCATGCTCGTAAGCGCGTTCCATCGTCTCGCCTTGTAAGGGCGGATGGCCATCCGCCCCTACGGGTTGAATCACAGGCACGATCTTCAACCCGAACTTGCGCGCAAATTCAAAGTCGCGTTCGTCATGCGCGGGCACAGCCATGATCGCGCCCGTACCATACGACATCAACACATAATCCGCAACCCAGATGGGGATACGCTCCTCATTCACTGGATTGATGGCATAGCCGCCTGTGAAGACGCCCGTCTTCTCTTTATCTTTCGCTTCGCGCTGGATGTCGGTCTGCTTCGCCGCTTCAGCCTTATACACGCGGACGGCTTCCGCGTTCTCCGCTGTGGTAACTTTATCCACCAGCGGATGCTCAGGCGAAAAGACCATGAACGTCGCGCCCCACAACGTGTCGGGACGAGTGGTAAAGACAGTGATCAGTGATGAGTTATCAGTATCTTGCGATGACTGATCACTGTCCACTGCTGACTGATTACTTTCCACACGAAAATTAACCGACGCTCCCTCAGACCGACCGATCCAATTCGTCTGCGAAGTCTTGATGGATTCGGGCCAGTCAATGTTATCGAAGTGCAGTAATTCATCCGCGTATTTTGTCGCTTTGAAGAACCACTGTTCCAACTCCTTCTTGATCACAGGCGTTCCGCAACGGTCACAGACTCGATCCTCGCCTTTGACTTGTTCACGCGCCAAAGTAGTATTGTCCTTCGGACACCAATCCACCAACGCTTTCTTGCGATACGCCAGTCCTTTTTTGTACAACTGGATGAAGAACCATTGCGTCCATCTGTAATACTCAGGGTCAGACGAGACCGCCTCGCGCTCCCAATCGAACATCGCGCCCATCGTGCGCATCTGTTTACGCATCCGCTCGATGTTGGCGTACGTCCATTTTTTCGGATGGATATTGTGCTTGATCGCCGCGCCTTCCGCGGGCAGACCGAACGCGTCGAATCCCATCGGGAACATGACGTTGTAGCCTTGCATCCGCTTGAACCGCGCCCGCGCATCCGACGGCGTCATCGCGTACCAGTGACCGATGTGCAAGTCGCCGCTGGGATACGGGAGCATCGTCAACGCGTAATGTTTGGGTCGGCTCTCGTCAATCACCGCGCGATACAACTTATCCGCTTCCCACTTCGCCTGCCACTTCGGCTCAAACGCCTGCGGGTTGAAAGACATATCCTTCGAATCAGGAGCGCGGACTTCAGTCCGCCTTTTCACAGGCGCGGACTTTCTAGCCTTCGCTACAGGTTTCATCACCTTCTTCTTCACCGCAACAATTTTCTTCTTCGCTGGCGATACTTTCGATTTCAAAGTCTTTTTCACCTTTGGCGCGGTTTTCTTTTTAGTAGTTGCTTTCTTTTTCTTAGTAGCCATTCTTACCTCTTTATGAGTTTCAGGTTCCAGGTTTCAAGTTCCAAGCGTTGTCCTGAGCCTGTCGAAGGGTTTCGGGTTTTCGCTTCTTTGCACACGAGGAGGCGCGGAAGAAGAGGACCTTGCTTCCAAAATATGAAATTGATTTGAATGTTCATGTCAGCCTCCATCTTTATTTATCAAATTGATAGCGTCGGCAAGTTTTGATATTCGTAACAATAATACAATGCCAGTTACTATTCCATACACGAAGCCCTGCATAGCCCATGCCCTTCCTAAAAATCCCGACTGCAATGCGGGAGCAGCAAACAACAAACCTAGTACGCCCGCGATTGGACTCGTAAACACCCAAACTATCGCGTGGGCAATCTGTTCATCAAGGATCCAATAATGCGTCAAGCCGAACAAACCCAGAATAATTGCCGTCAGAAAGATTAATAAGCCTGAATATGGAATTGCAAATTCCGCATAGAACAAAGAACCATAAACAAGTAGAGATGCCGCCAGCCATCTAAAATCAACGCCAAGATGATGATGTAAGACAGCCCATTGCAAAAGACCGAGTATAACGGCTGCGCTTAGCGGAATTTTCCAAGCGAGGTGAGGCGTAATGAGAATGGCTGAATACGAAAACCATCCTGCCAGGTTTGCAAGAATCCAAGGGGCAATAAAACTGATCCATAACTTTTTCTTGTTCATAGCGCCTTAAACAAAAAACTCCTCATCCACATCAGGGACGAAGAGTTCACTCCGCGGTACCACCCGAATTCGGTTGAAGGTTTGAAGGTCACATGTTTCAGGTTTTCACCTTCAACATTCCAACCTTTCAACTTTCAAACGCTCTTGATCGCGATAACGGGCTAACCCGTCGCTGACTACTCGATTCACCAGCGAAGTCCCTCTTGCGAGGAGACAGGCGAGTTCGGTCTCTTGGTATTCCCGTTCGATACCGTTTGAAGGGCTTCCACCTTGCCTTCCCTTCTCGCTGACGGGATGACCTACTACTCCTGTCATAACTTTTGTTTCAGACCTCACAGGTTTATAAAACCTGTGAGGTCTATATTCAATTTGTGGACCCAGAGGGATTCGAACCCTCGACCTTCTCAATGCCATTGAGACGCGCTCCCAACTGCGCTATGGGCCCCTTTTGAAGTAATCAGTTTTCAAAGTAATCAGTGATCAGTTTTTCGAGAGACCAACTCACTGGTCACTGATTACTGTTCACTGAACAAGTGGACCTGAGGGGATTCGAACCCCTGGCCTCATCAGTGCGATTGATGCGCGCTCCCAACTGCGCTACAGGCCCAAGTTCAAGCGTTCGGTATTCTACTTTACGGGTAGGGTGATGTCAAGCAAGGTTTCGCTGTAAAATAGGAGAACCACGCAAACAAAAGGGATATTTCCATGGCTGAGACAAACTCCAAACCCATTTACCGCATCATGGACTTGAGTGAGGCTGATCGCCCACGAGAGAGATTATCCACGCTGGGAGCGCAAGCCCTCACCAACGCCGAACTGATCGCCATACTGCTACGAGTTGGTGTAAAAGGCGAAAACGCAGTGGAAGTGGGTCAACGCCTGCTCAAAAAGTTCAACGGGCTGACGGGACTCCACCGCGCGCCGTTCGCCGACCTCAAAAAGCAACATGGACTCGGCGACGCCAAAGCCGCGCAGATCAAAGCGGCGATCGAACTCGGTCGAAGGCTGACGCTCGAATCGCCCGAAGAAAGACCCGCCATCAACTCCCCTGCCGATGCCGCCGCGTTGGTCTCGTACGAAATGTCCGCGTTGGAGCAGGAGCATCTGCGCGTCATGCTGCTCGACAGGAGGAATCGGGTATTGGAAACGGTCGAGGTGTACAAAGGCTCGGTCAACTCGTCGCAGGTGCGGGTCGGCGAAATATTCAAAGAAGCGATCCGCAAAAACGCCTCCTGCATCGTCATCATCCACAACCACCCCAGCGGTGCGCCAAGAAGCATGTAGGTAGAAAGTTCCAAGCGGAACCCTGCACGGAGTG
>CAYWCN010000070.1:0-16184 GCA_964456775.1 uncultured Anaerolinea sp.
GCGACGACCCTGAGTCGTCGCTGATGAAGAGGATTATAATCGAATTCATGGACAGGCGAATTTTTCACGGCAGGATCACACCGAACGATATTGCTCAAGCGTTGATGGCGGAATTTAATCGCGGCAACATGCAGGCGCAAGTGATCGGGCAACAAGAGAAGATGGCGGTGCAGATCACCACGCGCATGGGAGCCATGTCCGGCGGGCAGACCGCGCTCACGGTGAACGTCCAAACAATGGATGATGGGGTCGTGATCGAACTTGGTCAGCAGGCGTGGATGGGGATCGCCGCCAGCCTCGGTCAGACCGCCTGGTCAGCGATTCGGAATCCGTTCAGTCTCCTATCGCGGCTGGATGATCTCGCGCAAGATATCGAAAGTATTCAACTCAGCGAAAAGGTCTGGAAGACGATCGATCAGACCATCGCCGCGTTCGGCGCTTCACACGACCTTTCGGAGCGACTAGCACGTGTTACCTGCGACCACTGCGGGACCGCAAACCCGCTTGGAGAAGGTTCGTGCATTGCCTGCGGAGCGCCGTTGGGAAATGCCCAGCCATCCACCTGCCCAAATTGCGGATTTGTTGTCCGCGCCAACGAGACCATTTGCCCGAACTGCAACCAAAAACTCAGGTAGCTCCAAGCCCGCCATTACCGGTATATTGCGAAACTGCAAGATTGAAATCTTGCAGTTTTTTAGCCTCCCTTCTATAATGTCTGGGTGCCACAACGGCAGGGATTCAATGACGAACAAACTTGACCAGCTCGAGGCAAAACTACAGTCGTTGGTAGAAAACCAATTGGTGGGGATATTACCCGGCTTACTTATTGAAGACCGAGTTATTCAACGTCTCTCTGCCGCGCTCAAACAAAACATCGTGGAAAACAGTCACGACGACGCCATGGCTCCCAATGTGTACACGTTGATCGTCTCCGCCGACTCCTCCCCCATGTGGAAGGAGCCAACCACTCTCGATGTGTTGAAAAACATCATCGTCACCGCGGGTCAGGATGCGGGATTGAAGTTTACAGGCAGCCCCACGATCTCAATTTCCACAGACGAAAAATTCACAAGCGAGGATATCAGCGTCGTAGCCTCGCACAGACTCGAACCCATAGGTGACACCAAAGGTATGCCGAATCAACTTGCAGCAGCGGAAACAGACACGAACGACTCGATCCCTGAAAACGCCTTCCTGATCATCGAGGGAGTCAAAGTGTACTCGCTGACCGAGCCGGTGATCAACATCGGCAGGCGGCTGGAAAACAATCTGGTAGTAGATGATCCGCGCGTATCGCGCAACCATGCGCAACTACGATCCGTCAAAGGGAGATTCGTCTTATTCGATCTCAACTCCACCGGCGGGACGTTTGTAAACGGACAACGCACCTCCCAAACCGTTCTATATCCCGGCGATGTGATCTCGCTGGCAGGCGTGGCGCTAATTTTTGGTCAAGATAATCCACCGGTCCGACCCGACCTGGCAGAAACGTCTCCGCTGGAGGGACTGCGCAAAGGCGCCAGCGAAAGACCCACCGCTTCCATTGATCATAAGACCATAGATATCAGAACGGACCAACTACCTAAAGATAAAAGCAACCAATGATCGCGACCGTTGTGCTTGTCTTGCGGTTGGCGCTCACGATCGCGTTGTACGTTTTTCTGGCATGGGCTTTGTGGACGATCTGGCAGGAATTGAGACAGCAGGGGAAAAACTTATCCGAACGAAAAGTGGCGGGGATTTCAGTCACGCAACAGTCAGAACAGGGCAAAGACCGGGATTATCATTTCGTTCAAGACGAAGTCATCATCGGGCGTCATACCCATTGCGACATCACAGTGTTAGACGAGGTCGTCTCGTCACAGCACGCGCGCCTCTCGTATCACCATAACCAATGGTGGCTGGAGGATCTGAGTTCGACCAATGGAACTTTCCTGAACGGTTCAAAAGTAACCATGCCGACAGTCGTCATCACCGGCGATGAATTCAAATGCGGCGGCACGCTCTTCATGCTTCGCATTGCCGTGGACGAAAAATCAACCGAGAAACAATGAACATTCGGAGGTCTTCGTGACAGAACCAATCAAACTTGCGATCATCGGCGGCTCTGGCTTGTACTCGATGCCCGGACTCGAAGACGCAACAGAAAAGAACGTGGATACGCCGTTCGGCAAGACGAGCGCGCCCATCGTCACCGGCACATTGGAGGGACAACAGGTGGCATTCCTCGCCCGCCATGGGATCGGACATCACATCACGCCGACGGAAGTGCCGTATCTCGCCAACATCTACGCGTTGAAATCGCTCGGCGTGGAACGGATCGTCAGCATCAGCGCGTGCGGGTCATTGCGCGAAGATTTTGCGCCCGGTCACATTGTGATCCCCGATAATATTTACGATAACACGAGCCGCCGCGCGCGTTCGTTCTTCGGCGAAGGGCTGGTCGCGCACATCAGCGTAGCAGATCCCTTCTGCGAGGATCTCTCTTCCCAAATTGAAACAGCCGCAAGGGAGGCGGGAGGCGTGGTGCATCGCGGCGGATCGTTCATCACCATCGAAGGTCCGCGCTTTTCCACCAAAGCGGAATCCAACACGTTCCGCGCATGGGGCATGTCCATCATCGGCATGACCGCTTCGCCGGAAGCGTTTCTCGCGCGCGAAGCGGAGATCTGCTACGCCACGATGGCGCACGTCACAGACTATGATGTGTGGCACGTGAGCGAAGAACCGGTCACTGTTGAAATGGTTATCCAAACGCTGAATAAAAACACCGCTCTCGCGCAAGAAGCGATTCGGATCGCGGCGCTCAACCTCAGGCAGGAACGCGATTGCACATGCAAAGACGCGCTCGCCTCCGCGCTCATCACCCGCCCGGATGCGATCCCCGCCGGCACGCGCAAAAAACTTGACCTGCTCATCAAAAAATATCTTTGAGGCATGAACCGCATCCTGCAGGGTAACTTACTTCGAATCGCGGGGGTGATCTTATTTTTACAATCAACTATCATCACATTTGCCCCGGCGGTACGGGCGCGTTCCATTGATGTAGACCTTCGCTGGTCGCAATGGATCGCCGTGTTCACGTGGGGCATTTTGGTCTTCCTCGTTCACCGCGCAATCACAAGGCGACTTCCCGACGCAGACCCGTTCCTCTTCCCCGTCGCCGCGCTTCTCAGCGGATGGGGTTTGCTCGCCATCTGGCGGCTCGACCCAAATCTCGGCGTGCGGCAGGCGCTCTGGCTCGACGCGTGCCTGATCGGCTTGCTGTTCGGGTTGCAACTTCCCTCGCGGCTCGATTTTTTACGACGCTACAAATATCTTTTGCTCACGAGCGGTTTCGTCCTCGTCGCGCTCACATTACTCTTCGGAACAAACCCCATCGGCATTGGTCCCCGCCTCTGGCTCGGATGCTGCGGGCTTTACTTCCAGCCCTCCGAACCTCTAAAACTTTTGCTGGTCGCGTTCCTCGCGGCATATCTCGCCGACCGCCTCGCAATTCGAGTCAAAACTTTTTCACTCGTCCTTCCCACCTCTGTTATCAGCGGACTTGCGATTCTCCTCCTGCTCTTTCAACGCGACCTCGGCACCGCGTCCATTTTCATCGCGCTCTTCACCATCATGCTTTATCTCGCCACCAACCGCAAGCGAACGCTTTTGTACAGCGGCTTCATCATCGCATTATTCGGCGTCGGCGGATATTTTTTCATAGACATCGTTCACACGCGAGTCGACTCATGGTTGAACCCCTGGGCAGACCCGGCGGGCGGCTCCTACCAGATCGTTCAAGCGCTTCTTGCAATCGCAAACGGAGGACTCGAAGGCAGGGGACCCGGCTTGGGCAACCCGGGACTCGTGCCTGTGGCAGTTTCAGATTTCATCTTTGCCGCCATCGCGGAAGAAACGGGTCTCTTCGGGACGTTAGGCTTGCTCGCCCTCTTCAGCCTGATCCTCATCCGAGGCTTGCGCGCCGCGCTCCGCGCGCCCGATCTTTTTCGCCGTTTATGCGCGGCAGGACTCACATCCTACTTCGGGATTCAAGCACTGCTCATCATCGGCGGCAACTTGCGCCTCTTCCCATTGACCGGCGTAACCCTTCCGTTCGTTTCGTATGGCGGCTCATCACTGCTGACATCGTTTACCGCATTGTTATTCCTTCTCCTCATCAGCAATCATTTGGATGAAGAGCCCGCGCCGCTCATTAACCCCCAGCCGTATCTTTTACTGGGAGCCTTACTCACGCTTGGAATTTTCTCCGCCGCCCTCGCCAACGGATGGTGGGCGATCCTCCGCGGACCCGACCTGCTCACCCGCACCGACAATCCCCGCCGCGTGATCGAAGATCAATTCGTCCCGCGCGGCGACATTGTTGACCGCAACAACTCCGTCATCACCACAACGGTCGGAGAGACCGGCGACCTCGAACGATCCTACGTGTATCCTGACCTTGCTCCCATCACCGGCTACAACCATCCAAAATATGGGCAGGCTGGACTGGAGGCTTCGCTGGATAATTACCTGCGCGGGCTACAAGGGACGCCCGCCATCACCATCTGGTGGAATCATCTGCTGTACGGCACCTCTCCGCCCGGCTTGGATGTGCGCCTCACCCTAGACCTCTACTTCCAATTCCGCGCAGACGAGTTGATGTTGGGACATTCCGGCGCGGTGGTGATGCTGAACGCGCAGACCGGCGAGATCCTGCTCATGGCTTCTCACCCAACCTTCAATCCGAATCATTTAAATGAGATCGGCGATCAATTGCGGGATGACCCGCAGCGTCCGCTGATCAACCGCGCCGCGCAAGGGCTGTATCCAACTGGCGAGGTTTTGTCTCCGTTTGCGCAAGCCGTATTGAACAAGCAAATCCTGAACGAGGAAGAGCGCGAGATCGTCCACGACACGATCGGATTTCATCGCGTGCCGCAGATCCAATTACCGGTCTCTGAGGCGCTTTCCACAAATCAATTAGACCATTTTCACATATCGCCCTTGCAGATGGCATTGGCGTCTGCCGCATTGAGCAACCACGGAAACATCCCCGCCCCGAGCATTGCATCGGCGGTCAACACACCCGAACAGGGATGGGTCATTCTTCCAACGTTAGGAACGCCATTCCAAGCGATCCCGCCTGAAAGCGCGGATATAGCCGCGCAATCCTTTATTCACGATGGCAAAAGTTTCTGGTCGCACATCGGGCAGGCAAACGAAGGAGACTCATCCGTCACGTGGTTCATCGCAGGGACGCCTCCCAACTGGGGCGGAACGCCGATCGTGGTCGTGGTTTTGATCGAAGAAGATAACGCCAGGCTGGCAGAACGCATCGGCGAAGAATTGATCGTGGACGCGATGAACCCCTAGACTTGTTTGCTATAAATTCAGGTGATATAATCTCGCCGCTTCGTTCGGGAAGCAAGATAATTGAATATGGTGGGCGTAGCTCAACGGCAGAGCATCTGACTGTGGCTCAGAAGGTTGTGGGTTCGAAACCCATCGCCCACCCCTAAGAAGACTTGGTTGAAAAACTGGGTCTTTTATTTTAAAATCACCTCGAAGTAAAAATGTTTGAGTGAGCGAGAAGCGATGAGAACCTGTACGAATTGCGGGAAGTCGAAAAAAGACAACGAATTCTCTTGGAGCATACGGGGGATCAAGAGGCATTCAAGATGTAATTCGTGTCGGGCTAAAGAGCGCATGGAATACTACGAAAGAAACAAAACAAAGGAACTGAAATATAAAGCCAACCGACAGATCGAAAAACGGGAGGCAGCCCGCAAATTCGTCGTAGATTACTTGATCACTCACCCATGCGTTGATTGCGGGGAGACCGACCCGATGGTATTAACCTTTGATCATGTGAAGGGGTCTAAGAAGATGAACATTTCACAGATGGTCAATCAAGGGTATAGCCTGCAAGCCATCACAGCAGAGATCGAAAAGTGCGAAGTCCGCTGCGCCAATTGTCATATGAGGGTCGAAAAGCAAAGACGGGGAACTGTATATTTCTAACTTGCCCTCTCGAAAACGAGTACAATAGCCCACATGCCCCAAACGATCAACGTATTGTTCCTCGCGGCAGAAGCCGAACCGTTCGTCAAAGTGGGCGGGCTGGGGGATGTGGCAGGTTCACTGCCGCGGTTTGTGCGAAACCTTTCCAACGATGAGATCAAATTCGATGTGCGCCTGGTCATTCCGCAGCACGCGGTGATCAAGGCCGAGTCGCTCAAGGCGGTGGGAATATTCCCGCTTCAGCGAGGCAGTTCCGAGGTCCAGGTGGAAGCGTTCGAAGGGACGCTGGATGGCATCCCCGTGTATTTCCTCAACGGCGAATCCATCCGCGCGAGCGGCTCCGTCTATTCCTCCAACAACAAACTCGACGCCGAAAAATATGTGTTCTTTTCGTTAGCCGCGCTCGAACTGCCGCGCCAACTCGATTGGAAGCCCGACATCATCCACTGCAACGACTGGCACACCGCGCTCGCCGCATACGGAAATTTGGTGAAACGCTGGGAGGATAAAAAGAATCGCATCGCGTCCATCGTCACGATTCATAATCTTCCGTTTCTGGGCCCCGAAGTAAAAGAAATTCTCGAGGCGTACGGCGTGCCGCTTGCGAACACCGATCTGCCCGATTGGGCGCGCGTCCTGCCGATGCCGCTTGGTTTGTGGGCTTCGGATGCGATCGTTGCCGTCTCGCCAACGTACGCGAACGAAATTTTGCACGAGGAATTCGGAAGCGGCTTGCAGGAATTTTTCAGGAATAGGACCGAGTCCCTGCGCGGAATCTTGAACGGACTCGACACCGCTTCATACGACCCGCAAACTGATTCGGCTCTGCCAGCCAACTTCAACGCCGACAACTTATCTGCCCGCGTGAAAAACAAAACCGCATTGCAAGAAAAACTTGGCTTGCCCGTACACGCGGATGCTCCCCTGCTCGGCATGGTCACGCGCATGGACCCGCAAAAAGGCGTGGATATCGCGCTCAAAGGCTTGCGCATGATGAAGAAGCAAAACTGGCAATTCGTTTTGCTCGGCGCGGGCAACCCCAAACTCGAAGCGATGGCAAAAAAATTACAGGAGGACATGCCAGACCGCATCCGCGTGGAGACGCGCTTCGACGCCAAACTCGCGCGCCAAATTTACGCAGGCTCCGATATTTTCCTCATGCCCTCGCGGTACGAACCGTGCGGCATCTCGCAAATGATCGCCATGCGCTACGGAAGCGTCCCGCTTGTGCGCGCTGTCGGCGGACTGCACGACACGGTCACAGACAGCGAAACGGGATTCGCATTTGTGGAGGCAAAAGTCAAATCATTCAACGATGCTTTGCGGCGCGCCCTCGCTTTACTCCCCGATCGTTCCAAGTGGGAAAATTTACAAAATGCGGGCATGGCATTGGATTTCGGCTGGCAGGCTTCGGCTCAACAATATGGCGAGCTCTATAAAAAGTTGATCGCGGAGTCGCGCGAAACCTATCAGAAGCCAGCCGAAACGCCGAAACGAAAAGTGCGCGAAGCAAAGGTCGAACCTGAACCAGTCAACGGAGGCAGCCAATGAAAACACGCGCGGTCATTCTTGCAGGCGGCGAAGGCTCGCGGCTCGGAGTGTTGACGAAAAAACGCACGAAGCCAGCCGTCCCGTTCGCCGGCAAATATCGCATCATAGACTTTGCCCTCTCGAACTGCGTCAACTCGGGCATCTTCGACTTGATGGTGCTCGCGCAATATCGCCCGCAATCGTTGATCGAACACATCGGCTCTGGCGCGCCCTGGGACTTGAACCGCGACTTCACCGGCGGCATCAAGGTCCTCACGCCGTACAAAGCCCGCAACAACGCGGATTGGTTCACCGGCACCGCCGACGCCGTGCAGCAAAATTTCGGCTTCATCAAACAAGGAAATCCCGACCTCGTCCTGATCCTCTCCGGCGACCACATCTACACGATGGACTACGAGCCGATGATCTCCTTCCACTTGGACCATCAGGCAGACGTCACGATCGGAACGATCAACGTCCCCATCGAAGACGCGCCGCGCTTCGGCATCCTAGCCACCGACGATAAATATCAAGTGACGGCATTTGTCGAGAAGCCGCCCGAACCGCCTGGCACGCTCGCCAACATGGGCGTCTATCTTTTCAACCGCGACGTGCTCGATAAATATTTATGGGAAGACCGCCAGCGCAAAGGATCGGCTCACGACTTCGGCAAAGACATCATCCCGCGCCTGATCAAAGCCAAAGCCCGCGTCTACGCCTTCCCTTACACCGGCTATTGGATGGACGTGGGAACCGTGCAATCGTATTGGCAATCGCACATGGATCTGCTCGCGCCGTTCCCCAATTTGAAACTGTATAACCGCAGTTGGATCATTCACACCCGCACAGAAGAACGTCCGCCCGCGCGCCTGCCGTCCGACGCATACGTGTACGCCAGCATGATCTGCGATGGATGCTTCATCGAAGAAGGCGCGAGCGTGGAAAGCAGCGTGCTTTCGCCCGGCGTGATCGTGCGGGCGGGCGCGGTCGTGCGCGAATCGATCATCGTCACCGATACGATCATCGAAAGCGGCGCGGTCGTCGAACGAGCCATTCTAGATAAACGCGTCCGCGTCGGTCAGAACGCCCGCATCGGCTGGGGTGTGGCAGACCAAAACATTCGCATCGCGGTCGTCGGAAAAAACAGCACGGTCCCCGAGGGATTCGTTGTCGAACCCGAGGCAGAGATCAGCACCGATGTCGTCGCGGAAGATTACAGCGACTCAACCGTCCACGCAGGCGAAGTCGTCGAAACCAAGAGGCAGGCAAATGAAATTTGATCGCGCGGGCGGAATCCTCATACATCCCACAAGTTTTCCAAATCCATACGGCATCGGCGATCTCGGCCCGCAAGCCTATCGCTTTGTAGACTGGCTCGCGTCAACGCAATGCAAACTTTGGCAGATTCTTCCGCTGGGCCCAACAGGCTACGGCGATTCGCCTTATCAATGTTTCTCCGCGTTCGCGGGCAATCCCTATTTGATCAGCCCCGATGTTTTGATCCAAGATGGACTTCTGACTCAGGATGACCTGCGCGACGCGCCCACCTTCCCCGCCTCTCGCGTCGACTTCGGCTTGCTCATCCCGTGGAAACTGACTCTACTCCTGAAAGCTTTTTCTCGTCTCGCCTCCATGCCGAAAGACTTCCGCGATGGCTTCGATTATTTCTGCGCGCAAAACGCCGCGTGGCTCAACGATTACGCCCTCTTCATGGCGTTGAAAGATTCTCACGGCGGCAGGGCATGGAACACGTGGGAGGAATCGCTTCGCATGCGCGAGAAATCCGCGTTGGAAGCGGCGCGCAAAGAGTTATCCAACGACATCCATCGCCACTCGTTCTATCAATTTTTATTTTCCCGCCAGTGGGAAAATCTTCGGAACTACGCCAACGAGAAGGGACTAAAGATCATCGGCGATATGCCGATCTTCGTCGCCTACGACAGCGCGGACGTGTGGTCTCATCCCGAATTATTTTTTCTCGATGAAGCGGGCAACCCAACCGTCGTCGCGGGCGTCCCGCCTGATCTGTTCTCCCCCACCGGGCAACTGTGGGGTAATCCGCTGTATCGTTGGGATGTTCACAAAGAATCAGGGTACGCGTGGTGGCTTGAGAGAATCAAATTCGCGTTGAAAACAATTGACATCCTGCGGCTCGATCACTTCCGCGGGTTTGCGGGCTATTACGAGATCGCCGCGGAAGAGAAGACCGCCGAACACGGACATTGGGTTCCGGGTCCCGCCTCCGATTTCTTCCGCACCGTTGATTCGAAACTCAGCGACGGCACATCCACCGCCGAGCTTACACTTCCCATCATCGCCGAAGACCTCGGCTTGGTCACCCCCGATGTCATCGCGCTCTTGGAAGAATTTCAATTGCCGGGCATGAAGGTTTTACAGTTTGGTTTTTCCGGTCCCGAAAACCCATTCCTGCCTCACAACTACGTTGAAAATTGCGTAGCCTACACCGGCACGCATGACAACGACACCGCGCGCGGATGGTTGGAGACCGCCGCTGAAAATGAGAGGGCATTCGCCTTCAACTATTTGAACACGATCCACGATACCTTCGTTTGGGATCTGATCCGCGCAGTCTGGTCTTCGGTTGCGTCCATCGCCATGACGCCGATGCAAGATGTGTTGAACCTGGGCGGCGAAGCGCGGATGAACTTCCCCTCCAAACTTGGCGGCAACTGGGAATGGCGAATGAACGAGGGAGACTTGAATGATTCGCTGGCTGAGCGGTTGAAAGAATTGAATTGGTTGTATTCGAGATAACAAAAAAGACCTCACAGGTCTTAAAGACCTGTGAGGTCTGAACTAAACTTTACTTCTCGAACAACGAAACGTACTCTCCGTAGCCTTCCTCTTCCAAATTTTCCACGGGAATAAACTTCATCGAAGCGGAGTTCATGCAATACCGCAGACCCGTCGGCGCGGGACCGTCATCGAAGACATGACCGAGGTGTGAGTCCGCGTGCTTCGAGCGGACCTCGGTGCGCGGCATGAACAGTTTGAAGTCCGATTTTTCGACGATGTTTTCCGATACCAACGGCTGAGTGAAGGAGGGCCAGCCACAGCCAGAGTCATATTTATCGAGCGAACTGAACAGCGGTTCGCCGGAGACCACATCCACATAAATCCCATCCTGTTTGTTGTTCCAGTAGGTGTTCGAAAACGGACGCTCCGTCGCCTCATGTTGGGTCACTTCATATTGAAGCGGGGACAATTGCTTGCGCAGTTCGGTATCTGAGGGTTTCTTGAAATCGTTCATTCGTGCCTCCTATGCAATTAGGACGAAGGATCACGGCGATGTTTTACGAAGAAAGTGTTACAGAATTCTTACAAGTCGCCGTCGAAATCCACATCCACTTGCTGACGGGGAGTTTGGCGATATTGAAGAACGCGGTCTCGAAATCCACGATGTACCATGATCTTCATCATCTGGTGTTCATAATCCACCTCGATTAATTCTACTTCCGATTCACTACAAAGTTCGCATTCGGGGAGGTAGACTATCACGTTCGATGTGTTTTCAGGCGGTTGATCGCTGAAGATCAAAGTTTCCAAGCCAGATTCTCGATCGGAAGAAACTCGGATCAATCGCTCGGTAAATCTGCCGCAAGAATAGCAACAAGGAGGGAACTCCTCCGACTCGTTTACAAAAAATGCGACACGGCTGAGATCAACTCCCGACATATCCATCACATTTTCACCGCAATTCGGGCAATCATTGCCTGTCATTGGAATCACATTTGTATGGCAATGAGGGCATTCAACGATCAACGGCGGTAGCTCTGGATTTTCATTCATGGACATAATCACCTTTCAATATGGTTTTGATTTTACACCTTCCGATACCTATACTCGCAGATCTTCAAGTGCCCTGCTCATTTCAAGCACTGTCCAAAACCGCTGACTTGGTTTCCGCTGAACTGCTTTCATGACGATGGCTTCCATTCCTTTTGAAACGGCGGGATTCAGCGTCCGCACGGGATAATTTTGAAACGTGAATGGTTTTTCCTTGCGAGGGTCTCGCCGCGTCAACAAGTGGTGCAGGGTTGCGCCGAGCGCATAAATGTCACTGCGCGGGGTGACGATGCCGCGATATTGTTCAGGCGGAGAATATCCCTTTGTGCCGATAGGAAATCCTTTTTTGAAGTAGTCAAATTCCTTTTTGTTTTCCTCAAAAAAGCGCGGCGGGAAGACACGCGCAAGTTCAAAGTCAACGAGTGAGACGCGATTCGCTGAATTGACCATGATGTTGTTCGGCTTCAAGTCACGAAAAATCATTGGGTGGACAGGGTGAGTATGGAGAACCTCCAACGCGCCGCAGATTTGAATCGCCCAATGGACAACGATCTTCTCCTTCAAAAATCCTTTGCGGCTATCGAGAATCTCTTCAAGGTTTGAGCCTCGAACCAATTCACGCACAAGATAGGAATGGGTATCGGTGGCAAAATAATCAAAGACGCGCGGAATGGACGGATGGATCAACGTCGCTCGCAAATCTGCTTGCCGTTCGCAGTCAACGATCATCTGCATGGGCATCTGTTTGATGGCGACAAAACGCGGCGCGTTGACCGCTTTCCTGTCTCGCGCTTGGTACACCGTGCCGAAATCTCCCGCGCCTAATATTTTTATCATCACATAGCGTTTGTGGAGGAGGGTGCCTTTTTGGAGAGTAGTGTTCATCTTAAGAGCATTCAGCAAAAAAATTCTCTACCTTACAAATGTCGTTGCGAGGAGGGGTTTTGCTCTTCCCGACGAAGCAATCTCCTGTTTTGAGGGATGTACCTGTTGAAAATAAGATTGCTTCGCCGCCAAAAACCAAGATCGGCGGCTCGCAACGACATGATTCGGCGAGATGTATGGTAGCAAAAAATTTCTAAAAACTTATGAACGACCACATAGAGAACGCCAACTACGCTACTGAAAATACCAATCCAACACTCGCAACGCGCGGAGGGTGATCCAGCGACTTGGTTTTCCCTCGCCATCATCAAAATCGATCAGCATCACGCCAGGATATTGAATATCGAGAAGCCAGCGTCCATCGTCGCCGCGTTTGGATTCGACCAGGTCAATCGCATCCGCGAGGCGTTCATCGGGCTTCGCATCGGCGCGGCGCAGGTAGTCGAGTCCGCGCAGGATGTCGTAATGCCACCAAGTTGGGAAGGCGAAGCGCGTCCAGTCACTGCCGCTTTTGCGATCATGCTGAATGGGCGCGCCAGTTGAACGTCGGCGAAAGAGGCGGCGTTCGAGGAGGTACTCCTGCCCGCGCAGGCGAGCGGACGTCACATCCGAATCGTCCCCGAAGCGCAAGTCATATTCGAGCAACGCCTCAAGCACGCAGATGGTCGTGTTGAACGATGAGCGCGTCGAGCCGAACTCCGCATCGCAGTTCCAGCCGCCATCGGACAGTTGCTCGGCGAGCAGACGCTCGATGATGCCGCGCGCGTCCTGCCCGAAATACGAGCCCGCCGCGCCGACTTGCCCGTTGATGCACGGCTCGATCTCGCCCGCGAAAAACGGATTGTTCGCGCACTCTTCGGGTCCGCATCCTTTCCACGTCACGTTCTCGCGGACGAGTCCAATCGCGCGATGCGTTTGTTCGCTCGCGGGGTCGAGTCCCATTTCGCGCAACAACGTGAGGGCGTGCATGGTGGAGTTCCAACCATGATTCCACGCTGCGCCGCCCCATTTCCCATCGGTCGCTTGAAGGGACAGCAATCGTTTACCCCAACCTTGTGTTGCGACTTTCGCGCGCTCTGCCGCGATTTCATTTGCAGGCGCATGTAAGAGATCACGCATCACCTGCCAGCGGATCGAGGGATCGGAATCAAGTAGCCATTGCATGATTGATTCGTTTGGGTTTTGAGGTTGTGGTTTTGGTGGAGTTGTAACCATCAGTTTGTTTTCCATAATTGTTCAAATGGGTGTTGGGCAGGGAAAGGCTGAAGCGTAGAGTGCTCTTTCTTAGCCAAACCATTTACGCCGCAACGAACCTTTGATTAAAGCACCTGTTTTCCAATCTCGTCCAACTACATTGCTATTGCTGACAAAAACTGATTGCATTGGCTGGTTGCCAGTTTTTGCAACATACTTTGTCTTAGGGGCATCAGTGGAAATTGCGATCACATCACCGCTGAACGGTCGCGAGACAAGGCATAAAGACTCATCGTTATTGAAAGACCAATCGCCTATAAATTCTGCAGTGCCTGTTGCTGCCATCTGTAATCGTTGTGATGCTTTTAGCGTTAGGGTTTTGCTATCGAATTTTAGGATGGTATCATAATCATCCGCCCAAATTTCTTTACGTTTTCTTACATGTTGAAATTTTGGATTTCCTCGATTGCCTGCAAGGGAAAGTTTGCGAACGACAGTTTTTGTTTTTGGATCATAAACAATGGGCTCAGAATCTCTTTGAACTGACACAATAAGATTACCAGAATCCAACTCGATTACCCCAACAACACCTTGATAGCCTTTATCGTAGCTATCATCGTACCAATCCAAGCGTTCTATTTCAATTTTTCCTTGTGCAGAATCTACCGAAACGATATGAAAATCTGCGTTATATCCTGGATTGTAGAAGGCAACGTAGTAACGAGGTGCAAGTTGAAAAGCTTCTATTTTCCCTTGGACTTGCGTTTTACCTTCCGAATATTCAATTGTACAAAGGGGAATAGCGGGGTTGTCAAATGAATGAACAGACAGGCGAATTAGCGCCTCGTTAGAGTGATGAAACACCGCGAATTGATTTTTATCTTTGCACGAATAAATTGTCAAATATTTTGCATTTCCAACTGGCAATAAATTTACTCTATCCTTAATCACGTCGTAAGCCCATAGTGCGGACTTATCAACCCATCCAAGATGTGATATGACTATGCGAGACTCAGGTGATATGAGCATACGTTGACAATCTAATTTGGCTAACTAGGCACAAGGCGGCATCAGACAAAAAAAACAGGATTAATTTTGATTCAAGTATAACCTCGAACAACTCACGCAAACACTGGCTTCTCCCTATCCGTCAGATTGACTACGATAGCATTAACGCGGCTTGGCAACCCGCTTGATCCATGTGGTAAACAGTCTTTTCTTGATGTCTTTTGCTGTCCGAATCTTGACGTGTCTGATCTTTTTTCCAGTCCCTTCCAGCAACCCTTTCGGGTCATCAAGCCTGACGCCGCTAACATCAAGCTGAAGACCTACGTAATCCTTGCTTGTATAGATCGAACAGAACCATTGTCTTGAGCCGCTAAGCTCATAGATCGGCATACCCCATTTGATCACTTCCGAAACGCCGGGAACCGCCTTGAGTACGAGAGACCGGAGTTCACGCGCCAATGGCTTGAGAGATTTGGGAACGGAATTGAAGAAATCGTCAGCCTTTTGTCCGTAGTCTGTGCGTTGTTTCATGCGCATCTCCTTTTGACTTGCTTAGATAGGGACGCAATCATTGCATATCGAAGTATAACCTCGAACAACTCACCCAAACACTGGCTTCTCCCTCTCCGTCAAATTGACCACCATCGCGCGGATCAAGTTTGAAAGCCTATTCACCATCGGGGTGAAGATCTACGATCAAGTAATATCTTTCGTATTCAACTCCCAAAGCCCAAGCATTGTAAAAATGAAAGCGCCTGACAGGCTTACGAACAGGGGCAATCCCAGCGAAGTTTGTTGTTTGATGTAAGGTTCCAACGCGTTAAAGGGCAAAGACCAAGGAATGACCTGCGCGAGGGTAACGCTCCGCACAAGAATGAAAGACAGCATGGATCCCACGCTTCCAATTCCTAAAGCCACGATAAAACTTGACCATTTCATGCTGACATAGGTTTGCAAGGCGATCATGCACCAGGAAAGGATAAACACCAGAAAGGCGGTCCGAATGGCAACAGCCCATGACGGGTTGGGAGTTATCCATTGAAAATCTGGGCGGATCCCGAATTTTTGCAATAGCCAGCCAGACAACACGATCCCTGTCATGAGAACCATCGTGGACACGCCGACAATGATCATGGTAATGATCAGTTTCGCAAGATACACTGTCCATCGGGGGGATGGAAGAGAAAACAGATGTTTCCACATCTTTTGACTGTGTTCGAGTTGTGCCATGAGCGAGCTTTCAAGCGCGACAAACATCGGGAGCATAAGAACGACCCAAAATCCCAACGTGTCGCGCACCAAGATCGCCCACGCATCTTTGTCTGCGCCAGAAACATCTGCCCCAAGACGAATATCGAAAAGCACGGTCAACGCCACGATCCCCAATGGCGCCAGAAACATCATCCAAAACGCGAGCGTGCGGCGTAATTTTATTGCTTCCACCTGAATAGCGACGATCAATGCTTTCATGTTCAATCTCCCTTTTCTGAGGTCAATCGCATAAAGATCTCTTCAAGCGATGGACTGATCCTGTTAATTTGAGATACTTCTATTTGATTCTGCACCAACAGCTTGGTGACTGTCGCTGGGTTGATTTGCGGATCGTTGGTGATTCGTATTTCATCGTTTGAAAACCGCTGAACGGCAAAACCGTTATTTGTCAGAAGTTGAAAAGCGGCTTCTGCCTGGTCTGTTTTTATTCTAGCGACCCGACAGTTTTAAGAAAGAGGTAAGAATCGGCAGAGGAAATCTGT
>CAYWCN010000071.1:0-16049 GCA_964456775.1 uncultured Anaerolinea sp.
ATCTCCTGCAGATCGCTCATGGTGACGTGATCAATATCCGCTTCTTTGAGGGCGGCGACCAGTTCCTTTATGGCGGAGGATTTCCCCAGTGGGGTTTGAATGGGCGATAGAGCCGAAAGGTGCGATAAGTGTGAGAGGGGCGAAGCAAGTTCCTGCGCGTCTGAGGCGGGCGCGTCCGGCGCTTCTTCCATCGCTTTGAAGAGTTGCTCTCCTTCCTCGGCGTTGATCTTCCCTTCGGCGATCATATCCAACACCATCAAGCGTTCTTTTTGTCCGTTCATGAGGGACCTCCTTTGAGTTGTGAGAGCAGGTTTGTGGCTTCTTGCACGTTGATCTCGCCGCGGCTGAGTTGGGCAAGGATTTCCTGCCGGCGCGTCGAGATTTCATCTTCCTGTGTCGGCTCCATTCCCATTTCGGAAATGACTTCATCCAATTGGCGGCGGATCGCCCAATAGGATTCGCCCGTTTCGCGCTCGACTTCTTTTACGTTGCCGCGGTTGCGGACGAAGACTTCGAGGAATTTCAGGCGCTCGGGCGAAAGGCGGTGGAACGGAGAGAGTTCGAACTTTCCCACCACGGCTGTGCCGCACGAGGTGCAGTTGAGTTGGGTGACGATGAGTGGGGAAGAGCAACTAGGGCAGGATTGCGGGATAAGCGGCATTTTCAGGCTCCAATGCCCGCCATCTTAGCAAATATCTTTTGTTTTGTCAATAGTTTTGGTATGTCGCAAAATATTTTGATATTTGTCAAATTTATTTGCTTTTCTGGATTTTCCCCTACTTTGCATTTGCTGTTCTACGGTTAGCCTCCACAAAACCTGTATCGGTAAGCGTGTAAAGAGAGATTTTTCGCAAGCGAGCGAGTCAACGGCATCGCCACGATGACATCGAAATAAAAAGACCCCCACTTTGTGGAGGTCTGCAAAAATCTATTCTTCCCCCACCTCAGGAATCCGCCCGTTATTTCCCCTCAATGTTCAGTAGGGTGATTATAGGCATCTTGGGGGATGGAATCCAGCAAATTCGCTTACAATAGACTCAAAGATTTCTTTGAGTGAGGTTTTCCATGAAGCGTGATGAATTTGGTGAACTTTTAGCGGCTTTGCGGCAGGATTTGAACTGGACGCAGTTCCAGCTTGCCGAGGCGGCTGATACGGACGAACCGAGAATCAGTCAGATCGAGCGCGGAGTAAAAAAGTATTTCGAGCCTGAATTGCTGTTCAACCTTGCCAATGCCCTGCAATTGAATACGCTGGAACGGCGCGAATTTTTTCTTGCGGCGAGCGGCTTGGACCAAAAGCAGATCGTCCGCCAGCCATCCGCCGCGACAACCACTGACGTGTTCAACGTGAGAAAGATATTGGACAGAATGGTCGAGTTGACCGGGCAGATACGGCTTCCCGCCTTCATCACGGACGTGTACAGCGATGTCGTTGCGGTGAATACGATCATGCTATCCTTTTTTAAAGTGTCCTCTCGAATGTTCGAGAATATGGATCAGATCGCGGGCGGTTACAACACTGTCCGATTTAATTTCGGAAAAGATCTTGCGGCTCGCGGTCACATTCTGGATCATTGGGATAATTATGCGTTGAACTCCATGCGTTCCTTTCGAGAGAACAGCCTGCGCTATCGCGCCCAGCCCTATTTCAAATACCTGATGAAGGCATTTCGGAATCCTGTCGAATATCCCCTCTTTGAACGTTATTGGAAGCTGGTTTCCTCCGTGGAGGAGGATAAAGAAGTCACCACGGACTATTTTGCGTATCGTCACAGTGAATTCGGCGAAGTTAAATATACTTCGTCCGCAAATACATGCACGACCTCGTTCGGCGAACTTTTCGTGGTGCAGTACCTTCCGCTCGATGAGGTTACGAGCGGGGTCTTTGAAGAGATAGCCAAACAAGCGGGGCAGAGCGTCGTTAGTTTTGCTCCCTGGCCTGTGAAGAAGATGGTTTGAGGAATCGGGCGTTGACTTTTTTGGGAGTGTCTACTATCGAAAGTGAAAAACCTCATTGCGAGGAGAGCGTAACCCGACGAAGCAATCCTCACCACTGTGACGGAGATTGCTTCGCCCACTCGGCGTTTGAGCCTCGGGGCTCGCAATGATGGAGTATGTCTTGGATATTGGCCACTCCCCGACCTTCTCCGCTCAACTTTCGACGTAAGCGATTGTGGTAAAATACCCCGCCGAGCGACGTACCCTTCGCTCGAATCTAAACTCTTTAGGAAAGAAAGGGCTTAAACAATGAAAGTAATGCTGGTCAAAGACGTGTACAAACTTGGACGCGCGGGGGACATCAAGAAAGTCGCCGATGGATTTGGGCGCAATTTCCTCCTCCCGCAAGGGTTGGCAGTGCTCGCCACAGCCGGGGCAGTCAAACAGTCCGAAAAGATCCGGGCGCAGGCTGAGGTCAAGCGCGCCGAACTCAACAACGAGTTGAAAGACCTGGCGACGCAGATCGGCGCTGTCGTCCTAAACTTCCCCGCCAAAGCGGGCGAGACCGGGAAACTCTACGGCTCGATCACCACGCAAGATGTGGCGACTGCGATCCAAGAGCAGACGCGCTATGAGGTCAAGAAACAACAGATCGACATGCAGCCGATCCGCAACCTTGGCGAGTTCATTGCGCGCGTCCGCCTGACGATGGATCTCGTCCCCGAAGTGAAGGTCATCGTGTACCGCGAGGGCGAAGCGCACGAAGAGGGCGCGGCAGAATCAACAGAAGCGGAAGCGCCTGTTGAAACGCCCGCCGAAGCCGCTGAAGCAACCGCATCGTAAGGAACGCCTCCACACTCATGGCATCACCAGCATGTTCCCGTTGGATGGGGCGCTGGTGATGTTTTATTTTCTTCGAATCGCAAGCGCGCAAAGCTCGCGGAATGTTTTTTAAATCTTTGCGTTCTTCGCGCGCTTAACGGTACAATTTTTTTGTAATGGCAACCATCGGTCAGAAACTCAAACAAACGCGCGAATCGAAACATGTCACGCTCGAAAAAGTTTTCGAAGCCACGCGCATTCGCGTCCCCTATTTGCAAGCGCTCGAATCGGACGACCTCTCCGCGATGCCCTCGCCTGTGCAGGCGCGCGGCTATTTGCGCAACTATGCCGAATACCTCGGTTTGAACTTCGATCAACTTCTCGACGAAATGCGCGCGCAAGCATCTTCGGATGAAATGATCACGCCGATGGATTCGACTCCTGCGACGGCGGCTCCAACCCCCGAACTTATCCAACCTCAGGAAGCGACGAGTCCCTCCCCCTCCAAGCCTGCTCGCCGTAAGAAAGCGGACTCGAAGCCTGCGACCGTTTCATCCCCCTCCAAGCCTCGCCGCGCAAAAACCAGCTCGAAGTCCGCGACAGATTCCTCTCCCTCCAAACCCCGGCGCGGACGCAAAACCGTTGAACCCGAGCCGGAGCCAGTCATCGAATCACAGCCTGAGATCGTCGCACCGATCCAAGAGGCAGAACCCGAGCCTGTCATTGAACAAGTTGTTGACGAAACACAACCCGAAGAACACCAGCAACAAGATGTGAGCGATGGAATTTGGCAATCGTGGTTGAATAGATTAAGTTCTGCCATTTCAACGCGCAAGATTCGAAATGAAGAATCACCACAACCCGAACCCGAAAATTTGCAACCTGCCGAAGCCGAAGAAGTTACTACCACTGAACCTTCCGACCTTCAACCTTCAACCGAAATATTCAAAGAGATCGGGCGCGAACTTCGCAAACGCCGCGAGATGCTCGTGTTACGCCTCGAAGAAGTGGAACGGAACACACACGTCAAGGCGCACTATCTTGAATCGCTTGAAGAAGGCGCAATGGACAGGCTTCCCTCCACCGTGCAAACGCGCGGCATGTTGTCCAATTACGCATCCTTCCTCGACCTCGATGTGGACGCGCTCCTCCTCCGTTACGCGGATGGTTTGCAAGCGCGGCACCGCGAACGGAATCCGCAAAAGCCTGCCCGTCAACCGGGCGAGGCGATCGTGTCCAAACTCCCGCCGCTCCGCAGTTTCGTCGTTGGCGATATGGTGTTCGGCATCGGTATGGCTGTCCTGCTCGTCGGCTTTCTGATTTGGGGAATCAACCGCGTGGTGATGCTCCAAAATCAGGAAGTGATTCAACCTACTGCGCCTTCTATTTCAGATGTGTTGCTTGCCACAACCGATCCATCCTTGTTCACGCCGACAGCGACGCTTGATTTCGTGGAAGAGAACCAACCGACTGTCACCATCGTGATTCCCACACAGAATTTGAACGTGAATGTGCAGGTCAACCTCATCGCGGTCGAGCGGACGTATATGCGCGTGATCGTGGATGGGGAAGAAGTGTTCAATGGGCGCGTAGTTCCCGGAACGGCGTATCCGTTCGAGGCGGAGGAGCAGGTTGAAGTGTTGGTCGGAAGCGGAGCCGCTATCCGCATCGTGTACAATGGGCGCGACCTCGGTCTGCTTGGCGGATTCGGCGAAGTGATCAGCAATATTTATCGCGAAGAGGAGATCATCACTCCCACCGCGATGCCAACGCTGCAACCGACAGTCACTTTCACGCCGACGGCAACCGTGCGCCCCACGAGAACTCAAATACCCACTGCCACGCCGAAGGTCACTGGAACACCATAACTCTGCCCGTCATTGCGAGGAAGCCCGAGCCTTAAACGGCGAGTGGCTGACGAAGCAATCCCCAATACGGCCGGGAGATTGCTTCACCGCTCCGCGGTTCGCAATGACGAAATTTGATAGGAAAATATTTTGTCTAAAAACACTTTTCATCTCGTTTCACTTGGTTGCGCCAAAAACACCGTTGACTCGGATTCGATGGCGCAGCTTCTTGTCCGCGACGGCTATCACGCGGTGGACAATCCATCTCACGCCAATATATTGATCGTGAATACGTGCGGCTTCATTGGTCCCGCAAAACAAGAATCGCTGGATGTCTTGCGCGAACTCGCCGACGGCAAGAAAAAGAATCAGATCCTCATCGCGGCGGGATGTCTCACGCAACGATATGGATCTGAAGTTGCGGAAAAAGTCCCCGGCATTGACGGAGTTCTCGGCACGCGCCGCTGGATGGACATCGTTCAAGTAGTGCGCGAACTCCGCAAGACTCCTCACCCGGAGCCGATCTATCATTTGCCCGAAGCCAAAACCGTCGGCACAGATGAGCAGGACGCATTACGCGCGTCGGTGGCGGGCGCGAGCGCGTACGTGAAAATTGCGGATGGATGCCGCCGCCCGTGCGCCTTCTGCGCGATTCCCCTCATCAAGGGGACGGCTGTCTCGCGCCGCGTCGAAATTATCCTCGATGAAGCCCGCCGCCTGCGCGACGCCGGTGTGCGCGAGTTGATCCTGATCGCGCAAGACACAACGGATTACGGTCACGACTTGGGGATGAAAGATGGCTTAGCGATTCTGTTGGAGGAACTTACAACAAAAGTCCCCGACATGGATTGGCTCCGCATCATGTATGCGTATCCCGGCTATGTGACGGATCGCTTGATCGACGTGATGTCTTCGAGCAAACAAGTCTTGCCGTACCTCGATATGCCGCTTCAACACGCGCATCCGAAGACGTTGTATCGTATGCGCCGCCCGTCGAACATTGATTGGGTGCATCGCACGCTTGAAAAGATGCGTTCTCGAATTTCAAACCTCGCCATTCGCACGACGTTCATCGTTGGGTATCCCGGCGAAACGGACGAGGAATATCAGGCGTTGGTTGATTTCGTGAAAGAGATTCGCTTTGACCGCGTGGGCACGTTCCAATTCTCGTTCGAGCCGGGGACGACGAGCGAGCCGCTGGGCGATCCCGTTCCCGCCGATGTAAAACAAGCGCGTTATGAGCAATTGATGGAATTGCAACAGGGGATTTCAATGCAAGTCAATCAATCGTATGTTGGCAAAACGCTGGAGGTGTTGGTGGAAGGGCGCGATAAAGGCATCGCCATTGGACGTTCGTACCGCGATGCGCCGGAGATTGACGGCTTGGTGTTCATCGAAGGCGAGGCGAAGATCGGCGAGATCGTGCCGGTCAAAATCACCGGCGCGATGGCGTATGACTTGACCGGAGTCCCTGCGCAGGAGTTGATTCGATTGTAAATAACTTAATCGTGGCGCGGGATGTTATCCCGCACACCCTTAACATGGCGGGATGCCATCCCGCCCCACGATTTGATTCGGTTGACGAAACTGAAACAGCCCGCCCCTGAGAAAGAGGCGGGCTGTTTCCATGTCACCCTGAGTGTTAGCGAAGGGTCTCTGTTAGTTATGTTAGAGATGCTTCGCTAGCGCTCAGCATGTCATAAAAGTTATGATGCCCGCGCAACAGCCGTCGCGGCGAGGATCAGGATCGCCACAAAAAGATTGATCTGCAAAAGCATGATCTCGCGGCGGCGCAAGGCATCCAATTGCTCGGTGTTATTTGTTTTCTTGGAAACAAGGATGGCGCGGCGGATGGCGGGGATCACGTCCCATGTTTGGATCGCGCTCACGGTGATCACGATCATGCCGAGGATGTGCTTGGCGAGGATCGCCAGCGACCATTGCGTGCTGGTGGATAGAAAACCGTCGTAATGCGGATTGACGCTCATTTGGAATAAGCCGGTGAGCACCAGCAAACTGAGGCTGAACCATGTGACCGGTTCGAATCGTTTTTGGATCGCTTCGATGAGCGCGAGTTGCGTGTTCAGGTCGAGCGTGCGCTTCATGGCGGGCAGGATGAGGAACGCGATCGCCGCGAGACTGCCGACCCACATAACGGTGCCGAGGAAATGAAGCCAGTATGTGATCGCAATTGCCCAAACAGGAGGAGGGGTCATGGTGTTGGGCTGGGCGTCGGCGTTTCCGTATCGACTGGCGGGGGAGCGCCGGGCGTGGGCGTTTCGGTGGGAGTCACCGGCGCGAGAGTGGCTGTGGGAGGATAACAAACTTCGCTCGCTTGTTCAAAGCCATCCTGGGCGGTGTTGTCGAGCGCGCCGAAACTTTGCGCGTTGGTATATTGAACATAAGCTTCGCAGTAATCGCCTTTGGCAACCAGTTCATCGCCGTAGCGCATGGATGCGACGCGGTAGCGTTCGGAGGCGGTCATCGTGCCATCCCACAGGTTGCCCCAGTTGCGCGCCTGATCGAAGTATTGCAGGGCTTGGGGCCAATCTAATTCCCAGAAGGATGCGCCGATGAGGTAGACGCGCGCGCCTTCGCGCAGGCCGTTCGAGTCGCGGTCGAGCGGACCGAATCGCTCCGCCAGTGTGATCTGGTAGATGCCGCCTTCGAGATTTCCCTCGCCGATGAGTTTTACGCCGTAGTTGCGAAAGGCGAAGTAGTACATTCCATCCACGAGGGAGGTGTTGTAGGTGGGATCGAGTTTGCGCATTTCGTCGAGCGCGCCGATGGCGCCGGGCCAATCTTGCGCGGCGATGAGTTGTTGCGCGCGCGAGAACGCCTCCTCCGCGCCGCTGAAATCGTGCGTGGGCACAGGCGAGGGAGTGACCGTCGGCGTGGGCTGGTTCATCAACACCAGCACGTTGGTCAATTGTTCTTGCGCGCCGGGAAAGGACGGGTCGTGCTGGATGATCCACTCAAGGCGTTGTTTCGCGTTATCGAACCGCTTGAATTCAATGTCCACGAGCGCGTAGGTGAGTTGCTCGCTGAGTTCTTCATTCATCACCGATGATTGATTCGCTTGCCGAGCGCTGATCGCCGAACGGTATCCGCCAAAGACGGCGGCGGCGAGAAGGACGATGACGCCGAGCGCGTTGAACAGAAATCGTTTGCCGCGATTGGCTTTTTGTACTTTTATGTTTGGTTGTGTGCTTCCGAGATCTTCAGACATATGAAATTTTTTTCTCACTTTGTTTTTCTAGTGTGTTGAAAGATTATATCAACAACTCCTAACGCAGTGTCATTCTGAGCGAAGCGAAGAATCTCTGACATTGTCGTAGAGACCCTTCGCTATCGCTCAGGGTGACACATCAGTAGTATTAGAGTTTTAACAACAATTTAATTTCCGACCAAATGATGGGCAGGCAGATGAGTCCGCCGATCACCATACCGAGCAACGCGGTCACCACCGCGGAGCCGGGGATGTAGACTGCCAGCAGGTAGGCTGTCGTGCCGCCGACCACCGCCGCGATCAGTCCTTTGACTAAGGCGCTCGACACGACGATGGGTTCGTGCATCCGTTTACTGAGCCAGCCGAACAAGATAACTGCCTCGATCAACAACGCGATCTCGGCAAACGCAATGACCGGCGCCCCGGTAGATTTGAAATTTGTGATCCCGATATAGCCGATGCCAATGAACAGGATTAAGCGCAGGATGACTGCGAGTAACGGGAACAGCGGTTCTTTGCGCGCGTAGAACGAACGGGATGCGATCTCTTGGATCGAATAGCCGGTCAACGTGATGAGGTAGGCGCGAGTCGTCCAAGTGATCAGCGTGGAAGTCTCCGCATCGAAGCCGAATGCGGCGCGCACGAGCGGATTGATCCCCGCCGCCATCACTGCCGCGATGGGGATCGTGAGGGCGATTAAAACTCGAAGGGCGCGTTCGATCGCCAAACGGAACTCATGCCACCCGTCGCGCGAAGCGAGTTCTGAAAGAGTGGGGAGCATGGCGGTGGCTATCGCCGTCCCAAGCAGAGTCTCAGGCACTTGCATGATCATCCAGCCATAGGCGAGCGAAGTGACCGCGCCGGGCTGGTCGAGCCGCGAGGCGAGGTTGTCGCGGGCGATGACGACCAATTGAATCCCGAACATGGTCAACAAGCGAGGCGCGAGCAATTTCAACGCTTCGATCAAGCCGGTGTCGCGCAAGTTGAGAGCGGGCGTCCATTTGAAACCGTATTTGAACAGCGCGGGGATTTGAACAAGCAGATGCAATGCCGCGCCGATGATAACGCCGTACACCAGCCCGTAAATTCCAAAGCGCGGAACGAGAACGATCGCGCCGAAGATCTGACCGACGTTGTACATGGTTGGCGCAATCGCGGGTAGGAGGAAATGCTGGTTGGCGTGCAGGCTTGCCATCACCAGCCCGCTGATCGAAAAGATGATTAGCCCGATGAGGTTGAGTCGCATTAACTCAGCCAGCAGTTTTCGCTGTTCCGCTCCGAAGCCGGGCGCGATACCGAACTCGGCGTTCACGATCGGTTCGGCAAAAATAGCGACGATGATCGCAAGAGTGGCGGTCAGAATAAACGCAAAATTGGCAACGCGCGAAAACAATTCCCATGCGGCGGCGCGTCCCTTTGTGGTGAGGTATTCGCTCATCAACGGGATGAACGCGATCGCCATCGCTCCGCCGGAGATCAACGCGAACAACACATCGGGCAGGTTGTTCGCGGCGTTGAACGTATCGAGCATGTCAATCGAATCGGCGAATTGACGCGAGATGATACCCACGCGCACAAAGGCGAGGACTTTGTCCAAGCCGAAGAAGGCCGCGATCAAAATGGAGGTGCGCGCCAGAAAAGATATTTTTTTTGTTTTGTCATTAAGGAACATAGGGAGGCAGATCCATGACTTTCAATTTTCCATCGCTGTCTCGCGCTACATGATATTCAAATTGCGAAACAGGCGGCATCTCGGTTTCATCCGCGCCGCAGCACGGACCCAACACGAACAAACTTTCGTCAGCGTTGTTGAATTCTACCTGAAAGACATACGTGTCGGCTTGTAAATTTTTGAACGTTGCCGCGCGAACCTTCAAACATTGCAGTCCCGCGAATTCACAAGACCAACTCCACAGCGCGGCGTGATCCGCCGGGTCTGATGTCGAACTGAACACTTGCAACTGCTCATACTCGCCGCCATACAACGCGTCCGCCTCGGCGTATTGTTTTGCGTTCAACAGATCAAAAAATTGAATCAAAACTTCCTGCGCTTCGTTGGTCGTGGGCGGCAATGACGTTGGCGCAGAGATCGTTTGCGGCGCGCAACTCGCGAGAAGGAGCGTCAGGCTCAACAAAAATTTTTTCATCAAAACGTTCCCTGGATGATTCCGCCGTCCACGTTCAGCAAAACACCCGTGATGTACGACGCGGCAGGCGAGACGAGGAAGACGGCGGCGTTGGCAAACTCTTCGGGGCGACCCATCCGACCCAGCGCGGTGGACTCAACTTGCAAACGCTTCTCTTCCGACGGGGAGGTCTGATTCTTCTCTGCCCGAGCCTTCATCAACTCTTCGACTCGTTCCGTCTCCGTCCAGCCCGGCAGAATGGAGTTTAAACGGATTCCCTCCCTGCCCAGTTCCAGCGCCAAAGTTTTGGTCAGTCCCGCCGTCGCCGCGCGGACGCTGTTCGAGATGAGCAAATTCGGGATCGGCTGTTTGACCGAATACGACGTGACCGTCAACACGCTCGCCGCATCCGATTTCCGCAAATGCGGCAACGCGGCTTTGATCAACCTCACATGACTCATCAAGCACAAGTCAATCCCTTTTTGCCACGCGGCATCATCGAGCGAATCAATCGAACCCGATCTCGGTCCGCTCGCATTGGTGATGAGGATGTCGAGTCCGCCAAAGGCATCCACGGTTTGTTGGATCAATTTTTCAGGCACGTCAGGTAAAGATATATCGCCCGCGAAACCTTCTACCTGTGTATCTGTTTCCTTGTGTGCTTTCTCCGCCACATTTTTTATATTCGATTCATCGCGTCCATTGATCGCCACGCGGCAACCTTCTTTCGCGAGAAGTAACGCGGCGGCATACCCAAGTCCGCGGGAGGAACTTGCCACAAGCGCGCGTTTGTTTTTCACACCTAGATCCATTTTGTCTCCAACCGTAGGGGCGAGGTCCTCTCGCTCCATTTGTTTCATTCAAATATTGGGCGGGGAGACCACGCCCCTACGAAATTATTTCGATCTTCGTATCCCACACATCTCCATCCGTCCAATTCGCTTCCACCCATTTTGCCACATTCCCCAACGCGGACTGTAAAAACGCAACGTCATTTCCCACCATCGCGCAGACAATAATTGCCTCATCCCATTTGTCTTGCAAATCCATCTCCGCCACAGAGACGTTGAACTCGCGGTGTAGACGTGAGATGAGCGGCTTGATCCGTCCGCGCTTTTGTTTGAGGGAGGTGCAGGCGGGGAGGTGGATGTGAATGGTGAGGGTGGCGAGCATGGAGATACCACAATCAATTCTTCGTTTACTGGATTATCCACATCGGTGGCTTTGCACTATGGTTGCCGCCCTCATACTCCGCAAGCCACTTCAAATATAGTGGGACTATCCCTACACTAATATCTCTGTATTTTGCCTCTATCTTCGAGCCATCTCTTAGGCACGCAGCAACGGCATCAGTGGTCGCGAGACACTCATTGGATAGCATCCCGATTAAAGCATAACTGCTCAATAGAGCGTTTGCCAGATTAGGACTTCGAATATACGGCTTTCTTTTGTAACTTTTGTTATTCGGATCCATCTGAGGTCCGATAGTAAACTCAAGGTCATTCTCTGCAATCCACACCATGCCATTTTGATCAACATGAAAAAGGGATGAACTCTCAGTGCTAGTCCCAAGCGGCAGTTCCTTGCGCCCATTATCTGAGATGATCACGGCATAGCCCGCAAGCGGGTTGATCATTGCCTTTTTGGTAAAGAATCCTGCCTCTCTGTTGTACTGGGGTATTTCAAATCCGCCTCTGCCTTGCCAGAGTAGTTCCACGTATTGTTCGAGTGTGATCTCGCGGTCAGCAGGGTTGCCGTGTTCCCGATAGTGCATCCACATATACTTAATGAATTGCTTGGCGAATTCGTCCCACGCCTCCTGCGTCGCACCGATCCCTTTGATATGATACTTGCCGTAGGCGATGCCCTTCTCTGGTATCACAGTGATGGGAATCTGTAGTCCATAAGCGTTACCCCAGTTGGTCTTTTGGTACTTGGTGGCTAGGTCAAGCTTATACTCTGGGTTGAGGAGTTCCTCAGGGATGTTAATCCCCTCTGCTTGTAGTTTCTCCGCTACATTTGGGTCTATCACGTCGTAGGCGGGGAGGGCAACAATCCAGACTTTTCCATCCCACACTGCGCTCCTGCCGTCACCTGTCACCACGATAGTTTTCCCATCCTGCTCAGATACCTCCGAGACTAGAAGCCACTCATCCCCTGCAATAATCATCTGCCTATCTCCCACACTAAACATTTTCGCTGCCTGATCCGCCACCCTTATCCAGTCATTCGTCTCCTCATCAAACAAGAATATTCCCGACGCGTTCTCTATCCACAGCCTTTTATCACTTGGCGAGTAGTGAATCTCTTGATCCTTCGCCTGGTACTCTTGCTCGCCCGCGGCAAAGTAAAAGATATTGGTCGAATTGTCGACACTCTGCTCATACGCAATGCCATACCCCTCCCCAGCCAAGAGCGCAGTAGAACCAGAGAGCGCACTCGTCCACTTATCTCCTATCTCAAACCACTCGACGCGAGCGTTCGGCTTCTCATCTGTCACCGCAGGGATATAGCCTAGGATCTCACCTGACTCCGCGTCCAGCTTGAGCCAGTACAAGCCGCTAGCATCCTCAGGGTTGTAGCTTACCACCTGCAAACATACCGTCGTCACATCTGAACAAATGACCGCCGCCCGCACATAACGCTTGACAATCCCGTCTGGTGAGACATATTCCATAATCCCGCTTGACTGAACAGGCCCAGTTGGCATAAGCGCTGGTGCTGCCTCATTGTCGATTTGCGAGAGAGCCGGAGCATAAACCATCCCATTATCTTGGACGTAATTTGCCACTGCTCCAGCATGTAGCACGGGTACGAGCCCGTGCTGGCGCACGCTGGCATAACGTTCGCTGTCCCAAGTTGTAGCTTCGAGACCTGCGGGTAGACCCATCGCTTCAAAATTTCCAATAATCCATTCCGCAGGAGCCGCGTTCGATGAATCAATATCCTTTGAAGAGGGTAGTTTCACTTGTGGCGCACTTGGCGTGACGACCATGCGTTTTACCGGCGCGGGGCTTGGCGTTATCGTGGGGGATGGAACAGGCGTCCCCCTCGCTTGCTGCACTGGTACAGCGCAGGATACTAACAGGATTGTTACAAAGGTTGCTATGGGTGATTTTTTGCGCATGTCGTTTCTTCTTTCTCTGCTCTCTTTATCCTGATTTACGATTTACCAATTACGCTTTAAAATCCCTCGCATGGACATCGAATCCTCTTACAACAAAGCCCTCGATTATCTCTACTCGTTCGTGGATTATAGCCTGAAACATTCCTCCGAACTTGCCAAGGCGGAGTTCAACCTTGACCGCATGTTCGCGTTGATGGAAGAGTTAGGCAATCCGCAGAGCAAGTATCCCATCATCCACGTGGCAGGGACGAAGGGGAAAGGTTCGGTGTGTGCATTGTGTGCTTCCGCATTGAAAGAGGCGGGATATAAAGTTGGGTTGTACACATCTCCGCATTTGCTGGATTTCTGCGAGCGGATTCAGGTCGGTGGCGAGCCAATCTCCCATGAGTTTTTGGTTGAGTTGGTGGAGGAGATCAAACCAGCCGTTGCGAAAATCCCGAAGTTGACGACGTTTGAAATCACAACCGCGCTTGGGTTTTTGGCGTTTGCAAAACAAGGATGCAACGCGGCGGTGATCGAGGTCGGCTTGGGAGGCAGACTCGACGCGACGAACATTGTCATGCCGAAGGTTTCGGTCATCACGTCGCTGTCGTATGATCACATGGCTGTGCTGGGGGATACGCTGGCGAAGATCGCGGGGGAGAAAGCGGGCATCATCAAGCGCGGCGTGCCTGTGGTTTCCTCTTCTCAAAAAGAAGAAGCGCGTGAAGTAATCTTGCGCGTAGCCATACTGAGGGACTCAAAAGTCACTCTGATTGGTAAAGATATAAAGTTTGAATCTCTTTCATCATCATTGGACAGACAATCACTACGTATCGCTGACGACCTCCGACATTCGACCTTCGACCTTCAACTGCCTTTGCTTGGAACTCACCAACTCGAAAACGCCGCCACCGCGTATGCCGCGCTCAAAGTCAGCGGATTGGAAATGTCAGATGAAGCGATTCAAAAAGGATTTGCCCAGGTCAAATGGCCAGCACGCTTTGAAATTCTCAAACGTGAGCCGCCTGTCGTCATTGATTCAGCCCATAACCGCGAATCAGCCTTGCGTCTGCGCCAGACACTCGACGAATATTTTCCTAACGAACCTGTCATACTACTCTTTTGTGCGCTAGAAGATAAAGATATTTCAGGGATGTTGGAAGAACTCAAGCCAAGGCTTGAATATGTTGTTGCTACACATGCAGACCATCCAAGGGCACCCTCGGCGGAATGGATCGCCGAGCAGGTGAGAACGATTGGCATCCCTGTTGAGGCAGTCTCGCCTGTATCTTCTGCGCTGGAGCATGCTTTGGAGCTGGCTGGGACGCGAAAACTCATCCTAGCAGCTGGGAGCGTTGCCTTTGCTGGTGAAGTCAGCGCGGCATGGCAAAAACGAACAAATCAGTGAAATTGTCGAGTTGGCGAGGCAGGCTGAAATTGAGTCCGAAGCGGTGAGTCCCGTTGAGTCTGCGTTGGCGCGGGCGTTGGAGTTATCCGCAAAAGATGGTAGCATTGTGTTGTCCGCTGGAAGCATGTTTGTGACGGCGGAAGTTATGAGAGCATGGAATAATCTCAATACGTCATTGCGAGCCCCGAGGCTCTAACGCCGAGTGGGCGAAGCAATCTCCAACACGTTGACGGAGATTGCTTCGTCGGCTACGCCTCCTCGCAATGACGGAGGATGAATGAGTCACCCAAAAGATTGGACCGAAGAAGAAAATTTTGATCTGACCCTCTCTCAGCGCACGGAGGAGTTGTATCGCATTGCGAATCGCGAGGCGGATGCCGACGGCATGATCGAAGCCGCGGTGTTGCCGTTGCGCGATCTCGTCGTGTTCCCGCGCATGGTCTCGCCGATTTTTATCGGGCGCGAATCGTCACTGCTCGCGGTGGAGGAGGCGCAACGCAAAGGGCAGACCGTGATCGGGCTGACCCAGCGCGATGCGGACATTGACAACCCCAGCGTGGAAGATTTTCTGCCCGTCGGCGTGGAGATGGCGGTGGGGCGTTTGCTCGCCATGCCAGACGGCTCGCACTCCGCGCTTGTGCAGGGACGCCGCCGCGTGGAAGTTGTGGAGTTCGTGCGCAGTGTGCCGTATTTGAAAGTGCGAGCCCGCGTCATTTCGGAACCTCAAACTGCCGACCGCCAAACGAGCGCGCTCATGCGTTCGGCTTTGGACTTGTTCGATCGTTGCGTGCAGTTGGATCGTTCGATCCCCGAAGAAGCACATTTGTTTGCGATGAATATTTCCGAGCCAGGCTGGCTTGCGGACATGCTCGCCACGTCGCTGTCGTTGAATTACGAAGCGAAACAAAGCCTGTTGATGTTGCTCGATGTGCGCGGACGTTTGCAAGCGTTGAACAAAATTCTCGCGCAAGAAGTGGACGTGCTTGAACTCGAAGATGAAATCCACTCAAAGGTGCAAAGCGAGGTGGATAAAAGTCAGCGCGAGTTTTATCTGCGTGAACAGATGCGGCAGATTCAAAACGAGTTGGGCGAAGGCGACATCTTCACGCGCGACGCGAACGACTTGAAGAAGCGACTCGACGCGGCGAATCTTCCTGACGAAGCGAAGTTGGTCGCGATGAAAGAACTCGAACGCCTGAATCAAATGCCGCCGATGGCGCCCGAAGTGGGAATCATCCGCACATACATTGATTGGATTCTCGAACTGCCGTGGTCGAATTTCTCGCCCGATAATCTCGACGTGAAGAACGCGGGCAAAACGTTGGAGCGCGATCACTACGGATTGAAAAAAGCCAAAGAACGGATTTTGGAATACATCGCCGTCCGTTCGTTGAAGCCGAAAAAGGAACGACAGCCGATCCTTTGTTTTGTCGGGCCGCCTGGCGTGGGCAAAACTTCGCTTGGACGATCCATCGCCGAGGCGCTCGGGCGAAAATTTGCGCGCGTGTCGCTTGGCGGCGTGCGCGACGAAGCCGAGATTCGCGGTCATCGCCGCACGTACATCGGCGCG
>CAYWCN010000072.1:0-15848 GCA_964456775.1 uncultured Anaerolinea sp.
ATGGGCGATTACGCCAAAGGGATTGCCAACATCAACATCCGCATGGGTGATGCGCCCCTGCTCAAGCCGCTGATCGACGTGCCGCGCATGGCGCAGATCGGCGCGGACATGCTCCATCGCGCGTTGACCGCTTTTGTGAACGAAGATGTTGAAATGGCGAAGTCCATCCCTATCCAGGACGACGAAGTGGACGCGCTCTACAATCAGGTCTACCACGAGTTGATGATGTTCATCATCCAGGACCCCAAGACCATCGAGCGCGCCAACTGGCTCTTATGGGTGGCGCACAACCTCGAGCGCGTCGCCGACCGCGTGACGAACATCTGCGAACGGACGGTGTTCATTGTGACGGGTGAAATGAACGAGATCAAAGCGACGGATGATGAGTTTTGGAAGGGACAGCATTCGTAAGATTATGTCATTGCGAGGGCGGTGCTCGTTCGCCCGAAGCAATCCCCAACTCGGTGAGGGAGATTGCTTCGCTTCGCTCGCAATGACGGGCTGTGATTGAACAGCGCGGACATCAAATGATGTCCGCGCTGTTCCTTGTTTACGTGTTTACTTGTTTACCTGTCTAAATGACTCCATCCTCACCCCATCCTCCCCGTAATATACGCCTCCGTCAACTCTTGTTTCGGCTTCGTGAACATGGAGTTGGTCTCTGAAAACTCCACCAACTCGCCCAGCCAGAAGAGACCCGTGTAATCGGATACGCGCGCGGCTTGTTGCATGTTGTGGGTGACGATGACGATGGTGTAATCTTGTTTGAGTTCGGCGATCAATTCTTCGACTCGCAGGGTGGCGATCGGGTCAAGCGCGGACGTGGACTCGTCCATCAGGATCACTTCGGGTTGCACGGCGATGACGCGGGCGATGCACAGTCGTTGTTGCTGACCCAGCGCGAGACCCAACGCATCGGCTTTGAGGTCGTCTTTCACGTCGTCCCAGAGTGCAGCGCGTTCGAGGCTTTCGCGGACGACCTTGTCCATGTCCACATCCATGCCCATCACGCGCGGACCGAACGCCACGTTGTCATAAATGGATTGCGGGAACGGATTTGGCTTCTGAAACACCATGCCCACGCGCTGACGCAGGTTGACCACATCCATTGTTGAGCCGTAGATATCTTCACCGTTGAGGAGAATCTTCCCATCCACGCGCGTGCCTGCGATGGTGTCGTTCATCCGATTGAGACAGCGCAAAAACGTGGACTTGCCGCATCCCGACGGACCGATGAGCGCGGTCACTTTGCGCGGCTGGATCTCGATGTTGATGTTCGAAAGAGTTTTCGCGTTGGTGTTGTAATAAAAATCCAAGTTTTGGACGGAGAAGGCGGACATGCGATGATTTTATCAAATAGTCCGCTTTAGCGGGCTTGGTAGGAATAGCACGGGGGTTCATCCCCGTGCGGGTTTGAGGCGGAGAAAAATGTTGAAGAAACTGAATCAGCCCGAAGGGAGTCCGAAGCGCAGTTCTTCATCCAGTGAATGCTTTCGACTATAATTCGCCTCAATGAAGCGCGCGCTCATCCTCTTTCTTCTTTCCTCTTTCATTGTCGTCTCTTGTAATTCATCGTCACAACCCCCATCAAACTCGTCAACTCAATACATCGAAAACAAAGGCTCGGATACGATCGTGAATCTCGCGCTCGCGTGGGCGGAGCGATACCAGAACGAACACGCGGATGTGCGGATTTCGGTGACGGGCGGAGGCAGTGGCACGGGCATCGCCGCGCTCATCAACAACACCGTGGACATTGCGAGCGCGTCGCGCAGTATCAAAGAGGAAGAGATCGAAGCGGCGAAAGCGAACGGCGTGAATCCTGTGGAGCATGTCATCGCGCGTGATGCGATTGCGGTGATCGTGAATCCTAAAAACCCCGTTTCGGAATTGACGCTTCAACAGATCGCCGATATTTACAGCGGCAAGATCAACAACTGGATGGAAGTCGGCGGAGAAGATCGTCCCATCGTGCGGCTCTCGCGTGAGACCAACTCGGGAACGCACATTTATTTTTTAGAAACGGTGTTGCGGCTGGGCGAGAAAGAAAATAAGACATTATTTTCAACCAACACATTGTTATTGCCGTCATCAGAAGGTATCATTCTCGAAGTGCGGCAGAACCCGAACGCGATCGGTTACGACGGCTTGGGCTACGTGCCGCATGATTTGAAAATGATCGCCATTGCGAAAGAGGCAGGCGCGCCATATGTGTTGCCTTCGATCCCAACGGTCAACGACAAAAGTTATCCGATCGCGCGCGATCTGTACATGTACACGAACGGCGAGCCGACGGGCGTCGTCAAGGAATATCTTGATTGGATTCTTTCAGACGAAGCGCAGGAGATCGTGGCAGAACTTGGGTTCGTTCCCGTTGAATAATTTTCAAACACAAAGGACACGAAGTACACAAAGTTGGTTTGAGTGATGGTTGTGAAACCTTGCTGTAGACCATCACGAAAGATGATCGAAAAGAAACCCTCAAGTTACGCTGACCTTAAACCTTAGTGACCTTTGTGTCACCTGCCCCGATGATCTTGCGGGGTTCGTGGTAAAAAAGTTTTGTTGGTAAAAGAAAATGGAAAAATCTTTAAACTGGCGTGAATTCATCATTACACGACTCATCCAAACCTCGGGCTACTCAGCCATCGTGTTCGTCGCGCTGATATTTTTCTTCCTCATCCGCGAAGGCACGCCAACCTTCGGCGAAGTGGAACTCTCCAACCTCCTCAGCGTGCGTTGGTATCCCATCGAGGACATGTTCGGCATCTTGCCGCTCATCACAGGCTCGCTCGTCGTCACCATCGGCGCGATGCTCATTGCATTTCCATTGGGCATCGGCACCGCAGTCTACATTTCAGAGATCGCTCCGCGATGGATGCGCGAAATTCTCAAACCCCTCGTGGAATTACTCGGCGGACTCCCCTCGGTTGTGTTGGGATTTCTTGGGATTCTGCTCGTCTCACCGTTCTTACGCGTCTTTCTGGACCTGCCAACTGGTCTCACAGCGTTTACTGGGTCCCTCCTCCTAGGCGGGATCGCCGTGCCGACCATCGTGTCCGTTGCGGAGGACGCGCTCGACGCAGTCCCGCGTTCGTATCGTGAAGGCGCGTGGGCATTAGGCGCGACGCGCTGGCAAACGATCTGGCGCGTCACATTGCCCGCCGCGAAATCGGGCGTGCTCACCGCCGTCATGCTCGGAATCGGACGCGCCATCGGCGAGACAATGACCGTGATGATGGTGACGGGCAACGCGCCCGTGCTGGCGGTCAAACTCGGAAGTTGGTTCTCCCCCGTCCGCACGATGACGGCGACCATCGCCGCGGAAATGGGCGAGGTCGCAAATGGAAGCATCCACTATCACACGCTGTTCTTTATCGGCATGGTGCTGTTCTTAATTTCATTGGGCGTGAACATCGCCGCGTCGTCAGTTGTCTTCCGCGCGAAGAAACGGGCGGAGAGGATCCTCTCGTAAAAAATAACTTCGTTGGTCGAGTAGTCCCGCGCGCGCTGAGCGGAGCGATAGCGAAGTCGAAGCGTCGCGGGACGTATCGAGACCAACTGGCAACATGCAAACAAGAGATAACTTGAAAACTGGTGGTTTCGATACGGGCTTCGCCCTACTCAACCACCGTAACAAATAATTTTTATGAAACGCCTCTTCACCCTCAACCGCCACCTCACCGAGCGAATCGGATTCACCGCCATCACCCTTCTGGCGATGGTCACGGTGTTGCCAATCGTCGGCACCGTAATTTATATCCTCGTCCAAGGCGCGCCTGCGATCTCGTTGGAATTCATCACAGGCTTTCCGCGTGACGGGATGCGTGAAGGCGGAATCCTTCCTGCCATCATCGGCACGTTATATCTCGCGCTTGGCACAGCGATCTTTTCGGTTCCACTTGGAATCGCGGCGGCGATCTATCTTTCAGAATACGCCTCCGACACGCCGTTGACGCGCACGATTCGAATCGCCATCATCAACCTCGCAGGGATTCCCTCCGTCGTCTACGGCTTGTTCGGGCTGGGACTGTTCGTGCTCTTCCTCAACTTCGGCACATCCATCCTCGCCGCCTCGTTGACTCTTTCGATCATGACTCTGCCCGTCATCATCAGCACAGCGGAGGAGGCGTTACGCGCCGTCCCGCAATCGTTCCGCACCGTGAGCATTTCCCTCGGCGCGACCCGCTGGCAGACTATTCGTCGAATCGTTTTAAAAGAAGCATTGCCTGGAATCCTCACAGGCGTCATCCTCGGTCTCAACCGCGCTGTTGGTGAGACCGCTCCCATCCTGTTCACAGGAGCCGCGTTCTTTTTGCCTCGCCTCCCCAACTCACCCTTCGATGCGACGATGGCATTGCCCTATCATCTCTTTGTCATCTCCACGCAAGTCCCTGAGATGCCGATAAAAATTCAATACGGCACGGCATTGGTTCTGCTTGTCTTCGTATTGACCATGAATCTCATCGCCACCGTCATACGTTCGCGGGCGAGGGCGAGGAGGCAGTGGTGATTATCCTTCCGTCATTGCGAGCGAAGCGAAGCAATCTCCAACACGGCGACGGAGATTGCTTCGTCGGGCTAACGCCCTCCTCGCAATGACGGAATAACAATATGAACAAAATTCTTATCGAGAACCTCTCCCTCCAATACTCCGACGGCACCGAGTCGCTTCGGGATGTCAGCCTCAACATCCGCGAGCATGCGGTGACGGTGTTGTTCGGTCCCGCGGGCGGAGGTAAGTCCACACTGCTCCGCTGTTTGAATCGACTCAACGATCTCGCCGAGGTCAAAGCCTCGTCGGGTCGCATCCTCATTGACGGAGAAAACATCCTCGACCCAAAACTGGACGTGATCGCCCTGCGCCGCAAAGTGGGCATGGTGTTTGCGCGTCCCGTTCCGTTGCCGATGAGCATCCGCGAGAACGTCACATACGCAATGGAACTCGCGGGCGAAAAACGCCGCGTCAAATTGGATGAGGCGGTGGAGCGCAGTCTCAAACTCGCCGCGATCTGGGATGAAGTGAAAGACCGCCTCGACGCCCCCGCCATCGCCCTCTCAGGCGGACAGCAACAACGCGTCTGCCTCGCCCGCGTGCTGGCTCTCCAACCCGAAATTATCCTGCTCGACGAGCCGACCTCAGGGCTCGACCCGATCTCCACTGGCAAAGTCGAAGCCGCGTTGCAGGAACTGAAAAAGGATTACACCATCATCCTCGTGCCGCACTCCGTGCAACAAGCGGGACGCACCGCCGATTACGCCGCGTTCTTTTTGCAAGGCGAACTGATCGAATATGGCGAAGGCAAATCCCTCTTCACCGCGCCGAAGCAGAAGAAAACGGAGGATTATGTTACGGGAAGGTTTGGGTGATGGGCGTAGACACGGAAACAAGTACACAGGTAAACAGGTAGACAGGGAAACACATGTTTCCGTGTCTACTTGTCTACGTGCGTACCTGTGTACTATCCGTCCACAATCCCAAGATTCTTCCAATCAGCATACGTGGGGAACACATCACCCAGCGCGGGATTCTTCAATCGTTTATCAACTACTTCTCCCAACACATCGCGGTAATCGGTTGTGATGTTTAAGTCTATGCCTTCATAGAGATTCTCGGGCGCGAGGCCAGGCCATTGACCATAAACTTTCCCGCCGTTGACACCGCCGCCGAGGACGAACATGCAGTTGCCGTGTCCGTGATCGGTGCCGTCGGAGGCGTTTTCTTTCACGCGCCGCCCAAACTCGGACATCGTCACGATGGTCACATTCTTTGCCCTGTCGCCGAGATCGTGATACAGCGAAGCCAGCCCCGATGAAAACTCGTTGAGCAACGTGGGTAATTCACCTTCGAGTTGACCCTGCTGGTTGTGCGTGTCCCAGCCGCCAATGTCCACACATGCGACTTCGAGTCCGATCTCAGCCTTGGCAATTTGCGCGACTTGTTTCATCGCCATGCCAAATTCCGTTTCGGGGTATGCCGCGCCTCCTGAGGGCGTGTAATTGTTCACGTCAATCTTGTCGAGAATGTTCACCGCGTTGAACGTTTCCACCGCGTCCCCATCCAGCGACGAGCCGAGGTTATACAACGACTCGAGTCTTGCGCGGATCTCTGTCAGTTGAGAAACATCGCCCTGCAAGTGAAAATCCGAAATGGATTTGAGAGTCGTCACGGGGATCGGTCCGCGCAGGGCGGCTTGCATCACGCCTCCCATGCCGATGGCGCGGAAGGGCGATTCATTCTGCCAGGGGGCTGTCTGCAAGTGGCGACCGATCCAGCCTGTGGGAATTGATTTCTCGCCTGGCGTGCCGCGCTCCATGTAGTCCATGGCGTCGAAGTGAGAGTGAGTCGGGTCGGGCGAACCAACCGCATGGACGAGGGCGAGCGTTCTTTCATCCCAAAGATCTTTGAGCGGACGAAGCGATGGGTGGAGTCCGAAAAATCCATCGAGGTCAATTCCCGTTTTGTCGCTTCCATCTTCGGGTTCGGGGATCGCAAGCGCGGAACGATTCTCGTAATAATGCGGATCGCCGTGTGGGATGACCGCGCTGATACCGTCCATGCCGCCGCGTTGAAAGACGACGACGAGAATGTCGCCAGCGGGCTCGACCCCCTGGGGCGCGAACGCCATGCGCGGCATCCATGCGGGGAGCGCGGGCGCGACGGCGAAACTGCCAGCGAGTTTAAGAAAATCTCTGCGTGAAATTTGTGTGTTCATTCGTTGTCCTTTGTGTAATTCTTAGCCACAGAGTTCTTTGAGAAAAGAATCTAAAACTCAATGCTCTCGGTGTTCTCTGTGGCTGATCGTTCTCATTGCTCTCGGCGGCGTCCCCGCCGCCGAGGACGGCGGCTGGAGCTCAACGCATTTGAAAATGCGGCGAGCCGAGGAGCAAGCCTGCAATGGATGGAATATTTTTATCGAGATCGCCCGATGAGGCAAAGTCAACAAGGATCGCGCGGGCATTGTCGGGCAAAAGTTCGCCGAGGAAGCGCAGACTCAACACGTCAACAACATCTTCAGCGGAAGCGGCGTCGCGGGTCAAATTGTTCAAGTCCACTTCCATGCCGCGGATCTGATTCGATGTGAGGAGCAAGCCGAAGTTCCAACGGTCGAGCAAGCCGCTCGTTGTTGACCAGTGTTCTTCGTTATCGGGGAAACCATCGGGAGGCGACCATGTAAATGGGACTTGCCCAAGCAGACGCAGATGTTCTTGAATCTTGCGTCCGTTGCGCGCGTTGACCGTGAGAGTCGCATCGGTGAGGCGCAATGTAGAGATGAAGAAATCCAACGGCTTCTTGAATTTTTGCCCTGCGGAGGCTTTGAACGAATCGGATTGAACGATCGCGCGCAGAAGCGAGCGGACATCGCCATCCATTTGGGTAAAGACCTGCGCCAGCGAGTCCACAACTTCGGGCGAGGGTGAATCGGAAATGAATCGCACCGCCAGTTTGCGGCTGATGAATTGCGCCGCGCTCGGGTGACTCGCCAGCATATCGAGGATCGTCATGCCTTCGTCTTCGCCGCCAGAGGGAATCATCATGCCGAGAACGTGTTTTTCACCTTGATTGTGGATATCGGGATTGAAATAGAAAGTGCCAGGTTCCTTTTTTCGATCGCGCGGACTAACCACCGTCCAGCCTGTGAGGGCGCGAGACACCTCTTCCACGTCATGATGTGTGTATCCTGATTCGACGCCGATCGTGTGCAATTCCATCAGTTCACGCCCATAGTTTTCATTCGGCGCATCGCCGACACTGGTTGCCTGATCGAGAAAGACCAACATGGCGGGGCTGTGCGCGGAGGCATGTAACAGATCGCGGAATTTTGCAAACGCATTCGGGCGGATCACCTTGAGATCGTCATCCGTTTTGAGAGTTTTGCATCCGCCTTTTGCGATGTAGATGCTAAAGTGATTGCCCCAAAAATCCACCATCGTTTCAAAGAGCTGGCGTTCGCTGTACCGCTGGCGGAGCAAAGTTGCCGTGATCAACTCTTGCACGGGCAAACCTTTTTTCTCCAATCGGAATCGTTCAGCGGGCGTCATACTGAACGTCGTGAACTGATCCATCATCTTATCGGTCGCGTCATCGGGGATCGATTCGGGGAAAAGTTGTTCTTCGATGAATGCGGAGAGTCCGATGCGTTTCGCTTTCTCGATCATCGCAGGCGTGGCGCCAAATGTCATTCGCTTCAATGTGTGAACGAGCAAGCCTTCATCGTCCAGCGGTTCGGATGGCAACGTGGGGAACGCAGTCCCAACAGGCGCGGATGTTGGCACAAGTGTCGCGTGTTCATGCGGCGCGCACGAGGCGAGCGCCGTCCATGCGGCGAACATGCCAGACATTTTGAGAAAATCGCGGCGGGTGAGGGTCATATCAACTCCTTGCGCCAAGTGTAGAGGATGAAATTGAACTAATGATTACCCCGCTGTAAAATTTCTGTAAAATTATTTAACCGCTAAGCGCGAAGAACGCCAAGAAAAAAATTAAACCTTCGCGCTCTTCGCGGTGAAACTATATCTTCTCCCCGCTCACCTTCATCCACGCCTTCTTCATGTTCAGCGCGTCCTCTTCCATGATCGGGCTTTCGCACAAAATGCGCCCCGCGCAACCGAACTCTTTCAACACCTCGAACAGGAAGTTGATCTTCAGGTCAGACTCTTTCAGCGCCAGATGATTCTTCTCGCCTTTGGGACCGTATTCGATTCCCGACAAGTGGATGTGCAGATTCTTCAACGCTTCTTTTCCCAGGGCGGCTTGATACGCCTCCAGCAGCCTTGTCCACTCTTGGACCGTGTTCATCGTCCCATCGCCGGGACGCGCGTGCAGGTGGGCAAAGTCCAAACACGGTTGCACATTCTTCATCGCCTTGCTCATCTCCAGTGTATCTTCCAACGATCCCAGCATCGCAGACTTGCCCATCGTTTCGGGACGCAGAATAACCGGGTTGCCCTTTTTCTTCAATTCATCGGCGCAACTTTTCAAACGCGGGATGGAAACTTTCAACACCTCCGCAGGCGGGCGTTCAAAATATGAACCGGGATGGAAAATAATATCGGTTGCGCCGGCGAGGTTGCCGTAGTGAGCCGCGTCCATGAGACGTTTACGCGACTTGGGCCACTCCTCCTCGGTCGCATTTAAATTGAAAAAGTACGGCGCGTGGACGCTCAACGCGACGCCTTCTTCCAAAGCCATCTTCTTGATCGCCGCGCACGTCTCCTCCGACACGCGCACCGACTGCACCCAGCCCAACTCGAACGCAGTCAAGCCGATGGATTTGCTGAACTGGATCGCGCCGACCGATCCGCCCGGTTTCTTGGGCGTGCCAATCGGCGAACCGACAGTGCCGAAGTGAAAAGATAAAGTCATGGTAATCTCCAGTCTCTAGTCTCGAATCTCAAGTAATCAGTTACCAGTAAACAGTGATGTAAGCCGCGCCCAAAACGGCGGACCGAGGATCAACAACCCGATCAACACACCCGCCACTGACGCGATCAACACCGCGCCCGCGCCCACATCCTTGCCCACCTTCGCCAGCGGATGTTTCTGCGGGCTTGCCAAGTCCACAACTGCTTCGATGGAAGTGTTGATGAACTCAGCGGTGAACACCATGGCAATCGTTAGGATCAACACCGCCCAATCAAGCGCGGAAATCTGCAGCCAAAGGCTGAGCAAGATGACCGTGATCGCGGTCAGTGAATGGATCCACGCGTTGCGCTGGGTTTTTAGAACATATTGCCAGCCGCGCAAAGCATGACCGAATGCGGCGATGCGGGAAAGGATGAAGGATTTCATATTGCGTACTGCGTACTACGTAGTGCGTCGCGCTTATTACGCAGTAATTACTCCTCTCGAATTTGAATATTGCCCAACCCCAACGATTCTAAAATCTCCGCTTGCGCTTTCCACATCTTTGCTTTCTCTCGCGGCTTTGCGTGGTCGTGACCAAGCAAATGCAACACGCCATGCGCTATCAGCAATTGCACTTCCGATTCTAGCGCATGACCGGCGGCTTTTGCTTGCGCCCTCGCGCGGGGGATCGAGATGAGGATGTCGCCGAGGTAAGGCGAACCAGTTTCAGGGTCCGATTCAGAAGCGGGAAAAGATAGCACGTCGGTGGGCGCGTCGATTCCCAGATAATCCCGATTGAGTTGTTTCAGCCGCGTGTCATCCGTCAACACAATGGACAAGTCCGCATCGGGCGATTTTTTTTGATGCGACAACGCCGCGCGCGCCGCGCGTTCGAGGAGTTTGTTGGGAAAGTCGAATTTCGATTCGATGGTGATCATAAGTCACGTTATGTCACTCTGAGGGAGCGTTCGTTGCGACCGAAGAGTCTCGATGGCGACGAGGAGATTCTTCGCTTCGCTCAGAATGACATCGCCTCAAAAATTATTTCCTCGGCGCGGTCAACACATTCGTCACAGCCGATTCATCTTTCGGGTACGACACGCGCGAGTGATGCGTGCCGCGCAGGATGGTGACAAACGAATCGGTGATGATGCTCAGATCGCGCAAAGTGAGTTGCGTGTTATCGAGTTGACCTTGCTTCTGCGCCGACTCGATTGTGGACATCACCACTTTGCGAAGCGCGTCATCATCTTGCGGGCGTTCAGCGCGGGCGCGCGCTTCTGCGCCGTCGGCGAGCATGAGCAACGCGGTCTCGCGCGTGCGCGGGCGCGGACCCGGGTAACGGAATTTTTCAGTATCCACTTTCGACGAGTCGCCGCCCGCGGCTTCGACGGCTTTGTTGTATTGATAGCGCGTGATCATCGTGCCGTGATGTTCGAGGATGAAATCGTCAATGCGGCGCGGCAAGCGGTGCTGGTGCGCCAACGCCACGCCATCGGTGACGTGCGCGATGATGGTCGCCGCGGCTTCGGCAGGATCCATATCGTCGTGCGAGTTGATCTGTCCTTGCGGCTGGTTCTCGATGAAGAACATCGGGTTCATAGACTTGCCCACATCATGGAACATCGCGCCGACGCGCGTGAGCAGGGCATCCGCGCCGATGAGTTCGGCGCCCTGCTCGGCGAGGTTCGCCACTTGCAAACTGTGTTGGTAGGTGCCAGGCGCGTTGCGCAGAAAGAATTGCAACAAGGGCGAATCGGGACGCGAGATCTCGATCAACTGCAGCGCGGTGGTAAGACCGAGAGTCTGCGCGAGAAAATATTGAGAGAGGAGCGCGATGCTCGAGGAGGCAAGTCCACTGAAAATTGCCGCGCCGGCAAGTTCGAGCAGACCAGCCGCATCCGTCGGCGTGAACGGGATGCGGAACGCGACCAACACGATCACACCGGCGATCGCGATGGCAATGCCCGCGCGGAAGAACGTCCACACGCGCCGCGCCGCGCCCAACGCGAGAACGCCGATCAAAGACGAAACAAGATAATACGGCAAAAGGTCGAGCGTGTTCGGCAGACCATACGGCGCGAGGATCGCGATCGCCACCGAAAACACAATGCCCACTTCCACGCCGAACAACGTCGCGATCAATAATCCCAAAGCGGGTAACGGGAACGCATACGGCACAACCGTCCGATCTGGGATGGATAAACGCGCGGCAATAATGAAGGCGGCAAAGATCAACGCGATCACCGAAAGACTGCGCGCGTCGAACAGGAACTGCATCCGCCGCCGCGAAAAATATAAACGGATGTACACGGCAATCCCCAGCACCAGCGCGGCGGCGCCGGCGTATCCCTGCCACGCGTTCTCGGCGCGGATCAATCGGAATTGTTCGAGCGCTTCGAGTTGTGCGGGGGTGATGATCTGCCCGCGCAGGACGATGATCTGTCCCGTTTTATATTCCACGATGATGGGAGTCACCGCATCACGCGCGGACTTTCGGGCTGATTCAGTCAACTCGGCATTGTATGCGCTGTTCGGCGCGATGAATGCGGTGACCAATTCCGTCACGATGTCGGCTTCACGTTCGTTCATCGAAAGACTCACCAGCGGAGGCACACTGCGGCGCACCGTTTCCACATCTTCTTCGCGGATACTGCGCCGCATCACCTGTTCCAGCACATCCAACGATTCTTGTTGCACGGCTTCCCAGCGTATCGTGCTCAAAAAAAGGATTTGTGTGATCGTCTCCGTCTGTAAGGTAACTTCAGGCAGGGCGGCGATATCCGCTTCTTTTTTCACCCGCGTGGACGTTTGGTCCTGGTGTATCTGGCTGATCGCTTGGAGGGCGATGCGCAGTCGCTCGATCTGCTGGCGGGCGATGGCGGGGTTGGGAGAGGCATACACAGGCGCGACAGCCTTCTCAGCGGCGAGACGCGCTTCCTCCGTGCGGATCTTGCTTTCATATTGAAGCCCGCGCGGAGCCTGAAAATCCTCCGGCGAGACATCCCCCGCTTGTAACGTTGTGGTGGTTGGGCTGAGATATTCGGGCAGGATGAGCGCGATGTACGAGATGACGCTCACGAGCAAAAGCAGAATGGCTTGCAACGTGCGGATGCGCTGGGGCATTTGCCGATGCCGCGCAGAGATCGCCCCCATCTTAGTTCAAGAAACTTCGCCGCAGCGACGCGGAGACACGGAGATTATCGAAAAAGGAATCTCCATGACTCAGCGACTCCGTGGCATAAAAATTTGCTGTCATTTATTTGGGTTGAAGCAATTCTTTCACCGCCGCGCTGACCATGTCGTTCGGCGCGCGTCCCGCCACTTTGGGCATGACGGCTTTCATCACTTTGCCCATGTCGCCGGGACCCGCCGCGCCGGTCTCCGCGATGGCAGTTTGCACGAGCGCGCTCAATTCTTCGGCGGGCATGGCTTTCGGTAAAAAGACTTCGAGCACTTTGATCTCGGCTTCGTTATCGGCGATCAGGTCGGCGCGGTTCGCTTTCTTCGCTTCTTCGATAGCCTCGCGGCGATTCTTCATTTCCTTTTGAAGCAAATTCATCACTGCCGCATCATCCAATTCGACGCGTTTATCCACCTCCGCCTGTTTGACCGCGGCGAGCGCCATCCGCACCGTGCGTTTGCGGACTTCGTCTCCGCTCTTCATGGCTTCTTTCATGGATTCGTTAAGTTGTGTTTTGATTGTCATGGGAAGGATTATAGCAGAGAGTTCCAAGCGCCATGTGGCGCGCACGCGAGGTTTAAAACAGAGACAGGGATAGGCTCAAAACCCCAACACCTGGTTGACCAGTATCAGCGTGAGGTTGCGTCGCATATAGGCTGGTTCTCCTTCGATGATCAGAATCTTGTTGATACGACTTCCCGCTTTATTCCCCAAATCCTTCTGGCGCTGGTCTTCGAGCGGCAGGACATACTCGCGCACCCGCCGCAGGGCATCGTCCAATGTTGGCGTGATCTTTTGCGCGCCCGCCACCCAGATCACATTGCGGCTGTTGAAAGCATAGGCAGGGAGTTGGCTTCCGCTCCCGCTGGCAAAGACCAGCTCGCCTGTTTCCGCCAGCGCGTTCACACTGCCCAGATAAAATTCCACAAGCGTGCCTTCGCGGCGCATCGCGGATTGCCTGACCGGGTCTTTCTCCGCAAGTAAGTCTGCTTTGAAATTGCGCCAGGGATGATTCCCGCTGATCAAAATCTCTTCAAAACCGATCTGTTTGAGCGTCACGGAACCGCCTGTCATCACTTTACAGCCCGGCTCAATGAGCGTTTTGACTCGTTCCAAAGCCGCTTCTTTAGTCTCTACCAGTTCGGCATGGATGCCGCGCGCATTGACCGACTCGACAGCGCGTTGTATGCGCTCCGGCGCGGGAAGAGTGTCATAGGTCATCACAGACTCCTTTCATTGTGATGAAAGTTCACGCGTGAATTTAGACTTGCACCACAAGTTCGAGATCTTCCACCAGCGGGGTATCTGTTAGAAGCGGCACAACCTTGCCGATCGCCTCCCGGTAATACGCGCTTTGAGAACCGGTGACTTCACGGTCTGCTTCGTCTTCCCACAAAGTGATGTTGACGCTTTTCCCCGTGCTCCGGTCCACAAACATCAGGTACCCTTTAAAACCGTTTTGCTGTTGTATGGTCGGCGCTACTTGTTCCTTCATGATCCCGATGGCTTCGTCCAACCGGTAGGGTGAAATTTGAATGGTTGTGACTCTGGCATACATAGATTCATCTCCTTGGTTGAAACGATACAACGCTATTCAGTTGACCGTTATTTGATCGCGCTGAAACTGATCTCGGCGAAATTATCGAGATACAACGTCATGCCGGTATCTGCCGCTTTCGCGGTGAACGTCCACGCGAGGTTGTCCCACTTCTCGCCGATCTTCTCTTTATAAATAATGAAGTTAGACGGATCGTCCGCTATCCAAATCACCGCGATGAAATTTCCGTCCTGCCCGATCCCCGCCATGAAGTGATACCAGCGGTCCGGGTGTGGCTGGAAATTGCCCTGCAAAATTTTATGTCCCAGTTCATTCGGTCCCTGCGTCAGGTTGGCTTGCGGATAATCGAAGCCGAACACGCCAAACCGTCGGTACGAATCGGTCTGGTATTCGCCCGCCTCGAAAATAAATTCGAATTTCGAATTCTTGTTGTATTTGAATTCCAACACCACGCCCTGTCCCTCGCCAAACGAATGATTCCTCACCAGCCCCGAACTCCAATCATCTTGACCGGTGATCTGGAACACGCCATCGAGCAGACCGCCAGTGCCGGGGTTATACGTCGTCCAGCCATCCACCGTGCTGAAATCGTCGAACGCCGTCACGCGGACATCCGATAAAAATTCAGATAGATTCGACGGCGGCGCGACAGTGGCAGTCGGAGGCGAAGACGTGACCGTCGCTTCCGGCGCGGACGTGGGAACTGACTCGGCTGTGGTGGCTTCGCTCACCGGTTGAGTTGGTCCCCCCGCGGAGAGATTGCAGGCAAGAGAGGCAAGCGCAAGCACAAACAAGAGTTGGATGATTTTTGATTTCATCACGAAGATTATAGCAGAGAGAAAGTTGGCGATCACTCAAACAAAGGTTGGATTTCGTGGGGCGGGATGGTATCCCGCCAATTCACGGGTGTGCGGGATGGCATCCCGCACCACGTCAACCAGATGCCACTACCAGAAAGTTTATTTCCTCGATCCTGTCAGCGCGGTCGTAATCCCCAACCCCACATACACCAGCCCGGCGAAGTAACGCCCGCCGGTTTGAAATCGCTGATTGCCGCGCAATTTATCGGCAAACGAACTGACGACAAGAGCATACATACTGTCTGTGATGATCGCCAGCCCCACAAAGATCAAGCCGAGCGTGAGGTTTTGCGCGATCACATTTCCGCGCACCGGGTCAACGAACTGCGGAAGAAAAGCAAAGAAGAACAACGCCGTCTTCGGGTTGAGGATGTTCACCGCCACTCCCTGCCAAAAGATCTGACGGAGGCTTTCCGGTTCAATCTTTTCTTCCGCTCCGTTTTCGGATGATAACAACTTGCGGATGCCGAGGTAGATCAAATATCCCGCGCCGAGGTACTTCACCACGTCGAACGCCAGCGCGGACGATAGCAGGATCGCAGAAAGCCCCAGCCCGGCGGCGACCGCCTGGATCAAATTCGCTGTCTCGATGGCAAGCACAGAGACCAGCCCGGCGGTGCGTCCCTGGCTAGCGCTGCGGGCAGTGATGTACAACACCGCCGGTCCCGGCACGAGGAGCAAAGCTGCCGCCGCGACGATGAACAATGAAAGCTTGGAGGGATCGATCATAACAATTCTCTTTTCTCGTTGAAATTTTCGTTTTGAGATTCTCTTCCATCATATCGCCTGAGGAAGCGAAGAGTCTTGCTGTTCATAGTTGGAGATTCTTCGTCGCTACGCTCCTCAGAACAACTGTGTTAGCTGTCAAGGCAGACGAACAAGTTAGGCGGGCTGAAA
>CAYWCN010000073.1:0-15795 GCA_964456775.1 uncultured Anaerolinea sp.
AGTTTTTCCGCCGTCAAATTCAGGAACAGTAACACAAGTCGCATCTAATTATTCTTGGTGGATATTACTCTTAAGCGTGTTGACAGCAGGTATAACGGAAGAGATTTTGTTTCGTGGTTATCCACTAGAACGATTACAGAAAATTACAGGGAATAAATGGATTAGCGGGTTGATTAGCCTGGTATTTTTTGTGGCTGTTCATGCCACAGGATGGAATCTCGCTCACATTGTTGGCGTGGTGGTTCCATTAGGTATTATCCTTACTGGTTTATACTTTTGGCAAAGAAATTTGTTATTCGTGATGATTGTTCATGTGGTTATAGATTTGCCGTTAGTTTTTATAGCATTGTTATCATAAAAACTGCCCAACACAGCGCGCACTGGACGGTGGGGATTCTGCGGCATTTTCGAGCATTTTTCTACGTCCAAACAGAATCCTGCTCTCGAAGTTTTGTCTACGCCCGCCCACCCGCAAGTAACGCAAGCCGTTCGTCAACAAAACAAACCTTCGCATTCTACGAGGTCAATATGAATAAAACACGGGTTGAATTTTTCAGCGACGGCGTCTTTGCGATCGCCATCACACTCCTAGTCCTTGAAATCAAAGTTCCCGAGTCGGAAAACATTGCGACTGGCTTGCTCGATCTTTGGCCCTCGTATCTCGCGTACGCTGTCAGCTTTATCGTGATCGGAGCGATCTGGATAAACCACCACGCAATGTTTAATTGGATCGCTCGCATCGATCATCAACTTTTGCTGTTGAACACATTCCACTTGCTGTTTATCGCCTTCCTGCCGTTCCCGACCGCAGTCCTCGCCGAGGCATTCCACGTCAGCTCCGGGCGGGACGTCGCGACTGCCTTCTACGCGGGCACGTTGACCATGATCGGGGTGTTAGTGAACGTCATGTGGTGGTACGCAGCGTCCCATCGCGAGTTGTTGAATGACAAGGTCTCGCCCGAACAAGCGCGAGCGATTGGAAAGCGATTCCTCATCGGTCCAATAGGTTATGGTCTGGCGATCGTTCTTGCGTTCGTCAATCCGTGGCTTTCCATTGCCATTTTCATTGGCATGAATGTGTACTTCCTTTGGACGCGCCGGCCTGAACCTGAGACCGCGGAACGGAAATCGAGAACACCGCGCAAGTCTCGCGCCTAACGACGGGGAGTCTGCAAGACACAAAGGGAATTTCACTTCCCCAACCTCTCCTCCAGCCGTTTCTTCACGCCCTCCCATTCCGTATCCAAAATCGAATAGTACACTGAATGGCGGATGATCCCATCCGGCAGGATCATGTGATTGCGAAGCACGCCTTCCTTCACCGCGCCGATACGCTCGATGGCGCGCTGCGAGCGTTCGTTGCGCGAGTCCGTTTTCAATTGCAAGCGGATCGCGCCCAGCGTTTCAAAAGCGTGTTTGAACAGAAGATACTTGCATTCGGTGTTGACTACCGTGCGTTGAAAGTCGAGTCCGTACCATGTGCCGCCCACTTCAAGTCCGCGGTCGTTGGGCATGATGTTGAGATACCGCGTCGCGCCCGCCACGCGCCCCGAGGCGAGATGGATCGCGACGAACGGCAGGTCGGTCCCTTTTGCCGCGCGCGAAAGGATGTCCGTCACCCAACCGCGCATGTCCTCCGCGTTTTCCATTTTGCCGTACACCATAAAATCCCAAAAATCATGCCCCACGCCGATCTCCGCCAACGCTTCGACGTGTTCAAGCGTCATCGGTTCGAGCCGCACGTGCTCGCCAGTCAATGTTACGGGTTTTATTTCAAAGCCAGCCATTCTTGTTCCTCCATATTTTGTGTTGGTAAATAAGGCATCTGCGGTCCGTCGACGCCGAGCAGTTCGCTCAACGCTGCGCGGACGGCAATGCGGTCATCCCATAAAAATTCTTTCGCGCCGAAACACAGCGACTGTTCGTGTCCCTTGCCGCAGACCAGAACGACATCGCCTTCGCGCGCCTGATTCATCGCAAAGCGGATCGCTTTGCCTCGGTCTGGGATTCGCCGAAACGATTCGTTCTCGCTTCCTCCCCTCGACGTGGCGCCTGCCGCCATCTCCTCAAGGATTCCCGCCAGTGATTCGGTTCGCGGATCCTCCGCCGTGAGGATGCACACATCCGCAAGTTCCGCGCCGATCTCCGCCATCATCCTCCGCTTGGCTTTATCGCGCAACCCGGCAGAACCAAACACGGCTATCACACGATTCTTTGTAGGGGCGGACGGCCGTCCGCCCCTACTCGACGTCATTTCCCGCGCGGCTTTGAGAGCAGACTTCAACGCATTCGGCGTGTGCGCAAAATCCACAATGGCGGTGAAGTTCTGCCCCAGGTCAATCCGTTCCATGCGGCCGGGGATTCCTTCCAGCGCGGCGATGCCCTGCGCGACGACTTCGGGTTTGATTCCCAAGCCGTAGACTGTTGCGGTCAACGCGGCAAGGCAATTGGACACGTTATAGCCGCCAACCAATTTACAAGAGATGGGAATCTCAAACTCTTTGCTCCTCGCCATAAAATGGATTCCCGACGGCAAGTGCTTCACATCCACCGCGCGGACTCTCGCGTCCGCGCTTAAACCATAATCAATTTTATTCGCACCCGAAATCTTTGCCAAAAATTCAAAAGAAGAATCATCGCGGTTCAGCACAGCAAGCCGAGGATTGCCTTGCGGCTTTTCAGATGTCTTTTCCAGCGATTCAAAGAGTCTCGCTTTGGCGGCTCGATAGTTTTCATACGAGCCGTGCTGGTCAAGATGTTCGTGAGTGATATTGGTCACGACGCCAATGTCGAACTCGCAAGCGTCCACGCGATGTTGTTCCCATGCGTGAGATGTGGTTTCCAACACAACGTGAGTCAAGCCTGCCTCCACCATCTTCGCCAGATAAAATTGCACATCCTGCGCGTCCGGTGTGGTGACGTGGAAGCCGGTGTCCAGCACTTCATCCCCGATCACTGCGTTGACCGTGGAGATCATCCCTGCTTTGAGTCCCGCCGCTTTGAGGATATTGTAGATGAGATTGGTCGTCGTCGTTTTGCCGTCGGTGCCAGTCACGCCGATCATCGTCAGGCGGCGCGAGGGCCACAGGTAAAAGGAACCCGCTATCCACGTCAGCGCTTGACGCGTGTTCGTGAGTCGAATGTAGGGCAAGTTGCCAGCTTGTCCAATATCCCGCTCCCCCACCACTGCGACCGCGCCGTTGTCAATCGCGCTTTGAATGTAATCGTGTCCGTCCGTTGTGCCGCCCTGCATGGCAACGAACAAGTGACCGGGCTTCACCGCGCGGCTGTCAATCGAAATGCCGGTAATTTGAATGTCAGGAACATCTAACATGCAGAACGGCAGAGGAATTTCAGTGAAAATTTTTCGGAGCGATGGATTGGTTTTCATAAAAACAAAATGGGTTCCGACGAGTATATCGTCAAAACCCATTTTTTGTATAACCCGTCATTGCGAGGAGCGAACGGAGTGAGCGACGAAGCAATCTCCGTCAACGTGTTGGGGATTGCTTCGCCTTCCTCGCAATGACGGTTTGTGATCTACGCCGCTTGCGCCTGCTTGGTCATCTTGGTCTTCAACCACTTAAGGCGGAAGGTCTCCTCACGCTCGCGCTCTTCCAACGAACTGACGATAAACTCGATCTGATGCTGGTAGTTCGGGATGAAAATGTGCTGGAGCGCGTTCACGCGTCGCTGAGTCTTTTTCAATTCGTTGGCAAGACGCCACACCGCGGCGGTGAGCATCGAAAGTTGCGGCACGCGCAATAACACTTCGCGGAAGGCGGCGCTGGCTTCATCGAGCACGGCGGCGGTATCGCCGGGACTGTACAGCAATTTCGGCGGTTCGCCGCGCGCTTCGATCTGTGGAATGGCAACGCCCATGATGCCGCGCAGACGCATGTGCACTTCCACGGTTTTGTTGACGGCAAGCGATGCCCACTCCACATGGTCCGAACCCATCACGAGGCGCGCTTTCTCCATCGCGTCGTACGCGGTCTGGAGCAGAGCCCACACTTCTTTTTGAAGCGCGTCCGCTTCCTTCGCCACGCGCACGAGTTCGCCGGTCAGGGCTTCGCGTTTGCGGTCGAGGATCTCGTGACCCTCTTTCGCAAAACGCAATTCCTTCTTGAGGCGGATCAGATTCGTGCGGGTCGGGGCAATGCTAACTTGAGGCATCGTCGCCTTTGTAATATTGTTTGATCTCGTCGAGCGTGACGCGGGTGAGTTCGCCCTTCGGAAGCATGGACAACAACTTCCAGCCGATCTCCAGCGTGCGCTCGATGGTGCGGTTTTCGGTGAACGCCTGATTGACGAACTCGCGCTCGAACGCGCGTCCGAACTTCAGGTACTTCTGATCCACTTCGGAGAGTTCTTCCTCGCCGATCACGGACGCCAGCGCGCGGATGTCCTGCGTCTTGGCATAGCCCGCGTACAACTGCGCGCCCCAACGCGGATGATCGTCGCGCGTGCGCCCCTTGCCGATACCGTCCTTCATCAAACGCGAAAGACTCGGCAGAACGGTCACAGGCGGATACACACCCGCGTAATACAACTCGCGTCCCAACACGATCTGCCCTTCGGTGATGTACCCGGTCAGGTCAGGCATCGGATGAGTCATGTCGTCGTTCGGCATGGTCAGGATGGGGATCTGTGTGATCGAGCCTTCGCTCGTGCGGATGCGACCGGTTCTTTCATACAGGGACGCCAGGTCGCTATATAGGTAGCCTGGGTACCCCTTTCGGCTTGGCACTTCGCCGCGCACGTTCGAGATCTGGCGCAGGGCTTCGCCGTAGTTGGTCATGTCGGTCAACACGACCAGCACGTGTTTGCCGAGATCGTAGGCGAGATATTCAGCCAGCGTCAACGCCGCGCGCGGGGTGACGATACGCTCGACTGGAGGATCGTCCGCCAGGTTGAGGAACATAGCCACGCGGGTCAACGCTCCGCTTTCGGTGAACGACTTGCGGAAGTAATCCGCCACGTCGTTTTTCACGCCCATCGCCGCGAACACAATAGCGAACTCTTCGCCTTCGGTCTGCGGAGCGCCCGCCAAGCGGCCTAAAGTTGCCTGACGCACGATCTGCGCGGCGAGTTGGTCGTGCGGCATACCTGCGCCGGAGAACAACGGGAGTTTCTGTCCGCGCAAGAGCGTGTTCACGCCGTCAATCGTCGAGATGCCGGTCTGGATGTAATCGCGCGGGTAAATACGCGCCGTCGGGTTGATCGGCTGACCATTCACGTCGCGGTAGGTATCGGTGAGCGGTTCTGGACCGCCGTCAATCGGGTTGCCCAAGCCGTCAAAGATGCGTCCGAGCATTTCTTCGGCAACAGGCATGTGAAGCGTGTTGCCGAGGAAGCGCACGCGCGTGCCGTCAATCGAAAGTCCGGTGGAACCGGCGAACACCTGCACAACGGCAAAGCCCTCGCCCACTTCGAGCACGCGGCCGCGGCGATGCTCGCCGCGCGAATCTTGAATATCAACGACCTCGTCGTAACTGACGTTCGACGCGCCTTCGACGACCATGATCGGACCTTCGATGCGCCCAACGCCGACGACTTCCTGACCGCCTAAAACTGTTGCTTCGCTCATTATCTATACTCCGCATCTAATTGACTCATCTGCTCGTCAATTGCTTTCTGGATGTCGTCGAGTTTGTTCACTTCTTCGTTTGTCACCGAGGACTTTGCGCGGATGATCGTATCCACGATCGGAAGGTCGTGGATGAGGTTGATCGGCGCGCCTTTCTTGACGATCGCCATGCCACGCTCATGGAAGTACAGCACAAGTTCGAGGAGGCGGATCTGTTTTTCTACGGAGGAGTAGGCATCCACTGTGTCGGTGGCGTTCTGCTGCAAAATACCTTCGCGGATGAGGCGGGTCGTTTCCAACACCATGCGCTCCGCGAACGGCAGCGCGTCGGGACCCACGAGTTTGACGATCTGCGAAAGGCGGGCTTCTTCGCTCAACAACTCCATGGCTTTCGTGCGCATTCCAAGCCAGTCTTTGCCGGTCTTCTCGCGCCACCAGTTGCCGACGTCTTCGATATATTCGCTGTAGGAGTCGAGCCAGTTGATCGCCGGGAAGTGACGAGCCGACGCCAGCGATTTATCCAGCGCCCAGAAACAGCGGATGAAGCGTTTGGTGTGCTGTGTGACCGGCTCGGAGAAGTCGCCGCCCGGAGGCGACACCGCGCCTACGATGGAGACTGATCCTTGCGAGCCGTTCAAATTTTCAACATAACCGGCGCGCTCGTAAAATTCCGCGAGACGACCGGCGAGATAAGCGGGATAACCTTCCTCTGCGGGCATTTCTTCGAGGCGACCGGAAACTTCGCGCAACGCTTCTGCCCAACGGGAGGTTGAATCTGCCATGAGCGCGACGTGGTAACCCATGTCGCGATAGTATTCTGCAATTGTGATGCCGGTGTAGATACTGGCTTCGCGCGCCGCCACAGGCATGTTAGAGGTGTTCGCAATGAGGACGGTGCGCTCCATCAATGGGCGACCAGACCGAGGGTCCACAAGATGCGGGAATTCCTGTAGCACTTCCGTCATCTCGTTGCCGCGTTCGCCGCATCCGATGTAGACGATCACTTCCGCATCCGCCCATTTGGCGATGCTGTGCTGAGTCACCGTTTTGCCCGAACCGAACGGACCGGGGATACCCGCCGCGCCACCCTTCGCAACCGGGAAGAATGTATCGAGGATGCGTTGACCGGTGATGAGCGGAATGTTCGCGCCGCGTCGTTGCACGAACGGACGAGGACGACGAACGGGCCAGCGCTGCATCATGGTGATGGGCTTTTCTTCCTTGCCCATCTTGATCTTGGCGATCGTATCGTTGACGGTATATTCACCGGCGGGAGCAACCCAGGTGAGCGTGCCTTTATCGTCAGGGTGAACCATCACGCGATGTTCGAATGTATCCGTTTCCATCGCAACGCCGAGGATCACGCCGCCTTTGACTTCATCGCCGACTTTTGCTTTCGGCGTATATTTCCACTTTTTCTCGCGGTTGATCGGGTCGAAGCGCGCGCCGCGCGTGATGAACGATCCCACCGCTTGTTCGATCAAAGGAAGCGGGCGTTGCACGCCGTCATAAATGGATTGGATCAAGCCGGGTCCGAGTTCGACCGAGAGCGGCAAGCCGGTGCCGTAAATCGGCGCGCCGGGTTGCATGCCTGCGGTCTCTTCGTAGACTTGCACGGTCATCTGGTCGCCTTTGAGACCGATGACCTCGCCCACGAGTCGTTCCGCGCCCACTTCGACCAATTCCAACATGCCGACGTGACGCGAACCGCGCGCGCGGACGACGGGTCCGCTGATCCAGGTAATTTTTCCTACTTCGTTACTCATGCCGATTCTCCTATCAACACTTTATAGACCGCGGAACGGAGCGTGCCTTGCAGGCGGTCCAAACGCGTTTCGAGCGTGTTGTCGTAATGGATCTTTCCATCGGAGGCATCCACCACAACGCCGCTTCCCTCTTCCAACGCGCCGGCAAGTGTGAATTCGCCGTTCAACTCTTTGGCAAGTTGATCCAACGCGCCCTTCTTGAGCGCTTTCTGTGTCGATTCGTCTGCTCGAATTTCTGCTTTGTCCACGCGCAATTGCGTCAACGCTTCGCGGAGCAACAACGCCGCGACGGCATCGTAATCCGCGCGCTTCGTGACCGCGCCCAATTGTTTCTTCACTTCTTCAAAGACGCTGTCCAGGATTTTTTCGCGGTGCGCCAACTGCGAAGAACGCGACTGCAACTGAGCCGTCGCCGTCGCCTGACTGCGGAGACGTTCCGCGTCCTGATTCGCGCGGTCTAGGATGACTTTCCGTTCGGACTCAGCCTCAGCCTGCGCGCGCCTGTGGATGGCTTCTGCCTTCTCTTTGGCTTCCACCGCCGCCTGCCCGGCTTCTTCGCGGGCTTCCGTGAGGATGGCAAGGGCGAGCATCTCAATATCTTGTTTTTCAGATTTCATAGTTCATATTTCCAATCTTTATGGGCGTGTTACAGCTTGATACCGATCGCGCGAAGCACGATGTCGCCAAGCGATGCCTGTCCTTCGGGAACGCCGCCGCGCGAGGGAATCTCCACCACCAGCGGGATCGTGCTCCGCAGTTTGAGGTGATCCATGCGCGCCGGAATTAATTCAGCCACATCCTGCGTGACGAGGACAATGCCCACGTCTTTCGAACGCTGGACATCATCGAGCGCCTGGTTCACTTCGTCGGCAGTGGAGGCGACTTTGCCGCCCACGCCCGCAAGCGAGAACCCAAGCACCGCGTCAGGATGACCGATGACAAGTACCTTCACGGCTGCCTAGCTGAACAACACGAGGAAGGCGATGAGCAAACCGTAGATCGCCACACCTTCAGCCAGACCCACGAAGATCAGCGAGCGGCCCAGCAGTTCAGGCTTCTCAGAGATGGCGCCGATCGCCGCCGCGCCGGTACCGCTTACCGCCACGCCTGCGCCGAGCGCCGCCAGACCGGTGGAGATACCCGCCGCCAATGCGTCGTAAGTATCCAGCGTGCCGGTACCGCCTTCTTGCAAGGCTCCGCCTGCCGCCTGAACTGCCTCAGGCGAGAACAGCCATACCGCGGCGATTCCGACCGCCAACAATCCCAGAACGGCATTGTAGCGTTTGAATCCGGTCACCAGATTCTTCGAGGCTTTGACTGGATCAGTGATGCGCAGGCTCAGCAGGTACATCACGAACGGAGCGAGCGGGATCAGGGTAGCCACAGTCACGATAAAAATTTTAATCATCTTACTTCTCCTTTTTGAGTTTCAAACAGTATAGAGTATTGATTTTCTTAGATTATTTTTCTTGCGCGGTCGCAAGGGTAAGAGGTTCATAGGCTGAACCGCCGCCCAGAAAGAACTTGCTAAAGAACTCATAGTAGTGAAGACGCATCGTCTGAATGGTGACGATGAAACCTTCCAAGCCGATCACGAACAGGTTGCCAAGCACAACCACGACCCAATACGGAACGGAACCTTCCGCGCCCGCCAACTTGGCGATCACGAATACCGCGCCGGTGAAACCCGCATGGACGATAGCGAACGCGCCCACACGCACATAAGACAACGTGTTGCTCAACATGCTGATGAACTTTTCCAGCACTTCAGCCAGAGACTGGACGATGAACATTCCCCAGCCGCCCTCCACCACAAAGTGACCGTCATGCATCCAATGTTGGAGCGGATGAGAAAAGATGGTCGCTAAACAAATACCGACAACGAATAGAACATTCGCGACGGCTACTGCCGCGCCATTGCGACCGACAGCGAGAAGAAATTCAGGCAGGAAGCTTTCACCGGTGAACATGCCGGATGCAACTTTTCCGAGGATGACCAAAAAGGAAAGGTATAACGCCAACCCAGCCAAACCGTTCGAGTCGAAGAAGAATCGTCCCCAATTCTTAGCGCGCGCCGCATTGTACAGATTCAACAGATGGGCGAAGATCAATAGAACAATACCCGCGCCGATGGCAACTTGAAGAATTCCCAGCACATCATGGATCGGGCTAAGCCAGAAAAATCTCCCGAAGATCGGGCTATGCGGCAAAATTTCTTCAAAGCCAAAAATACTGCCGAAGAGGAAGCCGAAGATCATTCCGCTAAATCCGCAAGCGACTAACAATCCTCCCAAAGTGGTTTTGCGGGTCAGGATTAATCCGATCAGCATCAACACCAAACCGTGACCCACGTCACCAAACATTGCGCCGTACAACAACGGGAAGGTGATCGCGATAAGAGCGGTCGGATCAATTTCCTCATAACGGGGCCGCGAATAGGTATTGACGAGTTCTTCAAACGCGCCAAGGAAGCCGGGGTTCTGCAATTTCACCGGAACATTCGACTGATGTCCCGCGCGCGTGGCAGGCACAACTTCGATGATGATCTCTTTGGAGGCTTGCTTGAGTTTTTGCTTTAAAGATTCAATGTCAGAGGAAGGAGCCCAGCCCACCACCACATAGGTGTGGCGCAACTGACCGAAGCGCGCGATCGCATCCGCCATCACGCGGTTGACGTGCGCATCGCGCCACAATTCATACAATTCCTTTTTGTGAACGCCGGCGAGTTTCCCCAACTCGCGTTGAATTTCGGCGATCTTGTTTTTCGTGTCGCTCATCGCTTTTTGGATCTCGGCCACAACCTCTTTCGGAGTCCCCTCGAATTCCTCCGGCAGAGACATGGGGATCAAGTTCGCGCTGCGTGTGGCGCGGTCGATCACGTCCGAATTCGTGCGCGGACCCAACAGCCACACGACCGGCTTCTTGGCGTCGGCGCGCAGGGTGAAAAACACATACGGCACGCGCGAGAGACTGGTCTCCAACCTGCTTACATTCTCGGCGGGCATGGTGCCCGGCACCGAATATAAATAATTCGATTTTCGTAATGCGCCGATTTCAAAGTTGATATCCGCAATCGGCTCCAATTGATGCAATTGGCTTTCCAGCAGTTCCAATTTCTTCTTTTCAGCAGACAACTGATCGCTTGTCGCTTTCACATCCGCTTCAATGCGACTCGTCGCCGATTCGAGCGAATTCAGGTCAGCCGCCGATTCAACTGCGGCGGAACCGGAATACTCCTCTTCCAAGCCCAGTGTCTGCATCAGCACTTGAATGCGTCGCTCCAGCGCGGAATAATTGGCGGCGGTTTCCTGCCAGGTGCTCGGTCCGAGGTTTTCCAGTCCCAGGTAGGTGCTGTCAACCTGCTGGAACGAGCCTCGACTGCCCAACACCTTCGTCACCGCCACGAGGTCCTTGGACGGGATAATCAATTCGACTTCGGTCATTGCTTTTGGAAAAAACATATCATCTCCCGGTAAAAGCCTAGCTCAGCAGGCTTGTTTTCAACAAAAATGGGCGGAACTCTTCCTCTTTCAGGTTGGAAGATTTCGCCTCGATCAATACGATCAGGTCTTGTGTTTCAATGTCGCTCATCACCAAAAACGCCAGAGGGATCCCAATGTGGAACGGACTTCCCACAAACGCCGTAAGGCATTGCTTCAAAAGCTGACGCTTGAGCAAAACTTCCAGCTTGGGCAGACCAGTTTTCGGGTCCTCAAGAAGCGGATTTAAATCCGGGAGGCTGGGGTATAAGCGCGAGATCGTCGCGGCGATATCCGCCCCTGCCGCGATCGCGCGGATATCTGTATCCTGTACTCGATAGCCAAATGGCAGCGTGTAATTGATCACTTCTTCTTCGGAAAGTTTATGATACACGCGATAACGCACTGCCCACATCAAGTTGTTCATGTCGAGCAATGAGCCGATGATTTTCACGCCATGTTCGCGGTCTGCGCCGGTGAGTTTCTTTGTCTCTGCCCACAAACGACGCCAGTACGCGAGGTCCAACGCCACTTCGATGGGAAAGAGATTCTGCTCGGAAGAATACCGTTTCATCGCGAAGGACAACGCGTCCTCGTAAGGTGAACCGTTCAACAAGTCTACGGCGGAAGTGATGCTCCCGGATTCAACCATCGCCTGCGCGGGAATCGCGGAAATCGATCCCAACGGGAACAGCACGTCGCGCACTCGATCCCACAGAGAAGATTCTGAGGTCGAGGTGGAGACCGCCACAAGCGAGCGCAGAACCGCTTTCAAATTGCCGATCTCAAAATTGCGATACAACTGCTTCACCAACGGACGCGTCTCGACCGGCGTCATCTGGATCACGCTGTAATACGCGTTCGCTAATCGGCTCTTGACCTGAATGATCGCCCGGCGCGGGTTGATATCCTTGTCTTTGAGGTTATCAAGATAAGGACCATAAGATGTGCTTTTAAGGGATGTAAAGAGAGAAGAAAAATCCGACGAATCGCTCAGTCGGTCAATGTCTTGCGGAGAAAGCAACTCAGAGTACATCGCGCGAACGCGAGAACTGATCGCTGCATAGCCTGTGACGCCTCCAGACATGCCTACGCCTTACCCACCACGCGTTCCAACACATACGCAACGGCTTTATCGAAATTCTTCTTAGCAAGAGCGTCGAACTGGCTCGCCTTCTCGCCGGCATCGGCAGAAATGCTTTTTGCCGCATCCGCCGATTGCGCCTCGGCAACGATCTTGCGCGCCTCCGCCTCGGCTTCGGCTTTCGCGCGAAAGATCAACGCCTGCGCTTCCTGCTCAGCCCGCACAGGGATTTCCTGCGCCTCGCGCTTCGCTTTATCTTGAATTTCCTGCGCCTGTTTTTCGATATCAAGAACTTGCTGGATTTTCTCGTTCATTCTGCATTCACCTCGGTAGAATTCGTTCGTCGCGATCCAATTGTAAAGTATAAGGACATCATCATCAAGGTTTTATGGGCAACCCTGACAAATCAGGTTTTGATTGTGTAATTATGCACAATTATAAGGGTGGATTTTCAAATTGTCAATCAGGATTAAGCCCCCGCCTCCCCTCCGACGGGCAGTCTGCTCCACCCGCGCAAGCCGCCACCAAAGGGAATTCGACGCGCCGCTAAAGCGTATCACTCTCATGCGAGGAATTCTTCACAGGCATGGATTAAGGTAAAATACCCCCCTGTGATGAACCAATCATTGACAAGAAATTGTTCAGCAAGCCTATTGCAAAGACAGGGGTGATGCATTTAATCTTTTCCAAAGCATCTGCCCTTTCAAACAAAAAACTAAATTACAGGAACCTACATGAATATTGTCATCCCAAAAGAGGATCCGGCTGTCGAACTGCGCGTGCCAGTGTTGCCGTCGGCGGTCGAAAAATTAACCAGGAAAGGCGCGAAGGTCTTCGTAGAAGCCGGGCTGGGCAAATCACTCGGCATCACCGATCAGGAGTACAAGAAAGCCGGCGCTTCAGTAGAAAAGACTCGCAAAAGCCTTTTCGCCCGAGGCGATGTGGTCTTGCGCTTGCGGAAACCGAACGCGAAAGACCTCGCGCTGTTGAAGAAAAACGCGATCCACATCAGCTTCCTCGACCCATTCAATGAAAAAAAATTGATCACTGAAATGGCGAAGAAAAATGTTTCCGCTATTTCGATGGAAATGATTCCCCGCTCAACCCGCGCGCAAAAAATGGACGCATTGAGTTCGCAAGCAAGTCTCGCGGGCTACGCGGCAGTGGTGATGGCGGCAGATCATATCCAAAAGATATTCCCCATGATGATGACTCCCGCCGGCACCATCCAGCCGTGTAAAGTGTTCGTGATCGGAGCGGGTGTGGCAGGCTTGCAAGCGATCGCCACCGCGAAGAGACTCGGCGCGAAAGTGGACGCGTTCGACACGCGTCCCGTCGCAAAGAACGATGTGCTGTCGCTGGGCGCGCGCTTTGTAGAAGTTGACCTCGGCGAGACCGGTCAAACCGCGCAAGGCTACGCCAAAGCGTTGACCGAGGAACAACTCAACAAACAACGCGAGGTAATGAAGCAGTATTGCGCGCAAGCGGACGTGGTCATCACCACGGCGCAACTATTTGGGCGCAAAGCGCCGCTGATCGTGACGAAAGACATGCTGGCAGGGATGAAACCCGGCAGCGTTCTGGTTGATCTGGCGGCTGAAAGCGGCGGCAATGTCGAGGGTTCAGTCGCAGGCAAAACCGTTGAAATGAACGGCGTGAAGATCATCGGGGTGCAGAATATGCCCGCGCGAGTCGCGATGAACGCCAGCCTAATGTATTCCAATAACTTATTTAATCTGGTAGACGAGTTTTGGAACAACGACAAAAAACAATTCGAACTAAAAACAGACGACGAGATCATCCAGGGCTGTTTGATCACTCACGGCGGAAAGATCGTTCACCCCGCCTTTGCTCCCACTAAAAAATAATCAGGAGACACCATGGAACTGGACCTAATTTACATCCTCATACTGTCGGGCTTTGTAGGCTTTGAGATCATTCGGAAGGTAACGCCTACGCTCCACACGCCGCTCATGTCTGCCACGAACGCCATTTCGGGCATCTCGCTGGTCGGGTCGCTGGTGGCGGCGGGAAGCGATCATCACACCGCGCAGATACTCGGCTTTATTGCCGTAACCGCCTCCACCATCAACGTGGTCGGCGGCTTTATGATCACCGAACGGATGTTGATCATGTTCAAGAAAAAAGAGAAAAAGTCATGACAATGGCATCGTTAGACCATCTCGTTTATCTGATCGCCTCCATCCTTTTCATCCTCGGCTTGAAGGGGCTTTCGCATCCTGAAACTGCGCGGCGCGGCATGCACCTGGCAGAGGTGGGTATGCTCGTCGCGGTGGTTGGCACGCTCGTCAGCGGCAAGATCGTCACCTGGGAGTGGATCATTACCGGTCTCGTCATCGGTTCCGCGATCGGCGCGGCGATGGCGATTTTTATGCCGATGACCGCCATGCCGCAACGCATTGCGCTCTCGCACGCGTTCGGCGCGCTTGCCGCCGTGTTAGTGGGCATCAACGAATACATCGAGAAAAGCCACGCGGGCGAACTCACCAACGTGTTGATGGGCGCGCTCGGCTTTGAAGTGTTATTCGGCTCACTGACCGTCGCCGGAAGCCTCATGGCGTTCGGCAAACTGAGTGAAATGATCAAAAGCTCGCCGGTCACCTACAAAGGACAGAATTTCGTCAACATCATTTTGTTCTTCACCGCTGTGGGCATGTTCATCTATTTGATCTTCATGCCAACCAATAGCGCGATCTTTTACGCGATGATCGCCTTATCCTTCCTGATCGGCATCTTCATCGTCATGCCCATCGGCGGCGCGGATATGCCGGTGGTTATCTCCCTCATGAACTCATACGCCGGTCTTGCCGCCGCCGCCACAGGTTTTGCCATCGGCAACAAAGTGTTGATCATCGCCGGTTCATTGGACGGCACGTCCGGTTTCATCCTCTCGATCATCATGAGTCAGGCGATGAACCGCTCGTTCACCAATGTCCTCTTTGGCGCGGTCGGCTCCAGTCAGGCAGATACGGCAAACCTCGCGGAAACTCGTCCGATCACACGCTTAGGGATCGAAGATGCAAAGTTCGTCCTGGAGCAGGCTGACCGTGTCGTGATCGTGCCGGGGTATGGTATGGCAGTCGCGCAGGCTCAGCATACCATCCGCGAATTAAGCGATGAATTGGAAAAGCGGGGAATCACTGTCGAGTTTGCCATCCATCCTGTGGCGGGACGCATGCCCGGGCACATGAACGTGCTTCTCGCGGAAGCCAACATCTCATACGAGCAATTGCTCGAAATGGAAACCATCAATCCCACCATGGATAGCGTTGACGTGTGCATCGTCATCGGCGCAAACGACGTGGTCAACCCTGCCGCGCGCACCGATAAGTCGAGTCCGATCTACGGCATGCCGATCATTGACGTGGACAAAGCGAAGACAGTCATCGTCATGAAACGTTCGATGGCAAACGGTTTCGCGGGCATCGAGAATCCGTTGTTCTATGAGCCAAACACAAAAATGTTATTCGGCGACGCAAAGAAAGTTGTGCAAGAGTTGGTCGCCGAGTTCAAACGGTCATAAAAAATTACGACGCGTGATAAGCGCGTCGTAATTTTTTTAACTTCGTTATCTGCGCCGCGAGCCACGCCGCCTGAAAAGAAATTTGACAATATCTTCGAAAAACGGGAAACCGATGACGGTGCCCGCGATGGAACCAACTACTCCGAACGACCGCGCCAAGTCGCCTGATAGACCGAGGAAATTCACCGCTTCGATCTCGACGGGTTGGGCTGATACGGCTTTTTGGCTTTCTTCCCCGCTTGAGCGTTCCACAAAGCGCAGATACAACCACACCGTCCCGCGATAGACGCCGACTCCATCGGGGCGAATGCTCCAATAAAATGAAACAGACT
>CAYWCN010000074.1:0-15734 GCA_964456775.1 uncultured Anaerolinea sp.
CTCTCTGTCCAGCCTTTGAAAGCCTTGACAGCCTCATAGTATTCAGGGTGACATGATGTAAGTAAAACCAAACGGCAAACAAAAGTATAACATTCCACCTCACAACCAATCTCCAATCTCCAATCTCCAATCTCTGCCTCGCAATTCTCTAATTCTCTTACTCTCTCAATTACAAATTACCACTTACCAATTACTGTATAATCCCCTCCAATGAAAAACTACCTCCTCTTCACCGTCTTCATCTCAGGCATGACCACCCTCGCCGCCGAACTCGCGGCGGGACGACTCATCGGCAACGTGTTCGGCACGAGCAACATCGTCTGGGCAAGCATCATCGGGCTGATCCTCATCTATCTCACCTTCGGATATTTCCTCGGCGGCAAATGGGCGGACGCAAACCCGACTCCCGCCGCGATGTATCGCGTCCTTGCGTGGGGCGCGTTCACGCTGGGACTCGTCCCATACATTGCGAGTCCCGTTCTGCGAGCCGCGGCGACCGCATTCGACTCACTGCAAGTGGGAATCCTCGGCGCGTCGTTTGTCGCGGTGTTGATCCTGTTCATCGTCCCAATCACTTTACTGGGAACGATCTCGCCGTACGCGATTCGATTAACCGTTGACGACACCTCCCGCGCCGGACAAATATCGGGGCAAATTTATTCGATCTCCACTCTCGGCTCTTTCATCGGGACGTTTTTGCCGACCCTCGTCACCATCCCCGCGATTGGAACGAAAAACACGTTTCTATTATTCAGCATGATCCTTTTGCTGGTTGCGCTAATTGGGTTGGCGCGCTTTGCCAGTCAACGCGACATGCTCAAGCATGCTTGGATGCCGTTCGTGTTAGTCGCGCTTGCTTTGCTCACCGCAAATCAATCCATGAAATCGAGCGCGGACCAAGTCTACGAAGCCGAATCTGCGTACAACTACATCGAGGTGTTGAATCAAAACGGGTTCACGATCCTGCGTCTCAATGAGGGACAGGGCGTCCACTCGATCTACAGTCCCGACACACTTCAATACAACGGGCCGTGGGATCAATTTCTCGCCAGCCCGTATTTTTACGCAAATAAAAAACCGTCGGACGTCAAGCGCGTCGCCATCGTTGGTCTCGCGGCGGGGACGACCGCGCGGCAGATGACGGCAGTCTACGGCAATATTCCCATTGACGGCTACGAACTCGACCCAAAGATCGTCGAGGTGGGGAAAAAGTATTTCGACATGAACATGCCGAACCTGAACGTCATCATCGGCGATGGGCGACTCAACCTCGAACGAAGCGAACAAAAATATGACATCATCGCCGTGGACGCGTACCGCCCGCCGTACATCCCTCCACACATGACGACGCAGGAATTCTTCGAGATCTGCGCCTCACACCTGACGGACAACGGGGTGCTAACCATCAACTCTGCCTCCGTCCCCGGCGACCGCCGCCTCATCAACGGACTCGCCACCACGATGGCAACTATTTTCCCCTCCATTTATACGGTGGATATCCCAGGCTCATTGAACACGATGATCTTCGCCACCAAGCAGAAAACCATGCCTGAAAATTTTGCGATGAACTTGTTGGCATTATCAAGCGATCCAACCGTCAATCCGTTGCTCATCACCACCATGCAAGTGACCTTCGGCAACCTCAAAACAGACTACGAGACAACCACCGTCTTCACCGACGACCATGCGCCCATCGAATGGATCGTCAACGACATGGTGATTCGGTTCATCCTCGATGGCGGGACGCAATACCTACAATGAATAAGTCCACTTTTCTTTCTTGGATGGTTGCCCTACTGATTCCTCTCGCCCTCATTGGGCTGGCGCTGCGTCTGCTATTAACAACAACTTTCCTGCATATCGAATACAACATGCCGCGCTTTCCGCCTGACGAATACGGCTTCACAAAAGAAGACCGTTTGAAGTGGGCGCCGTACGCGTTGAAGTATCTCGTCAACAACGCGGACATTTCGTACCTCGGCGATCTGACCTTTGACGATGGGACTCCTCTGTATAACGAACGCGAGTTGAGTCACATGGAGGATGTGAAACGCGTGACAAAGGGCGCGTTGAACGTTTGGTATGTGACTCTCGCTCTTTTGCTCGGGCTGGGGATTTGGTCAAAGGCCGCGCGCTGGGATCAGGCGTACCGTCAGGGTTTGAGGCTAGGCGGATGGTTGATGGTCGGGCTGGCGGCCGCCATCGGTTTGATCGTCATTGTGGGAATCGTTGTCAATCCAAATGTCTTTTGGGAATTTTTCACCGCATTTCACAAATTATTTTTTGAGGGCGACTCGTGGCTGTTCTTGTATTCGGACACATTGATCCGCCTGTTTCCCATCCGCTTTTGGCAGGATGTGTTTTTGTTCGCGGCGGTGATCGCGCTGGGCGGAGGCATCACGCTGGGAACGGGATTGAAAGAGGAATAACGTATTGCGTACTTCGTATTACGTAGTACGCGATACGCAGTATGAAGTCCGGTGTATAATTTCGCATGAGGAGACTCACACATGGCAGATTCGTTATCGCTTGAAAACAAAGTCGCGGTGGTGACGGGCGGTTCGCGCGGGATCGGTCGCGCAGTGGCGCTCGAACTTGCGGCGCGCGGCGCGGCAGTGGTCGTCAATTACAACAAATCATCCGAGGCGGCGGATGAAGTGGTGAAAGCCGTTCAATCGGCGGGAGGCAAAGCCGCCGCGTTTCAAGCGGACGTGTCTGACTTCAAGCAAGCGGAAGCATTGATCAAGTTCGCGGTTGACACATTCGGCGACCTGAGCATCCTCGTGAATAATGCAGGTATTACAAAAGATACTCTCATTATGATGATGTCTGAATCGGATTGGGACTCGGTCATCACAACGAATCTCAAATCCACGTTCAACTGCTCGAAAGCCGCGGTCAAACACATGATGCGAAAACGTGTCGGGCGGATCATCAACATGGCATCGGTAGCTGGGCAGATGGGCAACCCGGGTCAAGTGAATTACTCCGCATCCAAAGGCGGACAAATTGCATTCACGAAGTCGCTGGCGCGGGAAGTGGCGGCGCGGAACATCACCGTCAACGCGATTGCGCCGGGGTTTGTTGACACTGAAATTTTAGAACTCATGAATGCCGAAACCCTCGAAGCCGCGCTGAAATTAGTTCCGCTGGCGCGAAAAGGCAAGCCCGAAGAGATCGCTTACGCTGTTGCGTTTTTGGCATCAGACCAAGCCGCGTTCATCACCGGTCAAGTGTTGGGTGTGGATGGCGGAATGGCGATGATGTAAAAAGAGCAGAGATTAGAGACTGGAGACTGGAGACTGGAGATTAGTCTCAAGTCCCTAGTCTCCAGTCTCTGTTTATAGAGAATCAATGACAGAATCTACAACCCCCGATAAAACCACCATCGCCCCGGATGTGCTCATCACCATCGCGAGGCTGTCGGCGTTGAGCGTGCCGGGCGTCAGCCGCATGGCAGGCGTCACCGGCGGAGTGAACCGTCTGTTCAAACGCGGAAATCAGGATGGCGTGCGGATGGAAGTCGAGGACAACATCGTCACCACGAGGCTGTATCTGGTTTTGAAAAAAGATGTGAACGTCCGCGAGGTGAGCCGCAATGTGCAGGAACAGGTAGCGCGCGCATTGCAGGAAATGGTCGGCATGGAGATCGGTTCCATTGCGGTGTTTGTCGAAGATATTGATTATGATGGAGAGGCGCAGATAAAATGAAGCCCCGCACCAGGGCGCGCTCGCTCGCCCTGCAAGTACTTTACGAAGTGGATATTGCAAATCATCTCCCCGGCGACGTGTTCAAAGCCCGGCTGGAGGAATCGCCGTTAGCGGAAGACCTCGCTGAGTTTGCGCGCAAAATTATTTTTGGCGTACTCCCCCTCACACAAAATCTCGATTCGCTCATCGCGAAATACGCGCCCGAATGGCCCCTCGACCAGATCGCGGCAATTGACCGCAACATCTTGCGCATCGCGTTGTGGGAACTTGCCGTCTCGAACGATACGCCGGTGAAGGTGGCGATCAACGAAGCGGTGGAGCTGGCAAAATCCTACGGCTCCGATTCCGCGCCGCGCTTCGTCAACGGCGTGCTTGGCTCGCTGGCGGATCATCAGCATGAAATTCAACAAAGTTTACAGAAGGCATAAATGGAAATTCTAGGCGTCGGACCTTCTGAACTAATTTTCATTCTCGTCATTGCCATCATCGTGTTGGGACCGAAGGATATGCAGAAGGCGGGGCGAACCATCGGACGTTGGTTGAATCAAATGAGCCACTCCGATCTCTGGAAACAGTTTCGCGACGCGTCGAACGAGATCAGCAACCTGCCGCGCAAGTGGATGAGGGAAGCGAACATGGAGGTCTGGGAGGCGGAGCAAGACCTGAAACACACGATCGATCCTCCATCGCAGAAATCTCCGCGCTCACAGCCAAAGCCAGCCTCGTACCGTCAGCCATCTGCTTCAAAGCCTGTAAACGATTCCCAAACCGAAGATCAACCTGCGGAAGAGCCGTCCACTCCAAATGATTAAGTTTCTCAAAAGCCTGTTTCGCGCGGTTGCATTCCCGTTCATTTTGATCTACCGAATTCTCAGGGCGCCGTTCATCCTGATGAAACGCGCTTGGAATTTCCTCACGACCGATTCGAACGAAAGCCTCGAAAAAGATTTCTGGGGTCACATCGAAGACCTGCGCTGGCACCTGTTCCGAATCGTGGGCGGACTTGCGCTGACTGTAGGCATTTCGTTTTACTTCACCATTCCATTGATGAGTTATCTCGCCGAGCCAGTGAACGGATTGCCCAACCTGCAAGCCATCGAAGTGACCGAGGAGATCGGCGTGTTCATGCGCGTCGCGTTGACGAGCGGGATCATCATCGCGTTGCCTTATATCGCGTTCGAGGTCTGGTTGTTTGCCGCGCGAGGGATGTCGGCGAGCGAGAAGCGCTACAGCCTGCTGGCGATTCCCGCCGCCTCGGTTCTTTTCGCGACGGGAGTTTGGTTCACCTACCGCATGTTGATCCCCGCCGCCCTGCCCTTCCTCGGAAGTTTCACCGCGATCTCGCAATTCTGGACGGCAAAAGAATATTTCGGCTTCATCACCGGTCTCATGTTGTGGATCGGTTTGTTTTTTGAATTTCCATTGGTGATCTTCGTGTTGAGTTACTTCGGTCTGATCCCGCCGAAAGTGTTGGCACAGCAATGGCGGCTTGCCGTCGTCATCATCGCCATCCTCGCCGCCGCGGTGACGCCCACCGTGGACCCGGTCAACATGAGTCTGGTCATGTTGCCGATGATATTGTTATACTTCGTCAGTGTCGGCTTGAGTTATCTCGCCGCCGCGATGCGCGGGAACAAAAAGCCGGACGAGGAGAAAACGCCGGAGGAGGAGAAGCAAGCCGCCCGGTAGAAAGAACCGAGAAAGAGGAGAGAGCATGAAGTCACGCGCCGTATTATCACGTCCATTTTTTTCTTTTGTCATCATCCTTGCGCTGGCGAGTCAGGCGTGCGCCATCTCGTTGATCGAATGGCCCACGTTTCCGACTCCAGACGTTGGCACGCCCATACCCTCCGGTCCAACAGGGACGCCCGCACCGCGCGCGCAGGTGACGTTCACCGTCCGCCTGCCCGATCCATTGCTGTCCGGCGAGACTCTCGACCTGAGCGTGGTGGACGAAGTGACCGGGCTTGCCTATAACCCAACTCCGTACACGATGTCTCCTATAGACACGGTGACATACACCGCCCAGTTGGATATACCCGATCAAGCCGTTATCCGTTATCGCTACGTGCGAAAGAACGGAAGCAACATTGTCAATGAGGATACAAACCGCGACGAAGCGATCCGTTATCGCTTGTTCTATGTGAACGGAAACACGCAGATCAGCGACACGGTCAGCAGTTGGGCGGATAAACAAGCCAACACACTTTCGGGCAGCATCAGCGGCTCTGTGCTGGACGCAGATACCGGCGCGCCCATCCCCGACTTGCTCGTCACGGCGGGAGGCGTGCGCGCCTTCACCGATTCGGCGGGACGCTTCCAGATCACAGACTTGCGCGGGGGAACTCACAACCTGATCGTGTACGCGATGGACGGCATGTATCAGACGTTTCAACAAGGCGCGACCGTGGCGGAAAATTCCAACACGCCGGTGCAGGATGTGCGCATCAAGCGCGCGCCGCTGGTGAATGTGACGTTCATCGTTTCCGTTCCGCCGGGGACAGCTGGTCCAAACGTGCCGATCCGACTCGCGGGCAACCTGATTCAACTCGGCAACACATTCTCCGATCAACGCGCCGGCTTTAGCTCCATCGCGGACCGCATGCCCACCCTCAGCCCCACCGGCGACGGACGATACTCGGTGACGATTCCTCTCCCCGCCGGGGCAGACGTGCAATACAAATACACGATGGGCGATGGATTCTGGAATTCCGAGTTCACCTCCGACGGGCGTTTTGTCACGCGGCGCATCCTTGTGCCGAATCAAAACGCGACCATCGAAGACACCGTGCAATCGTGGCAGTCGGGACCGAAAGCCCCCATCATTTTCGAGGTGAGCGTTCCGCAGAACACTTCCTCAACCGATAGAATTTACATCCAATTCAATTTGCTTCTTGGATGGTCTCCCCCGATCCCGATGTTGCCGCAATCGCAAAATTATTGGGTGTACAAACTTTATGGACCCCTCAACATCACCGGCTCATTCACGTATCGTTTTTGCCGCAACGCCCAATGCGACTCGGCGGACGATTCACAATCCGTTGGACCGAACGCGCACGGAAGGAACGTCACACCCACGATCACGCCGCAAGATATTACGGACAGCGTTTCGGCGTGGGCGTGGCCCCTCAATGTGGGACCCGCGTCGCTGGTCGCAACAGCCATCCCGTCGCGTGGAAGCGGCTTCATGGCAGGCGTCGAATATCAAAGTTATTACGATCCGCACACGCCGGCGTTCAACGACATCGCATTACAAAACATCCAAAGCCTCGGCGCGAATTGGATCGTCTACACTCCCTCGTGGACGTACAAACGCATCTCGCCGGTTGTCTTGGCTGAACAACCCGGCAAAGACCCGTTCTGGTCCGATACGATCAAAGCGGTGAGCGAAGCGCGCACGCGCAACCTCAACGTGGCGCTCTTCGCCCAGCCTCGGTTTGAAACGAACTTCGCGGAGTTTTGGAAGAACGCGCCGCGCGATACCAACTGGTGGAACGATTGGTTCGAGCAGTATCGCCGCTTCATGATCCACTTTGCAGATCAAGCGACTCAGTCCGGCGCGCAAGCCGTCATCCTCGGCGGAGATTGGATTCTCCCGGCTCTTCCCGACGGGAAACTTGCCGACGGCTCCCTCAGCGGAGTCCCCGCCGACGCCGAAACGCGCTGGAAGAATCTCATCGCCGAGGTGAGACAGCACTTCCGCGGCAATGTGATCTTCGCCGTGCCATACAACTCCACCGACTTCACGCCGCCCGTCAACATCCTGCGCGACGCGGACGCCGTCTATCTTTTGTGGTTCGCAAAACTCAGCGCGCTCGCCACGCCCAACAAAGGCGACATGATCAACGAAGCCGGCACATTGCTCGACCAAAATATATTCCCCTGGCAATCACAGATCGGCAAACCGTTCATCCTTGGGCTTTCGTATCCTTCCTCCACATACTCCGCGACAGGCTGTATCCCCGACGGGAGCGGCGGCTGTCTCGATTGGTCCGCGCTCAACCGCCCCAACGCGGATATTTCCACCGTGAACATTGACCTGCAACAACAAGTGGATATTTACGACGCGATCCTGAACGCCATGAACACGCGCACCTGGGTCAGCGGACTGGTCAGCCGCGGCTACTTCGAGCCAGTGGAATTGCAGGATAAATCCGCCTCCATTCACGGTAAGCCCACCCGCGACCTGCTCTGGTATTGGTTTCCAAGATTGTTGGGGAATATCAAATAAATTTAACCTACGCGTGTGTCAATCCCGAAGGGATGGCAGGGTTATAGGAAATTGCGAGAATGGATCTAAATCCCGAAGGGATGACATATCTTTGTCGCTTCTGACACCCCTTCGGGGTTGAATGCGGCACACCGCCTTTACTATAATCATTTGACCCCTTCGGGGTCTCTGAACTTTTAGGTAAGGTAAGTCAAATCAGTTCTGGTTTACTTGCGCTTGAAAATAATCGTGGCATCCGAAGTGTAGATTGCTTGATACTCTTCATCGGCTTTGATGGCGCAGAGCAATTGAGGAGAAATGCGACTAGGTTGTACCGCTAAATAATTAAACTGAACATCGTTCTTTGATGCCCATGCCTGCAAACAATCTGTATCGGCGCATTGTTGCACATCCATCAACTCCAGCGAATATGGATGGAAACGCGGACCTAGCGTCCATTCCATGCCCTGCAAGGTGTTGAGACTGTGCCGCTGTGTCAGAGCCGGGAACCACTCCTGATACGAATCAACCATCGGGCTGATTTGTCCCGAATTGGTCAACAACAGAAATTGCGCATCCTCTGGTGTGTTCATCTTCACCCATTCCATCGCTTCCCTGTCAGCCTGCTGAAGGCTGAGTCGCACAAGGGCTCCCACAGACGCTAACGAGACATACAATAAGTACGACAACAGAATCACAAAAATAAGATTGCCCAAATATACTGCGCGGCGCCACATTCGATCATCGTTTGCAGGCTGACCAGAATATTTTTTGATGAATTCATCTCTCAGTAAATACAATCCTTCACCAGAAAGAAGAACGAACGCGTACTGCGCGATAGCGGGAGCATTTCGAGGGTCGAGAAAGAACGGGAGGAAAGCCCAACCAACCAGAAAAAATTCGCGTCTGCGGATCGTCGCGAACAATCCCAAGAGACTGAGGACTGGCAGAAGTGGGAGCGATCCCTGCATGGAAAAGAAGGAATGAAACAACGAAGCCGCGAGCGTCTCACGGATTCCCGTCTGCGCCGCGGAGACGAACGGGTCAACCCCGTGACGCGCCAGTGTTGTCAGCCACCACGGAGCAGTACACACAGCAACTCCAACCGCGAGGATAATCGCGTTTCTAAGCCCTGCGCGATCTCGCCCGAAGAATATCCAGATCAAGAAACAAAGCCCGGCAGTCTGCAGTCCCACTTCGGGATGGCTCAACACCGCAAGCGAAGACATCAGAATACAAGGCAACAAAGCGGAGCGCGCCTTGTCCCGAAACAGTTTCAACGCATAACCCATGGCACACAGAAAAAATGCTATACCAAACGAACGTGATAAACCTCCGCCCATCACCAGCCACTCAAACGAACCGGGCAACACCGCAAGGATCGCTGTGGCGATCAGCGATTTCACCGGGTTGCCATACACGCGCTGGGACAACCAGTAAAAAGCCGGTACGATCGCCGCGCTGACGATTGCCGGTATCCAACGCGCCAAATCCAAATCAGACACCGGCAAAACGCTCGAAATCAATGCCGCGACGTAGAATGCAAACGGCGGATACGCGAACGGAATGTCAGAGAGGTTATAACTTGTGGTTTCAGGCAGGAGAAAATGACTTGCCCGCAGATCGCGGATCATCGCCAGGAACATGCCCCCGTCGTTGAGCGGAAAATCGGTTTGCAAAGCGGGTAAAATCCGCGCGACAAAACCGATTAGAATAATGAACCAGAGCGCAAACTTCCCTCCACGCTGAAACGTTTCTGCCATGATTTTCGATTATATCAGCGCGGTTTAAAAGACACTTTCGAGCCTTCGGGAAGAGCCAGCTCAATTTACACCACCGGAGAGGATTCATCGTCAATGAAAAAAATAGTTAAACGTTCTGTCATGGGACCGCTCATCCTTGTTATCTTGCTCGGCGCGGGAGGCGGGTTCTACTTCAAGAGTTATTTACCCAACACCGTCGCGCCGAAATCATTTCCGCAAATTGACGGAACGATCCAACTCGCGGGTCTCGATGGACCCGTGGACATCTATCGCGACCACATGGGCATCGCGCATATTTATGCCACCACCATGCACGATATTTTTTACGCTGAGGGCTACGTCCACGCGCAGGAACGTTTCTGGCAGATGGATTTTTATCGGCACGTCGGCGCGGGCAGAATGGCGGAGATGTTCGGCTCAGGTCAAGTGGAAACCGATATGTTCCTCAAAACAATGGGCTGGGAAAGAACTTCTCAAAAAGAATACGATGATTTTTCGCCGGAATTCAAAACCATTCTTGATGATTATGCCAGCGGCGTCAACGCCTACATTGCGGATCGCTCCCCGGAAGAACTAAGCCTTGAATACTCCATCCTAAAATTGCTCAGTCCCGATTACAAGATCGAACCCTGGAAGCCGCTGGATACGATGGCGTGGGCAAAAGCGCTTTCATGGGATCTCAAGAGCAACATCGGCGATGAAATTCAAACGGCTGTCTTGATGAAAACTCTCACGCAGGAGCAGATGGCAGAGTTATTCCCCGCCTACCCTGAAGACCACCCGGTCATCGTCAACAAGATCGGGGATGGAACTTCGGCTAGCGCGCCTGCTTCAACAGCGGTGATGGATCTACCCGACGAGACTCTCGCCGCTCTTCAACATAACGCATCTCTTCTCGACGGGATATTTGGTCCGCCCTCCAACGACAAAGGCTCCAACTCGTGGGCAGTCTCCGGCGAACTCACCACAACGGGCAAACCGCTATTGGCAAACGATCCGCATTTGGGGATCGCCATGCCATCCATTTGGTATCAGATCAGTTTGCATTGCATGCCGAAAACTGCGGAATGTCCGTATAGCGCGGCGGGCTACTCGCTCGCAGGCGCGCCGGGCATCTTGCTTGGACACAATGACAACATCGCCTGGGGATTAACCTTCAGCGAAGAAGATGTGATGGATCTCTACATCGAAAAGGTCAACCCGGATAACCCAAACCAATATGAGGTCAACGGCAAATGGGTTGATTTTGAAACGCGCACCGAAACCATCAACGTGGTTGGCAAAGACCCGGTCGAGATCACGGTTCGCTCCACAAGGCACGGACCGGTGATCTCGGACACTTATGGGCCGCTAAAAAACCAGGGCGACCCAGACGATAAAGAATTCGTCCCGTTCAAAGACCGCTCAGGAATCGAACTGCCGGAACATTACGTTGTCGCGCTCCGCTGGACGGCGTTGACGGAAGGCAATCCTTTTGAGGCGGTGTGGGGAGTCAACATGGCGGAAAATTGGGAACAATTCCGAAACGCGCTGCGCACCTTCCACGTGCCCGGACACAACTTCCTTTATGCGGATGTGGAAGGCAATATTGCCTACCAAGCCACCGGCGATGTGCCGATCCGCGCGAACGGCAACGGCTCGATCCCTGTGCCCGGCTGGACGGACGAATACGAGTGGACAGGTTTCATTCCATTCGATGAAATGCCCTACACCGTGAACCCAGCGGAGGGATATATCGCAACGGCGAATAACCAAATCCCGCCAAACGATTATCCATATTTCATTACCACCAGCTGGGATTATGGCTTCCGCGCGAACCGTATCGTTGACATGATCAAAGCCGCACCGGGAAAATTTGACATTCCCTACTTCCAATCCATGCAAGCGGATTCATACGACGCAAGCGCGGAAACTTTCGTGCCTTTGCTTTTGGCGATGGATGGCAAATTCACAAAGCCCAATGAAGCAGTCGCGTTTGATTCGCTCAAATCATGGGATTATCAAGCAAAAGCCGATTCGCAAGCCGCGGCAGTGTACGAGGCATTCTGGCGAAACCTGCTAATGAATACTTTCGATGATGAATTACCTGAAGATTATTGGGCAAACGGAGGCGACCGCTGGTTCGAGGTGACGCGCGATCTCAGCGCGGACAGCGCGTGGTGGGATGATGTTTCAACCAAAGATGTCGTTGAAACTCGCGAGGATATTCTGAAAGCATCCTTCAGCGAGGGGGTGGCTGAATTGGAGAAAATGCTGGGGAACGATCCCGCTAAATGGAATTGGGGCGGAATCCACGTCAGCGTTTTCAGGAACGGCTCGCTCGGCGAATCAGGCATCCCGCCGATCGAAGCGTTGTTCAATCGCGGACCCTTTCCCACCAACGGCGGAAAATCCATTGTCAATGCAACATCATGGAATTCGCTTGAGGGGTATGAAGTCACCAGCCTGCCTTCGATGCGCACGGTCTATGATCTCTCGGACTTTGCCAATTCCGTTTCAATGCACACCACCGGGCAATCGGGTCACGCGTTCCATCCGCATTATTTCGATATGGCGGCGCGCTGGGCAAACGTGGAATATGATTCCATGCTATGGGAACAAAACGCGATCATCGCGGACGCTGAAGAGCATTTGGTGTTGATGCCGAAATGAATTTGTAGGGCGAGATACACCCTTCGGGCAGTCTCGCCCTACTTTCTTATCGCCACCCACGAAAAGACGATCACGCCGAGATAACTGAACGCGAGATCGAGCAAGGAGAATGTGCGGCTTGTGAAAAATTGTTGCGAGTATTCTTCCGCGCCGATGAGGAGAGCGAGGATCAAGCCGGTGGAAAGCGCGACCAGTTTCGGGTTCCGGTTTGGAAGCGAGCGGATGAAGGTCAGGTCGAGGAGCAGGGTGAGAATCCCGAAGAGAAGGAAATGTCCCGCCTTGTCGCCGTAGGGAATCTGATTGATGAAGCCGAGTACGCCAAGGTTGCCGGTATCCGCAAGAATGACGATGAGGGCGATGAAGAGCGCGAAAAGAATCGCAAGCCATTTCATAAGAAAAAAGAGACGCCTTAGGGCGTCTCTGCGTTTGCCTTTTCCATTTTCGATTCGCGCCGCGCCTTCCACCACTCAACGATCATCGGGACGACGGACATTAGAATGATGACGATGATGACAAGCTCAAAATGCTTTTGCACAAATTCAAGCCTGCCAAAAAAATAACCGAGCAGGGTGAAAAGCAAAACCCAGGTTACGCCGCCCACGATATTGTACGTGGCGAAATAGGCATACGACATTTTGCCAACGCCCGCGACGAACGGCGCAAACGTGCGGACGATGGGAACAAAGCGCGCGAGGAAGATCGCCTTGCCGCCATGCTTTTCAAAAAAGGCGTGGGTCTTTTCGATGTATTCCTTTTTGATCCATTTGATGCTGTACGCGCGTTCGCCGAGATAATGCCCGATGGAATAGTTCACGGCATCTCCCAGCACCGCCGCGATGATCAGCAATACGATCAAGCCCCAAACGTTCAGCAAGCCGTCTGCCGCGAACGCGCCTGCCGCAAACAATAGCGAATCGCCGGGCAGGAACGGCATAATCACCAAGCCCGTCTCGATGAAGATCACCGCGAACAGGATGCCGTGCGTCCAGACGCCGTAATCCATGATGATGTTCCGTAAGTGATCGTCAATGTGCAAGATAAAGTCAATCAAAAGTTTAATGTGTTCCATGATTCTTTCTTTCCAGATATGAACTTCGGAAGTCTGTTCTAATTTAAGTGACTGTCACCTGAAAGGTGACAGTCACTTTTATCTCAACAAAAATTATACCGTGCTTTCCCCTGTCGGCTCGATTCGGCTAAGCCAATCACCGATTACAAGAATGATAAGACTTCCCAACGAAGACATGCCTAGATTAAGCGAACCGACCGGGAACAACACCCATCCCTGCCACAGACCAACGAGATGACCTGCGGCAAAGCCAAGAATGCTCAAGCCGAGATACAGCATGAACCGCCAAAATCCTCCGCCGCGAATCAAATGATAGAGCGAGCCGAGGAGTAAGGCGATGAGGAGGGCGAAGAGGAGGGAGGGGAGGGTCATGTGATTCTATGTCATTGCGAGGGCGGTGTTTGTCCGCCCGAAGCAATCTCCCTCAACGTGTAGGAGATTGCTTCGTCGTCGCTTCGCTCCTCCTCGCAATGACGAAGATGCTTTACGGTTTCAAATATTTCGCAAAGAAATCGGTGATGGCGTTGTAACACGTCACGCGGTTCTCGTATTTCAACACATCGTGACCTTCATCTTCAAAGACGAGCAGTTCTATATCTTTGCCTTTGGATTTCAATTCGCGCACGAGGTCTTCGGATTCGGCGGCGGCCACGCGCGGATCGTTGCGTCCTTGGATGACCAGCGTCGGCGCGGACATGTTGTGCAAATGCGTCTTCGGCGAACGGTCAACAAGGAAGGCGCGTTCGTCCGCTTTTTCAGGGTCGCCTAAGGCGATCTTGTAATAGGGTTTCCATGTGGCGGGGATTCGTTCGGAGAAAGTCAACAAGTCATACGGACCGAACATATCGCATGAGGCTTTCCACAAGTCGGGATGCAAGCCTGCTTGCATCAAAGTCATGTAGCCGCCGTACGAGCGACCGACAACCGCCGCGCGAGATACATCCAGCCGCTTATCTTTTGGCAAAACCTTCGTCATCGCGTGAGCATGGTCGAGGCGATCCTGCCCACCCCAGTCGCGGTCAACGTGTTTGGTGTAGGAGAGTCCATAGCCAGTGGAGCCGCGCACGTTCGGCACAAACACTGCGAAGCCGCGTAGGGTGAGGTATTGGATCAACGGCATCGAGAACCACGCAAAGTCGGGGCGTTCCTGTCCCTGCGGGCCGCCGTGAATGTAATAGACAACGGGTCGCGCGCCCTTGAAGCCGAGTCCCTTGGCGGGGAGATAAAGCCGCGCGGAGGTGCGCAGTCCGTCGTGGGAGAGGAACGAAGCGTCCTCCCCTTTTGAAAGAAGCGAGTCGGGAATCCCAAGGATTTTTTCGTTGGTGTGCTTTGTAACCACATTCCGCTTTTTGCCGCCGACGGTATAGAGTTGCGTCGGCGATGTGGCGGTTGAGAACGAGAATGTGAACGAGTCTGCTTTGGAGTCGTAGTGAACGTGTTCGAGCATTCCGCCATTGAGCGGTTTCACGCCGACCAAAACATGCACGAGGGTCATCAACCGTTTCTTTTCATTGAACACGCCTTCGTAGACCCACGAACAACCGTCGATATTGAAGGTGAGCAAATAGCGATCTTTGCCAAGATGCGCGGCTTCCACAAGCTCGCCAACGCCTTTGTGTTTTACGCCTTTCAATTCCACGCGCTCAAGCTCGCCTGGCTCAGAAAGGTCGAGATAACCGAGGCTATATGTGTCTTCAAAAACCGAAGAAACAATCACCGCACCTTTTTCACTTGGAGAGAAAACTACAGAGCCGAGTCCGTTGAGCGGAACGTTCTCGCCCTCGGAGCGATCTTCCATCATTTTTCCGTAGAGAGTTTTTTGTTTGCCCTTCTCCCATACACGCAACACACTATCGCCGACCTCATACCCTGTGCCAAGCAATAATTTATTGTGATCTTTGCTATGAGCCGCGACACCCAAACCAAATGGATATTCAGCGATCTTGGTCAACTTGCCTGTCTTCAAATCGCCGCGATACGTTTCGATCATCGCAATGTCGCGCCGTTCTGCGCCGAAGTACACGAGACCCTTTTCCGCATCACACTCGCCCAATTGCACGCGATACGATGCAAAGAAATTATCGAACGACGGTTCAGGGAAACCGCCGTCCAGGGGAATCAACATCGGCTGATAATTTTCATCGCCGTCTTTATCGATCATCACCAGAATTTTCTTGAGTTTGGAAAAAACATAAAAAGACAACCCGCCGATCAAATGCGGATTCTGCAACGCGATGTGCGGCGGCAGTAACGGCTCAGGCACGCTTCCGCCAAACTTCATCGCATACAAACTCAAATGCCCAGATGAATTGCTCAAAAAGAAAATCTT
>CAYWCN010000075.1:0-15532 GCA_964456775.1 uncultured Anaerolinea sp.
AACCTCGACGAATCCAAGCTGGAGGCGTTAATCACGCCGCAGACGCGTGCCATCGTCGTCGTCCACTACGCAGGCGTCGGCTGTGAAATGGACGCGATCATGGAGATCGCGAATCGTCACCACATTCCCGTCATCGAAGACAACGCGCATGGACTCTTCGGCAAGTACAAAGGAAAAGACCTCGGCACGTTCGGCGTGATGGCGACGCAATCTTTCCACGAGACGAAGAATCTCACGTCGGGAGAGGGAGGCGCGTTGCTGATCAACGATGAGAAATATTTTGAAGACGCCGAAATCCTGCGCGAAAAAGGGACGAACCGCAGTCGTTTCTTCCGCGGGCAAGTGGATAAATACACGTGGGTGAATCTCGGTTCGAGTTACCTGCCCTCCGAAATTCTCGCGGCGCATTTGCTGGCGCAACTTGAAAAACGTGAAGAGATCCAGTCCGCGCGAAAACGGATCTGGGAAACGTACTACAAAGAACTCGCCGACTGGGCGGAGGAGAACCATGTGCAGATGCCGTTCGTCCCCGCACACTGCGAGCAGACGTATCACATGTTCTACATGCTCTTCCCCAACCTCGAAGCGCGGACGAAAGCCATCGCCCACCTCAAAGAACGCGGCGTTCAAGCGGTGTTCCATTATTTGCCGTTGCATCTCTCGCCGATGGGTGAGAAGTACGGCGGCAAAGCAGGCGATTGCCCCGTCACCGAACAGATCAGCGACCAGTTGATCCGCCTCCCGTTTTACACGAATATGACTGAGGATGAACAAAAGACAGTCATCGCCGCGTTGAAAGAATTTTCTGTTTGATACCCTTCCTTCATTGCGAGGAGCGACCCTGAGCGAAAGCGAAGGGTGAGCGACGAAGCAATCTCCCTCACCGTGTTGGAGACACCGTCCTCGTAGGGGATTGCTTCGTCGGGCTTCGCCCTCCTCGCAATGACGGGGATGTTGAGTTTTTTCATTGAACCTCTCCTACCTCCTCCCTCGCCTCATCCGTCACTTTATGCCCGAAAAATTTGTGCGGGCATTGTTACTGCGGAGCATCATCATCCGCCCTGGACTGGAAACGAGTAACCCGTTCGCCGCCGTCCAACGTTACGTGGATGTGCTGTCGGCGCGCGGACTCTCGTTCAAGGATAAACGCGTCCTCGTGTTCGGCTACGGCGGTCGCTTCGACATGGGCTTCGGCTTGCTGAAAGAAGGCGCGGAGCATGTGATCCTGTGCGACAAATTCGCGCCTCCCGACGAACCGCACAACCGCCGCTTGTACGGCGCAGAGGACAAATATTTCTTCGCCGACAAAAGCGGATGGCGTCCGCGCCCTGAGTGGATGACCCTGCTCGAAGATGACATCCGCGACCTCCAAGCGCGCGGCGACATTGCGCCAGTGGACTTTGTGCTGAGCAGTTCAGTCTACGAACACGTGGACGATGTGGAAGGCATCACCCGCGCCCTCGCCGCGCTCACCAAGCCCGACGGCTTGCACATCCATTTTGTGGACTTGCGCGACCACTTCTTCAAATATCCGTTCGAAATGCTGAGGTTCTCCGAAAGTGTGTGGAGGAACTGGCTGAACCCGTCCAGCAACCACAACCGTTATCGCTTATGGAATTATCGCAAAGCATTTGAAGATAACTTTGCAAACGTTGAGATCGAAATCCTCACCAGCGAAAAAGAAGCTTTCCTCAAACTCCAGCCGCACATCAAACCCGAATTCGTCAGCGGGAACATGGACGAAAACGTCGCCGCGACGATTCGGGTGATTGCTACAAAGTAATGTCATTCTGAGCCGCGCTCTTGTTCTTTGCGGCGAAGAATCTCCACGATAATCTCAGAGACCCTTCGGTCGCTGTCGCTCCCTCACATCGTCCCGATGTTTTTTCGGGAGGGTGACATGCCCAAGAATTTATGAACTTCCTCACCCCTCCCTCCCGTTCAACATTCTGGCGCGTCATACTCGTCATCACTGCCTTGCTTCCTCTCCTTTCGATTTGGAATCTAATTGATCTCGCCGCGAAGTTGGATGTAAATCTTTCAACGCAAACCTCATGGCAGGCAGGGATCGCCGCGCTTGCGATTCTCGCGTCGCTGGCACTGTTGGGGCTGGGTGCCAGCTTCACGAAAACGGGTGACCAACTATGGGGTCGAGTCGAAGCGTTGGGTTTCATCCAAAAAAAGTTTGGCATCGTTATCATCGTCATCGCATTGATGGGCTTTCCGCTCGTCATCTCGAATTCTTTTTTTCAACAAATTCTCGGCGGCGAAGCGTGGGTGCGAATGCTCGTCTTTTGGATGTGCGCGCTCGCGGGCATGTGGGGCGTAAAAATTTTTCGCAATGAGTCCTCGTGGTCAATCGCGCTGATCGTGTTCATGTTGTGTCAATCAATTTTGCTTTTGCTTCTCATCAACATTCCATCGGTCACCGCGTATCCGTTTTCGATGGGCTGGTCGGAGACGAGCCGCTATTATTATCCGTCGCTGTTTCTCTCGCGCAAAATTTACGGCGAACAATTTGCATTGCCGATCCTTCACCCAACATTGCACGCGTTGCTCGCGCCGCCGTATTTGTTCGACGCGCCGTTGTGGGCGCATCGTTTTTGGCAAACGTTTTTGCGGATCGTGCTCGCGGGTTTGATCGCGCCCGCGTTGCTCTCGCGCCTTTCGATTCGGAATCGCGGCGTGAAAATTTTCGCGGGTATGTGGATGATTCTCTTTTTGTTGATGGGACCCATCTATCTGCATTTGGCAATTCCCGTGCTGATTCTCCTCTGGGGATTCTCGCCTCATTCCTCGACGCGGACCTGGTTCGCCGTTCTTTTGGCTTCTCTCTGGGCTGGGACGAGTCGCGTCAACTGGTACGTGGTTCCAGGCATGATCGCCGCCGTGTTGTATTTGTTGGAAGTTCCATTCGACGGAAAAAATTTCTGGCGATATATTTTCAAACCCGCATCATGGTTCTTCGTCGGGACGTTGACCGCGTTTGCTTCGATGCAAATCTACATCGCCGTCTCGGGCATCCCCAACCCCGAAGATTTTTTCACCAGTTTATCTTCGCCGTTGTTGTGGTATCGCTTACTGCCGAACGAATCGTACGCGTTCGGCATTTTGCCCGCCGCGATATTTGTCTCCCTCCCGATGTGGATCGCGCTGTACGCGCAATTCCGCTCCCGCCGCGTGGACTGGCATCCCGTGCGAATATTTTTCATCGTTGCCGCGTTGCTCGCACTGTTCGTCGGCGGTCTGATCGTCAGCCTGAAAATCGGCGGCGGCGCAGACCTGCACAACCTCGACGCGTATTTCACCATGTTGTTGATCGTGTTTTCGTATTTAGTCTTCGCCCGCTACACTCCCGAAAAAGGGATTGTGGAAACACGGACTGTGGAAACACGGACTGCGGAATTCATTCCGCTACCCTGGGGAAACGTAATGTCTGTCATCATCATCCCCATCTTGTTCTTGACTCAATCGAACATCGCCTTCAAAACCTACGACCCCTCCCGAACCGACGCGGTCTTGCAAAGTTTGCAGTCACACGTGGACGAGGTCAATGCCAATGGCGGTGAGATTCTCTTCATCACCCAACGGCATCTCATCTCGATGGGAATGTTGCAAGACGTGACTCTCGTCCCTGAATACGAGCGCGAAGAACTGATGGAAATGGCGATGTCGAACAACGAGGCGTTCCTCGCTCACTTCAAGCAAGAGATGGAATCCCAGCGCTTCGACCTGATCGTGGTTGACCCGCTGACGTTCAAGATCCTAGCGCGCCGCCGCGCGTTCTCAGAGGAGAACAACGTCTGGGTGCGCGGCATCATGCGCCCGATTTTGTGCAATTACCGCCTTGAAGAGTCCTACCCTGAGGATGAGATTGCCCTATATGTTCCGCAGGAAGGGGAGAGGGTGTGTCCGTAGGTTTGGGTGGTGGTATAGGGCAAACTCGCTTTTTGCACGCAGAGGTAAATATGGGGATTCGAGTCTCTAGTCCCGCCGAACGAGGATGATACTTTGCGATATCCATAAATCATTTGTACAACTTCCCGCTAACCAACGCACTCAACCTTCTTCTGTAACCGTTGCATCTGGAATTTCTTCGAGAAAATTCTTGAGGTCATTAAATAATTCATCAAATGTCTCTTGTGGAAATGGGGTGGGGTTTTGAATTTCATTATTGCTATCGATATAAAAAATCGTACGAATACTGTCTTTGAGACCCTCCCTTCCAATTATATGGAAACCATCACCATGTATGTCAAGATCAAAAAGTGATTTGTCTGAGCTAAAGGATAGTTTAAGGTCGAGAGAATGTTTATCTGCGAACTTTTGTAATTGGTCAAGAACTTCCTGTTCACGACTTTCGTCAACTGTTATTACCAAAGACTTAATTCTTTCTGCAATCGTGACATTCGGAATTTCCATGACGAAACCCTTGAAATCGTTAAATAATTCATCAACTGTCTGCTGAGAGATTGGAGGCGAGGACTCATTGAAAAAAGATGCACTAATTTCTCCTGGAGAATCTTTGTTGTTGGTAACAAATATACGGAAGTCATCAGATTCCATGAAGACGGAGAAGTTTGTATGGTCTTTATTGTAGAAGGCCTCCTCAAATGTAAAGGAACGTTTATCTGCAAACTTTCGAAGTTGAGCGCGAAATTCCTCGAGACGATCGACATCCATTGTTATCTCAAAGTCTTTTAAAGACACACTATTAGGATCTGAAGATGCTGTCAGGCATCCAAAGATAGACAGTAATAAACTGACGAGCAGACATACGATCAAAAGCGATTTTGTAGATTTTGGTGACATAAAAATTCCTTGCAATCCTCAATAGTTGGGCAGGTGGTGCAAGCCAGATCAATCATACGACTTACATCACCCGTTGGGTTGTAATTTCTTACTAAACCTCAAGCGGTTTTACTAAACCCTTCGACAGGCTCAGGATAACGCCTGCGGGACGATTCTTTTATTTCTCCAACACCACCAGCAACCGCGCCGCAAACAGGGATGGGAACAGATCGCTGCGATCACGGGGATAACTGTGGCGGTTCTGGTTTCTGGGCGAAATCGTTTCTTAGATAGTAAAGGAATGTAATTGCCAATAGCATGATGAACAGAGGCGGGAAGGAGTTGTTCATGAAATACGGCTTATATTTGAAAGGATATAGAATTGAAAAGTAGGAGATGGATATTGTCAATAAGGTTAATACCGCAAGCGGTCGGTTGCGGAACTCGTTGACAGGCGGCAGAGCCCCAAAAAATATCGAAAGCGGAGCGACGAGGATTGGCAATGTGTAATCGTTGCTCGTGGGGATGATCAACGCGCCGAGCGTGCAAGCAAGCAACACGAAAGGATTGATCCCGCTTTCGTTTTGTTGATAGGCGCGAACGATAACGGCAAGGATACATGCAAGGATGATTGTCAACAGGATGGTGGAAATACGACCTGAATTTTCTTGCAGGGTTGTCAGCGTTTCGTCAGGCAACAGGTTGTAACCATCCCTGAGAAAATTGAAAACAAATGCCTGAATGGAATGGTTCCCGTTCCAACTCCAACCGGGGCTTTGTATCTGCACAAGTACCGCATTGATGAAGGCAACAAAGTTTTTATATCCCAGCGCAAAGAGTAGGGCAAAGTTGAACAGCCCTAGCCCTGCGAAGCGCTTGAGATTCCCCTTCCAATCGCTCCAGTCTTTTACGAATAGGAAGATAAAAATTGCAGGGTATAGCTTGATATGGATTGAAATGGAGAACAACAGATAGGCGAGATACCGAAATTGATAATGGCGGTGGAAGATATAGAGTGAAAGCATACAGAGGAGGAAGGTGATCACGTTGAATTGTCCGCGCTCTAGCTCGAATTGAAACCCATACGAGATTAATCCCGAAAGAAATACGAGCATCAGCAGGGAATATCCCCGCCCGCGTCCGATCTGAAGGAATGCGAAGTATCCAAGGATGCAGTAGCTCAAGACGGTTAACAATGTAATAAGAAAATATGAAAATGGATAATCCATTAAAGCCATTGGCGCAAAAAGAATGTACGTCAATGGCGGGTAAAAAAGGGCAGGATAGGGGGATTGCCCTGTGGTTACCCAGGGCTCAACACTGCCCATCGTGATGCTAAGATCCAAGCCAATGGGGTGTTTGTTGGGTATGTACCGATTAAAGTACACCATTGATCTATCTGGATCAAAAAATACGGGTGTGATGTACAACAGGATGTATACGGCTATGAAACCCAAGATCACCCAAAAGCTTGCAGGTAGGCCGTATATTTTTTCGAGGGCGGCGTTGAAGTTGATGCTAATTTTTGTGTCGGGATGAAAGCGCGATAAGCAATACCCAAAAACGGCTGTAAAAATCCCAACTTGGGCGCCTAGCAATTGACTTGCCCCGATCCTTTTGTCGCCTAAACCAAAAAGGTCTATTGATAGAGACAGGATCAATACGATCGCACCGAGTACGATCAGGATAGTTCCAATTTTTTTTGTAAACATGCCGTTGTCCTTTGAGCAAATGCGTTTCTATACTTATTCGTTCGGTTGGAAGTGTTTCTTTACCGATGCTAAACAAATTTTATCCGCCGCGCGGCGAAGGCGATCATGCGAAACAATAACAAACCATGTTTCCATCTTGAAATATTAGTCGAGCCGTACGTCCGTTCGCGGTAGCGGATGGGGAGGTCTACAATTTTCAAGTTCAATTTTGCCGCGCCGAAGATCAAGTCATAATCGCCGAACGGATCGAAATCGCCGAAGTACGAACGGTTCGCGGCAATGCGTTCATAATCATCTTTCCACAACACTTTTGTTCCGCACAACGTATCTTTGATGGGTTGTCCCAACAGCCACGAGAAGGCGAGACTAAAAAATTTGTTGCCGAAAAAATTCAACGTCTGCATTGCTTCTTTTTCCATCGGGTACACCAGCCGCACGCCATTGATGAATTCGCCCTTGCCCGAAACGAGCGCCTCATAAAAACGCGGCAGGTCTTCGGGCGGCACGGTTAGGTCGGCATCGAGGATCATCAGCACATCGCCAGTGGCTTTGGCGTAACCGAGTCGCACCGCGTCCGCTTTGCCGATGCCCGTTTGCTGGAGAATCAGGCTGGGGGTCGAAGGATGCGTTTTCACTTCTCGCTGGATCGCCGCGTACGTGTCATCCTTTGAATGTCCCTCGACGAAAACCAACTCTGTCGCGCGTCCCATTTTGGGAGTCCGCTCGAAGATGGATTTGATGTTGCCCGATTCATTCCGCGCGGGGACAATGACAGACACCGTCGGCTCTTGTGCGCGTTGGGGGGCTGGTCGCGCCACGACGAAATTTGACAACGCGAGATGATGCAGGGGCCACAATCGCACGAGGAATTTATTCGCCAGCCCACCGAGTGGAAGCGGAAAAAGAATCTCTTGCGTAATTTGAATCGACTCGAATCCTGCAAGGTGTAACAAATTGTTTATATCTTCCCGCGTTAACCAATTTTGATTGAGGTTGGGCGTGGCAAGGTTGAGATTTTGCGCGATGCCCAGCGGCAATTGCCAGAGCCTGCTATAAAAATTCAGGAGGATGCGCGTGCGCGGCGTGCAAAGTTTTTTAATTTCTTGAAAGACGCGTTGCACATCCCACAAATCGTTGACGAGGTCGGAGAGGATGATGATGTCGAATGTTTCGTTGATCGCGGAGAGATCGTGCGCGTCGGCTTCGATGAACTCGATGTTCGGATGTTTTGCTTTGGCGCGGCGGATCATCTCAGGCGAAAAATCCACGCCCACGCCGCGCGCGGAGTTCAACGCGCCGAGCAGTTTCCCGTCCGCGCAACCGATCTCGATCACACTCAGGTTCGGCGCGATGTGGAAGCGATAGATCTCCGCCAGCCGCTGGTGATACCAGTGTCCCATGCCGCGCCACGAATCCGTTTTGCGCGCGATGGAGTCCCAGTGGGAGATGCGGGATTGTTGGTAGGCGTCGCCTGAGGAATCGAAGGAAGGTGATGTATTCATCTCAAGTTTTTAGTGTGGTAACATTTTATCATTCAAGGAATCATAATGGATTCAAACGGATTTCCACAACGAAAAATAATTATTCTGCGACTTAACCTGTCCCTTGTTTTTATCGAAGGGATGTTCGTGTTCTGGAAGTATCTGACCGCGCCCAGCGAAGCGGAGTCGGTGGTCTTTTTGCAATATTCCGCGCTTCGATTAGTCCTGTTGCTGACTGTGTTTTTCCTGTCGCTGACGATTTTGTTTATGCTAGTTATGTCTTTCAAGAAGAACTGGCTTGAACTTAAACCTGGAAATTTTTTTGCCAATATTTGGGATAATACTCGAACTTTCTGGACTCTGATCGCATTAGGCGGTTTGACCTATTTCCTGCTGTTCGCTTCAAATCAGAATTTGGGATCGTTTGCTTCCTATCGTGAGCGTTTGTATCCGATCCTCGTGTGGTTTGCTTTGATCGCGCTTCAATTCATTGTAAGTTTTATCTATTTGAAGGGAATTGAGTCGAATTTTGTTCGTGTGTATCGGAAGACACTTTTGCCATCGTGCATAGCCCTGCTCATCTTATTCGGGGCTATGGCATTTATTTCCTTTACTCGAATTGGCTTACTGCCTGATTCTCGATTTTGGCAAAAAGCAGGCGCGCCAATTCTATGGATTCAGGTCTTGCTTGCCTGGATCACCGGCTTGACGATCTATGTATTAGTCACACGTCTGAAGCTATTAAGATCCGTCAACCTTGATATTCTCATTAGTATCTTTTTGTGGGGTCTGGCTTGCGCTCTTTGGCTTAGCCAACCTTCAAGACCTTCTTATAATTCCCTGGCACCAAGCGCTCCAAATTTTCAGAGCTATCCGTTTGCTGATTCGATGATCTATGATATTGCGGCGCATGAATACTTGATCGGAAAACCCATCCCGAGTGAATTTGGCGTTAAACCTCTTTATTCACTGTTTCTTGCTGGCTTGCATCTTTTGGCCGGGGAACGATATACGACTCTGGTTTCGCTTCAGATTATTGTTCTGGCTGTTATCCCTGCTTTGGTTTACTTAATCGTGGTATCACTCAGTAACCGACCTGCTGGGTTGGTCGCGGGCATACTGATGATCCTGCGCGAAAGAAATGGGATCGCGCTTTCGAATGTGATTGAAGTTTCTCACGTAAAACTTCTCATGAGCGATGTTTTTGCCATGGGACTGGTGGCGCTTTCACTTTGGTTGTTCATTCGTTGGCTGGAGAAACCTCAAGAACGCCGCACATCCATGCTCGGGATGGGCGGCGTTCTCAGTCTATTGACATTAACGCGCGGACACCCGATTATTCTAGCGCCTCTGGTCTTTTGCATGATCTTCCTTATACTGTCCATTCCCTTTCGCCTTCGCCTGCAAAGCGCTCTGTTGTTCACTGTAGGAGTTTCTATTCCCTTGATTCCATGGGTCTGGCGTGTCCATGAGATTAGTGGTGAATTTGCTTTACAAGACCCAGCCTCCAGTTATACGACTCATCTTGCCCGTTCATACAGCCTGACGCCAAATATTCCCGCAAAACTTAATGGGGAAACCGACGAGGCGTATTATGCGCGCTTGAGTGAACTTGCTTCCAGTTTTGTTACGCAGTATCCCGGGGAAGTGGCAAAGTTTGTATCGTCGCATTATGCTCATAATTCCATTTTGAGTTACATATACCTGCCTCATTCATTCCGAATTGAGAGTTTGCGAGAGTATGTGAAAACTGAGCCTTTTTGGCAGGTCTGGGAAGGGAAGCTCGATCTCCAGGAAAAAACACTATTGAGTTTGAATTTCTGTTTTATCGCTTTGGGGATCGGAAGCGCGTGGAGAAAAAAACAGTTGTCTGCTTTCGTTCCACTGTTGATTGGCGCTGGTTACAACCTCAGCGTCTCGATCGGCAGGGTTTCAGGCTGGCGTTATATCCAGCCGGCAGACTGGATCACTTTGATCTACTATTCCATTGGTCTCGTTCAGTTTGCCTACATAATTAACTTTATCTTGACTCGCCCCACGCAAGCAGACTTCGCCAATGATGAATTTCAAGCAAGCGCTGCTATGCCGCAAGCCGGTGTTTCAAAAAGTTGGATAAACGCGGTCTTGGTCATGACGATCTTCTTCTTGATCGGTATGGCGCTCACGTATGGGAATCGGTTGTTTTCCAACCGTTACCCAGTAAAACCCACAGAGCAACTCTTGGATGAATATCTGAGAGCAACCGCATTGCTTGGACAGCCATTTAACGAAAGTGAATTAAGCGCGTTTGTTCAAAGCGACCGCGCCGTCATCGTTTATGGGCAAGCAATTTATCCTTATTATTTGAAGGCGGATTCCGGACCGGTCAACCACGCCTTGCCTGCCTTCAAGCCTCGGCCTTATAACCGCCTCGTGTTCTATCTACGGGGACCTGAATCATCTAATGTCGTTCTTCCAATTCCATCCCATGATTTTGACTTCCCCGATGGGGCAGAAGTCATCGTAGTAGGTTGTAAAACGGAATTGGGAGGTGTGGACGCGCTATCCGTGCTAATCACAGGCGATCAACCCGTTGTATTCACTCCCGCTCCCACGCCAGAGTTGGCTTGCCCTCCACGCTAAACTTGAATTGGCGCTTATTGCCAACTAGAGAGCGACATCCCGTAATATCTAGCTTGGCACTCCTAGATAGCTTGTCATTGGGCGTGATTGGGTATTTTGAGATTTTTGAATTTCAGGAAATACGCGATCAAACGGGATGAGTAAATAGCCGTAAAAATCATGATAGGGATCAAAAGCAGGATTGATCTTGGGAAGCCTTCTACCCATCCGGAGGTCCATGCAAGATAAACGAAGCCGATCAGGATCACTGTGCCAACGATTACGGCTCCTGCCAGTGAGCGCCAAGAGTTTGTTGTATAGTATCGAAAAGCGAGGAGAGATAAGAAATAACTCACTACGCCAACCCGTATCGCAAAAGTCTGGGTCCGCGCGAAATCTGTAATTCCGTCACCAAGGCGGAGCGAAAAACTCAGATGCACCATGATGATGATTAGGATGGTATCAAGCAAGATCAAAGGCAATGTTTTGTAGTTTGTTCGCAGCCAATCTCTGGCGGGGCGTTCGATATATTTGAATACGACTATGGAAAGGGAAATTGAGACCAGTATATGAATGGAAAATTTAGCGCTGTCGGTGATGGTGGTGTCTGTCAATCTTAGAAGACTCGTGAATAACCAGAGAAAGGGGAGATGTAAGATGAACAAGGCGTAACTAGAATCACCTAACAGCGCCAGCCAGGGATGTTTCAGTCTCTGCGACAAGCTTGTTGTGTCGAGAGCGAGAGCTAAAATGATGACAAGGAAAAATGGCGCCAGCAATCCGATATCTAGTGTAAAGTAACGCGAAAATGTTGGCACATATTCGCGCAGACTTATCATAAGCAATACGAACCCCAGAGACGCGATCAGCAGTACTCGATTCATAGATTGATTGATATTCTGTTGCGATGGGTTAGTTAAATACCAGACCCCGCCAGCCATACCGAGGAAAAAAGCGTTCAAATGAAAAGGTGGAAAATAATTGAGCCAGATAGACTGCTCAGGCATAAATAAGGTGTAGAGGATGGAATGTATGATCTGGCTGACCACCCAAAAAACCAATGAGATCCACAATAATTGTTTGGCTGTGAAACGCTTGATAAAGATTGCTAGAAAGGGAAACACGATATAAAAAAACACCTCTACCGATAATGACCATGCGGCGATATTAAACGATTGACCATACCGGGGAATCCAGGCTTGATACAAAAAAATGTTCGCCAGGATCTTGCCCGACTTAACTTTCGACATGATTTCAAGATAGTAAAGACAGGTAAGCACAAAGGCAAGGATGTACACCGGGTAAATACGCGAGAAGCGGGCAACGAAGTAATTACGGAAGTCGAAACGCGTATCTGGCCGATAGTACGCTAGCGTTATGACAAAGCCCGACAACACAAAAAAATAACTTACAGCAGTCGGACCCGACGTAAGCATCGGGAAGTAACTCAAGATGCCTAACTCGCGCCATCCGTGATAAAGCACAACAGAAAGAGCTGCCAGAAAGCGCGTTGAGGTAAGTTGATCCAGTTTTTGTTTTGCTTGCGTCACAATCCAAATTGTACCCCTTCCATGGAACTAAATCCCTCGTTTGACACCCCCTCATTCTCGGTTATAATTCAGCCACTGAATTTTGAACCGATGAATCCTATGGAAACCACAAACGAAGAAATCCGCGAACTCACCCTCCTCGAAAACATCGAGAATGATCCAGATGTGAATCAGTCCACCCTGGCGACCCAGCTTGGCGTTGCGGTGGGAACCGTGAATTGGCACCTCAAGCGGCTCGTCGCGAAAGGCGCGGTCAAGGTCAAGCGCGCTGAACGCAAAAAGTTGCGTTACATCATCACGCCCGAAGGCATCGCCCTGCGCGCCCGTCTCGCGGTGGATTATGTCGAGCGCTCGTTTTCGATCTATCGCAAAACGCGTCAGCGCGTGAAAGAACACATCGCAAAAATTCGCGCGGCGGGATTTGATCGCGCGCGCGTCGTCGGCAAAGGCGATGTGGTGGATGTGTGCAAACTCACGTGCATCGAACAGGGCGTGACGATCGTGACCGATAAAAACGCGCCGACGATTCAAGTGGATGGATTCAAAGTGACTCTCAACATGGATGGGACCTCATGAAACATATTTTGATCACGGGCGGCGCGGGCTACATCGGTTCGCTCCTGACCTCCGAACTGCTTCGGCTTGGACACCGCGTCACCGCCCTCGACTCTTTGCTCTTCGGCGGTGAAGCCATCGTCCCGTTTTTGCATCATCCCAATTTTCATTTTGTAAAAACAGACGTGACCGAACCTCGCGCAGTGAAAGATTCGCTCAAAGACGGTTGGAGCAAACCTGACGCGGTGATTCATCTTGCGGCAATCGTCGGATTCCCCGCGTGTCAGGCGGTGGGGAAGCAGGTCGCGTGGAAGTACAACGTTGAATCCACGAAGATGGTTTATGACCAAGCAACAGACTTGGGCGTGGAACGATTCGTGTTCGCGTCCACGTACAGCAACTATGGATTGAGTCCCGATGGCAAGCCTGTCACCGAAGAGTCGCCGTTGAATCCGCAATCGTTGTACGCGGAGACGAAGATCGCGGCGGAGGAATTTTTACTCTCGCAAAAAGATTCGCCGACCGCGCCATTGTTGTTCCGCTTCGCCACGTTATACGGCTTATCGCCGCGCACACGCTTCGACTTGATCGTGAATCAATTTGTGCTGGAAGCGTTTACTAAACGCGTGTTGGTCATCTACCAGCGCGGATACTCGCGTTCGTTCGTCCACATCCGCGACGTGGCTAGAGGCGTGATCATGGGACTCGAAGCCGAGCAGTCGAAAATTCGCGGGCAGGTGTTCAATCTCGGAACGGACAACGGCAACTACTCAAAAGATGACATTGTCAACCTTGTCCGCAAGCGCATGCCCGAAGTGGAAGTGGAATACAAAGACCTCACCTTCGGCGGCGACATGCGCGACATCACCGTGTCGTTTGCCAAGATCAAAAGCGTCCTCGGCTTCGACACGACTCTCGACGTTGACGATGGCATCCGCGAATTATTGTTCGCGTTGAAGACGGGAATCATCCGCAACCCAACGGATGAGAAATATCGCAACGCGCAGTTTATTGTTCAATAGAATTTGAAGACCTGACAGGTCTCATCGGCGCCTTGGCAGATTGAATCGCCTGCATGGAAAAGAAGTCAACCTGTCAGACTTTTTCGGAGACCTGTCAGGTCTATTACAAGGAATTATTATGTCTGAAAATTTCTGGCACAACAAAAAAATCATCGTCACAGGCGGAAGCGGCTTCCTCGGCTCGTTCGTAGTCGAGAAACTTCAAGCGCGTGGCGCGGCAGATATTTTCGTACCACGCAGTTCGCAGTACGATCTACGAAAATCGGAAGACATCTCGCGCATCCTCGCCGATTACAAAGCCGACATGGTCATCCACCTTGCCGCCCTCGCAGGCGGGATTGGCGCGAACATGGGGCGACCCGCTGAATTTTTCTACGACAATTTGATGATGGGCGTGCCGTTGCTTCATCAGGCATGGCAAAAGGGAATCGAAAAATTCGTCGCTGTCGGTTCGATCTGTTCGTATCCCAAGTTCACGCCTTTGCCATTCAAGGAAGAGACTCTATGGGACGGCTACCCCGAAGAGACGAACGCTCCCTACGGTTTGGCGAAGAAAATGTTGCTCGTGCAATCGCAGGCGTATCGCCAGCAATATGGATACAACTCGATCTACTTGATGCCCGTGAATCTGTTCGGTCCGCGCGACAACTTCGATCTGGCGACCTCGCACGTCATCCCCGCGTTGATCCGCAAAACCGTCGAAGCGGCTGAACGCGGCGACAAGGAAATCCCCGCGTGGGGCGATGGTTCTCCGACGCGCGAATTTTTATACGTGGAAGACGCCGCCGATGGAATCGTGAACGCCGCGGAAAAATACAACGGCTCTGAACCTGTCAATCTCGGTTCGGGCTATGAAATTTCGATCAAAGACCTCGTGGAGATGACCGCGAAGATGACAGGCTTCACAGGAAAAATTGTCTGGCAGACAGACAAGCCCAACGGTCAACCGCGCCGCGCGTTGGATGTCAGCCGCGCGAAAGAGTATTTCGACTGGAGCGCGCAAGTTCCCTTTGAGGAGGGGATGCGAAGAACGATCGAATGGTTTAAGGCGAATCGAGAATCCATCAAGTAAATACGCAATACGCAGCACGCAGTACTTCGTATTGCGTACTGCGTATCGAGCAACCCATGTCCGAACTCACCAAACACCAACCCACCACCATCTATATCAAACCCTCCAAGGGACTCGCCGCGTTGAATCTGCGCGACTTGTGGACGTACCGCGAATTGATCTTCTTCATGGTCTGGCGCGATGTGAAAGTGAAATACAAACAGACTCTGCTCGGCATGGCGTGGGCTGTCATTCAACCCGTGATGACGATGCTCGTGTTCACGTTCCTCTTCGACAAAGTGGCGAAACTTCCCACCGAAGGGATTCCCTATCCCGTGTTTTCGTTCACCGCGTTATTGCCGTGGGGCTTGTTCGTCGTCGCGCTCAATCAGGGCAGTCGCTCGCTCGTGGCGCACAATAACATGGTCACGAAAATTTATTTCCCGCGCCTCATCCTGCCGATGGCGTCGGTCTTCGCGGGGCTGGTGGATTTCGCCATCGCCTTCGTCATCCTCGTCGCGCTGATGTTTTACTATCAAGTGACTCCCGCGTGGAATTTGCTGTGGACTCTTCCGCTCTTCCTCCTCCTCGCCATCATCACCGCGCTTGGGATCGCGCTATGGCTCTCGGCGATCAACGTGAAATATCGGGATGTGAACCAAGCCCTCCCGTTTCTGACTCAGTTTTGGCTGTTCGCCACGCCTGTAGCCTACTCGGCGTCTGTTGTTTCTGACAAGTGGCAGATCCTCTACTCGCTCAACCCGATGGC
>CAYWCN010000076.1:0-15356 GCA_964456775.1 uncultured Anaerolinea sp.
TATGCCGTGTATCTCGTGAGCAAGGAAAATGCGCTGAGTGACTATCTCTCAAAATGGCAACACGTCAAACCCGTCACCACCGGCGACGACCTCAAAGCCCGCGGACTCGTACCCGGTCCGCGTTTTGGAGAGATCCTCCGTCAACTCCGCGCCGCGTGGTTGGATGGGGAGGTGAAGACGGAGGAGGAAGAGATGAAATTAGTTAGTTATGAATTCAAACAAGGAGGTGTGTCATGAGTTCAAGTCAACAAAAGGGACCTCAATTTGTTCGTTATTTTCAGCCCGTCATCGATGCATTAACTAAGTTAGGGGGGTCGGGTCGTCCAGAAGAAGTTGAGGAGGCCATTGCCGAACAATTGGGATTAAGCGAAAGCGAAAGAAATGAGCAAATTCCCAGCGGTCAGTCCCGATTCAGTAATAAAGTGAATTGGGCAAGGTTTTATCTTGTAAAGGCGGGATTAATTGACTCCTCAACGCGTGGCGTTTGGAGTCTCTCAGAAAAAGGCAGAACTACATCTCTTTCAGCAGAACAAGCGTTGGAGCTTTTTAACCTTATCCATAAACCGTTTGTCGCCGATAGAAAAAGATCTAAAGCCGAAAAAGTCATCGAGGATGAAATTGTTTCGTTGGAAGATCTTGATCACAGATCTGCGCTGCAGACTATCTTATTGGAAATGCCTGCTGAAGGGTTTGAGCGTCTCTGCCAAAGATTACTCAGAGAATCTGGGTTTGAGAAAGTACAAATTACTGGAAAAAGTGGCGATGGCGGACTTGATGGGATCGGTGTATTGCAGGTAAATCCATTTGTAAGTTTCAAAGTCTTATTTCAATGTAAACGCTACTCTGGTTCGGTTTCTCCTTCTCAAGTTCGCGACTTTCGCGGTGCGATGCAGGGACGAGCAGATAAGGGCATAATTCTTACCACTGGCTCGTTCACTGCCGATGCACGGAAGGAGGCTGTCCGAGATGGTGTTCCCCCAATAGAATTAGTCGATGGAGAAAAATTATTGGACATGTTTGAAGAGTTGGAACTTGGTTTAAAGCCAAGGAAGGCTTACGATATTGATTCTCAATTCTTTGATGAATTTAGAAAACAATGAAAATTCACCGTATTAAGCAAAGCGAACTTCCTCAAAATCTATGGGGCTTTATTGACGCCGCCTTGCGCGACGAGACTGTGTTTATTGAGCGTGATGGGAAGGTGGTGGTGCGATTAATTCCACTGAATCCAATGTTTCGCTCTCGCAAGGCTGGAAGTGCGAAGGGTATGATAAAGATGACGGATGATTTCGATGCGCCACTAGATGATTTTTCCAATTACTTGAAATGAACATCCAACCCTACCTCAACTTCGCCCGCCAACTTGCCTACCGCGCCGGGCGGATCACGCTCAGTTATTACAACAAAGGCATTCAATACGATCGAAAAAAGGACGAATCCCCCGTCACCGCGGCGGATCGCGCTACCGAACAATTCATCCGCGGCGAGATCGAGAAGGCATATCCGAGTCACGCGATTGTGGGAGAAGAATATGGAGAAAAAGCCGGGGCGAAGAATCCCTTCCGCTGGATCGTTGACCCGATTGACGGCACGAAATCCTTCATGAAAGGCGTGCCGTTTTACTCCGTGTTGATCGCGTTGGAAATCGAAGGCGTATCGCGTGTTGGTGTGGTGTGCTTCCCCGCGTTGGATGAAATCCTCTACGCGGCAGACGGTCTCGGCGCGTGGTGGAATGGCAAACGCGCGCGCGTGTCCGAAGTGAAAAATTTGAAAGAGGCGGTGTTCACGTACACCAGTTGGTCGGGCTTCCGCACGAAAAAGCGACTCGACGTGTTCGAGAACATGCACAAAGAATGTTTCTACGGGCGCGGCTGGTCAGACGCGTACGGCTATCATATGGTCGCCACGGGCCGCGCCGAAGTCATGCTCGACCCGTCCATCAAAATTTGGGACGTGGCTCCGTTCCCGCCCATCTTCCGAGAGGCGGGAGGCTGGTTCGGCTCGTGGAGCGGCAAAGAGGGTCACACTCATGGGGAGGGACTCGCTGTCAATGCCGCGCTCAAATCGAAAGTCCTGAAGTTGATGCGAGTATAATGGGCGTCACTATGGCGATTCAGGAATCCACTCAGGTAAAAGTTCAAGACGAGCGTCTTCCGTATCGCCTGCGCGAAAAATTCATGTCCGCGCCCGAGGCGGCGTTATATCGAACGTTGCAAAATATGGCGGGTAAGCATTATGTGGTCTGTCCCAAAGTTGCGCTCAGTGATGTTTTTTACATTGTGCGCCCCAATGAGAACGTGCATTTTTTCAACAAGATCTTTCGCAAGCATGTTGATTTTTTGTTGTGCGATCCCAAGACCCTCCAGCCTGTGTTCGGGATCGAACTCGTGAAGCCTGTCGGCAAATCCGAAACGCGCGAAGCCGATCAGTTTCTCGAAGACCTCTTCCTCAGCGCGGGACTTCCGCTCGTGCATGTGATGTCCAGTGAAAATTATTCAGAGGGGGACTTGGCGGAATTATTCCAACTGGCGATCCTCAAAGTGAAGCAGACGAAAACGCTTCGCGCCACGGGGAAAACTGATTCAGTTCCCCATTGCCCCATCTGCGGGAAGATGATGGTCCTGCGGATGAATCGCGGCGGACCCAATGCGGGCAAGCGTTACTACGGCTGCATGGATAATCCCAAATGCAGCGGCATGGTGAGGATAGATTGAAACCTGCAGGTGACTGTCATCTCAAAGATGACAGTCACTTTTTTCATCGGTAATGCTTCGCGATCTCCGAAGCATATTTGGTTCCGATCACATTTTTGTTTTCATCTAACCAATCTGAAAACTTGATCTTGCCGCGCGCTGGCTCATGGGAAACCAACAGGTTTGCCATCAAGCCATCCACTTCTTCGGGCGTGAGGATCACGTCACTCACGAAGAGACTGAGAAATTGCGCGGCGAGCAATGCCAAACGCGGCGGGGCGGAGATCAACGGCCGCTTTGCGTTGATCCTTTCACCAACCAATTGAATCAATCCTTTGAATGTGTATTTCTCGGGTCCGACCGCGTCAATGGTATAGCTACCCTTGTTGTAGATGCCTTCCACGAGGAGGTCGGCAACATCTTCCACGTGAACCGGTTGAATTCCATACGCGCCATCGCCGGGGACGAGGAAGAACGGTAACCTCCGCAAAAGGTAGGCGATGTTGTTGATGAGAATATCTTCCCCGCCGCCGACCAGCACGGTGGGGCGGACGATCGCGTGCGGGATTCCCGATTCGATCACCGCTTGTTCGTTCGCCGCCTTGCCCCAATAGTATGGCAAATGCGAATCTGCTGATGGGTTTGCAATGCTGACGTGGACGATGCGTTTCACCCCTGCGGCTTTCGCGGCGTTGACCAACTTGCGCGTATTTTCCACTGCGCGTGGTTGTGTGTTCTTTCCTTTATCAAACCGAACCCAATACGTGTTGACCAGCACATCCGCGCCCTGCAGGGATTTCGTCATGCCCGCCTCGTCGAAATCCAGCGGAAACGATTTCACCTGTCCGTTGAATGGATTGGCGCGGTTTGGATGATTGGTCAACGTGACGACTTCCTCGCCGCGAGCGAGCAACCTTGTTGTGACATACTTGCCCGTATAACTGAACGCGCCTGTGACTGCGATTTTCATATTAACTCCTGCATGTCACTCTGAGGGAGCGATGGCGACCGAAGAGTCTCGTCTATCGCTTGAAAGATATTCATCGTAGTGTGAATACCTGTAGAATGACACGATCAATTATTAGACTCTATCGGAAATACCTTGGGACGCAGATGAACGCTGATTCAAAGAGAAAAAAATCTGCGTTTTCTGCGTTTTTCAGCGTCCAACAAAGGTTTGAGCTTATTACCGATAAAGTCTATTTCAACACGCTCAACACTTTCGAAACATTTGACAAACCCAGGCTCTCCAACTTGATCACGGCTTTCGTCAAACTATCAATCGCGTCAAAGAATTCCTGTAATGCCTGCACGCGCTTGTAGGTGAACTTCCATTCCTCGTTGTCTACCCAGTTTTCGTCCATCGCGGCTAACGCAGCCTTTACCGAACCGATGGCGCGGTCGAACTCGCTGTTCTGGCGTTCCTTCAAAATGGATTTGATCGCCGCGTAGAAATCGGCTTCCGCTTCGTAATAATCCTTGCGGTCGCCGAGTTTGGTCGAGCGGTGCACCAGTCCCATTCTCGCCAGCGCGCGGATCTCCGTGCTGATCGCGCCTTTGGTCAGCCCGGTCTCGGTAACGATCTCATCCAGCGATAGGGGAGCGGGGGAGAGGTATAGCACAGCGAAGATCGCGCCCATCCCTTTCGGGAATCCCCAAAAGCGGCTGATCTGGCTCAAGCCCTCGGTGAAATCTTTTTTGATTCTTGTGAGTGATTGCGGCATATTTTCTCTCGTTATGTAAGTTTAGTAATTACTAAACTTAGTATATGCCGCCGACTTCGGACTGTCAAGTGCTTGGCTTGCGCGTAGGCAGTTGTGAGTTGGAAGTTTAGCTGAACGGTTTGTTTACAAAATAAGGTTCCCCAAAATATAAAAAAGCGGACGATTGTTATCGTCCGCTGTGCGCGTTGCAGAACTACTTTAGCAGATCTGCCGCGGCGGTTGCCATCAGCGCCGCGCCGGTGACCAATGCGCGTTCGTCGAAATCGAACTTGGGATGGTGATGGTTATAGTTGAGATTCTTTTCATCGTTGGCGGAACCGATCATGAAGTAACAGCCGTTCACTTGCTCCTGCATGTAGCCCATGTCTTCCGCGCCCATGGTCAGGTAGGGCGTTGTCTCAATTTCGGCTTCGGGAAAAAGTGTCTGCGCGGATTTGAACACGCTTTCCGTGACGGTTTCATCGTTGATCACCGTCGGCGTGATCTGCTTGAGCGTAATCTCTACTTCGCATCCCATGGATGTTCCAACCCCGCGTGTGATCTCCTCGAAGCGCGCCAGCACCATCTTACGGACATCAGGGTCGAAGTTTCGTATCGTGCCGTTGATCTCGGCAGTCTGCGGGATGATGTTGAACGCGGAGCCCGCGTGAATGGATGTGACGCTGACCACAGCCGGTTTCAGCGGGGGAACGTTACGGGAGACGATGGTTTGCAGCGCGGTAACGATCTGCGCCGCGGCAACGACCGGGTCAATTGTTGTGTTTGGCGCGGCTCCGTGCCCGCCTTTGCCGGTCAATTTGATGGAGAACAATTCCGCGCCAGCCATCACGGGTCCTTTCGCCACACTCAACCAGCCGACGGGTTTGTCGTTCCACACATGAAGCGACAAGGTCTTCTCCACTTTGGGCGATTCTAAAACGCCGTCGCGCATCATCATCAACGCGCCGCCGACTTCTTGACCATTCGTTCCCTCCTCGGAGGGCTGGAAACAAAACTTGATACTGCCCGCAAGTTCGTCGCGATGCGCGTGGAGCATTTTCGCCACCGTGAGTCCGATGGCGGTGTGACCGTCGTGTCCGCAGGCGTGCATCACGCCGGGGTTTGTGGAGGAATATTCCGCGCCGGTCTCTTCGTTGATGGGGAGGGCATCCATGTCGAAGCGGAGGAGGATCGTCGGTCCCGGGCGTAAGCCTTCGAGATAGCCGACGACGCCGGTCTTGCCGACGCCTTTGGTCACTTCTAACCCGAGGGCTTCGAGTTCTTTGGCAACGATGCCGCCCGTGCGGATCTCGTTGAACCCAAGTTCGGGATGTTTATGAAAATCGCGGCGCATGGTTTGGGTGTAGGGGAATAATTCTTCTGCGTGCTGGAGGAAGTTGGGCATGGGAGGCTCCTTTTTTGAACCGCCAAGCGCGCGAAGGTCGCAAAGAAAAAGCATTCAACTTTGCGTTCTTAGCGTTCTTCGCGGTTAGTTATATTTTACGACTCTGAACTTTTCTTCGTAACGCGGATTCTCTTCCGTGCTGTCTTCGGCGCGGCGGGATTTCATGCGCTCGGCGAGTTTATCGGGTTCTTGAATTTGTGTCGTGTGTTCAAACAAGGCTTTGAGTTTGATGTCCCATGTGTCGGTAACATCGAGAATGGTGTTTGGCTGTAAAGTCAATGAGCACCAAACTTCTTTCGGCATGTGAGGCTCGAAGCCCTCGTCGAGCAATTCGGGGAAGAATACTTTGCTCCCTGCGGCGGGGAAAACAGCATCCAGCACCACTTGTCCACAGGCGCGATGATCGGGATGGTTGAGTCCGTACTGGGCGAACAAGGTTTGCGGATCGCACGTGACGAGGATATCCGGCTTGTGGCGGCGGATCTCGCGGACAATGTCGCGGCGGAGGTCAAGGCTGGGGGTGAGGTAACCATCCTCCACGTCCAGAAAATGAACCGCTTTTGCGCCGATGACGTTTGCCGCGTTGCGTTGTTCCACATGGCGAAGCGCGCACAGCTTCTCCGTCGTCATGTCTGGCTGGGTGGTGGGATTGAATCCCTTGTCGCCGCACGTCAAAAGGAGATAGGTGATCTCATGCCCGGCGCGCGCCCACTTGGCGAGCGACGCGCCGCAAAAAAATTCCGGATCATCTGGATGAGCCAGAATTACCAGAATCTTTTGGGATGTTTCCCATGTGTTAGTTTTGTCTGCCATGTTTTTTCAGCGGGCTGGATTTGCCGCACGTGCATCCGCCGGAGTTGTGACGGTCGCAGGGCGCGTTCGATTTACGGCGCAGGGCTTCGAGTTCATCCCAGGGTTGCAAGTCGGTGTGGTCGAAGGTTTCGGTAAAGCGTTTGCCTTCTTCGGTTTCGAGCAGTACCATTACTTTGTTGCTCATGGGCAGCACGTCTATGACTTTGCCTTCGCCCTTCGGCGTGACCACGCGCTTGTTGCGCTTCGGCAATGATTTGCGCGCTTCGACGTATTGCTCGTATTCGTAAATGAGGCAACAGCGCAAACGTCCGCACATGCCGGTGATCTCTTCGGGCGTGAGCGAGATGCCCTGCTCTTTCGCCATCTTGATCGAGATGGGGGAGAAGTCGGTGAGGAATTTCGAGCAACAGCGCGTTTCGATCCCGCACGCGCCCATGCCGCCGATGATCTTCGCCACGTCGCGCGGACCGATCTGCCGCAGTTCGATGTTCGTGTTCGGATACAAGTTGTGCATGTCTTTTTTCAGCGACTTAAGGTCAACTTTTTCTTCGGTCTCTGTGCTGAAAAGGAAAGCGAGGCGCGAGCCATCGTAGTTGTATTCCGCGGCGACGATCTTGACTCCCTCGAGTTTGAGTTCGGATGCGCGGGCGCGGCAGTTGATCATCGCTTCGGTCTGTTTGGACTGCCACGACTGGAGCAGGAGCAGATCGCGCGGGGTGGCGCGCCTCTCCACGGACCTCCAGCCGCCTTCCGGTTTGGGAGGCGTTTCCTTCTCCACGCGGATGACCTCGCCGAGATGTTTGCCGCGCGAGGTATCCACGATCACGTGTTCGCCGATCTGCACGTCCGGTACGGACGTTGTGTCAAAATGATAGATTTTGCCCACTTTGGTAAAGCGGACGCCGATAATTTGAGTTTGCATGGGAGGAATTATACCGTAAGCGGGTTCTACACGGCACAGGCGGGAGAAGTTTTGATGGGAATCTACCGAAAGTCATGCTTGAAATTTGACACCAAAGTTTGTACACTGGTGTTGTAAGAGTTGTTCACCAGTCAATTTCAAAGGAGGCGGTTTCCATGAACGGCAAACGATTTGTTCAAATTTTGATGGTTGTTGCTCTGCTGGTTGCGTCCTTTTCGACCGTGACCCGCGCGCAGGCTTGGTCGTCTTGCCCAAGCACGTACTACGTCCAGCCGGGTGACTGGCTTGCCAAGATCGCTCGCGATTGCGGCGTTACGCTATCTTCGCTGATCTCGGCGAACCCGTGGGTGAGATATTCCTACTACATCTATCCCGGTCAGGCGCTCCTGATCCCCGGCGGATATGACCCGGTCAGTTACTATTGCGGACCCGGCTACGATTACTACGGAAGTTACTACATAGTCTGCCGCGGCGACACGCTGGGCGGCATTGCCATGTACTACGGCGTGACGGTCAACTACCTGCAATGGCGGAACGGCATCCCCGATCCGAATCGCATTTACGCGGGGCAATGGATTCGTCCGTAGTGGAGATGCACAGTTCGAAAGTCAAAATAATCAACGCTGACCTGAGGGGAGGTCGGCGTTGATGTATCTTACGGGACGATTGGATCGTCATGCCTGTGTAATTTGGCTAACCAGAACCTCGAAATTTGTGGGATAATTTTAGGCACCTGAGTTAATCTGGAGAAACCCAGACATGGATGATAAGAAGAACCGGAGTTTAGTCGTCCCCGTAGTCATCATTTGCATCTGCCTGCTTGCATTTGGGATTCCTTTTCTATTCTCCGCAGGCGCAGACAAGGCGCATGATGATATTATCTTGTTACCGCGCTTTACGCCCACGCCCACGCCTTTAGATAGGGCGCTCACCCAGCAAGCGTTTGCCATCCTTTTCTTTACTCCCACGAACGCTCAAATTTCAGCAAACGCATTTACGGCAACTTCCACCGAATCCTTTGTGGTTGCCATTCCGATCACGGGGCTTACAGAGACATTCACGCCGACAGTTACTCCTCCCTCTCCAACTGCGACGCGTTGGTTTATCTTCGGGTTTCCTACCCCAACGAGAACAAGCGATGGGGTCTTCGTTCGCTCGACCCGGACACCCGTGCCGCCTACAAGTACCCCGACTCAGCCAACGCCTACCAATTCAAAGACTCCCACAAAGCCCTCGCCCACAAACACGAGCACCCCAATTATTATAGTTACTTCTACCTCAACCAGCACGGATACACCTGAGCCCTCGCCTACAAATACGCCTGTGCCTCCGACGAATACTCCAATACCTCCAACGAACACCCCAGTGCCTCCAACCAATACGCCGGTACCTCCAACGAACACCCCAGTTCCGCCGACTGACACACCGGTACCCCCAACCGATCCACCGACAGATACGCCCATCCCTTAAACAAAAGTGGATAAGATGTTTAGTGTAAAACGACCCGTCAGTTCAGAATTGACGGGTCGTTTCTTTGAACACATTTGAACAAACTTGCTGGTCTTTTGACTTTACTTTTTGGGTCTTACCGGCAACTCCAAATAAAACGTACTGCCGGGCAAACGCGTTTCATCATGCCCCGCGCTCTCCACCCAAGCCCTGCCTCCGTGCGCGCGCGCGACGCCGCGCACGATTGCCAGCCCCAAACCCGGCCCGCCTCCTTTGAACGATGTTTTCCCGGAGGAATGCAGCGCGACTCCGCCCACTTGATAAAACTTTTCAAACACCAGTTCATGATGCTCCGCATCCAAACCGATGCCCGTATCGCGCACCGCGATCTGGATGCCGCGCGATTCATTCTCCATTTCAACAGGACGCGTCGACACGAACACCTTCCCGCCGTCAGGCGTGTACTTGATCGCGTTGACGAGCATTTGATAGACAGCCTTTTCGATGAGCGACGGATCCGCGTGGAGTTGATCGGCGGCGTCAGCATGTTCGACGGTCAGCGCGATTCCTCTCTCTGTGGCGGCTTGCTTCAAACCCTCGACCACATCGCCAATGACGCGCTTCAGCGGCACAGGCGCAAACGCGACCCTCAGCGTATCCGCGTCCATGCGGGTGACATCGAGCATCATATTTACCACTTCGTGCATACGGTCGGTGCCTTTGAGGATCCCATCCAGCACGCCGCCAAGGGACGCGTTGGCGTTCACGTCCACGAGCGAGCGGAGCATTTTTGCATATCCGATCAACACGGTCAGCGGCGTGCGAAGTTCGTGCGCCGCCACCTGAATGAATTCCATTTTGTTGCGGTCTAGTTGTCGCAATACTTTGTTGCTTTTCTGCAAGTCTGCGATCATGGATTTGTCGTTGGCGCGCAGTCGGTGCAACGTGATGCGGATGATATCCATCGCCATGCGCGGACTGCGGCTGAGGATCGTTTCAAAATCCTGCTTTTCCATTTCCAGCACGGTGCACTCGTTGGTCGTGCGGACAGTCGCCGCGCGCGGCGCATTTTGGATCAACGCCATTTCGCCCACCATATCGCCGCGTCCGCTCACGCGCAAGATGCGCTCGACCTTTTCCCCTTCGATCTTCTTTGAAATCGCGGCATTCCCTTCCGCGATGATGTAGAACACATCCTCGTATTCGCCTTCATGGCACAAGACGTGATCTTGCGGATAGGTTTTGATCTCGGTCAACACAGCCATCTCTTGCAGTTCGGAATCGTCCAACCCGGGAAACGCCAGCCGCAGGAGAGAAACTTTGTCGAACGTGGTTGTCTCTTTCATAGCGTGAAGTATAAACATGATCGAGACAGGCAATAACAACAACTCAATTGCAAACCATGATGCAGGAATCAAAAGACCCGACGATTTTGCATCTGCCAGGTCTTTTTGATCTATTCAACGATACTGATCGGTATCTCGTTCTTTCCGCTTAGCGCCGCCACGCTGACCTTTGCCGCCAAATCTTCAGCGATCTGGCGCAACGACTTTGCCACTGGTGAATCGGGATGCGAGACAATGATGGGCTTGCCCGTATCGCCCCCGATGCGGACGTTCTGATCCATTGGCACTTTGCCGAGGAACGGCGTGCCCGTCATTTGCGCGAGGTGTTCGCCGCCGCCCGTACCGAAGATGTCCATGTGAGTTCCATCGGGCAATTCGAGATACGACATGTTCTCGACAATTCCGAGAATCGGAACTTCGAGAGTCTTGAACATGTTGAGTCCACGCCCCGCGTCTTCGAGTGAAACAAGTTGAGGCAAGGTCACGATCACCGCGCCGCTGAGGGGGAGAGATTGCGCGAGTGACAGAGACGCATCGCCCGTCCCTGGGGGGAGGTCAACAATGAGGTAATCCAGTTCACCCCATTCGACATCGCCCAAAAATTGACGGATCGCCGAGTTGAGCATCGGTCCGCGCCAGATGAGGGGTTGCCCAGGTTTGACGAGCAAACCCATCGAGATCATCTTCACGCCATACGCTTCGGCAGGGATGAGTCGTTGTCCCTGCGGGGGAGGGAGTTTTTCCACGCCGAGCATGGTGGGGGTGTTGGGTCCGTAAATGTCTGCGTCCATGAGACCGACGCGCGCGCCGCTTTGGGCGAGGGCAACCGCGATGTTGACCGCCACCGTAGATTTGCCAACGCCTCCCTTGCCTGAACCAACCGCAATGGCGTTGCGAATCGGGGTCTTGACCAATCCACGCATGCGACCATCGTTCGGCACATCCGAATCCATTTTGACGTTCACCGAGGTCACGCCTTCGATCTTCATCACCGCATTTTTTGAATCCTTTTCGATCTTCGCGCGGAACGGGCACGCGGGCGTGGTGAGCATCACTGTGAATGAAACACTGCCGCCTTCGATCTCAACGTTGCGGACCATGTTGAGGGTCACGAGGTCTTGCCCAAGGTCAGGTTCTTGAACCGTGCCGAGGGCTTGGAGGATGGCTTCTTTTGAAATACTTGTCATTGATTTTCCTTCATTGATTATGAATGTTCTCTTCGAACCAATCTTGATAGATCGCTCGAAGGATATCGTCGTTGGCAAGCGACGGATCGTCTTCAAATTCGGGCAAGGCGAGAGTCCAATCGTAAATTTGTTGCAGAGTTACGTCTTCGATGTTGATGTCTTTGTGTTGCCTGCGTAATTCAAGAGCGATGGCGTAGGTGGATTCCCAGGTTAGGTTCATTAGTGAGCAGTGATTAGTTATCAGTTATCGGTGAGCAGTTGTTCCAATGTTCGTTCGCGGAAGTAAAGAAATAGCGGAAGCGCGAAGGATAGACCGATCAATATGGCAAGAATGAAGAGCCATGAATTTTTCATCTTCAACCGTTGAGTTTCAAACAGGACGAAGAATACAAATACGACAACAGAAACGAGTAAATCCGCAGTGAATGCTCCAGAATAGGCGTTGACGAAAAGATAACCGAACATCCCTCCGATTGGCTCATTCGCGTTGTATTGTGAGATCAACACGCTCCATGGAATGATCGCGCCGAGGATCGTGCAGACCAGATACAAATTCTTTTTTGTCATTCTTCCCTGTTATCTATTTGCGCGCGTTGCAGTTTGCCCGAGTAATCCACGTAAATGGATTTCCATTCGGTGAAGACTTCGAGTGCGGCTTGACCCGCTTCGCGATGACCATTGCCTGTGCCGCGCACGCCGCCGAACGGGAATTGAATCTCCGCGCCAGTGGTGCCGTGATTGATGTAGACCAAGCCAGTGAAAATATCGCGCATGGCGGTAAACGCGCGGTTGACATCTTGCGTGAAGATCGAAGTGGAGAGTCCATATTTGGAACGATTGTTGACTTCGATAGCCTCTTCAAGAGAGCTGACTTCGATGATCGAAAGCACGGGACCGAAAATTTCTTCCGCTTCGAGCATCGAGCCAGGTTTGACTCCGTCGAACAAGGTTGGGTTGTAGAAGAATCCTTTGCCGTCCACGTCCGCAACCGACGCGCCGACCAACACACGCGCTTCTTTCGCGCCTGCCTGCACCATGCTGTGGATTCGTTCGAGTGCGACTTTGTTGATGACAGGACCGACATCCACTTTTGCGTCGAGCCCATCGCCGAGTTTTAATTTCTTTGTGCGTTCGGTCAACGCCTCTTTGAGTTTGCCCGCGATTCCTTTTTGGACGATCAATCGGCTTGCGGCGGTGCAACGTTGACCCGTCGTGCCGAACGCCGCCCACAGACTGGCGTCCACGACCAGATCGAGATTCGCATCGTCCATGACGATGATGGCGTTCTTGCCGCCCATTTCGAGCGACAACTTTTTATTGAGTTTGCCCGCCGCTTCCGCGATGGAGCGACCCGTTGTCGTCGAGCCAGTGAACGATAACACGCGCACGTCGGGATGATTCACGAGCGCCTTCGCCACATCCGCGCCTGGTGCCATGAGCAAGTTGAACACGCCAGCGGGAATCCCTGCTTCTTCGAATACTTTGACGAACGCGGCAGAGACGGCGGGAGTCTCTGGCGATGGTTTCCAAATGATTGTATTGCCAGCCACCAGCGCGGGGAAAATTTTCCAAGAGGGGACAGCAATCGGAAAATTCCAAGGGGTGATAAGTCCAACGACTCCAGAAGGGTCGCGGACTGCCATACCGAATTTATTCATCATCTCAACAGGCGCGGTGTAACCGAGCAGTCGGCGTCCCTCTCCACCCATGAAGTACGCCATGTCAATGGCTTCCTGCACGTCGCCGCGCGCTTCAGCGATCACCTTGCCCATGTCGCGCGTGAGCAATTGCGAGAGTTCCTCTTTTTTCTGTTTGAGAATATCGCCAACTTTGAAAAGCAATTCTCCGCGCAGTGGGGCGGGAGTGAGTCGCCACGCGTTGAACGCGTTCTTTGCCGCGCTCACCGCCGCATCCACATCGGAGAGTTCGGCTTGCGCGATGTCCGCGATGTGTTCTTCGTTGGCGGGGTTGATGGTCGGGAAAGTATTTTTTCCGTTGACCCATTTGCCGTTGATGTAGTTTTGGAAGTTCATAGTGAGTAGATGATTAGAGGAATAGAGATTAGAGACTGGAGACTGGGTGCTGTGAATTGTGGTGTTGCGCGTGGGGATTATAGCAGAAGTGACGAAGGGGCGACCCGTCAGGGACGATGAACGTATTTTACTTTCTCTGGGCGGGTCGCCCCTACGTGTGGTTGATGAATCAACTATCAAACCCAAGACCGAACAAATCCATGGCTTTGAGCCAGAGATTTTCTTTGCCTTGATTCTTGTCTGCTTGTGCGAGCGACCAGCGTGAGAGGTTGATACCGATGGAGCGCAACGGTTCGGGCGGAAATGCGCGCGGTTTGGATTTTACGAACTCGAGTTCTGCCCGTTCAGATTTTTTGTTGTCGAGGATATCGAGCATGACGCGCGCGCCGAAACGCGTCGAGCCGACGCCGTTGCCTGTGTAGCCCATCACGTAGGCGGTCTTGCCGTTATGCGCCGTCCCCCAAAACGGACTGAAGCGCGCGCACGTGTCAATCGCTCCGCCCCACACGTGGGTGAAGCGAATCCCCTCCAGTGTGGGGAAGGCTTGGAAGAAGTGCTCAGCTAAAAGGGCGAATGAAGCGGATCGGTTTTCGAGGTGAGTCCCGAATCCGTTATTCCAATGATAAACGGCGTCGAATCCGCCCCAGAGAATCCGCCCGTCTGCTGTGGTGCGGAAATAATGGAATTGATTGTTGGCGTCGCTGAGCCCTTCGCGCGCGTGCCATCCGATGGAGTTGCGTTGCGAGGGCGTGAGCGGCTCGGTCATCAGCGCGTAATCGTAAACGGGGACGACGTATTGCTTGATCTCTTTGAGCAGAGGCGGGAAGGCGTTGGTGGCGAGGGCAACTTTGTTCGCCGTAATTTTCGCGTGGGATGTGTGCGCGATAATTTTATTTTTTTCCTCGTCAAGTTTTATGACGGGCGTGTGTTCGTATAAATGCACGCCGAGATTCAAACACGCTTTGCGAAGTCCCCACGCGAGTTGGGCGGGGTTGACGAGAGACGAGTCCCAGCGTTTTAGCCCGCCGATGTAGATAGGCGATTTGATCACGCTTCGGATTTGATCGCGGTCGAGATATTGAAATTCGATGTTGAACGATTTGGCGAGTTCGATGATCTCTTTGAAGTCGTCGAGCATGTAGGGCTCGGTGGCGAGGTCAACTTCGCCCGAGTTTTGATAATCACATTCGATGCCAAGGCGTTGGATGGTTGATTCGATCTCTGCTAAATTTTGAACGCCGAGGGCATAGAGGGTTGAAAATTCATCACGCCAGCGTGAATAGCCGTTGATGAATCCATGCGTGATGGACGCGTCCATGAATCCGCCGTTGCGTCCACTGGCGCCGATAGCGGCTTCACCCGCTTCGACGATGACAACATCGCGTTCGAGATTCTCTTCTTTGGCTTGGAGGGCTGTCCACAAACCTGTAAAACCTGCGCCGATGATGAGCAGGTCGGTGGAAATATTTTGAGTTAGAGGAGGTTCGGGGTTGGGTTTGGCTGGGTCGTCGAGCCAGAAGGGGATGTGGTTAACATCCGCGATGGCTTGTCTTGCTTTCGTGCTGGGGGTGGAGGAGTAGATCATGCTCTCATGGTTGTTTTATACCTCAGGGGTAGTTTGGCTTGCTACTTTTGATTATACACTGCGTAGATGTGGATGTGCAAAGTTAGCGCTTTTGGCGTGTCATCCTGAGATGATGCCTTACATTCATCAATATCTCAAGGAGAGTCTCAGAGATTCTTCGCTCCGCTCAGAACAACTGTGTTAGCTGTCAAGGCAGACGAACAAGTTAGGCGGGCTGAAA
>CAYWCN010000077.1:0-15330 GCA_964456775.1 uncultured Anaerolinea sp.
TAGAGAGGAGGTGGAAGGAAGATATAAGACGTGATTGAAAGTTAAGTCTATGTTTGTAAATTCCCTAAAATTCTCTGGAGGAGAAAACTATGTTTAAAAACCGTTTCATGATGGTTTTGGGCTTGCTTGTCGTAGCGAGCATGGTCCTTTCCGCCTGCGGTCCGACTGCTACTGCGACCGAAGCGCCCGCAACAGAAGCGCCTGCCGCAACAGAAGCGCCGGCAACCGAGGCTCCTACTGCCGCTCCCACCGCGCCTCCCACAACTCGACACGGCGGCTGGTTGGATGAGATCGACTATTCCATTGTCGATGGACAATCGGCGATCACTCAGATCGGCGCGGGCGCCATTGATATTTTCAGCAATGGTTTGGCGTCGGATAAACTTGCCGAGATCAAGAGCGCCAATTTGTGCTACACCAGTTCCTACGGTCTTTACTACGACTTCATCTTCAACCCGTACGGGAATGAGAAGCACGAGTATGCCGATGGACGGTTGAATCCGTTCTCTGACCGCAAGATCCGCGAAGCGATGAACTGGGCGATCGACCGCAACTATATCAACCAGGAAATGTACGCTGGCGGCGCCTTGCCGAAATTCTTCCCCATCACCACGCAATTGGTCGACTATACCGACCTCATTGATGTGGCGCGCGGCTTGGAAGCCAAATATGCCTACAACCTTGATAAAGCCAAAGAGGTGGTCGATACGCAAATGACCGCCATGGGCGCCACCAAGGGAGCCGACGGCAAATGGCAGTACAACGGAACGCCGGTGAACATCATCCTTCTGATCCGCAATGACGGCGATGGCACCCGCATCCCGCAAGGCAATTACTTTGCGACCCAACTCGAAGCCCTGGGCTTCACCGTGGAGCGCAGAGAAGGAAAATCTTCCGAACTTTCCCCGCTCTGGATCGGTTCCGATCCTTCAGAAGGACAGTGGGATACGTACACTGCCGCTTGGGGCTCCAACGGCTTGCAGCGCGACCAGCGCACCATCTTCCAGGAAATGTACCTGGCGGATAGCCCGCAGGGCATCCCGCTGTTTACTGTGAACGTTTCTGATCCTGCCTTCACACAGGTTGCCGACGATTTGGCAAATGGCAACTATACAACGCTCGAGGAACGCCACGACCTGATGGTCAAGGCTCTGCCTCTCTCTCTTGAGGATTCGCTTCAAGTCTGGACCGTTGACGCGCAAGGCTTCTCTCCGTTCCGCTGCGACCTTCAAGTGAGCGCCGACGTGGGCGCGGGTGTAGAAACCACCTTCATGTCGCCGTACACCATGCGTTTCGCTGATCAAGAAGGCGGACAGGTTAAGGTTGGTACTGTTCCTAACATGATCGCCGATCCGTGGAACCCGGTCAATGGCTCCAACTGGACAACCAGCGCGTACATTCAGAATGCCACGTCCGGACGCGGCTTAATGCCCGATCCCTACACTGGCTTGGCTTGGCCCCTCCGCGCTGAAAAGGCTGACCTCGTCGTCCAGACCGGCATCCCGGTTGAGCAGAGCTTAGGCTGGGTCAACCTGTCGTTTGAAGACAATATTGCCGTCCCGGCCGACGCCTGGGTGGATTGGGATCCTGCGACCGGAAAATTCATCACCGCCGCCGAGAAATTCCCGGATGGCGTGACTGCCAAGAGCAAATCCGTTGTTTACTACCCGGCCGATATGTTCGATACGGTTAAGTGGCACGATGGCAGCAACCTCTCCGTCGCCGACTTTGTGATGGGCATGATCGAAACATTCGATTACAGCAAAGAAGGCAGCGCGATCTATGATGAGGACACGGCCGGCAACTTGGAAGCCTTCCTGACGCACTTCAAAGGCATCCAGATCCTCTCGACCGACCCGCTCACCATCGCGACCTATGACGACAACGTCTATTCCGATGCCGAGTTGAACATCGCCACTTGGTGGCCCGCCTATGGTTATGGCGAAGCGCCATGGCAGTCTATCGCCGTTGGTAACGCCGCTGTTGCCGCCAAAGAACTGGCGTGGGGAACCGGTCAGGCTGACCGCAATACGGTCGAGTGGATGAGCTTCATCGGTGGACCGAGCCTTGAGATCTTGGCTAAGTATCTGGATCAGGCGATCACCGACAAGACCATTCCTTATCCTGAGGTCATGGGCGCGTATGTTACCGCTGACGAAGCGGCTGCCCGTTACACAGCCCTCAAGGATTGGTACACCGCTCACGGTCACTTCTGGGATGGAACCGGTCCGTACTACTTGGATACGATGGATCTCAATGCCGGCGCCGCGGTAGTCAAGAACAATTCCGACTTCGTTGATCTCGCTGACCGCTGGTCGAAATTCGGACAGGCGCCTTTTGCCGACGTGGCTCTCGATGGTCCCGCTCAGGTCAAGATCGGCGATGCGACTGACTTCACTGCCACCTTCACCTATCAAGCCTCTGGTGATGCGTATCCCACCGCCGACATCAAAGCGGTCAAGTTCCTGCTCTATGACGAGACAGGCACGACCGTGTACGTTGGCGCTGGCGTTGCCTCAGGCGACGAAGGCGTGTTCACGCTCACCATCCCCGCCGATGTGTCTGCCAAACTTGTTGCAGGCTCAGGCAGGATCGAAGTGGCTGGGGTATTGATCCCCGTCGCCATTCCGGCGTTCACGTCGCTCGACTACGTGGTTCTGCCGTAAGGCTAAGCACGTGTAATTCCGAGGGGCAAGGGCAACAGCCCTTGCCCCTCAATCTTGTTTTTTAAAATAAAATCCTCTGTAAAAGCGCGCGAAGAGTACATCCTATACAAGAATATCTTTTGTGTAGCGGGCGTTCTCTACCGTCCGCTTTCAAGACCATGAATTGTTCGACATCATTAAGAAGTCAGATGCCAGGAATGTGAGGTTGAAATGTCCACAGAATCTTTAACCGTTACGCCGGAAGGCCTGCCGGTTTCAAAGAAATCATTCGCAGACAGCGCCTTTGCGCGTATCGCGAAATATACAGCCGTAAGGGTTTTAACCATGGCGGTTACGATCACGATCGGCGTTTACCTCACCATTCTGATCGCCAACATGGGCGGATATGTAGACACCATCATGCGCAACGAAATTCGTGATGGAACCACGCAATCTATTTTGGCAAACCCCAATTTCCGTAACTTAACCCCTGACGCAAAAGCGAAATTGATTCAAGAAAAGATCGCGTCTGAAGAGAAGCGCTTGGGGCTCGACCAGCCGTTTGCCGTTCGTTCCATGCGGTATCTGGTGAATGGCTTAACATTAAATCTGGGCCGCGCGCTTCATATGACCAGCGACCACGGTTCCAAGGAAGTCCGCGCGATCATTCTCGAACGGCTTCCGGCTACCCTGCTTCTGGCTGGCACATCGCAACTCATATTATTTTTTGGAAGCATTTTAATTGCCCTGCCGCTCTCGAGAAAATATGGAAGTTGGTTCGATAAACTCACCATCGCTCTTTCACCGACTTCAGCGGCTCCCGCCTGGTTTTATGGGGTTTTCTTCATCCTGATATTTGCCGCGTTATTAAAGATATTGCCGTTTGGCGGGTTGGTCGATTCTCCGCCGCCGAACAATCCATTTGATTACGGCTTGAGTGTTCTAAAACATCTCATACTTCCAGCCTCGTCGGTGATCGTCAGTTCGATCTTTTTGAGCATTTATAACTGGCGGACATTCTTCTTGATCTTCTCCAGTGAAGATTATGTGGAAGTGGCGAAAGCCAAAGGTCTGCCGGCGCGCGATGTGGAGCGTCGTTATATTCTTCGCCCCACGCTTCCGACGATCATTACAAATTTTGCCCTTTTAGTGATCGCCCTGTGGACGGGGTTCATTATCACCGAAACCGTTTTCGTCTGGCCGGGGCTTGGCATCACAACCTTTCGGGCGATCGGCATCTATGACACGCCGGTGATCGTTGGCACCACCATCATCTATGCCTATTTACTGGCGATCACTGTATTTTTGCTCGACTTTGTATATGCCCTGGTTGACCCCAGAGTTAAAGTGGGCGCAGGAAACTCGTAATGAATGCCTTAAAGAACACACTTCGAGATCTGTTCCATTACCCATCAGCAGTTGTTGGGGTGACGCTCATTCTTTTCCTATTGGTAGTCGCAGTGTATGCGCTGGTCACAATTCCCTACAGCGAAGCGGTGCGGCTTTGGCGCGGCGGGGAGGATGTTTGGTATCAAAACCCGAGGTATGCGGCTCCGGCGTGGTTCAATAATTTCTCCAAAGTAAAAAAACCGGTCTCGTTTCGAGTGAATACCGCGGACGGTAGCATGACGAAGGTCGTCACCCCTGCCAGCGACGACATTTCCAGCGTGGAAGAAACGTACACATTCGATTACACCTATGATGCGCCGCCGCAGGAAATGACGTTGTATTTCACAACCAAGTTTGATGCAAAACTTCCCTTTGCGTCCATAGTTTGGCATACACCGGATGGCAGGGAAATTAAAATAACCAATCTAGCGGTGGATCGCAAGACGACCTATCGCTTTTCTCAGGATCTAAAACTCCAAAAGAGTTTGAAAACCGAACAAGTGATGGCTGCGCTTTTCCAGGATCCAGAAAGCGACAAGCCCAAAGTATTAAAAGGGCAATATCAACTGGAGATCATCGGCGCGACTTTTGAAAGCGGTTCAGATATAGACGCTGAATTCGTTTTTCATGGAGACCTCTATGGCTACGCCGGCACCGATAAATACCGCCGCGATCTCTTCCTGCCTCTGTTGTATGGCACGCCGCTCGCCCTCGCCTTCGGTTTGCTCGCCGCGTTTGGAACCGCCTTCCTGACCATGATCATTGCCGCCGTCGGCGCCTGGTATGGCGGCTGGGTGGATGAACTGATCCAGCGCATTACAGAAGTGAATCTGGTCTTGCCATTCCTGTCCATTTTGATCATGGTAGGCACTTTCTATTCGCGCAGTATTTGGTTGATGTTGGGCATCACCATCCTGCTCAGTATTTTCGGCGGAGCGATCAAGACCTATCGCGCGATTTTCCTGCAATCCAAAGAGGCGAGCTATATCGAAGCGGCGCGCTCTTACGGCGCTTCAAGCAGCCGGATCATCTTCACCTATATGATTCCCCGCATGATCCCCTTGCTGATTCCCACGCTGGTCTCCTCGGTGCCGGGCTTTGTGTTCCTTGAGGCGTCGTTGGCGGTTCTTGGGTTGGGCGATCCGCTTCTGCCCACGTGGGGAAAAGTGATCAACGATGCGTTCACTGACGGCGCCCTGTATCAGGGACGTTATTACTGGGTGCTCGAACCGGCTGCCCTGCTCATGATTACAGGCTTGGGCTTTGCCATGTTTGGCTTTGCCCTCGACCGGATATTCAATCCAAGACTAAGGGATGTATGACGAATGGCGACAAACCACGAACTTCTTCGCTTGGAAGATCTAGTTTTGCATTTCAGCACCACGCATGGAGTTGTGCAAGCGGTAGATGGAGTTAATTTCGAATTAGGCTCGAATCGCGCGGTGGTCATCCTGGGCGAATCAGGCTGCGGAAAGAGTTCGCTCGCCAAAGCCATTTTGCGCCTTCTGCCGCGTAACGTAGCCGCTTATTCCGGTCATATTTATGTGGGCGGTAATGACGTGATGCAGCTCGATGAGGAGGAGTTCCGTCTCAATGTTCGTTGGGCGGCGATCTCCATGGTTCCCCAAGCGGCGATGAACGCGCTTAACCCGGTCATACGCGTCGGCGACCAGGTGGCGGAACCCGCCATGGTTCACCTCGGCGTGGATAAGGAAGGGGCTGTTTCGCTGGTCAAAAAGATGTTCCAACACGTTGGAGTCCCGGAAGATTTCATCAGCCGTTACCCGTTCGAACTGAGCGGCGGGATGCGCCAGCGCGTGGCGATCGCCATGGCTCTCGTCACCTCGCCCAACCTGATCATCCTCGACGAACCGACCTCCGCGTTGGACGTGCTCACACAGGCGAATATTTTCAACGTCTTGAAACGCCTGAAAAAAGAATTGGGGATCAGCTTCATTCTGATCACTCATGATATCGCCACCTCCAGCGAACTGGCGGACGATGTGGCGGTGATGTACGCGGGTCAGATCGTGGAAGTGAGCGATGCGCATCGCTTTTTCACCAACCCGCTTCACCCCTATTCGCAAAAATTGATGGCAAGCGTGCCAAGATTGCATGAGGTCAAGGAGCCTGAATTCATTACAGGCAGGCCACCCAGCCTGATCAACCTGCCCAAGGGTTGCCGGTTCGCCGATCGTTGTCCCTCCCGGTTTGAGAAATGCGGTGAAGAGCCGCCGGTCTTCGAAAAAGACGGCCGCAAAGTGAAATGCTGGTTATACGAGTAAGCAGGAGCATGGAATATGATGGTGACTAACCCCGAGCCGGAGATCATGGAAGAATCAACAGCGGACCGCAACGGAAGAAAGATCGTCTTGTCGATTGACGACCTGCATATCTGGTTTGAACTCCGGCGTTTTGGATTCGGTCACGCCGGTTACGTCAAGGCGGTGGATGGAGTGACGTTCGACGTGCACAGCGCGGAGACCATCGCCGTCGTGGGCGAAAGCGGCTGCGGCAAATCGAGTTTGATGAAAGCCGTTCTTGCCTTACACAAACCGACGACCGGTAAGATCGTTTTTGAAGATAAAGACCTATCGAAACTCAGCGCCAAAGAATTGCACTTGTATCATTCGAGTGTTGGCTATGTCCAACAAGACCCATATGGGGCGCTGCCTCCATTTATGGATGTCCAAAAGATTTTGGAGGAGCCTCTCATCGTAGGCGGGGTCAGAAATAAAGAAGAGCGTATTCAACGCGTTCGCAACGTGATGGATGAAGTGAAACTCAGCCCGGTGGATGATTTCCTGCATAAATATCCGCACATGTTGAGCGGAGGGCAGCAACAGCGCGTGGTGATCGCCCGCGCCATGATCATGAACCCGCGCTTCCTCGTGGCAGACGAGCCTGTCTCCATGCTCGATGCCTCCGTGCGCGTCGAGATCCTAAAACTCCTGCGAACCCTGCAGGAGAAACGCAATCTTTCGGTGATCTACATTACGCACGACCTTTCCACGGTCAGTTATTTCTCCGAGCGGATCTTTGTCATGTACGCCGGCAACCTGATCGAAAAAGCGAAAGTTCGCCAACTGCTGGACAATCCCCTGCATCCATACACGAAGGCTCTGCTGACCGGCACCTCCGAACCGGATGCCAAGAACGCCGAAACATTCAAAGAGATTCCTCCCGGCGAGCCGCCAAGCCTCGTCAAGCCCCCGCCCGGCTGCCGCTTTCACCCTCGCTGTTCCCAAGCGATCCAGGGTCTTTGCGAAGTGAAATTCCCGCCGGAGTTTGAACCTGAACCGGGTCACTTGGTATCCTGCTGGTTATATCAATGATACGCGAGCATCCAAAACGCTTGTTCGTGATCGCCGTCTTTCTGATGCTGTTCGGCGTTGCCATGCCTTTCCTGATGGTCATCCACCTCGTTGAATCGACCTTCTTTCTCAACTTCCTCTCCTACGGCGTCATGATGCTTGGTTTGCTTCTCGGCATCGTGTCGGTCGCCATGCAAAATGTCGGACGCGGCCCGAAAGACAACAAAGACGATTTCTACAAACGATAAAAGAAACACTCGCTTGCTTGATTCATCAGTTACAATAGGATTCAGTGAAACCTGAATCCTTTTTGTTTCGGAAGGCGCGTATGAATCGCTTTATCTTGCCGGCTTTATTGATCCTGGGATTGATCCTCCCCTCTTGCGCGCCACAGCAGACGGAGATACCGGCGATTCCCGCCACCTCGACCGAAACGCCCCCGCCTCTTCTCACACCGACGCCTGCCCCGCGCTCGTTGACCGTGTGCCTCGGGGAGGAACCGAACACCCTCTATCCGTATGGAAGTTTGAACTCCGCCGCGCGTAGTGTGCTGTCGGCGGTGTACGACGGACCCATGGACGTAGCCGAATACGAATATCAGCCGATCATCCTCGAGAAGATCCCATCTCTCGAAGACGGCGATGCCCAACTCGCAAAACTCAAGGTTAGTGAGGGAGATGACGTGGTGGATGCCGCCGGCAATGTGGTCAGCCTGACGAAAGGCATGGAACTTTTGCCCAGCGGATGCCGAAACGACTCGTGCAAGATCGTCTACGATGGCGTCAGCGAGATCGAAATGGATCAAATGGTGGTGACGTTCACCATGCTCGAAGGCTTGCAATGGTCCGACGGCGAACCGCTCACTTCCGATGATTCGATCTATTCCTTTGAACTGGCTTCCCACAAAGATACCCCCGTCTCGAAATTCCTGATCGACCGCACGCAATCGTATGAAGCCGCCGACGATCAGACCGTTCAATGGTGGGGCATGCCCGGTTACATTGACCCCGATTACTACACAAATTTTTGGACGCCCTTGCCGCGTCATTTGTGGGGCGAGCAAGCGCCAGCCGACCTCGCAAGACTCGACCTATCTTCCCGTTACCCCGTTGGTTGGGGACCCTACATCATAAAAGAATGGGATGCGGGTAAAAGCATCCACCTGACGAAGAATCTCAACTACTTCCGCGCGGACAGCGGCTTGCCCCACTTCGACGACCTGACCTTCCTCATCATCCCGGACACGAACGCCGCGCTGACCGCGCTGGTGGACGGCACATGCGACCTGCTCGATCCCTCTGCGCGCCTCGATGGGCAAGTGGGATTACTGCAAGAGATGCAATCGCAAAATCAATTGAAGCTGTTCACCTCCCAAAGCATGACCATGGAATGGCTTGGCATTGGTATCGCTCCCGCTTCGTATGACGATGGATTTAATCCTCAGCGCGACCGCCCTGAACTTTTCAACGATGCGCGCATGAGGCAGGCGCTTGCCCTCTGCCTCGACCGCCAAAAAGTGGTGGACACGGTTCTCTTCGGCTTATCTCAAGTCCCCGATAGTTATTTGCCCTCAGACCATCCGCTTCATAACGGCAACGTGCAATCGTACGGATTTAACCCTCAAGAGGGCGCAAAAATTCTCGAAAACATCGGCTGGCTCGATTCAGATAACAACACATCCACACCGCGCCTATCTGTGGGCGTGACCGGCGTTCCTCCGTTGACGCCGCTGGTTCTCAACTATTACACCACCTCCGCGACCCAACGCCATCAAGTGGCTGAAATTCTTCGTAACTCGCTCGCACAATGCGGTATCGGTTTGAACACCGTGTTCTACTCCGCCGCTGATTTTTACGCGCAGGGTCCGACGGGTCCGTTGTTCGGCAGGCAGTTCGATCTTGCCGAATACGCCATCGGAGTGAATAGCCTCGAACCGCAATGCAGTTGGTTCACTTCGTCGCAAATTCCCACCGAGAAAAATAATTGGGTCGGCACGAACATCAGCGGATACAAAAATTCCAATTTTGATACAGCCTGTGAACAGGCGCTTCGTTCACTGCCCGGCGAAGCGGAATACGCCTCGCATCAGGAAGCGCAGGCGGTCTTCGCATCGGAACTTCCCTCCATTCCGCTGTACCTGCGACTCAAGGTCGCCGCGTCGCGCCCCGATTTTTGCGGCTTCACCCTGGACGTCTCTTCCTCCTCCGCGCTCGCCGACATCGAATCCTTCGATTATGGTTCTCACTGCAAGCCGTGACCGTTTTGCATCCGCGCCGATAGGTTTACCGAATTCGTTGTGCTGAATCTTTGCTATAATGCGTTCATCCTGAACGTAGGAGTCCTCTTGATATGAATAACACCCAGCCTTTGCTCGCGGTGAAGAATCTCAAAACCTACTTCTATACCGAGGATGGAATTGTCCGCGCGGTAGACGGTGTGGACTTTGACGTGTACCCCGGCGAAGTGTTGGGACTGGTGGGCGAATCAGGCTGCGGCAAGAGCGTCACGTCGCTTTCGATCATGCGCCTCGTCTCGAAGCCGGGACGTGTGGACGGCGGGGAAATTCTTTTAGATGGCAACGACCTGTTGGATCTCAGCGAAGATGAAATGGTCAAGATTCGCGGCAACCGCGTCTCGATGATCTTCCAACAGCCGCAGACCGCGTTGAACCCGGTCTTCAAAGTGGGCGACCAACTCGCTGAAGTGTTGAATATCCATCAAGACCTGGGCAAAGACGCGGGTTGGAATCGCGCGGTGGCATTGCTCAAAATGGTCGGCGTGCCGGACCCCGAACGTCGCGCGCACGCGTATCCGCATGAACTTTCCGGCGGCATGGCTCAGCGCGTGATGATCGCGATGGCGCTGGCGTGCGTGCCCGAATTGTTGATCGCAGACGAGCCGACGACGGCTCTCGATGTGACGATCCAAGCGCAGATCCTCGACCTCATGCGCGACCTGCGCCGCGACATGGGCACCTCGGTCATCCTCATCACGCACGACCTGGGCGTGGTGGCTGAAATGGCAGACCGCGTGGCGGTGATGTACGCCGGCGAGATCGTCGAACAAGCGGAGGTCAACTCGCTGTTCGATGAACCGATGCACCCGTACACACAAGGCTTGATCGGCTCGATCCCCATTCTGGGCGAGATCAAAGAAAAATTGGATGTCATCCCCGGTTCGGTTCCCAATCTCGTCAACCTCCCGCCGGGATGCCGTTTCGCGCCGCGTTGTCAAGCGCGCGTCAAATATAACTTGAGCATCTGCACGAAGACCGAACCGGATTTGAACGAGGCGAAACCCGGTCATCTGGTGCGCTGTTGGTTGTATGAAAATGCCGAGGGGCATACTGCCCCCTTGAAAGTTTAATCCCCTTTCCGGAGAATCGAGATATGTCAAATAGCGCCATCCAAAAAGGGGAGACTCTCGTCGAGGTCAATAATCTCGTAAAATATTTTCCCGTGCGCGCCGGGCTGTTACAGCGCGTGATCAACCACGTCAAAGCGGTGGACGATGTCAGTTTCATCGTGCGGAAGGGCGAGACGCTCGGCATGGTGGGAGAATCGGGTTGCGGCAAGACGACCATCGGGCGCACCATGCTCCGCCTTGTGGAACCGACCTCAGGTTCGGCGAAGTTCAACGGAAAAGATATTTTCACCATGAAGCCGCGCGACTTGAAAGCCACGCGCCGCGACATGCAGATCATCTTCCAGGACCCGTACGCCTCGCTCGACCCGCGCCTGCCCATCGGCGAATCGGTGATGGAAGGTTTGCAGATCCATCGTATCGGCACGCCCAAAGAACGCGTGGGCATCATGCTGGAAACGCTCAAGAAAGTGGGGCTGGAAGATTATCACGCCCGCCGCTTCCCGCACGAATTCTCCGGCGGACAACGCCAACGCATCGGCATCGCGCGCGCGCTGGCATTGCGTCCGCAATTCATCATCTGCGATGAGCCGGTCTCCGCGTTGGATGTTTCCATCCAGTCGCAAGTGTTGAATATTTTGAAAGACCTGCAAGAGGAATTTGGTTTAACCTATCTCTTCATCGCGCATAACCTTTCGGTCGTCGAGCATGTATCGGACCGTGTGGCGGTGATGTATCTCGGCAAGATGGTGGAGTTGACCACGCGCGAGGAACTCTTCCGCAACGCGTTGCATCCGTACACGCAGGCGCTGATGTCTGCCATCCCGGTGCCGAACCCGCGCCTCAGGCGTGAGCGCGTCATCTTGAAGGGCGATGTGCCGAGTCCGCTCAACCCGCCGAAGGGATGCCGCTTCCATCCGCGCTGTCCGGTGGCGGTCGCAAAATGCTCGCAGGAAGAACCGCAATTCAAGGAGCTCACCCCTGAACATTGGGTGGCTTGCTGGGTGGCGGAGAAAAATTTGCAGTAATAATTTGTATCGTCGCGCAGGTTGATTGATAACCTTCGGTGTGTTGAATTCCACCCTGCGGGACGTTGTGTATAAAATGAGTTATCCAAAATTATGACCACGCCCTGCGTTCTTCTTGTTGACGATCAAAAAGATATTGTCCGTTTATTGCACTCGACCCTGCAAACGCTCGGTCATCAATTGGATATTGTCGACGCGCCCTCGGGGGAGGAAGCGTTACTCGAAGCCTCGCGCCGAAACGTTGACCTGCTGGTTGCCGATTATCTTTTGCCCGGCATCTCCGGCGTCGAGTTGATGCGCAAAGTGAAAGCGCGCAACGCAGACTTGAAAGTGATCTTCATCTCCGGCATGACCGAACGCAAAGCGCGGGATGAAATGTTGAGCGCGGGCGCGGCGGCGATCTTCGACAAGCCGATTCCGCTGGCGGATTTTTTGGACGCGGTCGAACGCAGTTTGGGGCTGGTTCGCACGATCTTTCCGCCTGAGTCCACACAGGAAGCGGAGGAACATCGTCAGACGCTTTCCGAGTTGCTGACGGGTTTCCGCCAGAAGATCCAAGCCGACGCGGTCTTCCTCATCAGCGACCGCGGACGCGTGCTTGCCCGCGCGGGCGATCTGTACGACAGCAGCATGGAAGTGTCCATGCTTTCCGCGTTGATGGGCATTTACAGCGCGGGGTTGAAGGTCTCGCGTTTTATCCGCCAGGAACAATTGGAAAATTATCACGTCTTTCGTGGCGGCGACCATGACTTGATCCTCATCCCGGTTGATTCGTCGCACGCGTTGCTGCTGGCTGGGAAGGACTTGGCGAGCAAAGACCGCATCATGAACACGGTGGAGGGTATGTTGTTCGTGCGCGGCGATGTGGAGAACATCCTCCAGTCGCTGGGGGTGGCACCCGCCGTCATGGTCACTGAATCAACCGTCCCTGCCGCTGAGCGAGAAGCGGGTAGTTATATCCCGCCGTTCATGATCGAAGAAGAGCCGGAGCCCGAACCGGAAGTGGATGTGGACGCGTTGTTCGCATCCGCCGAAAAGAAATCGAAAGTGAAAGATGTCAACGCGTTTTGGGACGACGCGGTGGAAAAGGCTGGCAGTATCCCGCTCAACCCGGATGTGATCACGTTTGACGAAGCGAACAAGCTGGGGTTGACGCCCGGCAAAGCGGGCGCGACGATCCCCCGCCCGGTAACCGGCACGCTGAAGATGAGCGCGTCAAAAAAGAAGTGATATATATTGCCCCGCGAATTTCGCTGTGATACAATGTGCGCCTTACAGGGGCGTGGTGCAACGGCAGCACACCAGCCTTTGGAGCTGTGGATCTTGGTTCGAGTCCAGGCGCCCCTGCCAATTCCCGCGAGCGCGGGGCTTCTTTTGTAAAAGGATTTGTTGCGAATGCCCCGCATACAAATCCTTTTTGTTTACCCTCTTGCATCGAGCGAGAGCATTTTAGGAGTATGATGAAGCTCACTTTGCGCGCTTTGAAATTATTAAACTCTCAGACGTGCCACCCTCCCGAAAAAACATCGGGACGATGCGTGCGACAGCGAAGGGTCTCTTATACCGTGACGGGGATTCTTCGCTCCGCTCAGAATGACATTGCGCAAGGTGAGTTATGAAAGTTACTGCTGTGTTGCTTGCGGCGGGGCAGGGGACTCGCATGAGATCGTCGTTGCCGAAGATGTTGCATCCGTTGTGCGGCAAGCCGATGATTTGGCATGTGCTTGAGGCGTTGAAACAAGCCGCAACCGAAAAGCCGGTCGTGGTGATCGGTCACGGCGCGGATGAGGTGAAAAAATACCTGGGGGATTCGGCGGATTGCGTTGTGCAAGAACCGCAACTCGGCACCGGACACGCGGCGATGCAAGCCGAATCTCTGCTCAAAAACAAAACGGATTTGGTCATCGTCACCTACGCGGATATGCCCTTGTTGCGCGGAGAGACATTCGCGCGACTCGTGGAAACCCAACGCCTCAACCCCGGACCGTTCAGCCTGATCACCGTTTTCGCCGACGACCCTCGCGGCTTCGGGCGGATCCTGCGAAACGCCGATGGGACAGTGTCTGCCATCGTCGAAGAATATGTTGCCACGCCGGAACAGCAAAAAATCAAAGAGTTGAACGTCGGCGCGTATTGCTTCAACGCGGATTGGCTGTGGGGCGCTCTTCGTCGCATCCCGAAGAACGAGAAAAAAGGCGAATATTATCTGACCGATGTGGTCGAACTCGCTGTGACAGATAACCTGCCCGTGCAGGCTGTCGTCCATGATGATTTTAGCGAGACGATCGGCATCAACACGCGCGTCCATCTTGCGGAGGCTGAATCAGCCATGCGGATGCGGATCAACCGCGAACACATGCTGAACGGCGTGAGTATGACCGACCCCGCCTCCACGTACATTGACGCGGGCGTGAAGATCGGCAAGGATACGACGATCATGCCGAACACGTATCTTCACGGCGCGACGGAGATCGGCGAAGGGAATGTGATCGGACCCAACACGATCATCCGCGATTCAAAAATTGGGAATCGTTGTAAAATCCTTGCCTCTGTTTTGGAAGGCGCAACGCTCGAAGATGATGTGGACATGGGTCCGTTCGCGCGGTTGAGGAAAGGCGCGCATTTGAAGAGCCACGTCCACATGGGCAACTTCGGCGAGGTGAAAGATTCCACGCTCGAGGAAGGCGTGAAGATGGGACACTTCTCGTATATCGGCAACGCGAAGATCGGCGCGAACACGAACATCGGCGCAGGGACAGTCACTGCGAATTACGACGGCGAAAATAAACTTCCCACCGAGATCGGCGAGGACGTCTTCATCGGCGTGGATACGATGCTGGTCGCGCCGCTGAAACTCGGCGATGGCGCGCGCACGGGAGCAGGCGCGATCGTGACGAAGAACGTAGCAGAAGACACACTCGTCGTCGGAATGCCCGCGCGTCCCATCAAGAAAGTGGAAAGAAAGAAAAAGAAGGCTAAGTAATACGCAGTACGTAATACGTAATACGGAATATGCATACTTCGTATTGCGTAAGGAAAAGGTTATGACAATCACTCAGCATGACAAACAATCCCTTATTGATCTTGCAAACGAAGCGAGGAAGATGGCTTATGTGCCGTATTCCAAATATCCTGTCGGCTCGGCGCTGCGGACGAAGACAGGCAAAACATACACCGGTGTAAATATCGAAAACGCGGCGTATCCGCAAACGATGTGCGCGGAACGCGTTGCTATCTTCAAAGCCGTTTCAGAGGGTGAAAAAGAATTTGAAGTGATCTCTGTTGTGACAGACAACGGCGGTTCTCCCTGCGGCGGATGCCGCCAAGTGATGGCGGAGTTTGGACTCGATACGATCGTTCTTTTAGCAGACAAAAATGGAAATCTCGTAAAAGAAACAACCGTGAAAGAACTTCTGCCCGAAGCGTTTACGCCGGAGAAGTTGGTAAACAAGTAAACAGGTAGACACGGAAACAAGTAGACACGTTCACACGTGTTTACTTGTATACCTGTTTACGTGTGTACGTTTCCCCCATGCCCCAACCAAAATTCCGTTCCCTGCGCGTGGATGCGGTGGTGCTTCGTCACAGCGA
>CAYWCN010000078.1:0-14983 GCA_964456775.1 uncultured Anaerolinea sp.
GCGCAAATGTGGAAGGAGGAGGAAAGCGGCACAGCGCGAGTCAACCAGACCCGTTTTGCCGAAGCGAAGTCCACTGGGGCGTCCACGCTCGCGGTGGGATGTCCATTCTGCATGGCGATGATGACCGACGCATCCAAAGCCGACGGAGGGGAAATCCAAGTGAAGGATGTGGCGGAGTTGGTAGCCGAACGGCTAAAGAGTTGATCGATCCCTTATGCCCACGCTTCAAAACAAAGGCGAGTATTTATTGGTTGAGATCAACGAGCCATACTCACTGGAGATGATCAATTCGGCGATCCATGAAGTTACCGCGTATTGCAAAGAACAGAACTTGAACAAGGTGTTAGTGGATATGAGGAACATGCCGGGCGCCCCAAGTATCCTTGAACGCCATCTCCACGGAATTGAGGTTGCCAAAGTGTGGGGAGCGCGAATTAAAGCGGCTTTGATCCTGCGACCCGAAGGTCTTAGCCACATGACGGAAAATACCGCCGTGAATCGCGGCGCAAATTTATTGTCCACATCCGATATTGCTCACGCCATGAGATGGCTTGGGGTTGAAAATCAATGACAGGAGAATCATCATGCTGAACTTGAATACCAAATTCGGGCGCGTTGCAAAGAAACATTTGAAAAGCGAATACTTCGTCTGGCTGACGACGGTGGACTCAACAGGCACACCTCAACCCAGACCGGTGTGGTTCATCTGGGAGAAGGATTCGTTCCTCGTCTTCAGCCAGGCAAAGGCATACAAACTAAAACACATCCGAAAGAATCCGCAGGTTGCCTTGCACTTCAATTCAACAGACAAACAAGGCGATCAACGATTGATCATTTTCACGGGGACTGCAAAGATCGGAAAGAGATCGTTGCCCGCGAGCAAAGTCCGCGCGTATATGAAAAAGTACAAAGAGGGCATCAAAGGGTTGGGCGCAACCCCGGAACAATTTTCTGTGGAATATTCGGTCGCCATCCGAATTACCCCTGCCAAGTTGCGGGGTTGGGAGTAAAATTCCCCACCAACGAGAGGAGGTTGGAATGAAAGACTTGGTCAAAACTCTGCATCCTGAAAAGAAACAGGGCGTGAACATCAGCAGGGAAAAATACGACATGATACGAAAAGCAATTATGAGCGAACTTCGCAGCAACAAAGAAATGACCTTTACGAGACTCTCGCGCGCGGTGGAAAAAGAAGTGCGGGGTAAATTCGACGGCTCGGTGATGTGGTATGTGACCACGGTCAAACTCGACCTGGAAGCGCGCGGCGAGGTGAAGCGCGTGCCCAACTCGCGGCCTCAACTCGTTCGGCTGGCAAAATAGGAATTTTCATGGCGGACAACATCCTATTCGACATCACAGCCGCGCACAAATACTTCTCAGCCGAAAATTTCAACAAGACTTGGGAACTCATAGAAAAAAGCGAACGCACAGACGAGGAAGATCTGGCGATGTTGCACGCTGCCATCGCGTCGCTGTGGCATTGGTCTCAGCGCGAGGATGTCTCCGTGAAAAATCTATCGGTGGGATATTGGCAGATCTCGCGAGTGTGCAACCTGATCCAACAACCCAGCCTTGCGCGGAGGTACGGACTGCAAGCGTTGAAACACGCGGCGAGTCTCGATCCGTTTTACAAAGGCTATGCTTACGAAACCCTCGCCCGCGCCGAGATGCAATGCGGCAACCGCGTGGTCATGCGTCATTACCGCGAAAAAGCGTTTGAGATGCTGGGGTTAGTTGGGGATGAAGAGAATAAAAAACTTTTGTTGAAAGATTTGGAAACGATAAGATAACAACACCGTCATTGCGAGGAGGGCTTTGCCCGACGAAGCAATCTCCAACACAGTGACGGAGATTGCTTCGTCAGCCCTTCGGGCTACCTCGCAATGACGGGCAGAACCTCCCTTCAAATTCGCAAATTCACGGCCACGCAGGTCATTGTATAATTCGCCGACTTCACATCGAGGATAACCCCTGCATGAAATTTAAAATTCTATTCATCGCGCTCGCCGCAGTACTACTTTCAGCTTGTTCTTCGAGCGCGGCAAAGCCAACGCCCACCTTTACGCCGCTCGAACAGATCGGACAGTCGGTCTACACCTTGCGTTGCGCGCAATGTCATGTGCTTGTGCCAGACACCGTAGTGATCGGACCGTCGCTGGCGGGCGTGGCTACCCGCGCCGAATCCCGTATCCCAGGGTATGACGCGCAGGCGTACATCGAAGAATCGATCCTCTCGCCCAAGTCATACATCGTGGAAGGATTCCCCGATACCATGCCAACCAACTTCGCCAAAGAACTCACAAGCGAGGAATTCCAAGGCATCGTCGCATTTTTGATGACAATGAAATAAAATAGACCTCACAGGACTTAAAGTCCTGTGAGGTCTTCTATGAGGAGAATTATGAAAATCTGGATCAAACGAATCTTTCTGACGTTGGGCATTCTCGCCCTCTTCGGCATCATCTACGCCGCGTTCGCCCCGCTGCCCTTCGACGATCTTCCGCCGCGAGATAAATGGGGCGCGGGCGCGAGCAGCGTGCTCCCCGCGTACAGCGGATTGCAACGTGAATTTCCCCCGCTCAACGGCGAGACCTCGCCCGAAAAAACGGAACTTGGTCGGATGTTATTCTTCGATCCGATTATTTCAAAGGGTCAAGATATGTCGTGCGCGACGTGTCATAATCCCAGCCTTGGTTTCAGCGACGGACTGCAAACGGCAAAAGGCTCGGATGGGGAATCACTCACGCGCAACACGCCCGCGTTGTGGAACGCCGGGTACGAAACAAAACTTTTCTGGGATGGGCGGGCAAACTCATTGGAAGAGCAAATGTCTGTGCCGCTTCATGCGGAAAACGAAATGGCTGGCAACGACGCGGAAACTGTCGCGCGCTTGAAAGCGATTCCCGAATATGTAAAACTCTTCGACGCGGCGTTCGGAAAAGATTCGATGACGATTGAAAATATGCAAGCGGCAATCGCTTCGTTCGAGCGGACTCTGATCTCCAATGACAGTCCATTCGACAGGTACGCGGCCGGTCAATTCGACGCGTTGACCGGGCAACAGCGGCGCGGACTCAACCTCTTCCGTTCGGCGGCGACGCGCTGTTTTGAATGTCACGCCGCGCCGACGTTTGGCTCGGATGATTTCTTCGTCACCGGTGTGCCGGACCTCGAAGGTTTTCCGCACGACTTGGGCCGCGCCGCGATCGTCAGCGATGGGCAAGATGGCGCGTTCAAGTCACCCACGTTACGTAACGTCGCGTTGACGGGACCATACATGCACAACGGCGCGTTCGCCACGCTGGATGATGTCCTCTGGTTCTACGAAAAAGGCGGCGGAAGCCAATACGGTTTGAAAGTAGACCGCCACATCCTCCCCATCGAGTTGAGCGAACAAGAACACGAAGATTTGGTCGCATTCCTCTACGCGTTGACCGATGAAAGCGCGATGCCCGAAGTTCCAACGTCTGTGCCATCGGGTCTGCCGGTGGTGGAACAAGTCCCCAACCTGGCGCGCGAAGTTGTCAGTCAGTTAAATGTCGAGGTGACTGAATCAGGCGTCCCTGCGCATGAACCGACGACCGTCCGCGTGGGACCGAATGAGACGATCCAACAAGCCGTTGACCGGTCTGGTCCGGGCGACACGATCGAAGTCCCGTATGGGATCTATCACGAGTCGGTGGTGCTGGATTGGAGCGATGTCAAACTGGTGGGCATCCCGAATGACAAGGGCGAATGGCCCGTGATCGACGGCGAAAGCACGCGCTCGGATGGAGTCATCGCATCTGGAAATAATTTCGAGATGTATAATTTTTCGGTGAAGAATTACACGTCGAACGGCGTGCTGGTGGAAGGCGCGACGAAAGTGTATTTGCATGACATGTACATCGAGAACACTGGCGTGTATGGCGTGTACCCCGTGCGCTGCACGGATGTGTTGATCGAACGCATCGAAGCGACATTGATGAACGACGCGGCGATCTACGCGGGAAAATCGGAAAATGTCATTATCCGCGATACAGAAACTTACGGCAATGTGCTCGGCATTGAACTTGAAAACACAGTCAACGGTGAGGTTTACAACAATCACGCTCACGATAATACGATGGGAATATTGATTGACCTGTTGCCGCAACTTCCCTCAAAAGTTTCCATTTACACCAAGATCCATGACAATTTGATCGAAAACAACAACGGGGAGAACTTTGCAAAGCCGGGTTCGACAGTGGCATTTGCCCCGCCCGGTACAGGCATGTTGGTCCTTGCTGGAGATGAGGTGGAGATTTATAACAACACGATCAGAGGAAATCGCTCGGGCGGTCTGGCGGTTTTCAATCTAACAGTTGTCTTCAATTCAAACGAGATTGATGTAGGTCCAAACCCTGAACACGTGTACGCGCACGATAACATCTATGAAAACAACGGCTACGACGCCGCTCCCTACGTGAAGGATATGCTCGGCAAAGGATTCGATATCATTTGGGATACCAACGGCGCGGATAATTATTTCGACGAGGAGGTTTCATCGTCGTTCCCGCCCGTCCTGCCAAAGACTTCGTGGCCCCAGCCGCTCTACAACCTGTATTGGAGACTTTTCAATTTTGTGGTTGGGTTGGTGGGGTGAACGAGTAATTAGTAATTGGTAATTGACGATCCGATGCTTAGGCGGGCGAAGGCAGAGATTTGAGACTGGAAATTAGAGATTAGAGATTGGAAATTAGAGATTAGAGATTGGAGATCGGAGACTGGGCTGGGAGGCTCGGTCTCCTTTTTTGTTACAAATGCTAATGATGAAAAGGTGTTACACTTTTAGAATGAAAGGTAGATAAATGTGATTTTGAAAATTTCAAGTAATGGTTGTATTAACATACCAGCAAACATTAGAAAGAAATACGCGCTGGAACCGGGATCAAAAGTAGTATTGGTTGATTATGGAGGTCTACTTAGTATCGTCCCCGCATTGAAGAATCCTATCGAAGAAGCCGCAGGCATGCTCAAAGGCAATAACTCCTTGACGCAAGTATTAATCACAGAACACAATAAAGAGCGGCAAGTAAATCGCGAAATGAAATATCAAAGAATTGGAATATCTTAATAACCATGCATCGCCTCTTCCCTGTTTCTATAAAAGACGACATTTTTCCCGAATATAAAAACACTCCCATTGGGTTGCTGTTGGAATATCACAACCTCGGCATGGAGCATGAACCGTACACACAAGCGCAATTGCTCATCGGCATGTGCATGGATAACCGCAAGCATTTGCACATCCCTGACAACTTCGCTTATATCATCCGCGCGGGCGGCGCGAACCTGCGCTACAGCGAGTTTAAAGTTTCATACGCCATCGCGGTGGGAGGCGTGAAGTGCATCGCGTTGATCGGTCACAACCAGTGTGGGATGGTCAACTTGATGTCGCGGCGGGAGGCGTTTATCCAGGGCTTGGTTGAGAACGCGGGCTGGGAGCAAGAACTCGCGGAACAACATTTCATGAACTATGCTCCCATGTTCGAGATCGGCAATGAAATAGATTTTGTGTTGAGCGAAACACGGCGGTTACGATCACGTTACCCAAAAATTCAGGTTGCTCCGCTTTTGTATAAGGTAGAGGATAATTTGCTGTATCAGGTAAAAGAATGAAACGCCTAACAAATCCCACACTTCTAAACGAATTCGGGCGATTGGTACTTTTAAAATTTAGACAACCCCTTTCCAAATTTGGTTATAAACGGGAGTTGAAAAAAGTGTCCGACTTCGGTTGCAATATCATCTATGGAAACGGCGAGAAGTACATCAAAATCATAGCGAGCATAAACCCACGTGATTACCCTCCTAATTTCAATATCGTTCTAGGTGAAGGAGGGCGAAACTTCTTCGAGTCCGATTGGAATTCAATCGCCTTATGGCGCATGAAACGTTGGATAAAAAACGACCCAAAAGCTAGCGAATATAGTCTGAAAGAGCCTATCAACTTAAATGTCTTGCTGGATGCAGCCCTTGATGATCTACTAACTTATGGCATATCTTTCTTGTCTGGCGATATGAATACTTTTTATCAAGTGAGAATCGATCAAAACAAAGATCGAGAGCCTTATAAAATTCACAAGCCCGATAAAACGGGAAAATACGTGACGCATGATGAGCCCACAAGCATGGAATTAAAAAAGAAGTACTCAAAATTGGTTGACAACCAGGGTCACGGTGCCTAGCAAAACCTACGCCGCCGCTTTCAACGCCGAGCGGATCATCAAAAATTCGGTGATGTTCTCCGCGGTGATCAAGCCGACGAATTGACCGGCGTGCATGACCGGCAGAGTCTTCGCCCCCGCTTCTTGCAGACGCGTGACGGCTGATTCGACCATGTCGTGCGAATCCACGCTGGGAACATCTTTCCGCATCACGCCGACCACCGGCGCGCTTTGTCCCTGACGCGATAACGCGGCGATGAACGCGTCGCGTTCGAGGATTCCCATCACTGCGCCGTTGGCGTCCACTACGGGGAAGTCATGCTGTGAACCAGCAAGGATCAGTCCCACAACTTGCGCGAGCGTGTCGCGCGGCGAGAGGGTTTTGAAATCCGTCAACATCGCGCGGGTGACAGGGATTCCGCTGATCGAATTTTTCATCAACGCCATGCTGGCTTCCTGCGACGCGCCGATGTACACGAAGAAAGCGATGAACAGCAGGAACGGATTGCTGAACATGCCGATAAACCCAAAGATGAATGCGATGCCTTGACCGATGCTCGCGGCGACCTGCGTCGCGTGGACGTAGTCCATGCGCATGGCGAGGATGGCGCGGAGGACACGTCCGCCGTCCATGGGGAAGGCGGGGATCAAGTTGAACAGTACGAGCGAAATATTGACGATCATCAAGCGCATGAGGAAAGAGCCTGAGGCGATGGTCAAGCCGGTGAGGGGGGTCAGTTTCCCCGTCGCGGCAAGAAGCGCGAAGAGTCCGCCGGCGATAACCACGTTGACGGCAGGTCCCATCAGCGCGACCCACAACTCCTCGATCGGCTTATCGGGCATGCGTTCCAATCGCGCCACGCCGCCAATGGGATACAAAGTGATGTCGCGAGTCTTGATCCCATATTTGCGGGCGGTGAGCGCGTGACCGTATTCATGCAACACAACGCAAAGAAAAAGAGCGAGGATGAAGAGGATACCGTTCACCACCTCGGCGATGGTGCCATGCTCAAGCCAATAACTGTATCCCACCCAGCCGATCAACAAAAGAAAAGTGGCATGGACGTATACGTCAATGCCGAGAAAGCGACCCAGTTTCCATTGCCATTTCATTTTTATCTCCTTCGGTTGACATGAGTTTACTCTCTGCCTGTTAGAAGATCGTTGTAGTTTTATGAAGGCAGGATGAAAATTTTTATCCGATCTCTTGACTCTAACACACTGAGAGAAAAAAAGAGGGGAACCACATAACACGGTGTCTCATTGGTGAGATCTTCTACTTTTACGAGGAAGCCAACGATAAGACAAATAGCCCGAGCGTTTGCCCGGGCTATTATCAATAACTTGTGAAGTTACTACGGAATGTTGACTGTCTGCCCCACACTGAATGTAGAACCGAGAGAAATACCGGAGTTTACAGAAACGATCCCATCCGGTGTCACGTCGCCGAACTTACAAGCCACGCCATAGACTGTGGTATCGGCGTTTCCGGTTACGGTATACGTGGTGGGATGCGGCAGGAGCGCACGATTATCGGGGAATGGTGAAGACACATTGCTTAGGTTCAACACGATACCCGCATAAAACACGGTTCCGCTGCTTAATCCATTTTGGGCAAGTAACGAATCGGGATCGAGGTTGTAACGACGCGCGATGCAGAAGGGGAACTCTTCACTCTGCAAAGTATACGTCGGCGGACGATTACCGACTGGCGCCGAGGAGCCCGGCGTTGACGTTGGCAAATTGCCGGGAATGGCAAGTGTCGAAGTGGGCATCGGGGATGGGCTGGCTGGCAATTGAACGAATGGAGTTGACGTAAGCGTTGCGTCTTGCGACGCCACTTCCGGCGTTGCGGTGTTCAACAGATTCGGGTTGAGCGCTTGCGCAGTCTGTGTGGCAAAGATCTCCACGTCGTCCAAGCCGGTATCGCCGGTAGACGGCGTGGCAAATAAACTATCCGGGTTGATCGGCGTGTTCGTCACTGCGGGCTGGGTCGAATAAGGTTTATTGCACCCGGCGATCAAGAGTGAAAGCATTACCAGCGTGGAGGCGATCGATGCGCCTCGTTTCATTCGCGCCATAGTTTCTCCATAACAGAACAAAAGTTTCAGCGATGGTAGCACATCCAAAGAGAGGCGTCAAGTTACGGGGGTTGGATGCAATGACACTGACAGACACGTCAACTTTCCTTGTTTCCTCTCGCCCGCAACTGCGCCGCATCTCTCACCGGGGCTATGCGCGAACAGAAAAAATTTGAATGGGCTGGTGCTTGCCTTTGAACAATACTTCCCCCAAGTCTTCCAACTGAATCGAATCAGCCAGACCTTCGCGCGTATTGCGGTCGATCAAGATCGGCTTACCCGCTAATTTTGTATGATTCTCGATGCGGGCGGCAACATTGACGGTGTCGCCGACGCAGGTGTACGTGGCGCGATGTTGTGTGCCGGCGTAGCCCGCGATCACCCGCCCGGTGGCAATGCCGATCCCGATCTCGATTCGCCCCCTGCCCTCCGCAGTCCTCCGCTCGTTGAACACATCCAACAGTTCGATCATCTCCAACGCGGCGCGGACTGCATCTTCGCGATGGTTCTCATGGAAGGCAGGCGCGCCGAAGATCGCCATGATCCCATCGCCTTCCAATTGATTCACGGTGCCATGATGACCGGTGATCGGGTCGAACATCAACCCAAAGTATTCGTTGAGAAATTCGATGGTAACCGCCGGCTCCTGATTCTCGCTCAAGGTGGTGAACGCGCGAATGTCGGCGAACATCACCGAGGCGGTCACATACTTGCCGCCCAACGAAAGCCCCTCGCGCAATAATTGCTCCGCCACTTCGGGCGTGGCGAACGTGCGGAATAATCTTCTCTGCTGGTCGCGCAATCGTTTCTTTTCGAGGCTGGCGTTCACGCGCGCCCGCAACAGCACCGGGTTCAACGGCTTCACGAGATAATCCTCCGCGCCCATTTCGATACACTTCACCACGCGGTCAAGTTCATCCGATGCGGAGGTCATGATCACTGGCAAGTCGCGCAGGTCGTCGTCGTTCAACAACGCGTCCAACACCTCGAAGCCGTTCATCACCGGCATGTCAATATCGAGCAGGATCACATCGAACGGCGTGACGCGCAGCATGTCCATCGCGATCTGTCCGTTCTCCGCGATCGAGACGATGTGCCCATTTTGTTCAAGCGCGCGCGTGAGCAGCAACCGATTCAAACGGTTATCGTCCACGACCAGCATGTGACCGGGCTCATGCGAGGCTTTCATGACTTCAATCCTTTGAGTTCCTCGCAAGCGGACTTAACCGCTTCCTCCAGCAGGGTCAGCTTGTTCCCGGTATCCCCCAGCCGATTCTCCCTCCCCAGCATTTCCAAACCCCTCGCCAGGTCTGCCAACCTTGACGCGCCAAACGTCGCCGCGTTCGACTTCAACGAATGTGCCGCGCGGCGGAATGAATCGGCGTCCTGCGCGGCAAGCGCCGAGCGGATATCGCTCACCTGTCCCGGCGCGTCGTCGAGGAAGGTGTCTATCAATTCATTGATGAACTCAGCCCCAGACATTTGTTTGAGATCTTCGAAGGTCGTTTTGTCAATGCTGGACATTCAATTCATTCCTTTTGTAAGTTCAAGAGTATGAGTCTCCACTTGTCTACGTTTTACTCGCCCGCACCAACGCATCCACCAACTCGTTCACGCGGATGGGCTTGCTGATGTAATCTTCCATGCCGGCGGCAAAGCAGAGTTCGCGGTCGCCTTCGAGCGCGTTGGCGGTGAGCCCAACGATGCGTGGTCGTTTCAGACCTGACAGGTTTCCGCGAAGCGTGCCTGTCAGGTCTATGATGCGACGCGTGGCTTCGAGACCGTCCATCTCTGGCATTTGCACGTCCATCAAGACCACGTCATATTTTTGGCGCGCCACCGATTCTACCGCTTCCAACCCATTCGACGCCACGTCGGCGCGATAACCCATTTGCTCAAGCAGCCTGAGCGCGAGCTTTTGGTTTACGGCGTTGTCTTCGGCGAGGAGAATCTTGAGCGGATGCCGCGAAGCAAACTCACGGTCCAGTTTGAAGCGTTCGGTGGCGGGTTTCACATCCTGCACGTTGACCGATTCCATGAAGAGTCCCGCGAGCGTGTCGAACAATTGAGATTGTTTGATCGGCTTGATGAGATAGGCGGCAAAAAGATTTTCTTCCACGCCTGCCTCGCGCCGACCGAGCGAACTGAACAATACCATGGGAAGTTTCGCATCGTTGGCGCGGATGCGCTTCGCCAGTTCGACGCCGTCCATGCCCGGCATGTGCATGTCGAGAATGGCAACGTCGAACGACTCGCCGTTTTGAATCCATTGCGCGGCTTCTTCGGGCGATTCGGTGTCGCGCGGAATCATGCCCCATTTGGCAGTCTGCACGTTGAGGATGCGGCGATTGGTGGCGTTGTCGTCCACGATGAGCGCGCGCTTGCCGCGCAGTTCGTTTTGCTCGCCGATGAATTCGCGGTGCGCGCCTTGAGGCATCTCGGCGATCATCGCGTGGATGGTGAACGAGAACATCGCGCCTTTGCCCAACCCTTCGCTTTCCGCCCACATTGAGCCGCCCATCATCTCGGCGAGGCGTTTGCTGATGGCAAGACCCAGACCCGTGCCGCCGTATTTCCGCGTGGTGGATGAATCGGCTTGCGAGAAGGATTGGAAGAGGCGGCTCATGCCTTCGGCGCTAAGTCCAATACCCGTATCGCGGACGGTGAAGTTCAGAGTTACCAGTGATCGGTGATCAGTGGAACTGTTCACTGTTGACTGTTCATTGCTTACTGTGAGAACCACTTCGCCCTTCTCCGTAAACTTCACCGCGTTGCTCAAGAGGTTCAACAAAATTTGGCGCAAGCGGGTCTCGTCGCCCGCGATCGCAACTGGCACATCGTCTTCGATGATGTAAGCGGTGTCGAGTCCTTTTTCGATGGCGCGCGCAGTGACAAGGTCCAGAGCCGATTCGATGCAGTCGCGCAAGTCGAAGGGCTGGGATTCGATGTCCATGCGTCCCGCCTCGATCTTGCTGAAATCCAAAATGTCGTTGATGATGGTGAGCAGCGCGTCGCCCGAATTTCGGATGGTCTCGGCGTAATCTTGTTGCTCTTTGTTCAGTTCAGTATCCATCAACAAGCCGCTCATGCCGATCACCGCGTTCATCGGCGTGCGGATCTCATGACTCATGGTAGCGAGGAAGGAACTCTTCGCTTCGTTGGCTTGTTCGGCGGCGGCTTTGGCGGTCTGCGCCTCGTCGAAGAGACGCGCATTCTCGATGGCAACGCCCATGTTCGATGCAAGCGTGGAAAGCAAACGCACATTATCTTCGGTGAACGCATTGGGATGATAACTTTGCACATCCACCACGCCAAACACTTTATCGCCGACGAGGATCGGGACGCCCATATATGATTCGGGGTCACGTTCTCCTACCGGCGCAGTGACGTAGGCTCCTGCGCCTTGATCGTCCATTTCCTTTGCAGTGTTCAACAAAAGAGACTGGCGATTCAGAATGACTTTTGATCCTAGTCCTTTACCTGCCTCTAATTCCCAATCGGGTTCATTTTCATAATAATGCCCGTCGCAGTAACTGTACTCTAGATGCAAGATACGCGTACTGGGTTCATACAGGATGATGTCCACCACTTCGGCTTTGAAGATGCCGCGCACCTTTTCACCGACGATGTGCGTCACATTCTTTACATCGAGGCTCTGTCCCATCGCATCGCCCACACTGTTGAGGATGGCGAGCTCGGCGGCGCGTTGTTCGGTCTCGTTGAGCAGGCGCTGAGTCTCATTGAGCAGACGAGCGTTCTCCAGCGCGACCTTCATACTGTTTGCAAGCGTCTGCAAGAGGCGCACATCGGACTCGGTGAAGTAATTTTCCCGTTCGAGATCCTGCAATGTCATGGCGATGAGGGTATCGCCTTCATGAAAGACAGGCACGACTGCCAGAGATTTGGGCAGGCGGCCGCGAGCGGAATGAAAATCAACAAATCGTTCAACAAAGGTATCGAAGCCTGCGTTGACGATAAAAGGCTTTTTGGTGCGCAAGACTTGTTCCACGAGATACGCATGCAAACTCGTGAAAGGACGCGGCTCACTGGGCGAAATCCGTCCCTGCTCATACGCGTATTCGTACGTGAGCATCTGCCTGGAGAGGCTGACGGAATAAATGGTGACCGTATCCACATTAAAGACCTCGGTCAATTTTTCACCGACGGCTTCGTAGATCAGGCTGGTATCCAGATTGGATACGAGCGTCTCCTGCACAGAGTTGATCACCGCCAGTTCTTTGTTGCGCTGTTCGGTTTCGCTCAGCAGGCGCTGGGTCTCATCGAAGAGACGCGCGTTCTCGAGCGCCACGCCGGTCGCGCTGGAAATGGTTTCGATCAGGCGCAAGGCGGATTCGGAGAAGAAATTTTCCTCGTCCAGGCTTTGAAGCGACACCCCGGTGACCGTATCCTTGCGGAGGACGACCAGCGCCGCGCAAAGCGATTTCGGCAGGCGCGTGCGCGACGAACGGAAATCGGGAAAATTCTCCGCAAATTCATCAAAATGATCGTTGATCACAAAGATCTTCTTTGTGTTAATGATTTGGTCAATGACATGGTTATGCAGGCTGGTGGCAGGCTTGGACGGAATCTCCCACTCCTTGCCCTGCTCGAAGGCGTATTCATATTTCATCATGCGCGTTTTTAGGTCAATCGTATAGATCGCCGCCGATTGCACGTTGAACAGTTCGGTAAACTTTCTGCCAACGGAGTGATAAATGGCTTGGACTTCCAAATTGGACACAAGCGTCTGCTGGACAGAGTTGACCGCGCCCAATTCAACGGCGCGTTGTTCGGTCTCTTTGAGCAGGGTTTGGGTCTCGTTGAACAAACGCACATTTTCGATGGCAATCACCGCCTGCGAGGCAAACGTTTGCAGAAGGGCGATCTGTTTTTCGGTGAACGGTGTAGGCACGTGTTTGCCGACGCCGATACAGCCTATCGCTTCTTCATCACGCATCAGAGGAACAAGCACGATACATTGCATATCGAGCGATTTGACATAACGGCGCGTCACTTCGGGCAGATCGGGCTGATTCGGCATATCGGGAATATGAACGATCGCCTTATCTAGAATAGTTCGCGAGGACAAGCGGTCTCGCGCCAGCGGCGCAGGATACGAACGCTTGGCTTCTTCGATGGCTTCGGCAGGAAAGTTGTATTGAGCCGCTTCGTAGACGAGTTTTCCATCGGTGCGATAGAGGTTACTAAACTCCCCGCCGAGGAGTTTCGCCGCGTTTTCGGCGATGACATCCAACACAGGTTGAATATCTGTCGGCGAACTGGCGATCACTTTCAATATCTCGCTTGTGGCGGTTTGTTGTTCGAGGGTTTCGTTGGTATCGGCAAACAATTGGGCATTCTGGATCGCGATCACCGCCTGCCGCGCCAAGCCGTTCATAAATTCCAGTTCGGCTTCGATGAACTCGTTTCCCTTGCCGTTGCGCCAGACCGCCATCAACCCCTTCAATTCATCGTCCGCAAGCAAAGGCACGGCGATCAAATGCTCGTCCGGTGTCTCCTCGGTCCCTACGATCAACAAAGTGCGCGGGTCGGCGCTATTATTATTCACGATCTCGCCGACTTTGGTGCGGGCAATATCGCCCAGTAAGCCTTCGCCCAATTTGATCGTATCGTTGCGGAGTTCCTCCGCCTCATCGCCCGTTGCCGCAATTGCGCGGAAGATGGTCCCATCGCCTTCAGGCAGGAAGAGCGCGCTCAGGTTGCCTTGAAGCAGATCCATGGCGTGTGTGGCGATGCCTTCCAACACCGTGGACGCGTCAAGCGACGAGGAGATCTCGCGCCCCACATCCACCAGCGCGGACATTTCACGCGCGCGCCTCTGCGTTTCGAGATACAAGCGCGCGCTTTCGATGGCGATGGCGGCTTGCCGGGCAACGCTGACCAGAAAATCCAAATCGTTTTGCGTGAAATGCCCATCCGCCCACGGACGCCAAACGGTGAGCAGACCGATCGTCTGCCCGCGCGAGATCAACGGGGCAGACATCAAACCTTCTTCCTCTTCATCTTCTTCAGGTGTTCCGGGGATATGAATCACGCGCGAGTCGCGGGAAGGAAAGTTGATAAACTCCGCCAGTCCTGTTTGTGCGATGTTTCCGGTGATACCCTGCCCAAGCTGGATCTGCGCGGCTTTGATCTCCTCTGTGTAAGTGCCTAGCGCAACATGCGCGCGGAAGATGTCGCTATCCGGTTCACGCAGGTAGACCGCGATGTCACGCACGCGCAAAATCTCCTTGGCATGAGCCGCTATCCGCTCGAGGACGGGTTCAAGGTCGCGTGAAGCGGCGATGTCGTTGCCGATCTCCGCCAGCGTAGCCATCTCACGCGCGCGCCGCTGAGTCTCGGCATGGAGTTGCGCGGTGTTGATCGCCGCGCCCGCATTCGCCGCGATGGTCGTCAACAGCCGCAGGTCGTCTTCATCGAACACGCCTTCCTCGGTTGTGCTTTGCACGCTCAACACGCCGATGGTCTCTTTGCCCGATTGGATCGGCACGCCCAAAAACGAAAGCGACTCTCTTCCAACAAGCGTCGTGCCAAGTTGCGCGCGCCGCTCTTTGACATCTCTATTGATGAGCAACGGTTCGCCCGATTGGATGATCTTGCTCGTCAGCCCTTCGCCCAATTTGAGCGTGTCGAACGTTTCGCCGATCTGATACGGGAAGCGGATGAGATTCGTCTGCTTATCCAACAGCGCCA
>CAYWCN010000079.1:0-14763 GCA_964456775.1 uncultured Anaerolinea sp.
ATCCTTTCCTGTTTCTTTATGCTCCTATTTATGAAACTGTCGGGTGACTAGTTTTCCACAATATTTCTAAGCCCACCGGAATAGAAGCCGGCTCAGTTCAGGCATTTGGATATCAACCGCTTAATTTGATCATTCGCGACTATGACTACTACTTCTCCGATTACTTGGGAAAACTTCCCTGGCCCGGAATGACCGTTAACTACATTGGTTGGATACCAATCTTAGCTGCTCTATTCTCGTGGAGATTTATTCCACCTTCCAGGCTTCGAGTCGCCCTCTTCTTCTTGATATCCATATTTCTGATATTCAGCATGAGCAGCGCAGTGTTGATGGAAAAGTTGGCAAGTTGGATACCCATCTTGGAACCGATACTATCCATGGCGCGTTTTCCATCCCTGATCGCCAATTTGGCTGTGCCGTTCATTTTGGCGTTCGCGGCTTGGGGGGTGGATATTCTCTTGAAATTAAAGTGGCCCAAATTAGAGTTACATCTTTCTGGTGGAAATATGGTTAAGTTCAATCTAGCTTGGGTGATGGCATTACCGTTGGTCTGGTCTATTTGGAACGTCTACGACTTTGTCAAACCATGGCTTGAAGTCTGGGATGTTCCCGGTGATGCGAGATATTACGAGATCGTTTCGCAGATCAAGCCGGAAACTGTTGAGTGGGTGGAGCCTCATTTAGGTGATTGGGGATTCCATATTGCTGCTCTCGATAATGACATTAAGCTCACAAATGCATACAACCACTGGACCTGGAATGAGAGAACACCGCCGCCGCCTTCTCTTCGAGTTTCGCGCGACCCGGTGAATACCTCTGATCCGAACTTTATTGAGAGCGTCGAATATTTCAATGTGTTCTCATATCCAGATCAATATTACGCCTATGTGGATATTGATGGCGAGCATATTCCTTGCCAAGCGAAAGCCATGGGTGGGAATATTGACGTAGAGTGCGAGACGGACACTCCCGGACAGTTAATTGTTATGGAGAACTCATGGTCTGGATGGAAAGTGAAGATGGATGGCAGAAAAGCGGACTTAAGTTCATCTCCTTGGCTGTCTACGAAAGTTCCCGCCGGAACCCATTCGTATGAATTTCGTTATCGTCCCTGGGATGTGCCTCTAGGCGGAGCCTTGTCTCTGGTCGGGGTCGGACTGGCAATTTGGTTATGGGTTAATGATCCCAAGAAAAAGAAAAAAGCAAAAACGGCAAAAAGAAGAAATTGATCGAAGGATAAGGATTGTTGAAATAAACAGCCTCCCGCAATGCTTCCATGCGGGAGGCTGTGTCGTTAAGCAGGGGATTATCTCAATCGGTTAAAATACTCTCCATGTCCAAGCCCATCGCAACGCGCATTCTTGCCTTTCTTTCCTCTTTCCTCTTTCTTGTCTCTTGCTCTTCTCCGACCCCTCCTCCTCTCCCAACCGAAACACCATCTCCATCTGCAACTATTCCTCCATCTGAAACCCCGCTTCCAACCGAAACGCCGACCGCGTTCCCAACCCTCGCACCCGAATTGGAACGTCCGCAGTATGTGATTGACTTGCAGATGAACTACTCGTCCAAAGCGGCGGAGGTGAACCAGACCATCACCTATCCCAACTGGACAGGCGAAACGCTCACGGATCTCGTCCTCGCGGTGGAACCGAATCTATGGAGCGGCGGATTTAGCCTCAGATCGCTTGCCATAGATCAATCACCAATTACTGATTACATTTTAGAACCTCTCAGCCAGAGACTCGAAATCCCACTCCCTCAACCTCTGCCTCCAAGCAGAACAGTCACGATCACCATGAGCTACGCGCTCATCCTTCCGCAGATGCAGGCGTACAGCAACCCGAACGAAGTCCGCCCGCAGATCTATGGATACTCCGACAGGCAGATCAATTTTGTGGATTGGTATCCGTTTGTCGTGCCGTATCAATCAGGCGAAGGATGGATATTGCATAACCCCTGGTTCTATGGCGAGCATCTCGTGTATGATGTGGCAGACTTCGATGTGACAGTCACGTTCACCGACGGGACGACTCCGCAGATCGCCGCGTCGGGGGCGGAGGTGGCATCAGGGTTAGCGACCAGCCGCAAGTTCGAGTTGGAAGCGGGACGCACGTTTGCGTTATCCATCAGCACCGATTACAAAGTCGCCACACGCACCGTCGGCGATGTGAAAGTCTTCGCGTATTATTTTGCGTTTTACGATGAAGAGGGCGAAGCGTTGTTGCAGACCACCGCGCAAGCGTTGCAAGTGTTCAGCGAAAAGTTCGGACCGTATCGTCACAAAACGTTGACTGCGGTGCAAGGCGACTTCAACGACGGCATGGAGTTCTCGGCGTTTTATTTCATCAGCCGCGATTATTTTAATTTGTACGACGGCACGCCCGCAAATTATCTTGTGACCATCGGCGCGCACGAGACCGCGCATCAATGGTGGTTCGACGCGGTGGCGAACGATCAGGGCATCGAGCCGTGGCTCGATGAGGCGCTCGCCACGTATAGCGAAGCGGTCTATTACGAAGCGACGTATCCCGATCTTGTGAGTTGGTGGTGGAGTTATCGTTATTTTGAATTTCAACAAGCGGGCTTTGTGGATACGCAAGTGTACGACGGCGGCGGACAAAGACCGTATTGGGATAAAGTCTATTTAACTGGCGCGCGATTTTTTCAAGAGTTGCGCGAGCGCGTCGGTGATGAAATTTTCTTCGCGTTCCTCAAAGATTATTACGCTCAATACGCGGGCAAGCGCGCGACGGGCGCCGATTTCTTCCGCGTCCTGCGCGAACACACCTCCGCGGATCTGTCTGATCTGATGGCGAAGTATTTTAAAAACACATACTAACTCCGCTGGTTGAGTAGTTCCGCGCGTGCTGAGCGGAGTGGCGCGTGTTGTTCGCGCCACGAAGACGAAGCATCGCGGGACGTATCGAAACCAGCACGCAACAAACGTACTTTTGTTAACTTGTGGTTTCGATACGGGCGGGAGAAGCGCCCGCTCTACTCAACCACCGAAGTAGGGTTGTTATAAATCTTTATGAAAATTCCACTTCGATTGAATTTTTTCGTCCTTCTTTTTTTTCTCGCCTCTTGCGCCTCCCCACAAGTGCAGACGCTTCCTCCCACGCTTGTGCTTGTTACGCAGGCGTCGAACGCGTCGCCCACCCCGACTCCCTTCCAGCCTGTGACGTTGACTCCCACCGCCATCGAGCCGCCGACATTGATTCCCACGTTCACACCCGAACCGCCGACAAACACGCCGCCTCCGACGTTTGCATTCACGTCAACACCCCTGCCTTCACCGACATCGTCTCCAACCTCATCGAGGACTCAATACGCACTATTTGCTTTGCTTGATTATTACGGACATCAACTCGCTGTTGATGAAACGATTCGATACACGAATCAAACAGGCGTTGCGCTCAACGAGCTCGTGATGGCAGTTGAGCCGAACCATCGAGGCGGATTCACGCTCGAAAACATTTTGCTGGACAGTAACGCGCTCAACTACGATCTGAGCGGACACAGACTCACGGTCTATTTGTCGCAACCGCTCGCGCCGAATGCGCAAGTCACGCTTGCGATGCGTTTTCGCATTTCGATCCCGTCGAAACTCAAAGAGCATCCGTATGGATTTGACTCAATGCAGACCAACCTCACGGATTGGTTTCCGTTGATCGTGCCGTATGCTAACGGCTGGGTTCTGCATGACGATTATTATCTCGGCGAGCATCTCGTCCAAGACGCGGCGGACTTTGAAGTGAACGTCCGCGCCACGGAGGGGAATATCACCTTCGCTACCAGCGGAGTGAGCGAAGCCAACAACGAGTGGACGCGTTATCGCATCTTCGGCGCGCGGACGTTTGCCATCTCCGCGAGCGATCAATTCCAATCCGTGGATTCAACCGCAGGCGGCGCGCAGATCCGTTCGTATTATTTTCCAGGGTATGAGGATGAAGGGCTGGCAGTCCTGAATGCGGCGGTGCGTTCCATCGGTCTATGGGAGACGCAGTTCGCGGCGTTCCCGTATGGGAGCTTGTCCATCGTGCAATCGGATTTGAACGACGGGCAGGAGTATGACGGGCTGGTGTTTTTAGCGACGAAGTTTTACGATGAATACAACGGCTCGGCGCGGAGTAATCTGGTGGCGATTGGCGTGCACGAAGTGGCGCATCAATGGTGGTACGGACTGGTGGGGAACGATTCTGCAATGGAGCCGTGGCTGGATGAGGCGCTGTCGGTCTACAGCGAGGCGCTCTTTTATCAATATATTTATCCCAACTCGTATGACTGGTGGTGGAACTTCCGCGTGAATTATTTCGGTCCCTCGGGTTACGTGGATACGACCATCTACGAAGCACCGACCTTCCGCGCCTATGTCAACTCGGTGTATCTCAACGGAGCGAACTTCATGGAGGCGTTGCACATCCGCATGGGTGACGACGCGTTTTTTGCCTTTCTCAAAGATTACGCCTCCCGCTACGGACGCGGTCGCGCCACTGCCTATGATTTTTTCGCCGTGGCAAGGCAGAACACAACTGCCGATATTTCAGATTTGATCCGCGCGTATTTTAGGGGAGGGTATTGAGGAAGATAAGCGATTCCTCGATGTTTTCCCTACGATTTTTACAAACTACCCAAACACTCACTGAAAATTTAAATTCATCCGCTATTCTTTGGTACAATCCCGCCTCGTTTTTGGAGGCGCTACCTGAATGGAACTTGAACATAGTTACATAAACACGAACGGAATCCGTTTGCACGTCGTCCAGGCTGGACCCAAAAGCGGAATCCCCGTCATTCTCTTGCACGGTTTTCCAGAATTTTGGTACGGGTGGAGGAAACAAATTCCCGCGTTGGTGAATGCGGGATGCCGGGTTATCGTCCCTGACCAGCGCGGCTACAACTTGAGCGATAAGCCAAAGGATACAAAAGACTACGGCATATCCACGCTCGTGGACGATGTGCTGGGCTTGATCAAAGCCTTGGATTATGAAAAGGTCAACCTCGTGGGTCACGACTGGGGCGGAGGCGTCGCGTGGACTCTCGCCATGTCTCACCCGGAAAAATTGCACAAGCTGGCAATCCTCAATTCGCCGCATCCCGCCGTGTATCGCAGGTCTCTGCAACGCGACCTCGATCAGATACGACGCTCATGGTACTGGCTCTTCTTCCAACTGCCGCGGCTTGCGGAAAAAATATTGTCCGCGAACAATTTCCGCGCGATAATACGCGGACTGCGCAACTCTGCAAAGAAGAACACATTCACCGATGAGGATATCGAAAAGTATAAAGAGGCGTGGTCACAACTCGGCGTGTTGACTTCCATGCTGAACTGGTATCGCGCCGTGCTTCAATTTCCGCCGAAGATGCCTGAGGACATGCGAGTCAAAGTCCGCACGCTGATGATGTGGGGGATGAAGGACTTCGCGCTCTCGCCCCGCCTCGCGCGCCCCAGCATGGACTATTGCGATGACAGGAATTTGATCCTCTTCCCCGAAGCGACTCACTGGGCGCACCTCGACGCGGCGGAGGAAGTGAATCACTACTTGATAGATTTTCTACTGGACTCGATCACCAAGCGGGCGATTAAATAGAGGCGTATGTCATTCTGAGCGAAGCGAAGAATCTCTACTGTGCCAATCAAGACTCTTTGGTCGCGGGGATTACATTCCTTAAGGCTTCTCATTTGATAATCAAACAAAAAACGGCGACCATCGGGTCGCCGTTTTGGATTCAACATTGTTTATGGACTTGGCGGAAGATCAACGCAGTTGCCGCTCTCGAGTCCGTTCAGTGAATGGTTGCCGTTCGCCACGCGCGCGCACATCTGCGTTGCGGCGGCGGGCTTGTCTGATACGCGATACTTGGTAAACGGTCGCGGTCCGCCCCAGAGATACCACGGACCTGAACCCGGTGAACCGGCATTCTCTACCGGCACGGTGTTGAAGAAAAAGTGGATGTGCATGCCGGGCAACGATTCTGTGAATTCAAATGTTTCATATTCCACAACATAGTGATTGTTTGCGTCAATCGTGATCGAGTTGATCCGCACGTACGGTCCCGGCGGGATCGCTTCTGTCGGTGTCGCCGCGGGAGTATCGGTTACGCTCAACGTCGGTGATTCGACAACCACCAGCGGGGCTTCTGTCGCGGCTTGCGGCTGCGTCGGCGGGCTGGTGGGCGCATCCGTGGGAGTTGTCTTATTGAACAACTGGCTGGCAATCAATCCGCCTCCAACAACCACACACAACAACAAGACAACGACACCTCCGATGATCGGCAACATACTGCGCGACTTCGCTTTGGGCGGCGCGGATTGCGGAGCCGAATACGGAGTCTGTTGCGGCGCGCTTTCGACCATCGTTCCCCGGTATGCGGGCTGTGGACTGCTTTCAACAACGGTTCCTCTCGGAACTGCAACTGGTTCAACTGTGGTGGCTTTCCCACTCTTCATCATGGTCGGCGTTTCTTCCACCATCGTCGAGTGCGCCGATGGGACAGGTCCCGCGGCGCGGCCTGCGAGCGCGTTGCGTAATGCCGCCGCCATTTGCGCGGCGGTTTGATACCGGTCCGCCGGGTCTTTTGCCAGCGCCTTGTTGATGATCGCAACCAGGCTGTCTGGCACATCGGGGTTGAGTTTCTTCGGGTTGGGGACCGGGTCGTTGATGTGCATCATCATCAACGTCATGGCTGAATCGGCTTCGAAGGGCGGGCGTCCGCTCACCATTTCGTACAACGTCACGCCGAGCGAATAAATATCCGTGCGGCGGTCGGGTTGCTCGCCTTTGATCTGCTCCGGCGACATGTACATGGCTGTGCCAACGACCGCGCCGGTGGCGGTGTGACGCTGGCTTCCGACGATCTTGGCGATGCCGAAATCCATGAGGATGACTTGACCGAGCGTGTTCAACATCAAATTGGCGGGCTTGATGTCGCGGTGGATCATGCCGCGCTGGTGAGCATAGTCCACGGCGTCGCACGCGCCTGCCATGTATTCCATTGCTTTGGTGGGGGAGAGTTTGCGTCCGCTGTCGTTGAGACGTTTGAGGTGGTCTTGAAGCGTTTCGCCCGGCACGAATTCCAGCACCATGTAGTAAATATCGTCGTCGCGGTTGAAATCGTGCACTTGCACGATGCCGGGGTGACGCAATTGGGCTACCGCCGCGGCTTCCTCTTCAAAGCGTTTGACGAAGTCCGGGTCTGTGGAAAGGTGCGGATGGATGACCTTGACCGCCACCACGCGTTTGAGATTCGGGTCGGAGGCTTTATACACCGCCGACATGCCGCCCTGACCGAGAAGTTCCTCGATCACATACCGTTTGCCAAGAGTTTTACCAACGAGTGTGTTTGCCATTGTTGCTCCAAGAAACAATTCGTCATTGCGAGGAGTGGCGCATCGCGCCACGACGAAGCAATCTCCACCACGTCCAACGAAGCCTAACTTTCACGGGGATTGCTTCGTGACGCTTTCAGCGTCACTCGCAATGACGGGTTTTGAGGTGTTTTACGATGTATTCAGGATGATAACACAAATTGCATTTACCGCTTCACTGCCCAATGAGATACAGCCAGCCGTTATTGAACTGACATTGCGTCTTGCGACCCGATTCGCTCAACGCCACCATGGCAGTAAAACCTTTATCGAAGGTTTTGTCCGATTCGCGGAACGCCTTCAAGCGTTGTTGATACTGGTATTGCATCTGCGAAACGACATCATCGTATTCCGCTTTGTTCTGTTTATACGCTTGCATCGCCTGCGGATCGTTCGCGTTGGCGGGCTTCTCCGGCTCCGGCGGCAGGATCGGCAACTTCGGCGGCTGGTTCGGGTCCACTTCGCCGATGAGCGTGTCGTTGGTGTAAATGTAGAACGTGGTGCCGCGCCCGACGACGGTGAGACGGTTGGTGGCGAGATTTTTCCAATCGAATTTTTTGTCGGTGTAGCGCGCGTAAATGTCTTGATAGTTAACCACTTCGCCGTTCGCCATCGTTGCGAACAACACGTGTCCGCTCGCCACGCGCGTCATGATGACCATGTATTGATTCAATGCGATCGTGTTGCCATCCGAGCGCAGGACGAATCCGCAACCGGCGATGCTTCCAACAATGTCCCAGGTAATATCGAACGAGACGACAAAATCTGCCGCGAGCGTGCCGATGAAATAATTGATGTACTCGAACTGACGGAAACCGGACGCGTCGAGCGTGACGGGCGGATGCACCCACCCTAGCCGCCCTTCCGACGGGTCAACGCCGTACTTCGGCAATTCCGCCGCCAATGTGGGCGCGAACGCCTCCGCAGTGGCGGTCTGTTGCGCCGGCTTCGATTGACTCTCCGCAACGGCTTGCGCGGTTAACGCGGCGGCGTCTGCGGCTTCGCCTTGCGATTCTTTCGCGGTCCCGGTAGCCAGCACCGACGTGCTGATCGCTTGGGCGGTGAGGTCTGCCGACGATGGACCCGAACCAACTCCACAGGCGAGAGAGGCGATGACGAGGATGAGGAAAAAGCTGAAGAGCCGGTATGTCCGCATGGCGTTAAATGACATCCTTCCGCTTTTGCAGATACAGGATCGCGACGAACAGCACAAGGCAGATGAATCCCTGCACGATCCAGGTGAAACCGACCTTGCTGTAATACGCGACCGTATCGTTTTTGTCCACATACATGAACGGGAAGTTGCTGTAGAAATTTCTCACCACGCCTTCGGCTGGCGCGACCGCCACTTGCAGTTCGGCGCGTTTTGTTTCGTAGGCGACGCGGTCTTTTTGATATTGCTCTACCTGCAACTTGTACACGTTGACTTCGGCTTCGTATGCCTGCAACTTCGCGAAGAACTCCGCCATCGCTACATTATCGGACTGGTTCGCCGGTTCAACCGGACGGGCAGGCTCGGGCGGCAGTGGAGGCGGTTCAACGGGCAGAGGTTCGTCAATGGCGGGAACCCAGAACTTGCCTAAGCCGGGATGATTGCACGATTCTTCTTTGAGCATGTTGACGCCCATACAACGGCAACCCTGCGCCAGTTTATCTTCGATGGTCATCGCATTTTGCACATCTTGCGGAAGTTTCCAGCACACGTCTGCGGCGACATCCGAGCCGGGACCGGTGATGCTCATCAACGCTTCGAACGCCCAACGCGTGGACGTGAACGAGGTGATGAAGCCCGGCACGGGGATCAACGCGCCGCCCAGCACGATCTGCGGAAGCATGAGGATGATCACCATCAACGGCGCGGAACTGGAGTTCGGCGCGAGGGCGGAGGCGAAGAGTCCCAGCATCATGCCGGCGAGGGTGGCGAGTGTCATGGTGATGTAGATCTGCGCGAATTCCAACGCGCCGCCGGGCATCGAGAAGGCGAGGTAATGGACGATGGTATATGCCGCCGCTTGATAGAACGCGAGCAATGCCGCCACCCAAACTTTCGACATGACGTACGGCAGGATTTTCAAATTGACGAGTCGTTCGCGCCGGTAAATATCCGCTTCTTTGACGATCTCGCGCATCTGCGAGATGCCGCCCACCATCACGCCGTAGATGGTCATGAGGAAGAGGGTGATCATCACGCGCGCGATGTCGCCGTTCTGAAAACTGAACGGGTCGCGTCCCATCACGGCGGCGAGAACCACGTCGAGCAGACTTACCAGCGGGGCGGTGGCAAGCATCAGCCCCAGGGCGAATTTATCGCGCGTGAGGATCTTCACGTTGCGCGCGGACAGCACGAAGAATTGTTTGAGTGACGAAACTTTTTTCGAGGAGGCTCCCGCCGAGGGCTGAGGTCTCTTGCCAGAGTCTTGAACCGCCGGCGTGCCTTGAGGCGAGAGTTTGCCCGCCAGCGACTTGACGACATACTCTTGATATGCCTTGCTTTCGCGGTATCTCTGCGCCCATTCCGGCGCTTTGCCTTTGCTTTGGTCGTCGAGGATGGCGTAGATCTCGTCGAACTCGATCTTTCCAGCGCGGCGGTCGCGTTCGGAGCGATATTGGTCGAAGTAAGCCAACGCTTCATCGGGCGGACCGAACCACGCGAGGTAACCTCCGCGCGCGAGGAAGATGACTTTATCGGCAAGCATCACGTTCTTCGTCGCGTGTGTGATGAGGATGATCGTGCGCCCCTGATCGGCGAGGCGGCGCATGAGTTGCATGAGCGCGGTCTCGGTGCCGGGGTCGAGACCGGAGGTCGGCTCGTCGAGGAAGAACAGGCCGGGTTTGGTGAGCAGTTCGACACCGATGGAGACGCGTTTTTGTTGTCCGCCGCTCAAGCCGCTAATCTGCACATCCTTGCGATGGGTGAGATCGAGATCGGCGAGCACTTCCATCACGCGCTTGTGGCGTTCCTCCGCGGAGGTGTCGGCCGGCATACGCAACTGCGCGGCATAATCCAGCGCCTGATAGATCGTCAACTCCATGTGGATGATGTCTTTTTGCGGGACGAAACCGATCTCGTTGCGGATCGAATCGAAGTGAGTATAAATATCAATGTCGTTGACGTAGACTTTGGATGGCGGCGTCGCGGGGCGATAGCCAGCCACCGCGTCGACGAACGTGGATTTGCCGCCGCCGCTTTGACCGACCACGACGATGAACTCGCGCGGTTTGAACGCGACCGAAATATTTTGCAGGATGTTGAGGTCTTTGCGCACCCACTTGTTGAGTCCGACCACGTCCACGCGCAAGCCGTTGCTGTCGTCGAAATGCGCGAGTTGATCTTTGCCAAGCACGAAGCGATATTGTCCGATTCGCACCGTGTCGTTCGGTTTCAGCCACGATGAGCCGTCCACTTTTACATCGTTGACGAAGACGCCGTTGGAACTGCGCAAATCTTCGACGCGATAGCGTTGACCGACGCGTTGAACTTGCGCGTGAAAGCGCGAAATGTTCGGCGAGGGAAGCACAACATCGTTGCTTGGGTCGCGCCCGATCTGGATCAGATTCTTTTCACCAAACTCGATCTCGCGTTCCACCTGCGCGGCGGCTTCTGCTGGCGCTTCATAGGTCAAAGTGACCATTACGCCGGGATCTTGTCCGCCAATGCGCATCACGTCGCCGTGACGCAACACGCGCGAGGCTTCGAGCGCGCGTCCCCCGAAGAAAACCGGGTTTCTCGCATCCGGCAGGGTGGTGAGTTTGTATCCGCCGCCGCTTGCCTGCTCGATGCGCGCATGATGACCGGAAACGATGGGCGAGGCGATGACAATATCGTTATCGTCTAGCCTGCCGAGGGAATAACTTGCGCGCGTGAGAGAATAGTTCTTTGGGTTTTCCCCGGCGATGGTGACGATCAACTGCCGCGGACCGGCTTTGACCGGGATGCTCGGCTCATTGCCGATGGTGGTCTGCATCACATGCGACGGCACGGATGGCACCGGCGTTGCGGGACGCACGGCGGTCTTATCGGGTTCCTGCTTCTCTATGCCGGGCGTTGCTGGGCGAAAGGCTGTTTCCTCTTCACCGGGCGCGGAAAAATTCAACGTGATCGCCTGTCCCAGCCGAATCTGGTCGCCGTGTTGAAGCGCGCGCCGCCCGATCAACCGGTCGCCGTTGACGAATGTCCCGTTGGAACTGCCGAGGTCTTCAATGATGTAGCCGTTGTTCTCCATCATCAACCGCGCGTGGCGGCGCGAAACTGCTGGCGTGGGGATGACAATATCCACACCGTCGTCGCGTCCGATCACAAGTTCGGAGCGGATCAATTCGAATTCTTTGGGGGGCGTACTGCTTTGAGCGTTGACGAGCGTCAACTTGAAACTGCCAGAGGAGGTCACGGGTCTGTTCCTTTATAGTTGGTTTGACAGCGATGGTTCCGACAGACGACCAGTTCCAAAAAATAAAAAAAGGTTCCATTTCCCACCTTATTTCTGATATTTGAAAAGATTATACGTTTGCAAAAGAGGCATGTCAAGCAAACTTTTGGGCTGTGAAGCGAACGAGGCTTTTATGATATAACCTGAAACTATTCGGATGCTTAATGTCGAATTCGATGCAATCCCCTTTTCGGAATTATCCCATCCCCGCCACATTGCTCGACCTCCTGCGCTTGAGGGCAGGAGATCAGCCGGGCTTTCTCGCCTATCGTTATTTGCAGGACGACGGCGTCGAAGGCGACTCGCTCACGTACGGCGAATTAGATCGCCGCGCGCGCGGCATCGGCGCGTGGCTTGAAACGCACGGCGCGCGCGGCGAACGCGTGCTGCTGCTCTATCCTTCCGGGCTGGATTACATCGCCGCGTTCTTCGGGTGTTTGTACGCCGGCGCAGTGGCGGTGCCAGCCTACCCTCCGCGTTTGAATCGTCCCGTCCCGCGCATCCAAGCCATCGTCGCCGACTCGCAGGCGAAGTTCGCGCTCACCACATCCTCCATCCTTCACAACATCGAGCAACGCTTCGAGCAGTCGCCCGACCTGCAGGCATTAAGCTGGTTAAACACGGAGCAGGTTGCCCCGGGGTCTGAAGCGGAATGGCGCGACCCGAACATCCATGCGGACACGCTCGCCTTCCTCCAATATACGTCTGGTTCGACGAGTCAACCGAAGGGGGTCATGCTCACGCATGGCAACCTGATGCACAACCTGAAAGCGATCCGGCATGGCTTCCAACTTGACGCGAGCGATTCGGGCGCGTTCTGGCTTCCGAGTTATCACGACATGGGACTCATCGGCGGCATTCTCGAGCCGTTGTATGTCGGCTGTCCGTCCACGTTGATGTCGCCTGTGTCGTTTTTGCAAAAGCCTTTTCGCTGGCTCGAGGCGATCAGCAAATACAAAGCGACAACGAGCGGCGCGCCGAACTTTGCGTATGATCTGTGCGTGGACAAGATCACGCCCGAACAACTTGAGACGCTGGACTTAAGCGCGTGGAAACTCGCCTTCTGCGGAGCGGAGCCGATCCGCCCTGAGACTCTCGAACGCTTCTCGCGGACCTTCGGGTTGGTCGGCTTTCGGGCGGCCTCTTTCTACCCCTGCTTCGGCATGGCGGAAAGCTCGCTCATCGTTTCAGGCGGCGACGGTCCCGCCGAACCTCGCACGCTGACGATTGACCGCAAAGCCCTCGAACGCGATGCTGTTGTGGAAGTCTCGCGCGAAGATGCCAACGCGTTGACGATGGTCAACTGCGGCAAATCCATCGTTGACCAAAAGATCATCATCGTCAATCCATCTACATTGATTCGATGTAGTGAAAACGAAGTCGGCGAGATTTGGGTCGCCGGGCCCAGCGTGGCGCAGGGATATTGGGGACTCGCAGAGGAAACTCAAAGGACATTCAGCGCGTTCGTTGCCGATACGAATGAAGGTCCCTTCATGCGGACGGGCGATCTCGGATTTCTGCAAAACGACGAACTCTTCATTACCGGTCGTTTGAAAGACCTCATCATCATTCATGGAAGCAATCATTATCCGCAAGACATTGAGTTGACCGTCGAAGCGAGTCACTCCGCGCTACAACCGAGTTCGGGCGCGGCGTTTTCAGTGAACGAAAATGGAAAAGAACAACTCGTCATCGTCCAGGAAGTGACTCGCGCGGGACGCCAAGCCGATATAAATGAAGTCGCCTCCGCGATCCGTCAAGCCGTTGCGGAGAAACACGATCTGCAAGTCTTTGCCATCGCGCTCGTCAAACCGATGAGCATCCCCAAAACCTCCAGCGGAAAAATTCAACGCCGCGCCACGAAGTCCGCGTTTATGGAAGGGGAACTTGACGTTGTGGGTGAGTGGAGGGGCAAGCCTGCAAAAGAGCAAATGGGCAAAAGAGCAAGTGAGCAAATGAGCAAGGGCGCGAAGGAGCAGGAGGGCGGAGCAAGCGCTCCTTCAGCGACAATTCAAGCGTGGTTGGTGCATCGCATCGCTTCCATGCTTGAAATGGACGCCTCCGCGATTGACCCGCGCCAGCCGTTCACCTACTACGGACTTGGCTCAGTGCAAGCCGTGAGTCTCACCGGCGATCTCGAAACATTCCTCAACCGAAAACTTGCTCCCACGCTTGCATGGGATTATCCGACGATTGAATCGTTGGCAAATTTTCTTGCGGGTGATTCACAACCAGAAAAAAAATCAGCGCCGACTCCTCAGCCATCATTCAACAATATCAACGAGCCGATTGCCATCATCGGTTTGAGTTGTCGTTTTCCGCAAGCAGAAAACCCGCAAGCATTTTGGGAACTCCTCCGCAACGGCGTGGACGCGATCACCGAGGTGCCGTCCGACCGCTGGGATGTGGACGCCTTCCATTCCGAGACTCCCGAACGGGGAAAAGTGATGACGCGTTTCGGCGCGTTCCTCGATCACGTGGATTTGTTCGATCCCGCCTTCTTTGGGATTTCGCCACGCGAAGCCGCAAGAATGGATCCGCAACAACGTCTCTTGCTTGAGGTCAGTTGGGAAGCTCTCGAAAACGCTTTTATTCCTCCGCCCTCCCTCGCAGGGACGCGCACAGGCGTGTTCGTCGGCATCAGCAGTTACGATTACTCGCGTCTGCAGTTCGACGATCCCGAAATGATTGACGCGTATGCAGGCACAGGCAACGCGCACAGCATCGCCGCGAATCGTTTGTCGTATGTCTTCGATCTGCGCGGACCGAGCATGGCAGTGGACACGGCTTGTTCATCGTCGCTGGTATCCGTTCATCTCGCGTGTCAGAGTCTGCGAAGCGGCGAATCGGATCTGGCGTTGGCGGGAGGCGTCAATTTGATTTTGACTCCCGAATTGACCATCACTTTCTCACAAGCGCGGATGCTCGCGCCCGACGGTCATTGCAAAACCTTCGACGCCAGCGCGG
>CAYWCN010000080.1:0-14320 GCA_964456775.1 uncultured Anaerolinea sp.
AGCCCCGAAGCGCGCCGCCTCATCCGCCGCATCTTGCAATCGCAGGGTGATTTCGAGATCTTTGAAGCAGTAGACGGACGCGAAGCGATCGAACTTGTGAACCGCGAACACCCGGATATCGTCATCCTCGACCTGATGATGCCCGAAGTGGACGGCTTTGCCGTTCTCGATGCCATGCGCAGTAAGCCCGAAACCGCGAACATCCCGGTGATCGTTGCCACGGCAAAGGAGTTGACTGTCAACGAAAAAAGCCGCCTGCAGGGGCAGATCCAATCGCTGATGCAAAAGGGCGATTTCCTCAACGATGATTTTCTGGATGAAGTGCGCGCCTTAATACGCTAATGACCGACCAGAACGAAACCCCTCTGGACCTCAATGAGGTAACCTACCCCTCGTTGAAATTGCGAACACGTCTCATGCACAAAGTGAAAGTACAGGGAATCAATGCCGCGCTTCTTTCAGCGGTGTTCCTCGGGCTTGCGCCGGTCTTCGGCAAAGCCGCTATGGGGGCAGATAAATTCTCGCCCTTTGCGGTCGTCGCGTTGCGCACCAGCATGGCGGCGCTTCTCCTCGTGGTCATCTTTGCCATCTTCAACCGCCGCGCCTTGTATATTTACCCGGCGGCGTTGTATTTCACCGCCCTCGCCGGCGTCATCAACGGCGTTGGCTCCATTTTTTACTACATCGGCTTGAGCCGCTTGAACGCAAGCATTGCCCAATTGCTATACTCGCTCTATCCGTTCTTCGTCGCCTTCTGGCTTCAATTGGATCGCCAACCCCCCTCGCGCCTCACGATCCTCCGCATCGGCATTGCGATCGTCTCCGCTTATTTCCTGACGCAAGGCGCATCCGGGGTCATTGACCCTCTCGGCGTGGTCTTCATGCTCATCGCGGCGGCGCTGTATGCGCTCCACCTCCCCATTAACCAGCGCGTGTTATACGACGTGCCCGCCCCCACAGTGACCGTCTACACCCTGCTTGCCATGAGCGCGGTCGTTGTCCCCGCGTATTTTATTTTCGACGGGAGTCTGCCGGGCAAAGACGCGTCGTGGGCGCCCGTGCTGATGTTGACAGCGGTGACCTTTTTCTCCCGCCTGACCCTTTTCCTCGGCGTCAAGCACATCGGCGGGATGCAAACGGCTCTTCTCGGACTGGCGGAACTGATCGTCGCTATCGCGTTCAGCCACATCCTGCTCGGCGAGCAGTTAGCCGGTTTGCAATGGGTGGGGTTGATCGGCTTGGGATTCAGCCTGTTGCTCGTTTGGTTCGAAAAGCCCCCGTCGCAGCCGCCGCCAACGCATGGAATACTCGGCTGGCTTCAGCCGCCAAACTTCCCCAGCGATTTCTTCAAACGTTAGTAAATGACGTGGGGCGGGATGTTATCCCGCCAATTCAAGAGTATGCGGGATGCCATCCCGCACCACGATGCTCCTAATTTTGTTTGCGCCAGCGCTGAAATTTTATTGTCCGCGCAGGGGGATTGTTCTGAAATGCCGATTACACATCAACATCCGTTATACTTCCCGATATGGATTCAACATCAGCCTCTCCCATCGGCGTCTTTGACTCCGGTGTCGGCGGGCTTTCCGTCCTCCGCGCGATTCGATCGCTCATGCCAAATGAAGATACGCTTTACTTCGGCGACCAAGCGCACATCCCTTACGGTCCGCGCCCGATGGAGCAGATACGCCAATTCTCCGAAACGATCACAAATTTTTTGCTTGAGCATGATGCAAAAATCGTTATCGTTGCATGTAACACAGCCTCCGCCGCCGCGCTGAAATATTTGCGCGAGAAATTTCCGCGCGTGCAATTTGTCGGCATGGAACCGGCGGTGAAGCCCGCCGCAGAACAGACTCGCACCGGCAAGGTGGGAGTCCTCGCCACGCCAGCGACATTTCAGGGCGAGTTATACGCGTCGGTGGTGGGACGGTTTGCAAATGGCGTGGAGTTGTTTCAGGATACGTGTGATGGTCTTGTGCAAGAAGTGGAGCAGGGAAATTTGAACAGCGATGAAACGCGCAGAATTTTACATAACGCGCTTGCGCCGATGCTTGAACAAAACATAGACACGGTTGTGCTGGGATGCACGCACTATCCGTTCGTGATCCCGCTGATCCAGGAGATCGTCGGGGAAAATGTTCGGGTGATAGACCCGGCTCCCGCTGTGGCGAGGCAGGTTGAACGTCTGCTTGAGGCGAGCGGGAAGAGAGGACAACCGTCCGCGCGTGGAAACGTCACGCTGTTCACGTCGGGGAATCCGAACGCGCTCGAATCCCTGTTGCCAAAATTATTGGGCGAAGATGGGGAAATTGTTCAGGCGGTTTGGTCGAACGACGCGAGAATCACAACGCCCACGCGAGCATAAAACCAAAAATGGCGACGATCACGCCGAGGTGGAGAAATAAATTACTGCCCGTGATCATGTTCAAGCCAAAGATAAACGGCAGGATGAAATTGATGATGACCAGCACAATGCCGATCATCGGCAGTAAGCCTTTGCGATGCGCGAAATAATTCGACGCGTTGTCAACCAGTTTCGAGAGCCAGCTCATATCTCTTCCTCTTTCAATTCTTTGTGATTGCCGCGCACTTCCCAGCCGTCGAACTGCGCGACCAAACGACCGGGGATGCGCCCCTGCATGACCACGCCGCCGCGTCCGTGTTCGATGCGCTCTACTTGTCCCGCTTCATGGAATAACGAGATGAGCGCGCCTTGTTGATACGGCAAACGCACATGGATCGGTGTGTATGTTTCATAGAGTTCTTCTTGAATCAATCGCAACAAGTCAGGAAGCCCCATCCCCTTTGTGGCTGAAATGACAGCGGCTTTCGAGTAGCGGCTCACAGACTCTTTCGCGGACTCCGGGTCGCGCAATCGGTCCACTTTGTTGAGCGCAGTCACAACAGGGATGTGACGCGCGCCGAGTTCGTCGAGCGTTTGTTGAACAGAATTGAATTGACTCAACGCGTTCGGATGCGAAATATCCACCACATGCAGAAGCAGGTCGGCTTCGAGAATTTCCTCAAGCGTGGCGTGGAATGCCTGGATCAACGTCGTCGGTAGTTTTTGAATAAAGCCGACGGTGTCAGTCATCAGCGCTTGATAGCCGCCGGGCAATTCGACACGCCGCGTCGTCGGGTCGAGCGTGGCAAAGAGTTGATCCGCCGCGAAAACCTCGGACTTGGTGAGCTTGTTCAACAGCGTGGATTTTCCCGCGTTGGTATATCCCACCAGCGCGACAGTTGGGATGCGCGAGCGTTTTCGTTGGGCGCGGTAACGCTGGCGGTGTGCGCTGACCTTATCGAGTTCTTTTTTGAGATGCGCGATCTCCCTGCGGATGGCGCGTTTGTCCACTTCCAGTTGAGTTTCGCCGGGACCGCGCAAACCAACTCCGCCCGTCGAACCGGAGCGTCCGCCGCCTCCGCCCGCCTGCCTCTCCAAGTGCGTCCATTGACCGGTGAGACGCGGCAGATAATATTCATATTGCGCGAGTTCCACTTGCAGCATGCCTTCTTTGGTGTGCGCGTGTTGGGCGAAGATGTCGAGGATGAGCGCGGTGCGATCCAGCACGCGGACGTTCTTGCCGAGCGCTTCTTGCAACTCGCGCTGGTGACGCGGCGAGAGTTCGTCGTCGAAGATGACCACCTGCGACAGCGTTTCCTCAACGAGCATTTTCAACTCATCCACTTTGCCGGGACCGATATACGTTTTGACGTGAGGGCGATCCAATTTTTGAGTGAGCTCGCCAGCCACGTCCAGCCCGGACGTGTCGGCAAGCAACGCCAATTCGGCAAGCGAATCTTCCAGCGAAAGAAAAGTCTTGTGCTGGTACAGGTCAACGCCTACGAGAAACGCGCGTTCATGCGGAGGCGTGGTTGGGTGAGGAATTCGTTTCGACATAACTGTTTCTACTCGGAAGGCGCGGCGGGAGTTTCGTCCTTCTTTCCAAGTGTATCAAAAATCTTTGTCATTTTCGGGTCTGGCGCTTCGACGCGCATTGGGATGAGGATATGAAACGTGGAACCCGGGAAGGCTTTTTCATCGTAGCCCGGCGATTCAACCCAGATGGAGCCACCGTGCGCTTCGAGGATGCCGCGCGCGATGGGCAGACCCAAGCCGGGTCCGCCGCCCTTGAATTTGGTCCTGCCGCTGGAGTGACGTCCCACGCTCCCTAATTGACCGAACTTCTCGAAGATCGCGTTCTGATTCTCCGGCGAAATGCCGATGCCGGTATCTGTGATCGTAACCTCGATAAATCCCGGCTTGATCTGACCATTGATCGAGATCGTTCCGCTATCCGGCGTGAACTTGATCGCGTTGCCGATCACATTCCGAAATGCCTGCCGGATGCGGATCGAATCCAGGTAGATCCACAGCCTGCTCCCTTCAAAATTTTCGACCACCAGCGAAAGTTTGCGGCTCTGCATCACCGCTCCCACTTCCTTTTGCAGGGATTCCAACAAGGCGCCCACTTGCGCAGGCTGGAAGTTCAAGCGCAGGAGATCGTTGTCTATCATCGAAACATCTATCATGTCGTCCACGATGATGCGCAAGCGTTCGATGCCGGTGGTCATGCCTGTCAGCAGACTCTTCATCTGCTCCTCGCTCCTTTCGCCTTTCACATCATCCATCATGGACGAGTAGCCTTCGATCAGCGTCAATGGCGTCTTGAGTTCGTGCGCGGCGACCGAAATGAACGCGGACTTGCTCCTGTCCACACGTTCGATCTGTTTCTGCACTTTTTCCATCTCGGCAGAGATGTGCGCCACGCGCGTTTCCATTTCGTAGCGCGCCACCACACCCAAGCCATACGTGTAGATCGGGATGATCGCGGCAAGCAGGTCGAGCGCTTGCTGTTTCGCGAGCGTTTCATTCGCCACCTGGATCGTCAACGCGATCATGCGGTTGATGAGGAAAGAGACGTGATACAACCCCTCTTCGAGGTTCGTTTCTGTGGAGGATTTCGCCCAATCGAGCAGGATCGAATCCATCCAGGCCGGGTCGCCGGTGGTGACGGATTGTTCCAGCAGGCTGAAGAATCTTTCGAGTTGCTCCTCGAAGCCTGCCCGCACTTCCATGCCGCGCGCGAGGTCTTGCCCAACGTGCTCGACCCACGCCGGGCGAATCTTTTTCAATATGAGTTGGATCGGCGGGGCTTTCGTTTTCTTCTTTGGCATGATGGTCTTGGTTTTGAAACCCAATTTTTATTGTATCAGTTTTGCCTGCTTTGTTGCGTCACCCAGACCCACAACGTCCTGCCTACCGCTTCGAGGCTTTCGGGCGAAACTTTGTCCGGCATATCGTCCACCGTGTGCCAGTATGGATAATCGAAGTCAATCAAATCCACCGCAGGGATTTCCGCTTCGAGGAACGGCGTATGATCGTCGAACATCGAATATTTGTAATCGGGGATGAATTGTTTCCCATATCCCAAGCCTTGGGCGGCTGACCAAATCGCATCCATCAAGACAGGATCGGAATTTCTTTCTTTGTAGATATTCAGATCCGCGTCGCCGATCATATCCACGATGACAACGGCGCGCGGCTGGATGGAATTATTTGCCACAAATTCGCGCGAGCCGAGAATCCAATCCCAACCTTCGATGCGTCCGTTATCTTCCGCGTCGAAAAACACCAGCCACACATTCACCGTATCTTTGGGCAGGGATCGCGCCAATTCCATCAAGACCGCCACGCCGGATGCGCCGTCATTCGCGCCGGGCACAGGCTGGGAATGATTCGCGGGATCGGGATCGTTATCGGCTAACATGCGCGAATCATAATGCGCGCCGAGGATGATCTGCGGAGGTTCGTCCGACCGCTTCGCTACGACGTTGAAGATTGGATGCCTCAACGCTTCGGACTCCTGGACTTCGACCTGCCAGCCAGCGGACTCCAACTCCTCACGCATCCACTCGCGGATTTGGGCATGACCCTCCGTCCCCGGAATTCGCGGACCGAAAGCGACTTGCGCCTTCACGTCTTCGTAGGCGCGGAGTCCGTCGAACGAGGTTGAATCAGGTTCAGGCTGGGAAAGAACCGAGTAGGCGTACCATCCAAGAACGACCGCGAGTAAAAGTCCGATAATAGAAAGATACACTGCGACAGTCCGATTCGTCACGCGGCGACCATCCCATCCATCACGGATTGCAAATCAGCCAGCGATCTTTCCGCGTATGCCGCGCCGCGCTCGCGTTTGCCGATCTTCGATTCAAGCGGAGGAAAGATTCCGAAATTGGCTTTCATCGGCTGGAAATCTTTCAGGTCGGCGTGCGTGACGTAATGACACAGCGCGCCGAGCATCGTTGTTGTAGGCAATGTCATCGGCGTTTCGCCATGATGAAGCCGCGCCGCGTTGATTCCCGCCAGCAGACCTGTGGCGATGTTGCCCATGTAGCCCTCCACGCCGGTGATCTGACCCGCGAAGAAAAGATCGTCGCGCGTTTTGTGTTGAAGCGTGGGACGCAAAAGTTTTGGCGAGGCGATAAACGTGTTGCGGTGCATCTGCCCGTAGCGCATGAACTCGGCGTTCTCCAAACCGGGGATCATACGAAGTGTTCGCTTTTGTTCGGGAAATTTCAAGTTGGTCTGAAAGCCGACGAGGTTATACAAACTGCCCGCAAGATTATCCTGCCGCAACTGCACAACCGCGTGCGGGCGTTTCCCGGTGCGCGGATCGCGCAACCCGACCGGGCGCATGGGACCAAACGCCAGCGAATCAACCCCACGTTCGGCGATGATCTCCACCGGCAGACAACCTTCAAAAAAGTGACCCGCCTTCACGCCCGACTTGATCGCGTCTTCGAATGAGCGCAGTTCGATCCGCTCCGCTTTCAAGAGCGCATCAACGAACGCATAATATTCCTCTTTCGTGAATGGACAGTTGATGTAATCCCCCTCCTCGTCCTGAGCGGAGTGAGGAGCGTTCGTTGCGACGAACGAACTCGAGGGGCGATCTTGCACATCATAGCGCGAAGCGCGGAAAGCAATGTTCATGTTGATCCTTTCCGCATGGACGATCGGCGCGATGGCGTCGAAGAAAAATAAATGCTCCTCGCCGCTTAACTCGGCAAGTGATTGAGATAATGCAGGCGATGTCAGCGGTCCGCTGGCGACGATGGTCGGAGAATTAGGAATTGCCCGAACTTCCTCGCGCACGATCTCGATGTTCGGATGCGACTCGATTCGTTGAGTCACTTTTTGCGCGAAGACATCACGATCAACAGCCAATGCGCCGCCCGCAGGCAAGGACGCCTCTTCGGCACATTCCAATAACATGGAGCCGAGAAGTCTCGCTTCGTTTTTCAACAAGCCCGAGGCGCGGTCGGGCAGGTTCGAGCCGAGCGAGTTCGAACACACGAGTTCAGCCAGCGCGTTCGTCTGGTGCGCGCCGGTCTGCAAGACCGGGCGCATCTCGTACAGTTTCACTTTCAATCCGCGTTGCGCGGCTTGCCATGCGGCTTCGCTCCCAGCGAGTCCGCCGCCAATAATCATGAGGTCTGTCATAAGTCGATTCTACCATTTCGGACACCGCGCAAACGTACATTACTCTGTCGTATAATTACACTGCATGACGGCTCAAAGGAACTTCGAATCTCAACTCAAAGAGGCGAGCCAGCTGACCCAGGCGGCGTGGTCGGCGCTCGTCGAGCGCGAAGCGGGCGCGTGGCGCATCGTTTCGCATCATCGTCTCACGAAAAAGAATCAGCCCGAACTCCTCAAACTCCTTGGCAGGTCCGAAGTGGATTCGTGGTTGTGCGGCGCGCTCAGCGGCGGGCAGAGCCGGTCGGTTTCCATTCCCGAATCCAGCAACCTCGACGCGGCGCGGCTGTTCGCGTTTCCGCTGAAAGGGATGTCGCAGGTCGCGCTAGCTGGGGCAGACCAACTCAGCGCCGACTCGCAAAGGCTCTGGCGGCTCCTCGTTTCAGCCATGCAAAACGGAGACGCGCCAGCGGATTCGTCCGCGTCCGCTTCCGTCGCCGCCTCTTTACTCGTCCCCGATCTGGATTCGGAAAATCCCTACGACTTACCCCGCGCGTTAGACCGCGCTCTGACATCTTTCCTGCGCCTCGTTTCTGTACAGGGAGCTTGGCTCGCCATTCGACGCGGCGACTCGCTTGAGGTCCGCGCTCAGTGGAACGCGCCCTCCTGTGCCAACCTCGACCTCCCCATCGAATCGAGCAACCTGCTCCGGCGGATGAACCGCAACCTCACGCCGATGGTGGTCACCCGCGAAGACCCGCTGTGGAATTCGATCCCGCACAAAGGCTTGAAATCAAACACAAAAATTTGGACGTGCATCCCCATAATCATCGGTCAGCGCATGATCGGCACGCTCGTCCTCTGGCGGACTTCCACCTTCCAGCGCGACGAATGGAACCGACTGACCGAACTCGTCACGCAGACCGCGCCCGCCATCGAAACCATCATCACGTTTGCAGAGATGGCGAGTCACTTGCGGCGCTTGGCGATGCTCAACGATTTTTCGCTTACCATCTCCACCGGGCGCAACCTCGACCAGATCGCAAAACGAGTCTTTGCATTACTGGCGCGCGCGTTCGGCACGGAACTCATCGTGCTAGACCTGCTCTCCTCCGACAACCGTCTTGTAACGGAATTCAGAAGCAAGGACGGAAGCGTATCGTCCACGATTCGAAGCGCTCACGATCAATGGATCGCGGCGTTGCTGAAAGGCACGCAGAAGACGAGGCTCGGCGACCCGGTGCTCGAAGGCGTCGCGCCGCTGTACGAGGGCGCGCTCTCCGGCGTGTACGTCCCATTGCGGTTTCGCGGACAAGTCATCGGCACGCTTTGCATCGAAAGCGCAAAAGCGGACGCGTTCAATTTTTATGATGAAAGTTTGATCGTCGTGATCGCCAGTCACCTCGCCAGCCTCGCGGATTACACGCGCGTGCGCGAAGAAGCGGAAGGACGCGCGCGCAATCTGGGATTGATCCACGAAGTGGTGGGACAAGTTGTCGGGCTGACCGAACCGCGCGAGGTGGCGCAGATCACCGCGGAACTTTTGGCGCGTTACTTCGCGTACGAACTCGCCGCGGTCTTCATCGCCGATTCAAAAGGAAACCTCAACATCGGCGGGTTCGGCGGCGCAAGCCAAAACGTAGTGCGACGCGCCGTGCAATCGTTCGAATATCCCGTCAGCGGAGGCATCACAGGGCACGTCTTTGAAACCGGCGACAGTATCGTTGTCAACGATGTGTTACAGGATGGACGCTATCGCTCGATCAAAGGCTGGCAGGCGGGTTCAGAAATGTGCGTGGCGATCCGCGACGGCTTGAACATCCTGGGGATCATTGACGTGGAAAGCAGTTCACGCAACGCCTTCACGCACAACGACTTCATGGCGCTGGAATCTCTGGCAGGCATTCTCGCCAGCGTCATCACCAGCGCGGATCAATACCAGCGGCTTGAGACCACTGTCAGCCAGTTGCAATCCACGCAACGCGAACTGCGCGAACGCATGGATGCGCAAAGGAAAACAGAGAACCGCTTACTTCAAGCCGCGAAACTTGCCGCCGTCGGAGAGATGGCGGCGGGCATCGCGCATGAATTGAACAATCCGCTCACCTCGGTCACTGGCTTTGCCGAACTCGCGCTCGACGAATTCCCGGAACAGAACCAAACGCGCAAAGACCTTGAGCTGGTCGTGAAAGAGGCAAAGCGCGCCCGCGACGTGGTGCGCCGCCTGTTGGATTTTGCGCGGCAGGGAGAAAGCTCGCGCGCCAATGCATCCTTGAACGAAGTGGTGGACGATGTTGTGGCGCTGAGCCGACACCTCATCCACACCAGCGGCGTGGCGTTGAAGACACACTTCGACGAATCTCTCCCCTGGGTGATGATGGACGCCAACCAGATCAAACAGGTGGCGCTCAACCTCGTGCATAACGCTCTGCAAGCCATGCCCGATGGCGGCACGCTGGAGATCATCACAACGCCGGCGCGGCGAAGCAACCGCTCATGGATTTTAGTTTCTGTCCGCGATACCGGCGTGGGAATCCCACAGCCCGAACTGGGAAAGATCTTCGAGCCGTTCTTCACCACAAAAGGCAACCAGGGCGGCACGGGACTCGGGCTTTCGGTCACGTATGGGATCGTCACCGATCATGGAGGCACCATCGAAGTGGAAAGCGAGCAGGGCAAAGGTTCAAAATTCACCGTGTGGTTACCGGCATGAGCATGTCATCAACCAACACTTCCGCATCCATTCTCGTTGTGGACGACGAACCCGGCATCGCATCGCTGTGCGACCGCGTGCTGAGCCGCGCGGGCTATCAAGTCCACGCGTTGATCAACCCGCACGCGGCGATCGAGCATCTCCAACAAACCCGCACAGACCTCCTGCTGGTAGACATCCGCATGCCCGAAGTGGACGGCTTCGATGTGATCTCGCGCGCAAAAATCCTCCAGCCCGATATTGCCGTGCTAGTGATGACCGGCTTCGGCACCGTCGAAACAGCCATCCGCGCGCTTCGTCAGGGCGTGGATGGCCTGCTTCTCAAACCGTTTGAACGAGGCGACGAACTTGTGCAAGCCGTTCAGCAAGCCATCAACGACAACCATCGCAAGCGCGATGCCGCTCGCGTGCAGGCTCTGCGTCCGTTGTTCAACGTCACCGAAACGTTATACGCCGAAACGAATCAGAATAAATTAATTGGGCTGATCTCCGACGCGATCCGCAACCACCTCAACTGCGCCAACATGGCGTATTATCAAGTGGACAACGGCGTCGTCACTGCGGTTGCGCAGGCTGGTAAAACGCTCCCCGTCGAGGCGAACCAGACCGCCGTCGGGTTGATTCGCAGAGTCGCGCAAGACCGGGATGCGATGATCATCCACGCGACGGGACCGGGCGAGGCGGACGCGCAGTCGCTTCTTTCCACGGTCGGGCTTGGTTCAGTCATCCTCATCCCTGTCCCCCGCGTGAACTCGAACAGCGTGTTGTTCGCGGGGCGCGATTCGTCTGGCGCGCAATTTCGCGGCGCAGATCTGGAATTATTTTTCGTGCTCGCGCGGCAAGCCGTTGTGGCGATGGAGAACGCGCGTTTATACGCCGACCTGCGCGACACGCTCCGCCAGGTGGAAGAATCGCAAGAGGCGTTATTGCGCGCGGAAAAAATGGCGGCGGCGGGACGCTTGACCGCGTCCATCGCGCACGAGGTGAATAATCCGCTTCAATCGGTGCAGAATTGTTTGCATCTCGCCGGGCGCGAAGACCTGCCGCCCGAAAAACGCAAAGAATATTTCGAGCTCGCGCGGACAGAACTCGACCGCCTGATGAAGACCATGCAGAGGATGTTGGAGTTTTATCGCCCCGGCACGGTGCGCGTGGAACACGTGGATGTGTTGGAATTGCTCAAACACGTGATCAGCCTCACGTCGCAACAACTCAGCCAGCGGAGCATCCAAGTGAACGCGAACCTGCCTGACACATTGCCCGGCATTTACGCCGTAAGCGGACAGATCCAACAAATTTTCATCAACCTCATCCTCAACGCGCACGACGCGATGCCCGAAGGCGGAGAGTTGAATATCAGCGCGCGCGCATTGGCGAACGGCGTGGAATTGGAAATCAGCGACACCGGTCCCGGCATCCCGGAAGACCAATGGAACAATATCTTCGAGCCGTTCTTCAGCACAAAGGAAGGCGGCACCGGTTTAGGGCTGACTGTGAGTTACAATATCGTCACCGCGCACGGTGGAACATTGGACTTGATAGAAAAAGAAAATTCGGGCGCATGTTTCCGACTATTTTTGCCAACGGGAGATAAACAATGAAATCAAACATCCTAATCGTAGACGATGAACCGGTTGCCCGCCAATCCATGGGCGATATTTTGCGGCTGGAGGGATTCGCCGTCAATTCCGTCGCGAACGGGCAGGCGGCAATCGAATATGTGCGCACGCATCCCGTCGAGTTGATGATCGTTGACCTGCGCATGCCCGGCATGGACGGCTTGGAAGTGGTGCAGGTGGTGAATCAAATCTCGCCGGAGACCGAGGTGGTTTTGCTCACCGCGTTCGCCACAACCGAGTCCGCCATTCAGGCGTTGCGGCTTCGCATCCACGATTATTTGCTCAAGCCTGCCTCGCCCGCACAAGTGATCGCCAGCGTCAAAAAGGGACTCTCCCGCCGCGACGCGCGTTTGAAAGCCCGCGCCGGCAACGCCACCACCGAGGTGGACGAAGGCAATGCCGAGTTCAATTTGAAAGACGGCACGTACATAGACCTCTCCCGCCGCCTGATCCGCAAAAAGGACAATATCATCCACCTCACCCCCGCTGAGGGACGCCTCCTGCGCGTACTGATCGAAAACCCCGGGCGCGTCTACTCGCACCGCGAGTTGGTCCTGCTCGTGCAAGGCTACGACACGTCTCAACGCGAAGCGCCGGAGATTCTGCGTCCGCTCGTGAGCCGATTGCGCCACAAACTCGAATCGTTTCCCTCGCTGTCTGATCGCATCGTCAGCGTGCGAGGGACGGGTTATTTGTATGAAGGGGATAAGTGAGGAAATGCAGAGACTAGAGACTGGAGATTGGGGGTTGATGTAATTGGTAATTGGTAAAGGAGGTAAGAGAATTAGAGGATTAGAGAATTGGGGATTAGGGTTTGGTGATTAAGTGTCGAGAGGAGATTTGACGGCGAGGCCGCCGCGTTGGAGGACGTGAGTGTATATCATGGTCGTTTTCACGTCTTTGTGACCGAGCAGTTCCTGCACGGTGCGGATGTCGTAGCCGTTTTGAAGTAAATGGGTGGCAAAGGAATGACGGAAGATGTGAGGGGAAACTGGTTTTTGAATTTTTGCGAGTTGCGCGGCTTTGCGAATAGCTTTTTGCAGCACACCGGGGTCGAGATGGTGTCGTTTCACTTTTTTCGAGACCGGGTCAATGGATCGAGCGGAGGCGGGAAATATATATTGCCATATCCATTCTTTCGATGCGGATTTATATTTTTGCGCAAGCGCATACGGCAGGGATGTTTCTCCAAAACCTTCTTTCAAATCTTTTTCGTGCAGGGCTTTGACAACAATCAAGTGCGCTTGTAATTCTTCGGTGATGGAGTCTGGCAGGATCGTGAAGCGGTCTTTCTCGCCCTTGCCTTCGCGAATGACGATCTGATGATTGCCAAAATCCATATCTTTGACGCGGAGGCGGAGACATTCCATGAGACGCAAACCGCTTCCGTATAAGATTTTTGCCATCAATTTGGGCGTACCATTCATGTTGGCGATCACCGCGCGCGCTTCTTGCGCTGTGAGAACGACCGGGAGGGGTTTTGACCTGCCGGGGCGGATGGTGTCGGTTGGGAACTGAAGTTCCTGTTGCAGAACATGGCGGTACAAAAATGTCACCGCGCTAAGCGCCTGATTCTGGGTTGAAGCAGAGACATTGTTTTTCGTGGCAAGGTGGATTATGAAATCTTGCACTTCTGGAACGCCCATTTCGCGCGGATGCCTTTTGTTGTGGAATAAGATGAAGCGGCGGATCCAGTCGAGGTAGGTTTTTTCTGTGCGGAAGGAGTAGTGTTTGGCGCGAATGGCGTCGCTGACCTGTTCGAGCAGTTTCTTTTCTTTGGGGACAGAGGAGGATGGGTAATTTTGCATGTTGACCAGTAATTTTTCCAAGTTTATAATTTGCTTATTCTATTTTAACCTATGACCGCCTAACGTCCTAATTCAATTAGGCGTTTAGTTGGAAACGTCCGTCCATAGGCAGTTATATGGAATTGACCGCCTAAACACGAGTTGGCACGCCCCTTGCAAAACGGTGGTTTATAATAAACGTGTCTATGAAACAATATCTTTCAAAAGGATGATACAAAATGGCTGAAATCAGAATTCCTAAATCACAAGAAATAAATTTCGAGATTTTGTTTTCATGGGAACAGACAAAATTAACAAAATTACTCGAACTTTTGAAAACCGCAGAAGTAGGATTATCTCCAGAAAAAGTTTCTGAAAAGTTTCATGAAGCGGTTGGAGTTTCTCGAAATGATCTTGAAAAAGTTATGTCAGTTATTTACAATGTGACTAGACTAAAGGCTACTTCGGAACATACCGCAGAAAAAATTGCGGACGATTTTGTTGACGCATTATCAAAAACAGGAAAAGAAAAACTTTCATCCCCAAAAAACAAGGATTATCTTCTTGAAATCCTAAAGCCAAATGACTTTGTTTTTCTTACAATTACAACAGCAAGTGTTGTCAGCGAAAGAGAAAGACTATTAAAAAATGCTGATATTCTTACAGATGTAAGACCAATTTTTGAAAAAGAACAGATAAGGGGTTTTACAGTTAT
>CAYWCN010000081.1:0-14019 GCA_964456775.1 uncultured Anaerolinea sp.
GAATGCGGGCGCGTTGCCGCGTCGTACATGGGAAAATGTCCGCAGTGCGGATCGTTCAACAGCATGGTGGAGGAAATCATCCACGATGAACCTGTGACGAAGTCCACAGCGGTTCGCGGACTCACGGGTCGGTCTGCTCCGCGTTCCATCGGCGACGTCTCCGCTGGAGATGAAGACCGCATCCGCGTGCCCATCGAAGAATTCGCGCGCGTGCTAGGCGGCGGGATCGTGCCAGGCTCCATCGTTTTGGTCGGCGGCGACCCAGGCATTGGCAAATCCACATTGATGTTGCAAATGGCAATGGAGATGGCTTCGTCAAAACGAGTGTTGTATGTGTCGGGCGAAGAGTCGGAACGTCAGATCAAGATGCGCGCGACGCGTTTGAATTCAAACGCAGGGGCGAACGGCCGTTCGCCCCTACCAGCAAATTTATTGCTCGTCACCGAGACGAATCTCGAGATCATTTTGAATCACATCAACGAAGTGAAACCCGAACTGCTGATCGTGGATTCAATTCAAACGGTTTATCTCTCGAGCATGGACTCGTCGGCTGGCTCGGTGAGCCAAGTGCGCGAGTGTTCATCGCAATTGCGCGAACTGGCAAAGACCAGCGGAATCTCGGTCTTCGTCATCGGGCATGTGACCAAGGAAGGGACAATCGCAGGTCCGCGCGTGTTGGAACACATCGTAGATACAGTTTTATATCTCGAAGGCGATCGCTTCCAAGCCTATCGTCTGTTGCGTTCGGTGAAGAATCGTTTCGGCGCAACATCCGAAGTCGGCGTGTTCGAGATGCGCGAAGGTGGACTCGTCGAAGTGACGAATCCATCGGAGGCGTTTCTCGCGGAGCGAATGGTCAATGCGGCAGGCTCTGCCATCGCAGTGACAATGGAAGGCACGCGCCCGATCCTCGTCGAGGTGCAGGGACTCACCTCCCCAACGCAATTCGGTAACGCGCGCAGAACCGCGAACGGCGTGGACTTCAATCGTTTGTTGTTGATCTCTGCCGTGTTGACTCGCCGCGTAGGATTGAAACTTTCAGAGCAGGATGTTTTTGTCAACGTGGTGGGCGGTCTGCAAATAGACGAACCCGCCGCCGACCTTGCCATCGCCGCGGCAATCGCATCTTCATGGAAAGATGTCTCCGTAAAAGCGGATGCGGTGTTAATCGGCGAGATCGGCCTCGCGGGCGAGTTGCGGATGCCAAGCCAAATGCAGGCGCGTTTGAAGGAAGCGCAGAAGTTGGGATTCAAAACCGCCATCGTGCCGAAAGCGTTGCGAAAAGGCGAAGGGTATCCGAAGGGAATCGAGATCGTCGAAGTGAGGTCGGTGAGCGATGCGTTGGAAAAGGCGTTCAAGGCAAAATAGAGGTCAATGACCTCCCGCCGACTGTGTAAGAGTAAAAGTCACAATTTATCTGCAACCTCCATCACTTGTCAATTTTCCGCATAACACCTAAAATCGTGTTAATAGACTGGCTTGTTGTTTTCACAAGCAAGGAAGGTGTTTATGCAGATCACTCGTCAGGCAGATTACGCGGTTCGCGCTGTGCTATATCTGGCAAGAGTTGGAACGATGGAGCGCTCCGCCACCAGCGCGATCGCAAAGGATCAAAGGATCCCGCCGTCGTTTCTGGCAAAGATCATCGCGCAATTGTCCGTAGCGGGGTTACTGCGCACCTCGCGCGGCGCGCGCGGCGGGGTAACGCTTGCCCGCGAACCCAAAGACATCTCGCTGTTGGAAGTGGTCGAAGCCATTGACGGTCCCATTCTGTTGAATGAATGTGTGGGCAATACGGGCGCCTGTCACTTCGAGGAAACCTGCCCCATCAAACCTGTCTGGTGCGATGCGCAAGATGAACTGATCACCCGCCTCAAAAATACCAACTTCGCGCAGATGTTGACTCAAAGTTGACCCAAAACTCTTGAACGCGGAACAGGCTGTTTCAAAGGGTTCATCCAGGGCGCCTCACTTGGAAAAATTCCATGACACAATTCCTATCACCTGACATCGAACATCTCGATCTTGAAAAGTTCATGCGCGAAGCGCTCCTCGAAGCGGATGGAGCTGGGAGAGCGGGGGAACTTCCGATTGGCGCAGTTTTGGTATTAGACGGCGAAATCATTGCCAGAGGCAGAGCCCGTCATCACGAACACAGGAATCAGATTAGCCATGCCGAGTTGAACGCATTATTGAACGGAGGCGAAAAACTATGGGCGGATTTTAGACGGATAATCTTGTTCACTACGACGGAGCCTTGTCCTATGTGCTTGGGCGCGGCGGTCATGGCAGATGTTCCTCATATCATCTTTGCCTTAAACGACGCGGTCGTTCACTCGAAAAATACGGTTGAGGCAAACCCTTATGTGCGCCGTCACATCAAAAGTTATTATGGGGGCGTTTTGGAAGATGAATCCGCCCGAATTTTCGAACTCTACAAACCCAAAGACTTGCAATACATCCGGACAGGAGGTCTCTAACGCAGCCGGTATTATCTTCCTTGCGGATGCCATAAGAGGAGCGTCATTCTCAAATGGTTACAAAATCGAGAGCGGGCAAAATGGACTGCGCCTCCCGGTTATAATGACCGGCGATGCAGTTCAATTTTTTTCAAAACGAGGAGGATTGTATGAAACAAAGTAAAAAATGGATCGCGTTCACAGCACTGATCATGACTCTCGCATTACCAGCGTTAGCCTGTGGGACTTCCGACATTACCAATCTCTTTGCAACCGAAACTCCAACGCCTACGCAGACGTTCACTCCAAGCCCCACGTCCACACCCAGCCCAACCCCCACACAAACGCAGACCCCCTCGCCAACGCCCGTTCCCACCGGGGTGGACATAAAAGAACAAGCCAACGGCTCAACTTTATTCATTGATTATGACAATCATTTTCAAGTCGCGCTTCCGGGCGGCTGGTTTGTCCTCCCGCTCAGTTCGGATGACATCAATAAACTCATGGATAAAATGGCGGAACAAAATCCCGATCTGAAAGACACGGCGGACGCCTTCAAACGCTTGGACCCGGATGTAATCCGCGTGATCGCGATCAATGAAGACTCCAAATATATCTCCCAGGGGTTTTCATCCAACATTACCATCACCGCCATCGAGGACAAAATGTTATCCAGCCTGCCGATCCCGTTTGTCACGGGCGCGCTCGAAGGTCAGTTGGAACAACAAGGCGCGAAGATCATCGAACAGACAGAATTGACTGCGACAAGTAAAAGCGGAGTGGAAGTCGGGTTGATGGAGTTCAAGCAAACCGCCCCGACCAGCACAGGAGCGAAAATCAAGGCTCAAGCGCGGGTATTGGTATTTCAAGTAAATGGCAAGTTGATCATGATCCAGTTGACGACAATGGAAAAACATGCCGAGGAATTGTTCCCCATGATGGAAGATATTGCCGCCTCGATTGAGATCATCAAGCCATAGGAATTCAGCTCATCCCAAATTCTCCCGGCGTATAATAGCCGGGAGAATTTTTTAATTTCGATAAGGAGACGCCTCATGTCCGGACCTCGACCTGTTCGCGCCCTGCGCGGCATTGATCTCACCTGCAAGAACTGGCTCAGCGAAGCCGCCTACCGCATGATCCAAAACAACCTCGACCCGGAGGTGGCAGAAAAACCCGACGATCTCGTCGTCTACGGCGGACGCGGGAAAGCTGCGCGCGATTGGGAGTCGTTCGATGTGATCCTCGAATCGTTGAAGAATCTCGAAGAAGACGAAACGCTTCTCGTCCAATCGGGCAAACCTGTGGTCGTGTTCAAGAGTCACAAAGATGCGCCGAAGGTGTTGATCGCCAACTCGAACATCGTCCCACACTGGGCAACGTGGGAATACTTCGATGAGCTCGCCAAAAAGGGACTCATCATGTACGGGCAGATGACGGCTGGCTCGTGGATCTACATCGGCACACAGGGAATCTTGCAAGGCACATACGAAACTTTCGGCGCATTGGCAAAACTCAAAGGCTGGGATTCGCTCAAAGGCAAATTTGTTTTGACAGCAGGCTTGGGCGGCATGGGCGGGGCGCAACCACTTTCAATCACAATGAATGAAGGTGTCGGATTAATTGTCGAGGTTGATCCTGAACGCGCCGAACGCCGACGTGCCATCGGCTACGTGGATATGGTGGTGGACAATCTCGAAGAAGCGATGACTCTCGTAGAAGAATTCAAAAATAAACAGATACCAAAATCCATCGGTCTCATCGGCAACGCGGCGGATGTGTACGACGAACTCTCGAAGCGTGGAGTCGTTCCCGATGTGGTGACAGACCAAACGTCGGCGCATGAGGCGTTGTTTTATGTCCCATCGGGGTTATCAGTTTCGGCGGCAGATGAATTGCGGAAGTCGAATCCCGAAAAATATAAAAAGATGGCAATGGACTCGATGTCGAAACATGTTCAGGCGATGCTGGCGTTTCAACGCGCGGGATCAGAAGTATTCGATTATGGAAATAATCTACGGCAACAGGCATTCAACAACGGCGTGAGTGACGCGTTTGAGTTTCCTGGATTCGTTCCCGCGTATATTCGTCCGTTGTTTTGCGAGGGCAAGGGCCCGTTCCGCTGGGTGGCGTTATCGGGCGATAAAGAAGATATTTACACCACCGATCAAGCCATCATGGAGTTGTTTCCCGAAGACGCGCATTTGCATCGCTGGTTGAAGATGGCGCGTGAAAAAGTTCCGTTTCAAGGTTTGCCCGCGCGAATTTGCTGGCTCGGTTATGGCGAACGCGTGAAAGCGGGATTGAAATTCAATGAGTTGGTCGCAAGCGGAAAAGTGAAAGCGCCGATCGTGATCGGACGCGATCATTTGGATTCAGGTTCGGTCGCTTCGCCGAATCGTGAAACTGAATCAATGAAAGATGGTTCGGATGCTATCTCCGATTGGGCAATTCTCAATGCGATGATCAATGCGGTCGGCGGCGCGACGTGGGTCTCGTTTCATCATGGCGGCGGCGTGGGCATGGGATACTCGCAACACGCGGGGCAGGTCATCGTCGCAGACGGGACTCCCGAAGCGGCTCGCAGGCTGGAACGAGTCCTGACGACGGACCCAGGCATGGGTGTGGTGAGGCACGCCGACGCGGGCTATGAGATCGCCATCGCGGCGGCAAAACGTCACGGGATCAAAATGCCGATGTTGAAATAATCATCCAAATCTTCTCCGATTTAGCCGTGTCAAGGCTTGTATTTCGTTTTTGAATGTTGTACTATAGTTATGACACAGTCGGGACCTGACTCCATCAAAGGGTGGTAGACAGGGAAACAACACATCATAAAGGAGAATGCAAATGAAACAGTTTCTGATTGCTCTATTGTTGGTTTCGATTCTTACGACAGCCTGCAGTCTCGGAGCGACCCCGGAGCCCACGGCAACAGCCGCCCCGCCGACAAATACTCCACTGCCCACAGACACACCGCTTCCGACCGATACACCCACACCGGCATACACGCCCACTCCAGATGCCGCGGCAACAGCCGCCGCGCAAGCCACCGCAAGCGCGTCCACTGTGCTGGATGAGCTAACTAAGTTGTTGTCCGATACCGATGTTCCCTACAAAGATGGACATCTCCTTTGGCAACAGACGGAAGCGATCACGATCAACATGCAGGGACCATCTAACGACGCTACGAGGGCAGAGATCGACAAGGACCTCACCGCGGCAGATTTCATCTTTAAGTCCGATGTAACCTGGAATGCGACCGGTTGGATGTACTGCGGCGGGATCGCGCGCTCCGAAGCCAACCTCGACAAGGGCAAACAATATCAACTCTACTTCTTGAGGTTATCCGGCCTACCCGCATGGTTTATTTCTATGTTCTCGGGGACAAATTTTCTGGGAAGCGTCAGCGGCGAACAGTATTCCGATGAGATCGATGGGGGGAACAATGCAACCAATCAGTTCGTCCTGATCGCGCAGGGCAATCAGTTCAACGTCTATTTCAACGGCGTTGACCAAGGAAAGTATTTCGATAACAAAAAGCAGCGCAGTGAAGGTCAGTTCGGTTTCATGGCATGGCAGGAATCGGGCAAAGGCAGCTGCAAATTCGAAAACTCGTGGATCTGGTCGCTGGATAAATAAGGAACGACAAAGCCAAAAGGCGTCGGCTTTCACAGCCGACGCCTTTTTATTTCTGTAGAAACCTAAAACAAGAATTCATTATAATCAGCCTGGGAAACGAATCGCAGATGCTCGGCAGTCGAATCTCCCATTGTCATGACTGCGTTTATCTCATAAGATTTACACACTTCATAAAGGAGACAGAATGAGACTAAGAATATTCCCCATCATGATCCTGCTAACTTTAATCGCATCTTCTTGTAATCTGCCATTGAGCGCGCCAACAGCGACGCCGACGCTTGCATTTACAGACACTCCCGCAGCGCCGACGGAGACGCCACTGCCGACCAGCACTCCCCTTCCGACAGACACGCCTCTCCCCACGTTGACGTTTACCCCCAGCGTGCCGACCATAACGACTTTGGATAAACCGGTCAATTGCCGTTTGGGTCCTAGCACGGCATGGCTGCCGATCAGCGCGCTCAATGTCGGTCAGAGTTCGCAGATCGTGGGGAAAAATTCAGACACGAGTTGGTGGCTGATCCAAGACCCGCTCAACCCGGGACGGAATTGCTGGGTCGCCGCTAGTGTAACAAGCGCGTCGGGCAACCTTGCCGGCCTACAAGTGGCGCAGACTTCTGCCGCCACGGTCACCAACGTAACGATCAAACTGGACCCAAAACTCATTGATCTGGGTCTGCTGTGCATCGGGGCGATCCCGCCTGTGAAATTCATCGGCTCCATCGAAACCAATGGACCTACGGAGGTCAAATGGCATTTCGAAACTCAGCAAGGCGGAGTTCAACCGAACAAAAGTACCGACTTCGGTGCGTTTGGCATAAAAGAAGTTTCCGGTGAATACACTCACATTCCACCGGTTCTCGCCGGAAAATACTGGGTGCGGTTGGTGGTCACCAGCCCGAACAGTCTGGTAGCAGAAGCGCTGTACGAGATTGACTGCACGTAATTCAATGATCTCGCCAACAAGCTCCTGACGCAGTTGTACTGCGTCAGGGCAGACTTTGCATAATTCCCAAACTATATCTGTTTGAAAGGCAACAAGCCAACATCCCGAAGAAGTTCTTCGGGATGTTTCGTTTAAGTCACCCTATACTTTCCCTCTTGACATACTGTATATTATACAGTATAGTACGAGATATAGGTGACACATGGACAATGATGAACTCGTACAAAACATGCTGTTGGAACTGCGGCGCGGCATCCTGTCGCTTGCGGTGCTGAGCCAGTTGGGCAAAGAGCAATACGGCTATTCCCTGCTCAAGGCGCTCTCCGATCAGGGCATGGAGATAGACCAAAGCACCCTCTATCCCCTGCTCCGCAGGCTCGAGTCGCAGGGACTGTTACAGTCCGATTGGCGCATCGTGGACGAAGCGCGTCCGCGCCGCTATTACATCATCAGCGCGCAAGGCAAGGCGGTGCTGACAAAACTCAAAAAGGAATGGTCTGCCATGACGGCGACCATGAACAAAATGTTGTCATAAATTCATGTTAGCTCCCGGCGGCGTCCCCGCCGCCGAGGACGGCGGCAAGAGCATAAGAAAGAAGGAGAATGAAATGAACCTGATTGATAGATATATCGCGGAAGTCGGCAGGCACCTGCCGGAAAAAGATCGCGCGGACATTGAAGCGGAGATCCGCTCGATGGTGGATGATATGCTCGAAGAGCGCGGAGCATCGGCAAACTCAGCCGATGAAAAAGTCATCGCAGAGACGCTTGAAAAACTCGGCGACCCAAAACTGCTGGCATCTAAGTATGCTCCGTCAAAACGGTATTTGATCGGACCTGATTGGTATGAAGTTTATGTTCAAACTCTTAAGCGTGTGTTGTACATCGCGCTTCCAATCTTCGCCGCGGTGACGATCGTCCTCACGCTGGCAGATAACCCATTGGATTTCGGTCCTGCGATCGGCAAAGCCATCGGCGGCGCATTCGAAGTAGGCTTGCAAATCTTCTTCTGGGTCACGATCGTGTTTCTATTTCTGGATCGCTCGGAGGAAGTTCCCGATAAAGCGCTGAACACAGAATCCAAAGCATGGACTGTCGCGCAACTGCCGAAGACGCCGTTGAAACGCCAGATCAGCATTGGCGAGACGCTGACGAACATCGTGATGGAACTCTTCCTGTTCGTGTGGATCGTCCTGCCTCCCATGCAAGCCTGGCTGAAAGGCGAAAATGATTATGTGCCGTTCCTGCACCCGAACCTGTGGAATTTCTGGATGCCGATCTTCTTTGTATTGTTTGTCCTGACCCTGATCCATGAGCTGTTCAAAATGAAAATCGGCAACTGGACACCCGCGCTGACCATAACGAACGTGATCCTGGGTACGGCTACGATCATTTACATCGTCGCGCTGGTGACGACCCAGCAAGTGATCAACCCCGCCTTTGTGGCAAGCCTCGATAACGCCCAGCTTTCCGAGTTGCAGAGCATCACCACCTGGTCTACGTGGACGGTCGGCATCACAGCCGTCATCTTCATCGGCATCGTCTTCTGGGATATGGTTAATTCCATTCGATTGGCAAAACGTCTCAATGAACCAGCAGGCAAGATCATCCCTGCAAAAAATGTTTCGTGAAGTAAGGAGTAAGAATGAATCTGATTGACAAATATGTTGTTGAAGTCGGCAAATACCTGCCCCGCAAAGGACGCGCCGACATCGAAGCCGAGATCCGCTCGACGCTGGAGGATATGCTCGAGGAACGGAAGCAGGCTGAAACGGCGAGCGAAGCGGAAGTCATCCAATTGCTCAAAGAATACGGGGCGCCGCGCGAGGTCGCCGCGAACTATAACTCGCATCCTTATCTGATCGGACCGCGCTTGTTCCCGCTCTTTGAAATGATCGTGCGGATCGTGTTGATCGTCGTGACGGCGGCTTCGATCTTTGGGTTGGCAGTGAGCCTGGCGAAAACAGGTTTTGCAGATGCGGCGTTCCTGCCCGCGCTCAAAGATTGGTTTTTGGATCTGATGAGCGGTCTTGTGGCGGCGTTCGGAAATATCGCGTTGGTGTTTGCGATTATCGAACGGCTGCCTGCCGCCAAAAAATTTGAAGAGGATGCGAAGGAATGGGATCCGAAAGAATTGAAAGAGGCGCACGACCCCGATTTGATCGACCTGCCCGATCATATTGCCACGATCATCTTTACCGTTCTCGGTCTGGTCGTCTTGAACATCTATCCGAATCTGCTTGCCGTACACATCGGCAGCAACAGCGACATAACCACGGTGTCAGTTCTCACAGAAGCGTTCTTTCGCTTCCTGCCGTGGATCAACATCCTCGGCGTGCTACAGATCGTGTTCAACAGTTTCATGTTGAGTCAAAAAGAATGGCAGACTTCCACTCGAATTTCATCTATCACAATGGATATCGCTCAAGCAATATTGTCTGTGGTGATCTTGACAACACCCGCGATCTTCGGCGTCACACCTGAGGCGTTGCGCGCGGCTGGCGTGCAAGAATCGGCAGAAGCGCTTTCACAGCTGGTCAGCGCCATTCCAATGGTCGTCCTTGCCATCGTGGTCGTAATCACAGCAATCAAGGTTATCAAAAGCGCGTTGAGATTGTTTCAAGGTCGAACAAAACCGCTATACCCGATGGCAAAGTGAGTCATCGAAGCGGTGAATAAAAAAATCGGGATGTGTTCAACATCCCGATTTTTCTTTTTAGCCAAATCACATGATACGCAGTAGAATCTTCTCATGCAATGTATTCGCGTTCACGGGCTGATTCAGGAAGGCTACCGCGTCGCATCCGGACCTTCGGCTGATTACCCCTATGGAGCCTTGAGCCGCCAGCGACCTCTCTTCGCCTCCCGCGGACTCGACCTCGACAGTTACTTCAACGGCACGCTCAATATTGACGTCAGCCCGCGCGCGTTCAAACTCGTCAGACCCGAATTCACTTTCTACAACGTCGAATGGACAGATTTGCATCCGCCTGAAAATTTTTCGTTTTCGCGCTGCAACGTCATCTTCAAAGAAGTGGAGTACGATGGCTGGGTGTATTATCCGCACCCCGAAACGAAATTGCGCCACTTTCAAAATCCATCCCTGCTTGAAGTGATCGCAAAAGAGATCAAAGATGTTCGATATGGCGACGAAGTAGACGTGCTGTTGAACGCACATGAGATTTCAATTGAAGGTTAACCCTGATGAATCGTAAAAAACTTTTACCCGTTTTTCTAATTCTCCTCCTGCTCGCCTGCCAGATGCCGAATGTTGCGGGCTTGCCTTTTGCACCAACGTCCACACCCACCGCGACACTCACGCCAACACTGACCGCGACTCCCACCTTCACTGCAACCCCAACAGAGACCTCCACACCGACGATCACACCCACGCCTGCGCCTCTCGCGCGCCGCGTGTTGATCCTGTCCATTGACGGACTTCGCCCGGAGATCATTTCGCTCGCGCCGATGCCGAATCTGCTGGCGTTGATGCAAAACAGCGCGTACACATTGTCCGCGCAGACGGTGTATCCGAGCGTGACGCTGGTCTCACATGCGTCCATGTTGACAGGGCTGTGTCCATCCAAACACGGCGTCAATTGGAACGATTACATCCCCGAAAAAGGAATCGCCCAAGGCGTTGACCTGTTCGACATCGCGCACGCGGCGGGTTTGCAAACCGTGATGTTCGTGGGCAAGGAAAAACTGCAACAGATCACGGACCCATCGAGCCTCGACATCTTCACCTACATCAATGACCGCGATTCGGTCATTGCGCAGCGACTCGTCGAAGACTTCCCTGAAAATTTCGGCGTGCTATTCGTCCACTTCCCGCTGGTGGACATGGGACACCGCTTCGGATGGCTGTCGCCTGAGCAACTCAACATCGCCTATCGCGCAGATGAAGCGTTGCAGTTGATCCTCAATGAATTGGATGCGAGAGGCTTACGAAGCGAAACGTTGATCATCATCACCGCCGATCATGGAGGTCACGACACGACACATGGAACATCCCTGCCTGAAGATATGACCATCCCGTGGATCGCGTCGGGGGCGGGTATCCAGCCCAAACCGTTGACGACGCGCGTCCACACGATGGATACAGCCGCCACAGCCGCGTTCGCCCTCGGGCTGCCGATCCCCGCCGAATGGGACGGAGTTCCCGTGTATGAAGCGTTCGGTCTGCCCATCGTCAAAGAATCGACGCAGTGCAAGTGATTCTAAAACCGCAAGTGTTTGACCTCTTCCCCGTTGTTGATCAATTCCTTGAGCGAGTCGATTCCGATGCGCAGGTGCATATCCATATATTTCTGCGTCACTTTTTTGTCGCTCTTTGCGGTCTTCACGCCGCTGGAGATCATGGGCTGGTCGGAAACCAACAGTAAGGCTCCCGATGGAATCTTATTGTAAAAGCCCGCGACGAAGAGCGTGGCTGTTTCCATATCAATCGCCATCGCGCGGATGCGGCGCAGATATTTTTTGAATTCATCGTCATGTTCCCAGACGCGCCGGTTGGTCGTGAATACGGTGCCAGTCCAATAATCGCGCCGGTAGTTGCGGATCGTCGCTGAGACGGCTTTTTGAAGATTGAACGCAGGCAGGGCAGGGACCTCGGGCGGGAAATAATCGTTCGAGGCGCCCTCTCCGCGAATCGCCGCGATGGGCAGGATCAGATCTCCGACGTTGTTCTTTTTCTTGAGTCCGCCGCACTTGCCGAGGAAGAGGCAGGCTTGCGGCTTGATCGCGCTCAACAGGTCCATGATGGTGGCGGCGTTGGCGCTTCCCATACCAAAGTTGATGAGCGTAATGCCCTCCGCTGTGACGTTGGGCATGGGCTTGCCCTCGCCGCGGATGGGAACATGGAACCAATCCGAGAACATTTGCAAGTACGATTCGAAGTTGACGAGCAAGATATGTTTCCCGAAATCCTTCAGCGCCGTATCGGTATAGCGCGGAAGCCAGTTTCGCACGATCTCTTCTTTTGTTTTCATGGAGACTCCAAACAGTGAATTGCGGTTTATGGTCAATCTTACCTGAAATTAAGTTACGCGGTTTGGATGGATAATGATGAATAGCGCATGGAACGGGTAAAAAAAACCGCAGGGTTCTGATTAGAAAAGGCTCATTCAAATCGTTGTGGAATCGTTTGAGTGACGTAGGGGGAACATCAAGCATGGTTTACGAGCGGATGATACAGTTGCAGTCTCTTCTCCTCCTTAGAAACTGAAAGAGCCGGGCTTGGAGCCCCGGCCCTTTCAGTTTAAGGGTTGGCTGATGTTTTCAAGAATTTTTGATACATCTCTCAACACATCTTCGTTTTTTAAACGGACGATTTGTAACCCCATCTCGTTCAACACCTTCTCCCACCTGGCATCCTCATCCTTCTGCAAATCGTGGATATCTCCATCCACCTCCACGACGAACGCCGCTCTGTGACGACAAAAGTCGACGATGAATCCCACAATGACTTGTTGCATCCGAACACAGAGTTCTAACTAAAAGGCGCTGACTGAAAGTGCTATAATTCCCTCATGCCGCTGACCGCGAAAACAGTTTTAACCAACGCAGCTGTTCGCCAAGCGCTGCAACAAGCATGGATGGATTCAAGCCCAGGCATAACAGGCGGTCATGAGGAAGGCGGTTTTATCGTCAGAGATGCAGATGGAAGGTTGAGCATCAGGCGTTGGCAAAAAGGATTACAAGATACGATTCAAGTTCCGCCGCATTTAAACTGCGTTTTCGACGGACTGGAGATCGTCGCTGCATTTCACACTCATCCAAACACAGGCGGTGACTATTTGCAGGAACCGAGTGAAACCGATAAACGCGCTGTCCGCGACGACCCTAATTTGAAAGGCGACGAATATATTGGCGAGTTTGTCATTTCACAAGCAGTGATTTATCTGATATCGCCCGCTGGACAAGTCCGCGAAATGGACGATACAGAAGCCTTATTTGGCAGGTAAGGAGTTTCGTAATGGCTACACTTTCTTCCGATGTTCTTCAAGATGATATGGCTGTCTCTTTGGCGCGCGTCATGGCAACAGCAAATAAACACGCCCGCGAATTAGGCGTGGACATCCTCCAGAGTCTCATCACAATTACCCAGCATTTCGACGATGGGTTGCTCTGGCGGATTAACTATGGTCCCAAAGATTATGTCAACCAACGGGGCGGTGACTTGATTATCGAAGTCGGAGGCGATGATACAAAAATCAAGCAGGTACTGCGAGGGCAGTGACCGACTCTTTGATCCTCCCCACCACCACGGACAGACTCCTCATCACCTCATCATTCCCAAAGCGGACAATCCTCAACCCCATCTCGCGTAACACCTTCTCCCGCCTCTCATCTTCTTCTTTCTGCAAATCGTGGATGTCCCCATCCACTTCAACGACCAATGCGGCTTTATGGCAATAAAAGTCAACGATGAATCCCTGAATGACTTGCTGCCTCCGAAAGTGGACTCCCAGTTTATTTGCTCGCACTTCTTCCCACAGAATCTTTTCGGCGAGAGTCATCTCATGGCGCAGTTCTTTTGCGCGTTGAAGTTTTTCTTTGGTGACGCGTTGACCTGGGATGATGTTTTTTACGGGCATAGTTTGATTCTAACGGAAAACCCCTCTCCCCCGAGGGGGAGAAGCCGTTTGCTCATCAGCGAAACATTGACTTGGAAAATCGTCAATTTCCTCAACTATCTCTGATGTTCTTGCATGTAAGCGCGCAATAATAGATTGATTTTTGTTTGATAGCCGCGTCCCTGCCTTTTGTACCATTCCAATACATCGCTATCCACGCGCAAGGTCAGTTGCGTTTTTGTGCGCGGCTTTAGACCGCGCCGCACAATGGACTTTGCAAACATTTCGGGCGTAATCGCTGGCGCGTCGGAATAATCAATGTCTTCGTCCTTCATTTTGTCGAGACGAGCAAAATCAGTTTGAGATTTCGTTGAAGTAGGTTTCTTCTTCATAT
>CAYWCN010000082.1:0-13749 GCA_964456775.1 uncultured Anaerolinea sp.
AGATTTCCTCTGCCGATTCTTACCTCTTTCTTAAAACTGTCGGGTCGCTAGAAAGTTACTAGTTTTGAGGTGGACATTGCCCGTTTATCGGGTCACTTCCATCCCAACATTTTTCTCCTCCACCACCATCATTACCTCCGCCCGATTTTTTCGTTGGCGTCCAAAGTGGGGCAAGTGTGTTCGTCGAAGTGGGAGTCTGTGTAGCGGTCTGCGTTTGTGTTTGCGTAGCAGTTGGAGTCTGCGTAGCTGTCGCAGTTGAGGTTGCGGTCATTGGAGGGGTGAAGATAGATGTTGAGGTGCTCGTCCCCAAGGGGGATGCTAATGCTGTTGGATAGTTTGTTTGCGAAGCAGTCGGGGTAGCGGTGCGGAAGAATCTGCCTGCGTTTGAATCGTAGGCAAAATAAAAAAGCAAGGCAAGAAGGATGAGGACGAAGAAAGAAATGAAGATGGTTTTTGTGGACATGAGGTTTACCTTTCACTGGTGGTTTCGATACGGGACGGACGATCACCGTCCCTACTCAACCACCGAATTACTTCTTCACATAATATAACAAAAACGGATCCCTCCTCATCTCGCGCGCCGTAAATTCATATACCTCATTCGCCTTCATCAACTTCACATCCGCATCGCCGATTCTTGCAGACTGAATCACGCCCGCCTCTTCCATCAACGCTCCCATCGGGTCAACTTCCGTCACAACGCCTTTATCAATATCACGCACGAGCATCTCGAACGTATCCGTGTACGTGACGCCGTTCTCATCCGTCACTTCGCCCGTGAACTGTTTCAAGAAACGATAATCCACGCCCTCCATTTGCTCGATGTGATGGAAGAACGTCATGCTGTTCGTATACGACAGTCCGATCACCATGATCTTCGCATCCAGATCGCGCAACTTCCCAAACACCGAACCACGTTCATACGCGCTCTTATATCGCAAACTTCCCAGCGCCTCGGCGTGCTTCCCCAAAATCGCAAACGAATAAAACGGATGAAACACCCGTTTCGCGCGCGGGTCGAGCCGCACCAGTTCCGTCAGCACGCCCATCTTCGACGGCGTCGTCCGCACATCCCACGCCGCGCCTTTATTGAAATCAAAATTGAACGTCGGCATGATCAGCGTCCCCTCCGCGCCAAGCGCCGCCTCCAACGCGCGGATCACCGTCTGCGGTCCGCCGTCCACTTCGCCGAGCGATTTATACGAACTATGCACGAGCAACGTATCCCCCTCCTCCACACCCAACGAGCGAAATCCCTCAACAAGTTTTTCAAAAGTTAGCATAACTTCCTCCATGTCGTTGCGAGCGAAGCGAAGCAATCTCCTCGCTTCAAGGATAAATTCCTACTCTTCAACCTTTATCCACACTGACGCACGCTTCGCTCCCATCCGACAACTGATTCGCTTCGACTAAGCATGTCGTTGCGAGGAGGGCTCGCGCTGAGCGGAGTGAGCCGATAGGCGAACGAAGACGAAGCGCAACCCGACGAAGCAATCTCCTGCAAAATGGACAACATCACATTGCGAGGAGATTGCTTCGGTCGCTATCGCTCCCTCGCAATGACATTATAGACTTCAAGTAGTCTACCAAAATTCCTCCTCCAATTCGCCCGCTCCACCGCCGTCTTCCGCGCCAATTCTCCAATTCTCCCAAATTCTCTCTTCTTTTTTATCGCAAACAGAATCTTCTCCGCCAGATCATCCACATCCCCATCACGGAACAGCCACCCATTGACTCCATCCTGAATCCATTCTCTATTCCCCGCAATATCCGACACCAAACACGGAAGCCCGCTCGCCATCGCCTCCATCAACGTCACAGACGAACCATCCACATGCGACGGGGAAATATAAACATCCGCCATGTGATACCAGCGCGGCAAATCGCGTTGACCCACCTGTCCCCCAAAATGGACTCGATCCATCACGCCGCCATTCATCAATATCTTGCGGATGCTCGCTCCCTGCGACCCGCCTCCCAACAGAATCAAATTCGCATCAGGGTTCACGCTCGCCACTTTGACAAACGCCTTCGCCAAAACATCCACACCGTAAATTGATTCCCATGTCCGACTGCAAAACAGTGTGATTGATTTACGATTTACGATTGACGATTTACGATTTTTGCCAACCACTTTCCGCTTTCCACGCTTGCCCTGAGCATTGTCGAAGGGTTCCACTCCGCGCGGAACAAAATGCTCAATATCCGTTCCCCATGGAAAAATAACCGTTCTTTCTGGATTCATTCCAAAAGAAACAGCCTTCTCCCTCGTAACATTCGCATCGCTCGTAAAGAACGCCGACCTACGCAGTACGTAGTACGTAATACGCCTCATCCACCAACTGCTCTCCGCATCCATCACCAAATCATATCCCCACGACATCGCCAGCAGGTGACGGAATCCGCTCAACGCCACGAGAAACGCGCAATTCTGAATCGGACCCGCGTGGATCAGATCGGGTTGAATCTCTTTGATCACACGTCGAAGGTCGAAGGTCAAACGCGGCACCTCCCGCCAGCGGAATTCGCTCCGCCCGCCCGCCCACAGAATCTGCCGAACATTCGCAGGGACAGGACGATCCTCCGTTTGCCGAGTCGTCGCTTCGAGTTGCAGAAAACAGACTTCATGTTTCGTCTGCGACAACGAAGACAGAAACCGATAATCGTGAGGGGTGTAATTTTTACTGAAATAAATAATTTTCATAAACAAAATTTCCGTCATTGCGAGGAGGAGCGGAGCGACGACGAAGCAATCTCCGTCACCGTGTTGGGGATTGCTTCGCCGCCTACGGCGTCTCGCAATGACGGGATGGTATTACGCGCCAAGATCCGTCCATCTCAATTCCTGCCCATACTTGAAATCATGCAGCGCCTTCGTCCCAATGACATTCTGAATCTGGTCAGGCTTGATCGCGCCGACAGTGGCGGGGCGCAGCACATCAATCATCTCGCGTGTGAAGACTTCGCCCGCCTTGATATCCCGCGCCGCCCGCAGACAGCGACGTTGCACAACGGCGGTATCAATCTCATTCTCGGCGATGAACTTGTCGGCAGAGCCAAGCGAACGCTCGAGCAGACGCGTCTCTTCGACCATCCGCGCCCATTTGGCGGGGTCCATCGCAAACTTGTGGTCGGGGCCTTCGCGGTCGTTGCTGTCGGTGAAGTGACGCTCGATGACGCGCGCGCCAAGCGTCACCGCGCCGAGAACGGGAGCGACCGCGTGCGTGTGGTCGGAGAGTCCCAGAATCACATCAGGGAACATCGTCGCATACGTCTTCAACACGTTCAAATGTAAATGGTCGTAGTTGTTCGGGGACGCGGTGTAGTTGGTGTTGCATTGCATCAACACGAGTTGCTTGTTGATCTTGAGAATCGCATGGACAGCCTTCTGCACTTCGCCAATCGCGGACGCGCCCGTCGCGATAAAGAACGGCTTGCCCTTGCTCGCCATGCGCTCCAGCGCTTCGATCCAATCAATCTCGCCAGAGCCAGCCTTGTAGACGGGTACATATTGGTCGAGAAAATCAATCGCGGCGAAATCATACGGCGACGAGAAATAGTCAATGCCCACCTCCTGACATTCCTCCATCAGAGTCATCGTCCACTCGAACGGAATGGACGCGGCGCGATAAACCTCGGTCACCGATTTCTTCCACGTCGCCTGGTGGCTGACCTGCGAGTTCATGTGCGAGAAGCCGTAATCCGAGACGATCTTCGGCGCGTCGAAGTTCTGGAATTTTGCGGCATCCGCTCCCGCCTCCTTCGCCAAGCGGATGAGCAGTTTCGCCCGTTCCAAATCCCCATCGTGGTTCGCCGCGATGTCGGCGATGAAGTAGGTGGGATGGTTCAATCCGATCGTGCGATTTCCAAATTTGATTTCCATATGTTCCTCCGAAAAGGGTTTAATGTGATTGTATCGAATTTATGGCTGGCGGTATAATCAAGCCGAGGCAACTATGGTAACCGTACAGTTCAAATCCAAGATCAAGAACGGCGTCATTGAGATTCCCAGAAAATATAAGGGGAAACTCCGTGATAACGTCCGCGTCACCTTGAAGGCTGAGACTCCCAAGGGCAAGTCCAAGAACTATCTGGATACATTGCTCGCCCATCCTGTCAAAGTGAAGAAGTTCAGCCCTCTGACGCGAGATCAGATTTATGCCAGATAAGCCTGTCGCTTTTATAGACACGAATATCTGGCTGTACGCCTTGCTGGACACAGGCGAGGCGGAAAAGTCATCTCGCGCCAAAGAAGTCATCACCCAAACAGAACCCATCTTAAGTGGACAAATCATCAACGAACTCTGCGTAAACCTCATCAAAAAGGCGGGCTTCACCGAGGAACAAATCTCACAACTCATCGAAGCGCTGTACGAAAAGTATCCCATCATCGAAATGGACGAGAGCATACTTCTGGACGCATCCCAATTGCGGCAGGAGTATGCCCTTTCGTTTTGGGACAGCATGGTCGTTGCCTGCGCGCTTGCCGCTGATGTCGAAACCCTATACTCCGAAGATATGCAGGATGGATTAGTCATTCGAGAGGCGTTGGTAATCAAGAACCCGTTGGTATAGCGGTTTCACTGTTCGTAATTATCGGCGATGAAATAGGTGGGATGGTTGGATCCGATCCATTGGTCTTGAATTTTGAGGTCCGTGCTATTCTCCAATCTAGTTGGTTAAATCACAATTCTCTGTTGGCAATTCTAGATTACTACCAGTTTCCTGCCACCATTCTCTTGCTTTTCGTGTGACAGAACCTTCTGGATCATCCAAATTTACACTTCCATACAACTCAGGATCAAGTTCTTCATCATCCCTTACCAAATCAATACCTGTTAACGCTTCAATTACAATCGCAGATGCTGACCTTACTCCTGGGTCTTTGTCCCATAAAAGACTTCCTAATTTTGGAATTGAACACTCTGCGGGTTTTCCAATGAAACCAAGATTGAAAATTGAATATCGTCGAACATCTTCTCTTTCGTTGTCTAAATTTCGTAACAGGATAGGTATTGCACTTGCTGCGGATTGTCTCATTGGTATTAATGCTTCCCCTGCAACCACAGAGTCTCGACGGTTGTACGACATTGCCTTAGCAAGAACAGGTGCGGCTTCAGATGCTGATTGTCCTCTTTTCTCCAATTCTTCTATCACATCATAGAAGAGATTAAAAGCTGGGCCATCCACATCATTTGCACTTTCCAACATTTGAATAAGTTCTTCAGTAGATTTTTCAGAAATAAGACTTTCCTCGCTCTGCACTTCTCCATTATCTGATTGAGTAGCCGTACAACCAGCAAAAAGAAAAATCAGAATAGTCAAAAAAAGAGAAACAGTTTTTCTGCTTGTCATATTTTTTCTTATTAATGTTTTAGCCACATTTACCTCCCAATCCTCCCCAAGTGCGTATTCTGAAACGCGTCTTCGTGCTTCAAGCCGTAGCCAAGGACGCGGTCGAGGCTGGAGTGACCGAGAAGGATCGTCCCTGCGAACATCATCCACGGCGTGGAGGTTAGGGCGCCCAAGGCATAAAGGGCAACCGAAAGCCCCTTGTGGTGGACCAAGTTATACGTCCAGGCGCCGAAGCGGGCGTTTACCAAATAGCCGATCATGCTCAGGTCGGGCGCAAAGAACCACAGGGCGTACCATCCCCACCCGTAGTCCAATCCAGAAAAAAGAAAAAGGGCGAGTCCGAACAAAAAGAGTTCTTCGAGTTTGAGCAGATTTTTCATGTGGTTGCCTGTTGATAACCCCTGATTTTCTGTGGATAACCCTGTTGGAACTGTGTATAGAACCCGTCCAAGCCAGTGGAGAACGAGGGGATTTCGCGCCCCAAATCTGTGGACAACTTGTGGACAGACAGCCATAAATTGTGGGAACGTTTGGCGGTCAAACCCGACCTTTCGACTGATTGCGGCTCGATGAGACTTTCTCTCAGCCCGAACTTTCGCGCCACCTCCACCCCGAACTGATACTTGTTCATCGCCTGCGCGCCGACGACGTGATACAAACCGTGCAGATCTTTTTCGAGCATGGCAATGAGCGTCTGCGCCAGATGATTGACCCACATCGGGCAGAAGATGACATCCGTAAACCCGTTGACGTTCCTGCCCTCGCTCAAGTTGTTGATGAAGAATTCGGGGAGGCTTCTTTTTGCGCCCAATGACCAACCGAAAAAATTAACTCTGGCAATAATTGCCTGCGGGTTAACTTGTTGCACGGCGCGTTCACCATCGAGTTTTGTCTGCGAGTAAACGCCTGGCGGGTTTGGTTCATCTTCCTCTGTGTACACTCCCTCTTTTGTGCCGTCAAAAACCGAGTCGGTTGAAAGATGGACGAAGGGAATATTTCGTTCGGCGCAAGCCGCGGCTAAATCCCTCGGAAGTTCTGTATTCAGTAGCCTCGCCTGTTCTGGATCTTCTTCACACATTTCAAGATTCGCCAACGCCGCGCAGTTGATGAGCCATTCAGGTCTTGTCGAATCGAGGATGGATTTGACACTGCCCGACCTGAGCAAATTCGCATGAAGCACCCGAAACGGAGCGGAGTTCAACTTGCCCCTGTCCACGCCAATGACATCATGCACGCGCTTGGCTTCAAGTGCGAGGTTGATTCCGAGCAGTCCGCTGGCGCCAGTGATGAGGAGTCTCATGTTTCAAGTTCCACGTTTCAAGGGTTTGATTGTATAGCGACCACGTCACTTCGGCTTTGGTCAAGATACCAGTTGGAAACTTTCGATAGATCGAGTTCAACACGCAGAAATTTCAATTCTGCCGAAACAATTTCCCCCACAATTTGCCCATCGGGGGCAATGACTATTGTGGGACTGCCTTGTTTTGGTGCGGCATTATTAGCGCTTAAAACAAATCGTTGTGTCTCTGCCGCTCTACTAACTAAATGACTCTTCCAAACAGGCTGGAATGTGTCGCCACCAACCGTATTATTGAGGTGTAGGATAAGTTGTGCGCCACAACGGGCAAGCCATCCCCATTGCTCGGGGAAACGCAATTCCCGGCAGATCTGAATGCCGATCTTAACTGTCCCATCGGGCGTGTTCACATCAAAGGTCGGAAGTTGATCACCCACTGAAAAAGTACCACGTTCCTGATTAGCCAGGTTGATCTTTCGATAGGTATGAGCTTTGCCATCGGCTGTGAAGCCATGTGCGGTATTGAACCATTTACCATCCACATTCATACAAGCGCCGACCCAAACGTTGATCATTTTTTGTTCCGCTATTTGCTGAATATGTTTCAACCCAGCAATCAATTCATCGTGGTCGATGTGCTGAAGGAATGACATGTCAGGAGAATAACCAGACAGCGAACCTTCAGGGAATAACACCCAATCTCCAACCTTTGTCTGTTCCAAAACAGAATCAATCATCTCCAGATTATTCTGAATAGATAACGTTATTGGAAACTGGACGACAATAGCAGAGAGTTTCATGTTTCTCCTGGCATGTCACCCTCCCGAAGGACATCGGGACGATGTGAGGGAGCGCTAGCGACCGAAGGGTCTCTTATGTCGTGGTAGAGATGCTTCGCGGAGTTTATCCTGAGCGAAGCCGAAGGGCTCAGCATGACATTATCCTTCTAATTTCCCTTGCTTGAACAACTCCTCAAACGGCGCGACGAATTTTTTGATGCCGTCAATATCCAGCCATTCGGAGTTGTTGTCGCTGGAATAATAGAATCCTTCGGGCAATGGTTTGCCTTCATATTTCATATCTCTGTTCCAAAGCGGTTCAGGCGGCGTGACAATATACACATCACCACGTTCGACGGTATTGCGCGCCTCGTCTTCTGAAATAAGCATTTCATGCAATTTTTCGCCAGGGCGGATACCGATGATGTTGATCTTCGCATTCGGCACGATGGCTTTGGCAAGGTCAACGACTTTTGTGCTGGGAATCTTCGGCACGAACACTTCGCCGCCTTCCATTTGCTCGATGCAGTCAATGACGAACTTGACTCCCTGCTCCAGCGACAGCCAGAAGCGTGTCATGCGTTCATCCGTGATGGTGACTGTCCCATTCTCACGTTGCTTGAGGAACAACGGCACAACCGAGCCGCGCGAGCCGACGACATTCCCGTATCGGACGCACGAGTAGCGGGTCGCTGTCCCTGCGGCGTAGGCGTTGCTTTGAACGGTCAATTTCTCGGCGGCGAGTTTGGTCGCGCCGTATAAATTCGCGGGGCTGACGGCTTTGTCCGTGCTGATGGTCATCACTTTTTTCACACCCGCATCCAACGCGGCTTCGACCACGTTCGCCGTGCCCATGATGTTGGTCTTGATGGCTTCCATCGGGTTGTATTCGCACGCGGGGACCTGCTTCAACGCCGCCGCATGGACAACAATATCCACGCCGTGCATCGCACGGACGAGTCGTTCGCGGTCGCGGATGTCGCCGATGAAATAGCGCAGTGACGGATGGTTGAATCCGCCCACTTGCATTTCGTGTTGTTTCAACTCGTCGCGGCTGAAGATGATGATCTTCTTCGGCTGTTTCTCGGCGAGAAGCGTTTGCGTAAACTTCTTGCCGAAAGACCCCGTCCCGCCTGTGATGAGGATGACTTGATTTTTCCAGTCCATGATTTCTCCTATTATGTCGTTGCGAGGAGCGCTCTTGCTCTTTGCGACGAAGCAATCTCCTGTTATCAAATGACAGATTGTTTCGAGGAGATTGCTTCGGGCTTCGCCCTCGCAACGACATTAACTACTTTATTGCTTCAAACATGCCAGAATCTTTTGTGATGAAGATTGAGCCTTGTTGCTCCAGTTTATCCTGCAATGCTTGCTTAATTTGCTCCAGTTTATCTTCCTGAAGGTCAGAAAGAGCAGTCATCGAACGGAGATAAGCATCCAGCGGTTCCAATTCAGTGACACGCAAACCATCTTCGTAACGAGAGAGGGTCACTTGCGGAAAAACGGATTTCAATTGTGCCAGTCCATTCTCCAGAGTAAAAGATACTGTCGCCTTGCTGACATAATTCCCGTTGCTGATCTCCTCCAACCAGCCATAGATTTCCTGCATATGCTGTTCGCCAACAGTCGTTGCAAACAAATGACCGTCCGTTTTCAGGACTCGTTTGATCTCAGCAATCGCCTTCGCTCTGTCAGGGACATGATACAGCATGTGATTGGCGATGACCGCGTCAAATGTTTCGTCCCCAAATGGAATCGCCTGCGCGTCTATCTCTTTGAAGTTGTACGCGCGTCCAGTGACGACCAAATTCCGCCACGCCGCATCAAGCATCCCTGCGGAAAGATCGGAGAGGGTGATGTCCCAGGTGGAGGGGATGCGATGACTGTTTTCCTTCCACAAATATCCAGGTCCGCTTCCCAGTTCCAATATCTTTGCGTTTGCTGGCAATTTCAGCAGATGATCGAAGACCCAATTCATCCAGCCGTATGGATTTGTGCTGAAGCGCTGATGGATCGCTACGCGCGCGTCGAGGTTCGACGAGTCTTTGTATTGATCGGTCTTGAGATATTGCTGATCGGTGAACTTGGACAAAGTCTCTAGTCTCCAGTCTCTATTTTTTGATCACGATCAACGGATACTGCCCGTTCTCGGCGAAAAATTTCGGGAACACGCCTTCGAGCCAAAACACGAACCGCAAAAACACGCGCCCGCCGAACGGACGGACGAACCAGCGCAAGATGCGCGTGCTTAAACTGCGCCATGGTTTGATTTCAATGGTTATCGTCGAGCCGATCTCACGCTTGAGCCACGCGGGAGTCATCTTTTGCACGAACGTCCCTGCGGGGTCTTCCTCGTTGAGCCATTCTTTTTTCTTTTTCGCCGAACGACCCGAAAGTTTGCGCATGAGACCGATCAACGGCTCGGCGAGGCGGCTGAGTAACGGATCATGCCAGCCGTTGACGATTGCCGCAGTTCGTCCGCTGGCGAGCACACGATGGATTTCAGCATACGCTTTTGGATGTTCGGTGAGCGCAAGATGATGAATCGCGTGCATGGATACAGCGCCGTCGAACGCGTCGGTTTTGAACGGTAGATTGGCGAGGTCGCCGACGACGAACAAGCCATGCTCGCCGATGCGAGTCCGCGCTTCGCGTAACGCTTGAATGGAAATATCCAGGCACACGCGCTTTTGATATCCGCGCGAATACTCGAAGTATTCATCGTATTGCACAGGACCCGAGCCCGCATCAAGCAGGAGTTTGCCTGTGGGGATCAATCCGTTCATCACGCGCAGGCGCGTCTTGTGGATGTATTCGCGCGAGACAGGACGCAGGTCTTCGTAACGGGCGTTCTGATAATTCCCGTCGTCTTCCTGCTGCCAGCCGATCTCGTCGTAAAACTCGCGGACTTTTTGTTTGGTTTCGTTTGTCATATTCATTTTTTCATCGGTGGTCGAGTAGCGGCGCATGTTCGTCGCGCCGCGTATCGAGACCACCATGTATTTATTTCCACGTAAACGGTTCACCAACGAGGAACCTGAACGTATCGCCAAAGTGATTCATGCCTTCTTCGCTCAACACTTTTTCGAGCGACCACACTTCAAGATCGTCCCAAAAATTCATCAGCCGCCACGGAAACGGACGCGGGTACTCAAAGAAGAAGCGATAGGCATAATTCCATGCCTTCGCGGTTTGTTCGTCTGTCAAACGATGCGCAGATACATTCGACAAAGTTTTTTCCAGCGTGGAAAAATATTCATCCCACGTGTTCACGTCAAGCGTGAAGCCGCGCCCGCGATAATGCGTTTGTCCACAGGAGATGACGGGAATGCCGTTCATCGCGGTCTCGACGCCGACGGTGGTGGTGTACGCCAAACCCAGATTTGCGATCTCGATCAGGTCATACGTGTTGATGTTATCCAACGCGCCGATCACGTGGATGTGACTCGGCAATTCGGGCAACGCTTCGCGCACAACTGTTCCCATTGATTTCGCCTGCGGGACAATTTTCTCGCCAGGGTGGACTCGCACCACGAGTTGCACATCCGTCCGTTCCGCAAAATATTGGACGGTCTTGGTGATCCACTCGCTCATGGATTCGGCGAAGATGTTTCGTCCCAGCGTGAGGCTGTCGCCCAGCACGTTCGCGGCAAGCAGGACGACTGGACGATCATCCAAACCCAGGGCTTTACGCGTCTCTTCGGCGCCTTGTGATGAGACGTACTGCCACAGTCGTTTTGATTTTCCCCACACGCGCGCGCCGCGACGGGCGTTCTCCAGGTCGGCGAGGCGTTCGTACATTTCATCTGTCATCGGAAGTTTGCAGCGCGCTTCGACGAGATAGTCCGTGTCCTGCCGCATAATGGACGTGTTCTGCGCCAGCCAGATCTGTTCGCGCTGGTCGTTGAATTCAAACGTGACTGCAGGGATGTTCAAATATTTCGCCACGCGAAAGACGATTCCCATTTCGAGGATGAGTCCGTTCGGAACTAAAACCACATCGGGCGTGTTGACTTGCATCCATTCGAGCGCGGCGAGGGCGGTAAAGGTGTTGCGTTTGACGCGTAGATCGTACAACGCTTTGTCTTTCGCGTCTGACATATCCACTTCTTCGCGCATGAGGGTGTATTGCGCGTCCCAGAGGGAGATTTCTTCGATGTCAGCGTGGAGGGAGGCTGGGAGGGCTGAGGCAGGTTTGAGGTCAAGTAAAGAAACGTGAGGAACGAAAGAGGAAAGAGGAAAGAGGGCGTCGCGGGTGTGGAGTCCGCGTTGTTTTTGAGTCAACTTATCCATCTCTTTGTGCCACTCGGAGTATGGGAGAGTCATCAACGTGACTTTGTGTCCCAGCCCCGCGAGGGCGAGGGAGATGTATGCGGCTTGTTCGATCCAGTAGTGGAGGGTGGCGAAGAAGAGGATATTTTTTACTTCGTACTGCGTACTTCGTATTGGGTGTTGAATGAATGGTTTGACTTGCTCAACGGCGTGAGGGAGAGATTTTTTTAAGCGCGCAAGGTTGTAGTGGTCTTTGCGGGCGCGATTCCGCCATGCGTGCCGAAGCGTGTAATCCAGTTCGGCGGCAAGAGGCAGTTCGCCTAGAAAATTTCGGAGGGATGTTTTGTTGAGCATGATTTTTTGAACCGCGAAGCGCGCGAAGGTCGCTAAGAAAACCTATTAAAAAAATCTTCGCGTTCTTTGCGCTCTTAGCGGTTAATTTTTCTTAATCAATCTTTTCGATCTTCCAATCCAAACGCGGACGAATCGGTCCTTGCCGCAGTTCGGGCCATTGCGTGCCAGGCGCGCCTGAAATATCCACGTTGAACGAGATGGCGTTTTCGTCCATGAAATATCTTTTCACGCCGAACGAACTCGCGTTGACGCCGAGATAATAACGACCTTCGTTGAAAAAATCGGCGGGGATTTCGCAACGGCTCACGTATCGTCCCGCCGCGCGCGCGCCGAATTGTTCGTATTGTTTCGCGTCGTCGGTGTCGAACGCGGTGAACACATATTCGCCGCGCATAGTGTTGAGATACATGCCCACACGCAAACCCGTGACGGGCGCGTCGAGTTGATATTCAAACTCGATGACGACTGGCTCCGTGGATCGGACGGTGTCCACGACCTTCCCGCTTCTTTCGCGGACTTTGAGCGTGATCGGTTTAAACGGCGCGCTCGTCGCTGGGATCTCGTCAGCCTCCCAGACGCGCTCGCCTGATTCCGCCTGCCCCGACGCGAGATAAAAATCAACCGCTTCGGGAGTCGGCGCGCGTTTGATGAGTTGTCCTTTTTTCAAGACGATGGCTTCTTGAGTCAATCGCAAAATCGCGGACATGTTATGACTCACAAACAACACCGTGCGTCCCTGTTGCGCCACATCGTTCATCTTGCCGATGCACTTGCGTTGAAACTCCGCGTCGCCGACGGCAAGCACTTCGTCCACGACGAGAATATCTGGTTCCAAATGCGCGGCGACCGCGAACGCCAGACGCAAATACATGCCCGATGAATAACGTTTGACGGGCGTGTCAATGAATTGATTTACTTCGGAAAAGTCCACGATGGCGTCAAAGTTCTTGTCAATCTCGTTGCGCTTCATGCCGAGGATCGCGCCGTTCATGTAAATGTTTTCGCGCCCCGTCAATTCGGGATGAAAACCCGTTCCCACTTCGAGGAGCGAGCCGACTCGCCCGCGCACGCTGACAGTCCCTTCGGTGGGTTCGGTGACGCGCGAGAGAATCTTCAACAACGTGCTTTTGCCCGCGCCGTTGCGCCCGACGATGCCGAGAACTTTCCCCTCGTCAAGGTCGAACGACACATCCTTCAACGCCCAGACGAAGTTTTGGTTGACGCGCCGATCCGATCTGCCGACGAGGGCTTTCGCCAAACGCACAGGCGCGTAGACGGTATCCATCAGCACATCGCGCAGCATGTTATAGCGGAATTTCGTTTCCGCTGCGCCGATCTTATATTGCTTGCCGAGGTTGGTAACTGAGATAGCGGTGGTCATTGAGTAAGTGGTAATTAGTAAGTGGAGATTGGAGACTAGAGATTGGAGACTGGTGGTCGAGTAGCCCTGAGCGTTCGTTGCGAAGGGCGTATCGAGACCACATTAGATCGTATCCGCGAAAGTTTTTTCCATGCTTCGGAAGTAGAACAAGCCTGAGACGAAGATCAGGATCGAAATGGTTGCGGAGACCCAGAGCGTGATGTCGGGTCCGTTGCCTGTGCCGAGGAGCGCCCAGCGGAATCCGTTCACCACGCCTGCCATCGGGTTGAGCGAGTAGAGGATCTGCCACTTGTCAGAAACAACAGACGCCG